>NZ_CP109583.1:8515166-9117749 GCF_036250755.1 Streptomyces uncialis | reverse complement strand
ACCGCATCGCTGCGCGATGCGCAAGGGGGGCGGGGTGCTGCGCACCCCTTGTCCGGGCGGAGCCCGGACGGCCCCTTCGCTGCGCTCTCGGGGCCCTGGAGCGGGGGCGGGCCACTGCGCGGCCCTTGGGGGTGGGGCGGGCCCTCGCTGCGCTCGCGCCGTGCTGACGGCCGGTCAGCGCGCTGCGCGCGTGGATCGGCTTGTGCGGATTGGGTTTAGGGGTGACCGGATGGGGGTGGTCCCGGGTCGCTGCGCTCCTTCCGGGACCTGACGGGGGGTGAGGGTCCCTCCACTGCGCTCCGGGACCTGGGCCCGCTTCGCGGGGAGCAGCAGTAGGGGGCGGGGACTCGATCGGGTTGGGCTTCAGGATATCAGGGGTTGGTAGAGTAGGCAGCATGTAGAGTTAGGGAAAACAAGGCATACCCCCAGAGTGTGAAGAGGTGGCCTTATCGGTGGGGAAGGATTGGCGGATGAGTGCTTTCCTTACGTGGAAGCGATATGCGCAGGCAGTGGAGCGGGAGTTCGCTCGAGCAGGGTTCGCCGGGGCCTCCCATTCGGTGATTCGGGACGAGGCTCACCGTGAGTCCTGCACCGCGTCCTGGCACTGGGCAGTGGGCTCGCCCAGGCTCAATGCGGAGGAATGGCCCTCGGGGCTCACTCTGACGTGGACGTCAGCGGACCAAGGCTGGACGTGCAGTGTGGTGGAGCACTGTGTGGAGAGCACGTTCACGCTCCCTGTGTCCTCCATCGCCGCGCCTCGCGCCCTGAGCGCCCTGTTGCCGGCGCTGATGGAGGGCAGGCGCTGGCAGCTCTCCTCGTCCGAAGAGCGGTGGGAGCACGCCGAGGTCGGGGAAGCTGCGGCTTTGTCCGCGTATGGCGAGGACAGGTACGGCCCGGACTACCAGGCGGCCGAGGAGCAGGGAGCGGACTTCCTGCGGTGGCAGGAGCAACTGGAGGGCCAGGAGGCCGCGGAAGGTGCCCCCGGGCCGACTGTGGAGCGGCTGAGCTTTGAGCAGCGGCTGTCGGCGCGGGAGGGGATCTGGGGTGAGGTCACCGGGTTGACGCGCGGCCAGGTCCACGAACTGCTCACCGCAGCGGGAGAGCTGGAGCAGCACCCTGACGTGAGGAGTGCCGCGGACTGGCTGGCGGCCGTCCGCAGGATCGAGCTCCGGCGGATCTGGCAGCTGATGGACCAGCAGGACATGGACCAGTACACCCCTGAACAGGACTCCGGGGTGCAGCGCTGGCGGGACGAGGAGCGCAGGCGTCAGAACGGCCCCGGCGAGCCGGAGCTGTTCCGCTACCGGGTCGTCGCGCAGCGCACCGGCGACAACCACCCCGGGGCCGTGACCACGACGAATCACACCGTGGTGCGGTCGGTCGAGGAGGCCGTGGCCATCGTCCGCAGGGTCAACGAGCGGGACCCCGGCCTGTACGGCACCAAGGGCCTGTACCGCGTCGTGGAGGTGTCCGAGGAGATCCCGGAGACCGGGGGCCGGGTGCACGAGCAGGATGCGGACGAACTGGCCCGGCAGCGGCACCTGGGCACGGTCATGAACGCCGCCCTCACACACAGCGACCTGGAAGGCCCGGTGACCATCCCACCGGAAACAGTCGGGGCGCTCTGCGACTTCTTCACCCGCACCATCGTCCTCCCCGGCCGGCTCGACCCCGAGGACGGCCGGCTCCACATCAGCGACCCCGCCCGCGACCTCACCCGGCTCCTCCTGAACCACCTGGAGAACCACGGCCTGGCCCTGAAGAACGAAGCGGAAGAGGGGGAGCAGCGGTGATCTGGACTTCTGAGGATGTGGCCCGTGACTCGGTCCGGCGCAACGGTGCGGGTCTGACCGCCCGAGGGGTGGACGAGGCGGTCGCTGAGGCCGCTGTCCGGGAGCGCGAGACGGAGGCCGAGCGTCAGGCGGCGCTGCGGTCTCCGCCCCGGGACCTGGAGCAGGAGCCGTTCGCCTGGGATCCGGAGGAGCTGGCCGAGCGGTGGGCCGCCAAGCATGTCGAGTGGCACCGGGTTCAGGCCCTGATGGAGTCGTCCGGCTGGACGGTCTACGAGCCGGAGAAGGGCGCCGAGGGCGCCGCCTGGGCGCGCGAGCGGGAGACCTGGCGCGCGGGGTTCCTGGAGCGGCAGGCCGCGCACCAGGCGCGGCGGCGGGACGAGAGGGACGAACTGCGGGCCGAGGTGCGGCTCACCGCGCCCGCGGGCCGGCGGATCCAGGCCCTTGCCGCCCGGGCCGGCGTCTCCCCGGACCAGGTCGTGGCGCAGCTCGCCAAGCACGCCGTCGCCGGTGAGGACGGCACCGTGTCGGTGCCCGCTTTCAATCCGCGCTGACATCCCAAAAACGCACACCGAAGCGAGAAGGAAAGGGCTCTGGAATGTCTGGTGTAAAGCTCCGGGAACATCAGGTGGATGCGAATTCCCGTATCCGCAGGTGGGTGGGATTCCCGGCAAGATCGTCTGTGACGGAGCATGGTGCCCGTGCCATGGTCGTGTCAGCGACCGGCTCCGGGAAGACGATCACCGTGGCCGCCGCCGCGTACGACTGCTTCCGGAGCGGCCGGATCCTGGTGATGGTCCCCACCCTCGACCTCCTCGTCCAGACCGCCGAGGCGTGGCGCCGGGTCGGCCACACCGCGCCGATGGTCGCCGTGTGCTCGCTCGAAGGTGACGCCGTGCTGAAGGGGCTCGGGGTCCGGTCGACGACCAACGCCATCCAGCTGGCGCTGTGGGCCGGGTCCGGGCCGGTCATCGTCCTAGCCACTTACGCCTCCCTCGTGGACCGGGAAGACCCCGCCGACCCAACCGGACAGACTCGGGTCCGGGGGCCGCTGGAAGCCGCCCTGGCGGGCGGGGAGCGGCTGTACGGGCAGCAGATGGACGGCTTCGACCTCGCCGTCGTGGACGAGGCCCACGGCACGGCCGGGGACATGGGGCGGGCATGGGCGGCGATCCACGACAACCGGCGCATCCCCGCGGACTTCCGGCTCTACCTGACCGCCACGCCCCGGATCCTCGCCGCGCCGCGCCCGCAGAAGGGCAAGGACGGGCGCGAGCTGGAGATCGCGTCCATGAGCGGGGACTCCGAGACGTACGGGGAACGGATCGTCGATCTCGGGCTCTCGGAGGCGGTCGAGCGTCAGATTTTGGCAGGATTCGAGATCGACGTCCTGGAGATCCGCGACCCCGACCCCATCCTCGGCATCTCGGAGGAGGCGCTGCGGGGCCGGCGGCTCGCGCTGTTGCAGACCGCGCTCCTGGAGCACGCCGCAGCGAAGAACCTCCGCACCGTCATGACATTCCACCAGCGCGTCGAGGAAGCCGAAGCGTTCGCCGCCAAGCTGCCGCACACGGCCGCCGAGCTCTACCGCACCGAAGCGTCCGACAAGGCGCTGAAGGACGCCGAGGCGCTGCCGAAGTCGTCGATCGACGCCGAACTGTACGAGCTGGAAGCCGGCCGCCACGTCCCTGCGGACCGCGTCTGGGCCCAATGGCTGTGCGGCGACCACCTCGTCAGCGAGCGGCGCGAGGTCATCCGCCAGTTCGCAGGCGGCATCAACGCCGAGAACAAGCGGGTCCACCGCGCGTTCCTCGCCTCCGTGCGGGTCCTCGGCGAAGGCGTCGACATCGTCGGCGAACGAGGCGTCGAGGCGATCTGCTTCGCCGAGACCCGCGGCTCCCAGGTCGAGATCGTCCAGAACATCGGCCGCGCGCTCCGGCCGAATCCGGACGGCACGACGAAGGTGGCCAGGATCATCGTGCCGGTGTTCCTGGAGGCCGGGGAAGACCCCGGCGGCATGATCGCCTCCGCCAGTTACAAGCCGCTGGTCGCCGTACTCAACGGCCTGCGCTCTCATGACGCCCGTCTCGTCGAGCAGCTGGCATCCCGGACGCTGTCCCGCGGCAAGCAGGACAAGCGCACCCACGTGAAGCGGGACGAGGACGGCCAGATCATCCGGGCCGGCGAGAACGAGGAGCAGGAGCAGGAGCAGGAGCAGGAGCAGGAAGAGAACGGGACCGAGGGGGCGGTGGAGTCGGCTCTGCTGCACTTCTCCGGCCCGCGCGACCCCGCGACGATCGCCGCGTTCCTGCGCACCCGGGTCTACCGGCCGGAGTCGCTGGTGTGGCTGGAGGGCTTCGAGGCCCGGCGCCGCTGGCGATTCGAGAACGGGATCACCGGGCTCGTGGCCACCCCCTACGACACCGAAGTCCCGGTCGGCGTCGTCAACTACCCCCTCGGACGCTGGGAGGCGGAGCAGCGCCGTGCAGCCCGTACCGGGGACCTGGAGGAACGGCGGCGCGTGCTGCTGGACGAGGAGGGGATGGTGTGGGAACCCGGAGATGAGGCGTGGGAGACGAAGCTCGCGTTCTTCCGCTCCTACCACCGCGCCCACGGACACCTCGCACCCCGGCAGGACGCCCTCTGGGGTCAGACCGAGACCGAGGCGCAGCCGGTGGGGCGGCACATGGCCAACCTCCGGCGCAAGGGCGGACTGGGGAAGGACACCGAACGGGCCGAGGCCAGAGCGGCGCAGATGACCGCCATCGACCCCGACTGGAACTGCCCCTGGCCCCTCGACTGGCAGCGCCACTACGCAATCCTGCGTGACCTGGCAGCCGAGGAACCCGGCGCAGTCCTCCCTCACATCGAGCCCGGTGTGCTGTTCGAGGGCGACGATCTGGGGGCGTGGATCCAGCGGCAGCAGAAGCCCGCCGCCTGGAAGCTGCTGGCCGAGGAGCAGCGGGAGCGACTGACCGGGCTCGGAATCAAGCCCGTCGAGCAGCCGGCCCCCGCCCCGGCCGGGAAGAACACGGAGGCCGGGGCGGAGAAGCTGTCAGCGGCATTCCAACGCGGTGTCGCCGCCTACGCCCAGTACATCGCGAGGGAAGGCAAAACCACCGTCCCCCGACCCCATACCGAACAGGTCGTCATCGACGGGGCCGAGCACACCGTGAAACTCGGTGCGTTCGCCACCAACACCAAGCAGAGGCTGGCACGGCTCACCCACCACCAGCGCACCGTCCTGCGGGACATCGGCGTGGAATGGGCGTGAGCGGTACCGGCGGCCGCCACCCAGGTCGCCTCGGTCCGGTCTGCGAAAGCCGGCTCCGTGCAGTCGGCGGCGTCCGAAGCGCCGACCGGTGTGGGATCACCACGACGAGTGCGACACGACGCTGTACAACTGCGGTACCTGCACCTACGACCATCGAGGAGCACGATGCGCCCTCCGATCGGGACGACTACTGAGACGGTCACCCGATCGGGAGGCACGTTCGGCGCCACGGCTCAGGCGAGGCGCCGCGACGCGATCAGCCGGTTGGTCAGCTCTACCGTGGCGAGGTACCACCAGAAGATCCAGTCGAGGAATGCTTCGTCGTACTCGCCGCGCTGGTCGGCCCGGCGGTGGCGCAGGTCGAAGCGGTTGGCGATCTCGAACAGCGCGCCTTCGTCCTTCCCGAGGTGCTGCTTGATCAGGGCACGGCGTTCCTCAAGGATGCGGGCGAGGTTGAAGATGGCCGATCGCTTGCTCTCGGCTGACGTGTCACGCCCTCGGAAGAGGGCGATGGCATGGCGGACTCCGGCGGTGGTGCCGGGTGGGCTGTCGTTGAGGGCGCGGTGCACCAGCTGGCTTCGGGCGTCGTCGGTGACGGCGACCAGGCGCCCGAGGTCCTCACCCTCGGCGGCCAGTTCGTAATCGATGCCTGCCTCGCGCAACAGCTGGTTGACTTTCCACCGGTACAGAACGCGTGCCGGGCCGTTGTGAAACTCCGAGTGGTGCCATCCGCAGCCGCTGTAGGAGTGGAAACGCCGCGTACGGGGCGGCTCACCAGGTCGTGGAACACCTCGATCAGCCCGTAGAAGGTGTCTTCGCCCCACGCCTCCGGCGCCAGCGGCCACAGATCAGGGATGCCAAGTCGCCTGTCGATCACGTCGGAGGGGTCAGGCAGCTCGCTGTGATCGTCGATGCATTCCTCGCCGAAGACTTCGGCCAGGTAGCCGTTGTCGGCGAACTCGCTGATGAGCCGCGCGATGTCCCCTCGGGTGTCTCGCGCGGTACTGCCATCGTGAGCGAGTCCATTGCCGCGGCGCTGCGGCCAGTACGGCCGGGGCGCGGCCGCATGCCTGAGCTCGGGCGCCCGGCGGATGAGTTCGGTGAACCAGTCGTGCTGGTCCATCACGGCCCGTTTGGTGCCCCAGCCGGTGGCGGTGGTCGCCCAGGGATCGGCTGTCGGCGCGGTGTGGTTGGGCAGATCCTCGAAGTCGGCGACTGCGGTTGTGCCGGCCAGGGCCTCCGTCAGGAGCCAGATAGCCCGGTCCTGCCAGGAGCCTGTGGACCGGAGCACGCGCTCACCCTCGGATATGAACAGCGATGCAGGCCAGAGAAGTTCGTAATTGCTTAGGTCCAGACTCACCACAACATCATCACCCATAGGAGATGTGTCCCGACCCTGGGCGATGAATTCCCGTCTCAGTCCCGGATGAGCTCCTGGAACTGCGGACATCCCACCGCATGCCACTCCCTGACGAGGACTTCCCCGCCACGACCACAACCTCCGCGTACCACGGCAGACAGTCATGGCACGCACGGATCTCGTACGAGTTGCCGTCGTCGTCGAACGCCTTGAGGTCGACGGAGCCGACCGGCGCTCGGTAAGTGACGTCCTGCTGCGGATCGGAGCCTTCTGCCATGTCGGCCAGTATCTACCAGCGCGCAGATGGCCTTCGGCGCAAGGAACGTGAGCCGTCCGCCACGATCATCAGCGGACCCGCACAGGGCTGCCCGTCTTGCCGCCACACCTGCAGGAACACTGTGGGAAGCGGCAAGGGGCGTTGTCAGTGGGCGGCCATAGCCTGGCGAGACGGGAACCGCAGAAAGGCACGCCCATGAACGCCAGTTACTACCGGAGCCAGCTGGACAGAAGGAACAAGGCTCGCGCTGACGCGGAGAAGAAGGTCGGCGAGTTCCGCAAGAAGGAAGCCGACAAGCGCGCGAAGGCCACGAAGGAGGAAGCAGCAGCCGCCAAGGCGAGTAGTCAGGGTACCGTCAACAGCAAGCAGCGTGCTGCCCAGCGATACGAGAACGAGGCCAACAAAGCTGGCCAGAACGCCAGCACGTGGAGCGCCAAGGTCGGCAAGCTCTCCAAGGAGGCAGCTGACCTGTCGGTCAAGCTGGCGAAGGCGGAACAGGTTGAGCGGGCCGCCGCGGAGAAGGCTCGCCAGCGTGAACAGCAGAAGACGGAGCGGCGTGCCGCAGCTGAGCAGCAGAAGATCGAGAGCCGCCTGTCGGCGGCGGAAGGCGAGGTGCGCACAGTGCTGAGGGAATTGCGGGCCCCGAAGCCGGAGAAACTGCGGGTGCTGCTACTGGCGGCTGCTTCCGCCGGTGACCTGCGAGTCGGCCGGGAACAACAGAGGATCCGCGCTGCGGTGCAGAGCGCCACCCATCGCGACCTTGTCGAACTGGACGTCCACCCTGCTGCAACAGCGGACGTCTTCCTGGACGCGCTGACCCGGTTCCGTCCCCACGTCGTGCACTTCTCCGGCCACAGCGCACAGGACCTGATCGCTTTCGAGAAGGGTGAGGACGGCTTCCACGAAGGTGCCATCGTCAGCGCCGACGCCTTCGCCCGGGCCATCGCCGCCGTGGACGACAAGCCGCTGCTGGTCCTGCTGAACTCCTGCCACTCCGCAGCCCAGACCGGGAAGCTGGTCGGCACCGTGCCGTTCGCCATCGGCATGTCCGACACCATCGGCGATGCCGACGCCATCACCTATGCCGCCCGGTTCTACGCCGCCGTCGCTGACGGCCAATCCATCCAAGCCGCCCACCTGCTCAGCCGTGTGGCCATCGAAATGAACGGCCTGCTCGACCGCGACCTGCCGACCCTGGCCTGTGCAGCGGACGTCGACCCGAGCGCCACAAAGCTGGTAACGCCGCCTCCGGAGTAGAACGTGGGCATCTCGTACATGAGCTTGAACCTCGTTCCGCATCCGGTACAGGCAGGGCGGGCCTCACTCTGGAGATTCTCCTGCTCTGCCCCACGGCGCACCGGCTCACGGTGTTCCTGTTCGTCCGCCGTTCGGCCTTCGGTGGCGGCGGCTTGGGGGCTACAGGTGTCACACAGGTGCGGGCGGGTGTCCTCCGGAGTGCCCCGGCCCGTCGCCCGGGCCGCCTTCCACCGTTCGTCGGTGAGCTTGGCCCCGCAGCCGGTGCAGACCGGGCGGCGGGCCACGCGCTCGGCGTGGCGTTCACTGATATCCCGGAGCTGCGCCTGGTACGCCTCCTGGTTGGCCTTCATCTGCTGGCGTTGGCGGGTGAGGACGGCGTCGAGGCGGGGGTTGCCGATCGCGTCGAGGGAGGAGGGTCTGGTTCCCGGACACCGATGTAGTTGAACACGATCAGGACCGGCGGATACGGGTGGTCCGGCCCGTCGTCGGTGACGGTCCAGCGGGTCCGCCACAGCGGGCATGGGGCCTTCTGCGACGTGCCCACGGCCGTAAGTCTTCCGAGTCGGAGGAATCGGCATCCTGAAGGACGCCGGGACCGGGGCCGGTCGGCCGCGAGGACGGCCGACCGGCGGAGTGTGACCGGCAGAGATCAGCTGGCCTTGGCGGGTTCCCCGGCCCGGCCCCAGCCGTCCAGGAAGGCGGCCAGGGCGCGGCGCTGCCGCCACCGGGTGCGGCGCCAGCCTGCGGGTGCCGGTCGTCAGGCGGCGTTCCAGTGGTGCGCGTCCGCGCCCCGCCACTCCACCTAGCCAGGGTCATCGAGAACCAGGCCTGATTCGGTGATGCCCGCGGCTTCCAGGAAGACCACGAGGTCATGGTCGGAGAACGCGAGGCCCAGGATCTCGTCCCGGCCGTTCCGGTGCACGCTCACCCGCCGGCCGCCCGACGGCGACGGCCGGTGCACGACGATCGGCGCGCTCTCCATACCTTCCAGCGTGCGCGCACCCGGCCCCGGGCGCAGCACACGGCAGCGCCAGGCAGGCGGAGTCAGGGTCCTGTGCCGATGCCCCGGTACCCGGGCCCGAGGGCATCCACACCTCCATCCGGGAACGGAAGCCGCCGTCCCGTCGGCCGCTCCTCTCGTCGCTCATCCCTTCCCTCCCTCCCCTGCTCGCCTCTTCCCTTGTCGGCCGCTCCCTCCGTATCGCTTGCCGCACTGCGCTGTCTGTTCGTTCTCAGCCTGGATACCGGCCGTCCCGGCCTCTCCCCGCGTCCCTTTCCACCCCCGCTCCTGTCGACTTCACCGGGCTCCTCAATGCTCCTGGGGGTCCCTGAGAGAAGTAGTCGGCGCAGCCGAACCCTCTTGGCCAAGGCACTGACCTGCCGATTTCCCCGCCCTCCCCATGACATCGAGGCGATTCGTAAGGCGACTCGTAAGGCGACCTGCGGAAGCTGGCGTATGTCCGTTCTCAGCCTGCTGCCGTCCGTACCGGCCTCTCCCCGCCCCTTTCCGTCCCCGCTCCTGTCGACTTCGCTGGGCTCCTCATTACTCTGGGGGTCTCTGAGAGAAGCAGTCGGCGCAGCCGAACCCCTTTGACCAGGGCGCTGACCTGCTGATTTCCTCGTCCCGCCCATGACGCCGAGGCAAGTCGTAGGGCAACCTACGGAAGAGGGACGTGGGGGCGGGCTCGGTGTCCGTCGCGAGCGGCCCGGTCCCGGCCAGTTCACCGCCATCGGACTGGCAGGGCCAGCGGCTCCTCGGGTGGCCGCCGGTCGGACGCCGGTCGTTTCGGTGGACCAGAGCCATGGGCCGGTCGCCCCCAGGGACGGTACTGGTCAAGGGGGGTCCGGTATGTGACGGCTAGACCATTGACCGGACGGTTCGCACCGGTTCGGAAAAGGGGGAGAAATCTCCGGCCGCTGTCCACAGGGCCTGCGCCCGAGGCTGTCCGAAGCCGTCGTGATCAGCACGGCAGCCCGACGACAGGAGTACCCCTGTGCCTGACACCACCGTCGCCGAATCGCTCACTCCGATGACTCCTCACGCGGTGACGGCCGCCTTCGACCACCTCCGCGCGGTGCAGGCCGGCGCACTCGAAGTCGCCGCCGCCCTCGCCGCCGCCGAACCGCGGATGTCCGCGATCCTGGTGGACGTCGCCACCCGGATCGTCGCCCCCGTCACCGCCCTGCCCGGCCCGGACATGGACGCGGCGTGCGCGGACTCCTTCGCCCTCGATGCCCTCGGAGGCGTCTTCCTCAGCGCCCTGCGCACCTGGGAACAGGCGGGCCCGGACGCAGCCGGGGGCATCGCCCGCACCGTCATCCGCTTCACCGCCGACGTCCTCACCGAGGACCACGAGGACATCGACGACATCCTCCGCCAGCTCCACGCCACCGCCCTCCGCCAGGCCCTCGACGCACATCCCACACTGGCCGGTGCACATCCGATACGGCCCGGCATCGTGCAGAACGCGGGCGCATCCCCGGCCGGGTGCGGAGGGGTCAAGGCCCGCTGGGTGGTTCACACAACTCGCTGGCCTGCGGGGTTGGTCGCGCCGGGCGAGCCGTTGCACAGGCTGAGCAGGTGCGCCAGCACGGTGATGTGACCCTTTTTTTGGGGGGCGAGTGTGTAGCCGTTGAGTGCTGGAGTCGTCGGGGCAGCGATGATCCGACGGCGTGCTTGGCCGGGCCGAGCACGCCGCACCGCCCAGGCGGGTGGGCCTTCGTCCTCTGTGGGCTGAGTGAAGCCGACGCGGGGTGTGCAGGGTTCGGGACCCGGGCGGTGCTATGTGCGGGGCCTGAGGCGCATGTGCAGCCGTTGCGGGCTGAGTGTGAGGGCCAGGGCGGGGCGGACGGGGCGGCCGGGCAGGGGTTCCAGGCGCCATCGTGCGGCGATCGTGGCCAGGATGATGACGGCTTCGGTGATGCCGAACTGGTCGCCGACGCACTTGCGGGCGCCTCCGCCGAACGGGATGAAGGAGCCGTCCGGTGGGTTGAGGTGGCGGGAGCTGCTCCACCGGTCGGGGTCGAATTGCTCGGGGTTGTCGTACTGGTCGGTTCGGTGGTGGATGAGATAGGGGCTGTAGAAGACGGCCGTGCCGGCGCGGACGGGGTGCGTGCCGAGGTGTGTGTCGGTGGTGGTGGTGCGGCTGACGAGCCAGGCTGGCGGATAGCGTCGCAGGGATTCCATGAGGACGCGGCGTGTGTATTCCAGCCTGGGCACGTCGTCGAGTGTGGCTGCGGCGCCGGCGAGAACGCTGTCGGCCTCGGCGTGGAGCTGTTCTTCGATGTGGGGATGCTGGGCCAGTGCGTGCAGTGCCCATGCCAGGGTGGCGGCCGCGGTCTCGATGCCGGCGAAGAAGAAGGCCATCAGCTGGTCGATGATCTCGGCGTCGGAAAGGTTCTGGTCATGGCCGTCTTCGGGGGGATCTGGGCTGCCGAGGAGTACGGACAGCAGGTCGTCGTGGCCGGTGGCGGCGGAGCGGCGGTCTGCGGTGGCGCGGACCATGGTCCGGCGCAGGCGGGATCGGGCCTGGTAGTAGCGGCGGTTGCCGGGGGTGGGGAGCGTGTTCAGGCGCGGTGGTGTGATCATGCGCCGGAAGATGCCGTCCGTGATGGCGCCGAGGTCCTCCAGTACCTCGGTGATGGCGGTGGGGTTGAGGGTGTCGGCGAACATGGTTGCCACCAGGCCCTGGGCGACGATGTTCTGCATCTCGGTATAGGCGTCGATGGTCTGGCCGTCGGTCCACGAGCCGGTGGCGGTGTCGGTCTGTTCGGTCATCAGGCGGGCGTACGCGGGCAGGCGGGCAGGGTGGAAGGCGGGCTGGACCAGCCGTCGCTGGCGGCGGTGGTCGGTATGGGGGCAGAGGGGCAGGCCGTTGCCCAGGACTTCCCTGCCCTGGTCGAATGCCGGGCCGCCTTTGTCGAAGGTGCGGTCGTTGACCAGGACGTGGCGGGTCAGTCCCGGGTCGCACACCAGAAGGGCCTTCTTGGGGCCGATTCGGATGTGGACCAGGTCTCCGCGGGCGGGCAGTGAGGTGAGGAATTTCAGGGGGTCGCGTACCAGTGGCAGGAGGTGGCCGAGGAGAGGCAGCGCTCCCGGTGCCTGGCTGATCGGAACGTCCGTTGTCATAGCTGTCCACTCTCCGGTCGGCGGTGCGGTGGATGAAGCGGGGACGCGGGGTGCGCGGGGCCGGTTGCTGCGGGTGGAGCCCGGTGCCGGATCCGGGGAGGCGGAACCCGCGACCCCGCCGGTTCAACCCGGTGCGCCCTGGATGCTTGGGGCTTGGCGCGTGCGGGCGTGGAACGGCACTGCCCGGTGACCCGCTGTCCGTCATGGGGCATCCTCGGCGGCGCCGGGCATGGCCGGCGGGGATTCTGTGCGGGGCCTGTGCCGCGGTTGCTGCCGGGGTCGTCAGATGAGTGTGGCGAGGTGCTGCACGGGGCCGGTCGCCGGGTCGCGCGGTCGGTGTAGCGGGCGGTTTCCTCTGCCCAGAGGGCGTTGCCGGTCATCCAGGTCTTGAGTCCTTCGACCATTTCGGTGAGGGCTTGGCGGTCGTCGGGCTGCAGGTGGGGGTAGAGGACGGCCTCGGCGCGGCTCTCGGCGGCGAGGAACCGTCCGACCTGGACGTCGACCCGCTGGGCGACGAGATCGGCGGCTTCCTGCAAGGAGACGTCGAGTTTGCTGGTCAGGACCACGACGTAGTTGCAGAGGTCGTTGAGGCGGATCTCCTTGGGCGCGGAGTACAGGTCGTTGACCCAGGCCACGACGTGGGAGGCGGCTTCGCGGATGGTCGCGACGTCCGGGTTGCGGATCAGGTGTTCGGGCACCGGCCTGGCGGTGGCGACCTCGATGAGGTCGGCGGAGACGTACATGGCACTGGTCAGGAGCCGGTGGGCGCAGTACGCGTCCTCGTCGAAGGGGGTTTCGGAGGAGTTGATCTCCGACTGGCGGACGTGCGAGTAGAGGTAGGCGGTCATGTCGTGGACGAGGCGGTTGGTCCACGCGGCGGTCATGCCCGGCCGGGTGCGGGCCCACAGGTCGGCCAGTCCTTCCCGGATCCTCGACACCGCGAGGACATCGCCCACCCGGTGGCGCCCGGTTCGCGGGGCGGTGCCGAGGAAGGGGGCGATGAACTGGTCGGCGATCTCGGTGGCCACCTCCGGGTCGCGGGCCTCCACCGTGTCGTCCAGGACGTCGTCCAGGATGAAGTAGGCGCTCGTCCAGTCCGCCAGGACGTATAAACGGCCGACGGAGGCGTGGGGACAGACCCGGGCGGCCGGCCTTCCGAGCAGGAACGAGTCGCGGACCTCCCGCACTTTCGGGCTGTTGGCGATCATGCCCATTTCCTGTACCCACGCCTGGGTGTGCTGCTGGGCACGGTCTTCATGGGGGTGGAGCCCGGACAGCAGATCGACGCGGAGCCGAGGGACTGCGAGATCCATGAGCACTCCCTGGCCCTCGTCCTGACAGTGGCGGGGCAGCGGCCCGCCGGTTCCTTTCCTTTCAAGAGAGCCAGTCCCACCCCAGGAAGGGAAGGTCTCGGTAACCAAAAGGGCGTGAACGTGTTGAACGATCCCCGGCAGGCGAACCAGGGGGCGGGCCAGACAAAGGCCCGCTAGGAAAAGCACCCTGAGGGCGGGGGGCGAGGCGGATGGTTCTCGGGGATCGCACGCGGATGCGAACGGGTCGAGGTGTGCTGCCCGTCGTTGCTGGTGGGAGAGGCTTCGGTAAGCTGCGAGGCGGCTAAGAGATCATCTCATTTGGCCGCGCACCGGCCCGGAGTGCCCGGCATCGCCGGTGACGACGCCGTGCATCGCGGGGGACGGTTCCCGTGCATCCGGTCCGCGCCGGATGCACGGGAACCGGAGTGTCCGGCATCGTCCGGCGATGCCGGACGCTCCCGCACGACGGCCCCCGCCTGCCGGTGGAGACCACTCCGTCCAGTGGACCCAGCGGCATCGACCGGCCGGTGGGCTCCACTCGCCGGGGTCCGCTCAGCAGCCGGCCCCCGGGCCGCGGTGCGGTCCGGGCTGCTGCGGGCGGTGCGCCTGCGCCTGCTGGTCGCCCGCGCGCACCGGCCGCGAGGGCTCGTCGGCATCCCCCTGACCGACGTACTGGGCTGCCCGCTCTCGGGCCTGATCCCTCGCCCGCTCGTACGCCTCCTGGATATGGCGCAGCTGTTCGGCGGTGAGGTCGAGGGATTCGACATCGGTGCGTGACTTCTTCAGAGCGCGCACCGCGGTCAGGTCGACCGCTTCCCGGGGTTCGGCCTCCTCCGGCTCCTGGTCGTCGTCGCGGTCGGGCTCGGCGGTGGCCGGGGGTGGGAGGAGCTGTTCCGGCATGGCGGCCTGCTGGTGCGCGGCGATGTCGTACCCCCGCCCGGCCGTGGTGAGGGTGGTGCGGAGTTTCTCGCGGACCACCCCGGCGGCGAGGACGGCCCGGTCGTAGCGCAGCGGGACCCTGGGGATCTCCCACTTCCCCGCCACCTGGTCGGGGAGCCGGAGCACGTGCGGGGCACCTGTGTCGGACGGGACCTCGTCCGGGAGCCCGAGGGTGGCCGGCGTGCCCGTGTCGGGCGGGAGCTGGCGGTCGGCATCCGGGATGGCCGGCCGTCGGCGGGCGGGCTTGAGGTCGGCCTCGGTCCAGCGGGTGGTGTAGAGGCGGTGGGCCATGGTGCCGCTGTGCAGCGTCCCGGAGTCGGTGATGTCGAGGCAGTGCGTGGCGATGGCGGCGTCCACGACCTGGTCGTCGAGGCCGGGTTCCCGGGGGCGGCCCCTCAGGACGAGGGCGAGGTGGCGTCGGGCTTCGGCGAGGAGGTGACGGCGTTGGAAGATGCCGTCCTTGTTCATCACGAACACCACCGCGGCGACGCCGGCGGCGGCCAGGGCGACGTCGACCACGGCCGGGACCCGGGCCAGAACTGTCCGGCAGTGTGCTCGGCTCAGGTGTGGGTGGAGCGGTGTCCGTCGGGGGTGAGGAGGTAGGCGATCGCCATGTCGGTGAGTTCGGCGGCGTAGCGGCGTCTGGCCGTTTCTCCGGTGGCGGGGTCGGGGCGTACGGCGTCGTGGTAGCAGGCGCCGAGGACGGCGCGGGCAGCGGTGTCGAGTGCCTTCTGCGGCTGGGAGCGGCGGATCTGGCCGGTGTACGGGGATGCCGCTTCGAGGAGGAGGCGGTGGAGTGCGGTGATGGTGCGGGCCCCGCGGTCCAGCGACCTGTCCCCCTGTGCGCGCAGCAGCTCCTGGAAGAGGCCGCTGCTGTCGGCGAAGGATTGCAGCAGGGCCTGTGCGTAGGCGTCGATGACGCCTGAGAGTGAGGGCTCGGCTGCCCGCAGGCGCTGGGCCACGTATTCCTCGCGGTGTTCGAGCATTCGCTCGGACAGGGCGGTGATCAGCTGTTCCTTGTCGTCGAAGCGGCGGTAGATCGTGCCGACGGCGACGCCGGCGCGTGCGGCGACGCCGGCCATTGTCAGGTCCTCCAGGCCGTCGGTGGTGGCGATCTCCTCGGCCGCCCGCAGGACGCGGGCCAGGGTCGCGGCGCTGCGGGCCTGCCGGGGTTGCCGGTATGCCGCTGGACGCTCCGGCTCCTCGGTCATGTCCCGCATGGTATCGGCGGCGCTCCTGGCAGGTGCTTTTGGCGGACAGGCCCTTTTGACAACTGGTGCACTCCTCGGCATACCCTCGCTATGCGAACGTGAATTCACATTCACATTCTATCGGAGGTTCCACCATGCCCGACAACCAGACGCTCCCGCCCGTCACCATGACGCCCGAGGAAGGACGCAGCCATCTCCGCGCGCCCCGGGGCGACGGAAAACCCGCGATGCCGGACCACGCCCCGCCCGGCACGGGACGCAAGCTGACCCTGGTCGTCCTCGGCCTGGCAGCGATGATCACCATCATGCTGTGCGCCTTCGCGCTGCCCTCGATCCACAGCGGCCCCGACCGCGTCCCCATCGGCGTCACCGGCCCCGAAGAGATCACGAAGGACCTCCGGCAGAGCACCGACAACGCTGCCTGGGACGTCCGCCCCTACCCGACCGCCACCGCCCTGCAGACCGCGGTCAAGGACCGGGACATAGCCGGCGGCCTCGCCGTCACCGCTCACCACGTCGACGTCTACACGGCCACCGCGGGCAGCCCCTCCGCCACCAGCGCCCTCACCACGCTGGGCGACAACCTCGCCGCACAACAGACCACCCCCGCCACCGTCCACGACCTGGCGCCCTTCACCGAGGACGACCCCCTGGGGGCAGGACTGACCGCCGCACTCCTACCCATGATCCTCGGCGGGATCTTCCCCGCCCTCATCCTCAGCGGGGTCTTCCCCGGACACCGCGCACTGCGCACCCGCATCACGGGAGCCCTCCTGTTCTCCCTGGCGGCAGGCGCCGCCATCACCGCCGTCCTCCAGTTCGCCACCCACTCGATCGACGGGAACTACTGGCTCACCGCCCTCGGCCTCACCCTCGGCACAGCCGCCCTGTCCACCACCCTCCTGGGCCTCCAAGCCCTCCTCGGCATGGCCGGCTTCGCCCTCGGAGCCGGGCTGATGATGCTCCTGGGCAACCCACTCGCCGGCCTGGCCACCGGACCCCACTGGCTCCCCACCGGCTGGGCCACCCTGGGACAGCTCCTCCCCCCAGGAGCCTCCGGCAGCCTCCTGCGCACCAACGCCTTCTTCGACGGCTCAGGCGCAGCCCTCCCCACCCTCACCCTCACCCTCTGGCTCGCCATCGGCACCACCCTCGCCCTCCTCGCCCACCGACGCGGCAGACACCCCGCCACCACCCGCAACGAAACAACCACCACCTGAGCACGGACCGCGCGGCATTCCCACATGTGGACCCCGCAGCTCCAGGTCCGCCCGTGCCCTGTCACCCGTCCGGCCCGGCGGTCTCCGGGCTGATCTGGGAGAGAGCGGCGGCCAGGACGTCGATCGCGTCCAGCGCGTCTTCCGCCGCGCCCGGGCTCCACGCTGTCAGCGAGATGACAGGCGCTTTCGACCGCCAGCTCGGCCCGCTGCTCGACCCCGGGTGCAGCCCGCACGTTCAGTCCCATGTGCCGTTCAACGACGCAGCCGGGCGCATCTCGCGCCTCTCACATCGCGGATACCAGCGTTCATCTACACCTCCGTCCAGGGACGGAAGCCGCCGTCGTGCCGACCGCCCCTCTCGTCGCTCATCCCTTCCCTGCCTTCCCCTTGCTCGCCTCTTCCCTTGTTGACCGCTCCCGCCGTACCACCTCCACTGGGCACTGCACTGTTTCCCCGACACTTTCCGCCCCCGCCCCCGTCGACTTCACTGGGCTCCTCAACGCTCCTGGGGGTCCCTGAGAGAAGTAGTCGGCGCAACCGAACCCCCTTGAACAGGGCACTGACCTGCTGATCTCCCCGCCCTGCCCATGACCGTCGAGGCGACTCGTAGAGCAGCCTGCGGAAGCTGGCGGCGGAAGCTGGCGTTGGGCCGGGACTGGCGTCCCTCGCGAGCGGCCCGGCCCCGGCCGGATCACCGCCGTCGGACCGGCAGGACCGACGGTCGTCGATGTCCTCGTGGTCCTCGGTGAGGATGTCGGCGGTGAAGCGGATGACGGTGCGGGCGATGCCCTCGGCTGCGTCCGGGCCCGCCTGTTCCCAGGTGCGCAGGGCGCTGAGGAAGACGCCTCCGAGGGCATCGAGGGCGAAGGCGTCCGCGCACGCCGCGTCGATGTCCGGGTCGGGCAGGGTGGCGACGTTCACCAGGAGCGCGGGCATCCGCGGTTCGGCAGTGGCGAGGGCGGCGGCGGCTTCGAGGTCGCCGGCCTGCACCTCCAGCAGCTCCGAGCCACCGCCCTCCGCCAGGCCCTCGACGCCCACTACTGGCAACTGCGGCTATTCGGACTTGCGGAATTACAGGTCGGGATCCGGAGTGTTTCTCTGCATGGTTAGGCCAGCCCACTTCGGTCCCACGATCCTGTCTCCCGTCGTCCGCTGCGGACGAGTCGTACTGTCTCGGAGGCATAACGCCAGGTCACAGCCCGCGCGGCTCCGGCCACGGCGGATGGCGTGTGGACTCGACGCCGGAGCGTGGTTTCGCCATCGCACCGGACACCGTCCTGTCGGAGTGCGGGGTGCTCGACACCGGCTCAGGTCTCGGCGGGCAGATGGATCGAGGCCAGTTTGGCAGGGTCGACGACGATGTGTATGCCGGTGATCCGTCCTTCGGTGACGGCGAAGGCGATGAGGGAGAGGGGGGTTCCGTCGGGGTGCCAGGACATGTGGCCGGGGATGCCGTTGACCAGCACGGGCCGATGGCGGGCGACCTCGCCGGAGAACATGCGGGCCCCGGAGGCGACCTTGGTGGCGCCGAGGGTGACGACCATGCCGTCGGATGTGTCGACGGTCAGCTCCACGTTCGGGTCGAGGACACGCAAGAGTCCTTCGAAGTCGCCGCTGCGGGCGGCGGCGCCGAATGCCTGGACGGCCTCTCGGTGCTCGCGGCCGGAGCCCGCCGGTCGGTTCGTGGCGTGGACCTTGCGGCGGGCGCGGCTGGCGACCATCTTGGTGGCGGCGGTGGACTTGCCAAGGATCCGGCCGATTTCGTGGAACGGGACTGCGAACATGTCGTGCAGGACGAACGCCAGGCGCTCGCTCGGGGTGAGCGAGTCGAGCACGACGAGCAGGGCGAGGCCGACCGAATCGGCCAGCGCCGCCTGTTCGTCCGGCGCGGGGTCCTCGTCGGGTATCACCACGAGGTTCGCGAACTCCTGCTCATAGGCGATTTCGGGGTGGGCTCGGCGGGATCTCAGGAGGTCCAGGCTGATTCGGCCGACCACCGTGGTCAGCCAGCCCGCCAGGTTGCCGATGGTCGCCGCGTCCTGACGGACGAGGCGCATCCAGGCTTCCTGGACCACGTCCTCGGCGTCGGCGTGCGAGCCCAGCACCCGGTACGCGACAGCGCGCAGCCGGTCGCGCTGGGCTTCGAACGCCTCAGCCACGAGAGCGGACGGGGGGGCGGTCACGACTTCCGCTGCTGACGGAGCGAGACCCGGTTGCCGTCCGGATCCACCGCCTCGATGCGGACCCCGAACGGATAGTCCACGGGTTCGGGCTCTTCGAAGACGACGCCGCGTCGGCGCATGATCTCGAAGTCTTTCCGCAGGTCCTTGGATTCGAGGATCAGCGGACCGGGCGCGCCCGTGCCTCCCGGCTGTCCTGCGGCCGGCGCGTGGGACCACAGGATGATCTGCACCGGGCTGTCGGGAACCCCGACGGTAAGGAAACGTCCGTCGGGCCCGGGGAAGTCGAGCTGCTTCTCCAGACCGAGTCCCTCGGTGTAGAACTCCAGCGCGCGGTCCTGATCCGTGACGTAGATCGTCACGTACATGATCTCGTTCAGCATCCTGCTCTCGATCCACTCGTCGATGCGACCGTTCGTGTGCGGTCGTCGCTCTCATGACGAGTGCCGACGGGAGAAGGTAACAAGACCGGTCCGCGGGGGCGGAAACGGAATACGCCTCACCGCTGATGCCTGAGAAGCATCGGGCGGGCTTCGTCTCGCTCTGCGGTCCCTGGGGCCGGACAGGTTCTCTGTGCGACCCCGTCGCCGAGACAGGGTTCGTGTTCGGCGGACCGCCGGTCCGGTGAAGGGATCTTGCTGATGGTCAAGCCCAGCAGCAAGATCCTTCAAGGCCGGTGAGCACGCCCAGTAGTTGGTGCGCAGCTCTTCCCGCTCCCCCGCGTCCCCGCCCGGAGGCCGGGACGCAGCCAGCTCGCCGGGACCTGCCGGGGGCCGCCGGACCGGGCGCAGAGGTTGGTGGGCGGGGCCGGACGGCAAGGCCGGGCACCGCCGCGGCGGTAGCCGGGCTCCGGGCCGCCCGGCGCGGTCTCGCGCGTCGCCACCGCTCGCGCGGGCCCGCCGGATGGAGCCGTGGAGAAGGTTGTTGCCCGCTGGGCGGGAGGAAGAACACAGGTTCGTTGCCGGGGCCTGTGCGGGGCCGCCGGGTCGGGGACCCTGCCGGAGAAGCCCCCTGCGACTTCAGGAGAGTGCGCCCGTGCTGGACCCCGAGGTGGAGATGCTGATCGAGTCGGACACCACGGCGTATGTGCTGTGGCGGGCCCTGGGCGAGGCGGTCCCCACCCACCCGCTCACCCCACGGCCGGTGCGGGAGGACACCGCAGTCGCGCTCCTGTCCGTCCAGGACACCAGCGACGTCCTGCTCCGGACCCGGGTCCCGATCCCCTGGAACCGGCCGAGCGAGGCGCACCTCGCGCAGCGGCTGGCACCACTCCTGCCACGGCTGGCCGAGACCTTCCGGGGACTGGACGGTCTCGCGCCGCTGTTCATGACGGTGTCGGTCGGATGGGCGGACGGTGTGATCCCGCTGGACGAACGGCTCGCGTCGGGGCTCGTGACCCTGGCCCGACAAGCGGTGGCGACCGGGTCCGGCGTCTACGGCGACCATCTCGCCGGAGCGTGCGGGCACTGCGCAGGCACCGGACGTGCCGCAGCATCTGGCAGATCCCAAGCAGGGACTGAGCCGGTACGCCGTCGACCCGCCCCTGCCACCGGGGACCCGGACCGGGGAGTGCGCGACATCGCCGGGCACGGCACGGGCGGGTACTCGGCATCGTCACTGCGGGCACCGGCTGGGATGTCCCGCACTCACCGCTGACGTGCCATGCGAGCCTCCGGCGCTCAAGAACGGAATCGGTCCGCGCGGTGGCACGGGGACTTCGGGGTCCGTCCCGCTGCGCGGTCCGATGGCTTCCCGGCCGCCGGTGAGGGTTTCCGGTCAGGGCCGCCGACGGAACCCAGCCGCGGCGGTGCTTTTCGGCTCCCGGTCGTGTGCGTGCGGGGTTTGGCGTCCGGGGGTGGCGGGGACTCCAGACGCCGGAGGTGGGGCGGGATGAAGCGGATACCGCGGATTCGGACCGCAGGACGGACCCGGGCACGGGTATGGAGGTGGAGGGTGCTGGGGGGCGCGGGTGCGGTGGTGTGCGCGATGATGGCGATCGGAGCGGTGTGGACGAGTGTCGGCCCGGTCGGCGCGGCGGCCGGTATCGGGCCGGCCGACGGCGTGTTCACCGTGTCACGCTGCTACGCCACCGAAACGAACCGCAGGTGCGAGGGCTCCTTCGCCCCCGCCGACGGCACGGAACACCGAAACGGGGTGGAGTTGGGTTCGCCCCGGGAGCCGTACACCGGAGGAGAACAGGTGGAGGTCCGGCTGGCCGAAGCCACCGCCTACGAACGCTCCGCCGTCACCGTAGCTTTCACCATCGCGCTGGCCCTGCTCCTGGCCGGCCTGTACGGCGCGACGGCCGCCTGGCTCGGCAAGTCCGCCCGGCGCGGCAGATTCGCGGGCCTCGGCCTCTACGCCGCCGTCATGGCCGTCACAAGCTCCGCCGCGTTGTCTCTTCTCCTCGTGACCGGCCTCCTCGACTGGCTCCTCACCTGACCATCCCCGCCCACCAGGTCGCGACGGCGGCGAGTTCGGACGAGGCCGTCTGAACCGGGCACGAAGTGGTTCGGCATCGCGGTCCACACCACCAAGAGGAGGCAGCACCCGGCGTCCGCCGGCGCGGCAACGACATCCTGATCACCTCCTCCCCCGCCGAGATAACGGCATTCCGGCCGCGCGGCAGCTGCGCCGCGCAACGACGACGGCGACGGCGACGGCGACGGCGACGGCGACGGGCGGGGGTTGACCGATCTCAGCTCGGCACTCCCGGTGCTCCGCGCACATCGGATGCGCACCGAGCACCCGGCGCGTGGTCAGATGCGGTGCCGGATGCGGTCCAGGTCCGCGTCGAGGACGGCGAGGTCGGGGTGGTCGCGGAGCTGCCGCTCGCGGGACCACGCGGCGAGGTCGGCCTTGTGGGCGGCCCGTACGGTGTCGTAGCTGGCGCCGGTGAGGGTGGCGATCAGGCCCATCTGGGTGTCGTCGAGGCCGTGGTACCGGTTGGCGGGCGCGTACATGATGGCGGCATCGGCCGCGCACTCGAATCCGGCCGCGGCGAGCTTTGCGTGGAGCCGGCGCCGGAACGGGGTGTCCTGGTCCTCCCAGCAGGGACCCCCAGCCGTCGTTCCCGGGGTCGTCGGGGCCGGGGCCGATGATGGGCATGCGCCATCCCTTTCCATAGGTCGGTCGGGGTATGCGGTCGGGGTACGCGGGGTCTGACCGCGTCGTCGCCACAGCCAGACGTTGGAGTGGCGGATCCGGGACAGGGCGCGGGCATCGCGGCGCGCGGCGGCGTTGCCGATCCGGTTCTGCGGGGACCGGGGCCGGCGTGACTGCCCGGCGGCAAGCCGGCGGCGTCCGGCGTCCCGGAGCCGCCGCCGGTGCTTACGCAGTTCGGCCTTCCTGACCGCCTTCGACTTCGGTGTCGGGTCGACTGCCAGCCAATCAGCCGCCGCCGGTCTATGCCCGCGATCGCCATCACAGGCCGTCGGCCGGGGGTCACCTCGCGCGGCTCCCACGCCTACCCGAGTGGACGCCTCCTCCGTGGAGTGAAGGGTGTAGAGGGTGACGGCCACGACGATGTGGGCCAGCATCGAGTCCGACGACAGGTTTCCCCACGACCCGTCGTGCGGCCGCCGGGCACGGATCGACACCATCGCATGATTTGGGATACGCGTGCCGTCTCTCCATGACCCTGACGTACCGCCAGCAGGCCAGTGCGCTCAGGTGTGCGTTCTGGTCCGTGGAAGCATGGGACAGAATCAGGCGTCTTGGAATGAGACAGGCGCGAGCCGTCTCCAGCCTCATCCGTCACCCCGCCCGGATCACAGGACTCAGATCAACCGACAGGCACTTCGGCAACACACCGACACGCGGAAGAAAGGCATCCACAACTGGGCACTAAAGGCGAAATCAACCTCTGGGGGTACGTCGAGGTGGCCTTCGCACTGGTGAAACTGGCGGACGGCTTTCAGTCCTCGGCGGAAAAGATGCAATACGGATCGTCACACCGATCTCCTTGGATCGCCACCGGTGGAGCGTTGCGCTCATGGCCTATCGGACTTCCGGGGTGCTCAATGCCTTCTCGATGGCTGCGGCCATGGCGTGATGCTCGGCCGGGGCGGTGAGTTCCGCGTCCGGGCGGAGCATGCCGGGGCCGCCGATCAACGGGCCGCCAGGATGGTGTGGCGCCAAGTTGAAGTGAAGGTGGGGCACGCGGTCGCCGAACACGTACACATATACCTTGTCCGCCGTGGTGGCGGTCTGGATACCGGCCGTGGCCCGGGACAAGGCCGGTCCCAGGGATGCCGCTTCCGGCCCGTCGAGGTCGGTGATGAAGGGGATGTGGCGTAGGGGTTCAAGGTGGGCGAAGCCCGCCACGGCACCCTGCAGGACGATGGAGAGCCGCCAGTGCTCATCCTGCCATACGCGGCGGCGTTGGAAGAAGGCATCCGCCTCCTCCACGTGGCACAGCATGCACGGATCTTCGTTCATCACCGAAGCGTCCCTTCTATACCGTATGTTGGTCGAGCTGTGCGGCATGTCAGTCGAGTTGTGTGACGCAGGTGCTCACAGAGTATTGCCCGTGCCAGGTAGTGCCCGATCTAATCGGCGTATGGAACGGCGTTATGGTCTGAACTTCATCAACGGCGAGTGGCGTCCAGCTACCGACGGCAGCACAGTTCCCAACATCAACCCGTCGTGCGTCGACGATGTCATTGGTCAATTCGCCGACTCCACCGCCGAGGACGCCTCGGTCGCCGTGGAAGCGGCTGAAGAAGCTGGCGCCACATGGCGCGACCTCGGCCCGGTCGCCCGCGGGGCGCTGATCTACCGCTCCGCTGAGTTGCTTGCCGAACGTGCCACGGAGTTCGCGGCGGCGATCGTCCGGGAGCAAGGCAAACTGACTCGTGAGGCCCTGGCGGAGGTCACCCGTAGCGGCGAGATCCTCAAGTTCCTTGCTGGCGAGGCACGGCGGTTGAACGGTGCCACGATGCCAGCCGACGACTCTCGTACGTTTGCCTACACATACCGGGCTCCGCTGGGCGCGGTCGGCCTGATCACGCCGTGGAACTTTCCGCTCGCCATACCAGCGTGGAAGACGGCGGCCGCGCTGGTGGCCGGTTGCACCGTGGTGTTGAAGCCGTCGCCTCTCGCCCCATGGACGTCGGCGCTCCTTGCTGAGGTGTTCCACGAGGCCGGCCTGCCGGCCGGAGTGCTAAATTTGCTCCTTGGTGGCAGGGAAGCAGGCACGGCGATCGTGGCTCATCCGCGAATTGCTGGAGTTTCCTTCACCGGATCCGTTCCGGTGGGGCTGGCCATCCAGACTGCGGCGGCGCCGCGGCTGCTGCCCACGCAGTTGGAGCTCGGCGGCAACAACGCAGTACTGGTGCTGCCCGACGCCGATCTGGACGCGGCCGCCGACGCCGTGGTCTCGGGAGCATTCGGGCAGGCCGGGCAGCGGTGCAGCGCCACGAGCCGGGTCATCGTGGACACTGCGGTCTTTGACAAGCTGCTGACGGCCCTAGTGGAGCGTGCGCGCCGACTACGGGTGGGCCCGGCGGACAACGCGGGCACTGACATGGGACCAGTGGTCAGCGACAGTGCGCTGCGCCGGTGCCGCTCCGCCGTCGAGCAGGCACGTGCCCACGGGGCGCGGATCCGCTCGGGTGACGAGCCGCTGCCCGCAGAACTGCCCGCCGGGCACTTCATGCGCCCCGTGGTGATGTCTGATGTGCCGGCCGATTCGGATCTCGTCCGCGGTGAGGTATTCGGACCAGTGGTATCGGTCATCGTCGCCAAGGGCGCGGCCGAGGCTGTCAGCATCGCGAACTCCGTTCCCTATGGGCTGTCCGCCGCCGTGTTCACCCGCGACTTGGCAAGCGCACACGATACGGTGCAGCGGCTGAAGGCAGGCATGGTGCACGTCAACCGCCCGACGGTGGGGGCGTACGCACACATGCCTCACATGGGCACCAAGATGTCGCAGTTCGGGCCTCCTGAGTGCTCTCCCGAGGTGATGGACTTTTTCACGGAGCTGCGGTCGGTGTGCCTCAGATACTGACGGGTTTGTCAAACTGGAGATGCCAGTGGTACGAGCCGGAGGCACTGTGCTCGCGATCCACGGCGGACAGCAGGGCCAACCCAGGGTGCAGTGCAAGCAGGTCGTCGGCATCGCAGTACAGGTGGGGGTGGGCTTTGTCCTGAGGACCGCCCGGCTGGACGAAGGTGTCGGCTGCGATCTCCTGTCCTTTGCCGAACTCAACGTTGCGCTTGGACAACATGGTGCTCAGGTAGCGGCCGCCCGGGCGCAGCACCCGTGTCACCTCGGCGATCGCCCGGGCGGCATCCTCGGCGGTGCCGTGATAGACGACGTTCCAGGCGACGACGAAGTCGAAACTGCCTCCAGGGAAGGGCAAGGAAGTCATGTCGGCGGACCGCAACTCAACTGTCGCTCCGCGGCGGTTGGCCTCCTGGAGGACGCGCTCGAGGCCAGCCTCACTGCGGTCGACGCCGTAAGACTCAAAGCCGAGACTCGCCAGCGCCAGCGTGTGCCGTCCGACCCCGCAGCCGACGTCCAGGCTGCGCTGGCCGCCTCGGTCACGAATGCGAGTGCCGACGGCGACGACGTCGGGGTCGGCCCGCGACCACTCTGCGATCGCCGGATCCTGCCGCCATTGCTGGTCCCAGTGCTCGTAGGCGCCCGTGGTACCCGTTCCGGTCTGGCTCACTGCAGGTTCTCCTCGTCGCTCGTCGCTGGGGCTGCGCTGGTTCGGCGCTGGCCAATCACGGTGCCCTCACGGTCGAGATCGAGGCCGCGGGCTATCGCGGCTCCCCGGCTCGCCGCAGTGATCGCACCGCTTCCGTTGGTCATGGTTGTCATAAAGTCGGAGAACCAGGGGTCAGGAGCATTAATTTCCTCACCTGCTGCGCGCATCAGCGTCAGCCACCGGCGCCGGTGCTGGTTACCGATGACCACATGCAGATGGGAGGCGAGGAAGCGCTGGTCCCAGCCTTCGGACAGATCTGGTGTGCCGTACATCCGGTTGAAGTGGTCGGCCAGCCGGCGCGCATGGTCCTCCGCCTTGCCGGGGAACATCGGCGCGAGCACCGGATCCGCCGTCGCCAGCTGGTAGAAGGCCGAGCACAGCCTTTGGAAGAAGTTCGCGCCGCCCACTTCCCGATAGAATTCGCGCGCTATGTCGCGTGCTTGGTCCTTCGTCATCTCCTCCAGCAGCAGCACCCGGCCGCCGCTGGTCACCACGTGTTTGCGGACCATCGAATCCTCCTCGAGTCAGTCGGCGGTGGGGGGCTGCTCCGGTTCGGGGCGCGACCTAGAACCCTTCTTGTTGCGTTCTCGCTGCTCGCGGACGTACGCCGCACGGTTCTGTGGGTCCTGCTTGCGCTTGCGCCAGCTCACGAACTCCTTCCAGACGCCGTCTGGGAAATTGGCAACGCCGCGGTACGTCGCCGCCGGGCGTCGTGCCATCTGCACGGTGCTGCGGGCGATCGGCTGGACAGCCATGATCGGTATGTGCCGGTGGAATCGCACTATGCGGTTTTGCTGGGTCAGGCGCACCATCGTCGGCAAGTAGGCGCGGTACCAGTCAGTTTCGATGATGCCTTCGAGGATCTGGTGATCGCCCGCCCGCGGCCAGTTAGGGACGTCGCGCACGAGCAGCCAGAGGTTCGCCGGGGTTCGGGCTAGCAGTCCGGTGATCACCTCCAACATGTGCGGGTTGCGCGGGTCGGCCTGGATGAATGGCGGCGCACCGCCGTACTTGTCGAACACGTCCACACCCTCAAGCCCGGCCTTCTCCGCTGAGGCCCGGACGGCGGCTGCCTGCGGCAGCATCCCGTCCTGGGCACCGCTGAGGGACTGCCAGGCGACCGGGTCGTTTCCGTCGAGCAGGGACCACTCGCTGCCCAAGCCGTCCCAGCGCACCGCGAAATCGACCGGCGGGTAGATGTGCCAGCCGAACCCGGAGGCGGCCGTAATGGGAGAGCAGACCCGGGCCGCACGAGCCGACAAGGACCCCTTCAGATCCGGTGACCCCAGCTCGGGCTCGCGGACCTCTTCGTACAGGGAGAAGAACTCAATATCCGGTGAAGCCCCGTTCGCGGTCGTCATCGGTCGGCCCCTTCCAGCATCGTGGTCTCGGATGGCTGACTCTCTCGGCGTGCCTTGTCCTGCGCGTAGAGCCGTATCAGATCCGGCATCTCGTACTGGTCGGGCGCCATCGGCAGGATCATGCTGGCCTCGGCGAGTGAAGCGAGCAGTCGCCCACTATCCACTTCGCCCATCGCTGACTCCGCAGCGATCGAGCACGAGTTGATCTGCTGCGGGAAGCCCCGGCCGAGCCGTTTGAAGAACTGCTGCTCGCCGTGCCGCAGCCGGGTGTACGACCGGTCGAGCGACACTCGTACCGACGCCCCGGCGTCCTGGCCCACCTCCAACAGGCGAAGGCCGTCCACTCCACACAGGCCGTTCAGCAGATCGCCCACTTCGCCCGGGGACTCACGGCGCAGGCGGGTGGCTGCGATCCGCAAGGCCAGCGGCAGCCCGCTGCACAGGTGGTTCAACCGGGCGACGTTCTCCGGTTCAGCAGCCACTCGCTCCGAGCCGAGCAGCCGTTCCATCAACGCTTGTGAGTCCTGAGTGCTCAGACCGCGGAGCCCTAGGTGTTGGAACCCGTCCCGGGCCTGCAAACCGCTGAGCCGGTGTCGGCTGGTCAGCACGAGCAGACTTGACCGGTGGCCGGGTACTAGAGGGCGTACCTGCTCGGCGCTGTACACGTCGTCGAGGATGATCAGCATTTTGCGGTTGCTCAGCATGGTGCGGTACAAGCTCGCCGCCTCGCCCGGACAGTCTGGAATCTCACGTCTGGGGAGGCCGAGTGTGTGCAGGAACCGGGTAAGGATACGCAGCGGACTCACCGGTGAGTTGGGGCAGTGCCCCCGCATGTCCGCAAACAGTTGGCCGTCAGGGAACTGCCGGATGTTCCGGTGTGCCCAGCGGATGACCGTCGCGGTCTTGCCAGCTCCAGCGGGTCCGCTCAGCGCGATCGGCGCTTGCAAGTCCTCGCCACCCGAGCGCAGTGTGTCCAGAGCTGCCAGTTCGAACTCGCGGCCGGTGAAGCTGGGAATATCCGCTGGCAGTTCGGCAGGCACCTGCACTGGTGCGATCGCACGGTTACCACTCGGTAAGTCGAGTTGGGTCTCGCGGTTCAGTACGGAACGCAGCAGCCGCTGCAGCTCCTCACCAGGTTCGAGCCCCAGTTCCTCAACGAGGGTGTTCCGGCACTCGTGGAAGACCCTGACGGCGCCAGCCGGGTCGCCGGAGCGGTAGAGCGCGAGCATCTGGAAGGCCCTGAGCCGCTCTCGCAGCGGGTCCGCCGAGACGAGCTCGTCGAGTTCACCGAGCAGCTGGTAGTGGCGGCCGAAGCGGAGGTCGACCTCAAGGCGGTCTTCCAGGGCTGCCATGTAGATGGTGTGCCAGCGGTCTCTCTCTCGGGCTAGCCTGGGCGCCTCGGCATCCTCGAGTGCCTTACCATTCCACATCCCTGTCGCCGCCCGTAGATCGCGGTCCGCCCGCTCGAGGTCCCCTTGGGCTAGCGCGGTGCTGCCGCTTGCTGCCAGCGTGGCGAAGCGGTCGCTGTCCAGCTCGGCGGGCTCCACGCGTAGGATGTAGCCTGGTGGCTGAAAGCGGAGCCGCTCACCGTCCGGGTCGGCGTTGTCAAGCAGCTTCCGCAGCCGTGAGATCTGCCACTGCAGTCCGGCTTTCGCCGTCCGCGGAGGCTTGGTCGCCCACAGTGCCTCGTTGAGGTGACTTATCGGTACGGTGCGGTTGCCGTACAGCAGCAGGGCGGCCAGCAGGCCGCGTTGCATGGTGCCAGCCAGGGGGATCGGTCGGCCGCCGACCAGCATCTGCACAGGCCCCAGAATCCGGAATTCCAGTAACGCTTGCCCTTGTAGCCCTGCTGTGGGCTTATCCTGCATTCGCCCTCCGATTCTTGAAGTTCACATGACCCCAGGGCGTGCCGGGCAGCTCTCCAGTCGGCCAGGTGTCCATCAGTTCGGTTTCGCCGGTTCGAGCCGGACTGGCAGCGACTCCAAGCCGCGTTGGAAGCTGCGTCGCCAGCGCAACTCGGCCCTCCCCGTGGCGAGTTCGATGACGCTGTAGCGGGCAAGTAGAGCGCTCAGTGCCACGTCGCCCTCCAATCGGGCCAGGGGAGCCCCCAGGCAGAAATGCCGTCCGTGGCCGAAGGACAGGTGGGGGTTGTCGACGCGCTCCGAGTCGATACGATCGGCGCCGGCAAACTGGCATGCGTCGCGGTTCGCGGAGGCAATGCCCACGCTGACGACGCTCCCGGCCGGAATGGTCACGCCTCCGAGTTCGATGTCCGCGAGCGCGGTGCGGATGGTTCCGCGCTGTACGGGGCCGTCGTATCGGAGAAACTCGTCGACCACGAGCGGCATCTGCTCGGGTCGGCGACGCAGGGTGTCGGCCAGTTCCGGGTCCGTGCTGATGCTCAACATCGCCGTACTGAGGAAGTTGACCGTGCTCTCGTGTCCGGCCACGAGAAGCAGAAAGGCGGTGGCGACCAGTTCGTCCTGGGTCAGCGCGTCATCGCCATCCCGCATGCGTAGCTGGATCAGCGCGGTGATGAGATCCGGCGCTTGCTCCGGATCCGCAGCCTTCAGGTCCTTGCGCTTCCCCTCGACCAGTTCGGTCATGTAGTTCTGCAGCAGGCGCTTCCCTTCCGCCCGCGACATCGGCAGGTCGGTGATGAAGTCGGAAGCCAGGGTCGCGTCCGACCACTGCCGGAAGTCCGTCCGGTCGGCTGGCGGTACGCCAAGAAGTTCGCAGATCACGAGGACCGGCAGCGGGTAGGCCAGTGTTTCCACCAGATCGGCGTCGCCACATTCGGGCAGCCGGTCGATCAGCTCCCCGACCAGGCTCGCGACGACTGGCCGCATGGCTTCGACCCGTGCCGGTGTGAACGCGCGGTTGACCAGCTTCCGGAGCCGACCGTGCTCTGGCGGGTCGCTGTGCAGCATGTGCGAGCCGCCGAAGCGCACCCGGTCCTCGTCGAGCGGCATCCCTGCGGCGGCCATCGCCGGTGCGGCGTGCGCGAGGTGGTGGGCCAGTCTGTCGTCATTCAATGCCGCGCGCGCTTCGGCGTAACGGGTGACGAAGTACACCGGTAGTCCATCGGGCAGCACTACGGAACAGACTGGCCCCTGCTCGCGCAGGATCTCGTAGGTGGCATGTGGATTGTCGACAAAGGCGTCACCGAACAGGTCCGCATTCGGCTGTTGAGGGTCCGGCATGGGGTCTCCTTAGACTCGGCGTACGGCTGCGGGTACTTCGCCGGAAAGGTCGCGGACCGCCCAGCGCAGGGGACTTAAGAGGCAGCCTCTGGACTGTTTAGCCTGTTCGGAACCCATGCCGTACTCGATAACCCGGGTCCCGACCTCGACGGCCAGCGGGATGGCGGCGTAGAACGACGTGCCGAAGTAGACGTAGTCGGCCCGTGGGTGGTGGTAGTCGGTGCCTGTGAGCAGAGCAGTCAGCCGATCCGCCGTACGAACGAAGAGGGTGAAACCAAGTGTGTGTCCGTCGGCCTCAGCGGTCACAACGAAAATGTCTTCACCGGGAAACGACCGTTGGACTTTGTCGAACCATCCCCGTTCCCGCTCGGAATCGCTCTTTCCGCGATACTTTTCTACGAGCGCGCAGCGTAGATCTATCAGGGGTTTCTCATCTTCCTGTAAATGCCGGACAGAAAATGCGACGCCCGCCTCAGACATGACTCTTATCTCGTGCTTGATTTTATCTCGTCGACGCTTGGGGAACCCGGATAAATAGTCGCCAATTCCGGCGAATTCGATCGACAATTCAGCGCGCTGCGCGACTGTATAGACCTGGAATTTCGCATTGGTCAACGCATCAACCAGTAGATCCGATTCCGGACCCAGATACTGAAAGACCACGCTCCGCATCCCGCGTTCAGTGGCAAGGCGCTCGACGCCGAAAACAAACTCGGCTAGCCGCCGGGGTGCGGCGGAACCCGGCCCTATCGGATAGGCATCGTAATTCGGGTACATGAAAGCCATCGCAGGGAAGATGCGCTCCGGATTCCCGAGTTGCTGCGCGGCGGGCAGGTATGGGTCGAGAAACTGATTATCCGTAGCCGTCGGCACCACCCGGCCCATCATGGCCACCTGCGTTCCATCATCTACCAAGGCGATTCCCACAGATTCGGGCAGCCGACCGTCGGCGACGCTCAACCATGACTCGGAAAGAGTGTGCCGGGAGCCCGCACTGAGCATCGGCCAGTCGATCTCCGTCCGGCAGGTGGCGATAACCATCGCTCGCCCGCCCCTCTGGAATTCTGCGTTCCGTGCGCTCATAGGCGACAAAACGGATCCCTTTCCCTTCACGGAAAGGTCGACGAATCGGGCAGTCGAGACAGTTCCCCCGTTCATCGACAGCGTCTGTGGAGGGTAGCTGGATCTTCTCGAGGCGTCCAGAGTGCCGGTTCCTAAGGGTGCCAATTGGTGACTCATTGGCGATCGCTTGGCGACGTTTGTTAATCTCCGGAGCCACCTGCTGCCCGGCATGTCCAGGGTGCGCCAAATCATTGGGGGAAGCGTTGCGCGAGCAGCCGTCAGAACCTTTTCTGTCCACTTCCGCCCGGCTCATTGGAGTGGGCGCGCACGACGCACTCACAGCGTCGTTGGTACAGCGCGCAGGTTTCAATCTGGCCTGGGTCGGCAGTTTCGAGGCGTCCACCTACCGCCAACTGCCGGACATCAACCTGATCACCAGCACCGAAATGGCCGAAACTGTCCGTGCCGTGCGCTCGGGCTGCGATCTGCCCGTGTTCGTCGATGCCGACAACGGTTACGGCAGCGACGAGACCGCCGTACGTGCCCTCGACATGTTCGCCGCAGCCGGCGCCGACGCTGTCTGCATCGAGGACAACGCCTTCCCCAAGCGCAACTCCCTGTACGCCACGCAGGATCGCAAACTGGAACATTCCGAGGCCTTCGCCGAACGATTGTCACGTCTAATGGGCCGGAAGACCGGACTGAAGATCATCGCCCGCACCGAGGCGTTGACAGCGGGACTAGGCCCGGACGAAGCGGTCCGCCGACTCGAGGCCTACATCGGGGCCGGTGCCGACGCCGTCTTCGTCCAGTGCAACGGTCGCTGCGCCGACCAGCTCCCCGAGGTGGTCACGAGAGTGGCGGGCAAAGCACCCCTGGTGCTCGCTCCAACCTCGCTGCCCGAGACGTCGGCGGACGAATTCTTCGACCTCGGTGCCAACGCAGTCGTCTACGCCAATGTGGTGTCGCGTGCCACGGTCCGGGGCGTGACGCGAATGCTCACTACACTCGGCCGTTCTCGGCGCCTGGACCACATCACCGACGAGCTCTCCGAACTCGACGAAATCTTTGACCTGACCGGCGCTCACGAATGGAATCCGCGGTGAACGACGCGGCCACCAATGCGACGCAGCCGCCCCCTGCCGCCCGGCCCACCGCCCCGGTGCCGCACCCGGCCGCGCTCGACTACTGCTTCGGCGCCGCTGGCGACGAGTCGACCATGATTCGCAACCAAGAGGGCTTCACTACGGCGATGCTGGTACCGCGCGTCCTGACGGGTGCATCAGGCGACCCGACCACCGCTGTGACCGGCGGGACGATCGTGGCGCCGGTGCTCGTCGCACCGATGGGTCTTCAAGGGCTGCTCCACCCACGCGCCGAGGCCGCAGCTGCAGCCGCGGCCGCCGCCGCAGGCCTCGGCTTCTGCCTGTCCACGTTTTCCTCCGCCTCGGCGGCCGAAGTCGTCGCGGCTGCAGGAGACGGGCTGCGGTGGCGCCAGGTCTATCTGACACGCAACGCGGCGCTGAACCAGCATCTGATCGACGAGGCCGAAGACCTCGGCTTCCAGGCGATCGTGGTCACCGTCGACGTCCCTGCGGTCGGCCACCGGCCGCGCGACCTCGCGCACCGCTTCGAGCGATTCGCCGCAGCCCCGCCCGCGTTGGTCAACAGCGCGCCTGTACGGAATATGGCCGCCGAGACCGGCTGCTCCCCCCGCGAGATACTCGACGAGGTGTTCCCGAATCCCGATACCACCTGGGCTGACGTGGCTGCGCTGATTGCTGGCACCCGGCTGCCCGTCCTGGTCAAGGGAATCCTGCATCCTGCCGACGCGCTACACGCCATGGACGTCGGCGCCGCCGGTGTCGTGGTCTCCAACCACGGTGGCCGGCAGTTCGAACGGTCAATAACCAGCATCGAGGCGCTACCCGCCGTGGTCGCGGCCGTCGCAGGCGCTGGGCCGGTCTACTTGGACTCCGGCGTCCGCCGTCCGGCAGACGTTGCCGTCGCACTCTCGCTCGGCGCCCGTGCGGTACTCCTGGGACGGCCCGTGCTCGACGCCCTTGCGGCGGGTGGCGCCGCATCCATCACAGGTGTATTGCAGGACTTCATCCACGGCACCGCTGAAATCATGACGGTACTCGGGGCACACCGGCCGGACGATCTGCGGCAGGCGAAGCCTGCAGCGTCGGTCGGCCTCCGCCGCATTGCACCAGAGACGGGTGGCCCCGCGTGATCACGGCGGAGGAGTTGCTCGACGCACTGGACGGGATCGGATGCCATCAGCTCTGTGGTGTGCCCTGCTCCTATCTCTCCCGGGTATACGACCGCGTAGCCGACGACACCCGCTTCTCCTACGTGCCTGCGGTCCATGAAGGAGCCGGGTTCTCGACGGTCGTGGGCATGATGCTGGCGGGTGACGAGGCGGCACTGTTTGTGCAGAACTCCGGCTTCGGCAACCTCGTCAATCCGCTCACCTCACTGGCGCTGCCCTATCGCATCCCTGTTCTTACCTTCATGACTATGCGGGGCTGGCCGACCGCCGACGCCGGTGAGCCCCAACATGAGGTAATGGGCCGCACGACCATCCCTCTGCTGGAACAACTGGGTCTGCCCCACTACCTCTTGCCGGGCACGGCGACAGATCTCGAGCAGATGCTGATGAGAATCCAGGAGGAGCGGCGCATTGGGCTCCCGAGTTTTATCCTCGTCCCAAGCCGCATCCCGGGAGACAAGCCGCACCCCCGAAACGCTTCTGAGACACGGTCACTGCAGCGCGGGGATGCCATAACCGGGCTCGGCCGGCTGTTCCCAGACGCCCGCTTCGTCAGCAGTACCGGCTATATCTCCCGCGATCTGTTTGCTCAATGCGACCAGCCTGGGAACCTCTATCTCCAAGGCGCGATGGGGCATGCCATCTCGGTTGCGGCGGGGGTGGCACTGCGCCGACCGGAGCTCCGTGTGGTGGCCCTCGACGGAGATGGCAGCGCTCTCATGCACTTGGGGGCGATGTCGACGGTCGGCCACCTCAAGCTGCCCAATCTGGTGCACGTGGTTCTAGACAACGGACGGTACGAGTCGACCGGCGGCCAGATCACCAGCGCCGCCTCCACACAGTTTTCCGAAGTCGCCAAGGCGTGCGGATACCTGCACGCGGTGTCGGTCGGCACGGCCAAGGAGCTGCAAGCGGCGGAACCGATCCTGCGCTCTCGCGGCCCGGTGCTGCTGCACGTCCGTATCGCCGAGAACAGTCCCTCAACGGGCGCGCGCGCCAGCACCACGCTCGCCACCGACGTGCTTGCGCGCCGCTTCGCCGCCAGCGTGCAGGACGGAGGAAGCCATGACAACCCGATTGCAGGTGTGGCCGGGAATCCCGTCCGACTGGGACCGCTGGGTGGGCGATGACCGGGTCGGCACGTCCGAGAGGTCGATGCGGCTGGGCATCGCCCGCTTCGGCAGCGCATTCCGCACGTTCGCTCTCTGTGATGGCGACGATACGCTGGTGGCGCTCGGCGGCACGGTCCTCGACGACCCGCCGGCCAACCGTCGTTCCGACCCCTTCGCGATCCTGTCCGGCGGGTGCACCGACGTCGGACTGATCGCCGAGGGCCCTCACCCGTGGGCTGGCCTGCAGACCTCGGACGTGTTGCCCGGTCTGATGATGATGCACCCGAACTGGCACACCCGGCCCGTCGGTCCGCTGGCGCGCGATCCGAAGACACTCGATCGGTTCGTCGCCGCTCTCCTTGACTGGGCCGCCGACAAAGGACTAGCCGCTCTGTCCTTCCTGTACCTGACTAGTGCGGCACAGCCGCTGCTGCGGGCGCTGGCGTCGGCGGGCGCGGCGGTCGTCCCTCTTGCCTCCTCCTGCGTACTGGACATCACATGGGCCGACTTCGACGGGTACCTGGCCGCACACAGCTACAAGAGGCGGACCGCGATCCGCCGCGAACAGCGGCATCTGGCGGAGCAACAGGTCATGGTCGCCGAGGAAGACCTCGCTCAGGCTGCCAGCGAACTGGCCGATCTACGCTGCGCCTTGGTGGCCAAGTACGGCGGGACACCTCGACCGGAGAAGGAGAGACGTATGATCGCGGAGATCCGGGAACGCTTCGCCCCCGAGGAGACGCTGCTCGTATCAGCCCGCTCGCAGGGACGTCTGGTCAACTTCATGCTGTTCGTCCGCGAGAGCGCCGACTGGAGCGCAGTGCTGACCGGCACCGACTACGTCGGCGGGCTGTCGCGCTTCAGTTACTTCAGCACGGGCTTCTACCATCCGGCGGCGCGCGCCCCCATGGCCGGGATACGCCGCATCCACTACGGCTTCGGTTCCTGGGACGCAAAGGTCCGGCGGGGCTGTCGCAAGGATCCTGTGTGGGCCGCCGGCCTCCGGCTCAACGCCGGAGAGCAGAGCACCGCGGTGGCAAGCGGGGTGACCCATGCTGGATGACCCCACAAGCTGGAAAGACCGGGTCTTCGTGATGGTCAGCCCAGACTGCATCGTCCGACGGCTGGTCCGCGACGTGCTGCGCCGCTTCGCCGAGATCGGCTTGGAGCCGGTGGGCTGGCGCCTCGCCACCGTAACTCCGGACCGGATCGACCGGATGAGCGAGCTCCAGCAGCTGACCGCAGACAAGGTGTACCGGTACCGGGCATTGGATGCGCTTTTCCGCCTGGGACCGGCGCTGATGATCGTGTTAGCCGACCAGCTCGGCAGGTCCGCGGACGACTTCTACGCGCAGGCCAAGGATCTCAAGGGCGACGCCGAACCGTCACACGCCCGGCCTGGGACCATACGGCACGACCTCGGCGCGACTAACAAAGTCCTCAACCTCGTGCACACCTCCGACAGCCCGCAGGCCGCTGCCGCCGAATGCCCCGTCCTGTCCGGTGGTACCGACCCGACGCTCTACTGCAGCAGTGACGTCGAACCGGTCCTGCAGCTTCTAGAGTTCGGCCCTCGCGAGTACAGGGACCACGCCGCGGTGCTCGGCGGTGTCCGTACGCGGCTGACGGCCGCCGTCTGGGCTCAGCTGTCCCCCGCCGCTAGGACACTCGCCGACCGGCTGGTGCGTGACGCAACGATCGGCGATCCGCTCTCAGGCAAGCTCCTGGAGGATGCGCTGAGCGCGGAACAGGTACATCCCCCGGAGGCGGCCACCGTCCTGGGCATGGCCTTCGACGGCTGTGCTCCGGCCGCCGACCTGCACACCGTCCGACGGGTCCTGGCCTGGCACGGCCTACGACTCGACCCCTGGGAGGACGCCGTGCTGACCACGGGCGCGGTGTTCGCCCCCGTCGCCGCTCGGCCGCTGTGACCGCCGACCTGAGCGGGCCCCCGCCGCGCTGGCCTCGCAGCGCCCGGGATGTGTTCGCGGAGGCGATGGATGCCGCAGCCCGCACGGTGACGCTGTGGCAACAGCCCGCTCCCCAGGGCGACGAGGTGCTTCGAGAGGAACTCGGCTGCCTACTCGGGACGGATCCAGAACGGCTGACCATCACGGCGGGCGTTCGGGCAACCGCCCTCACCTATGCCCGCACCAAGCGCCGCATCGCCCTTGAGCGGCCGACCTTTCCAGGCGTGCTGCACACCCTGCGCGCGGCCGGGGCGGACGTGTCCCTGCACTCCTGGGACGAGTTGCTCCGGCGTCCGCCGGCCTCGACCCTCTGGCTGACCTCGCCGTTTCGCAACCCCGACGGCCGGACCCTGACGGTCGGCGAGCGGGATACGCTGACGCGGCTGACCACTTCCGGCCACCGGGTGATCGTCAACGAGGCCTACCGTTGGTTCGGCGCAGAGCCACCCGTCCCAGGAGCGGACCGCCTCGGCACCCTGCACAAGTTAACCGGCCACGGTGTACGCCTCGGCTGGGTGGACAGCGCCGACTTTTTCGGCCGGGCCACTGCGGAGATGCTCGGCACCACGCCCTCCCCAGTGTGGCAGCGAGCCTGGGGGCTCTTCCTGCGTCGCGGCGGCCTGGACGGCCTCATCGACGCGACAGTGGCGCCAACGCTCACCGCCGCCACTCGATTCCACGAGCGCCTTGGGCTCGGCACGGCTCCCGGTCCGCACGTGCTGATCCGTCCCCGTCCCAACGTCGACGAGGAGACTGCACTGCGCCACCTTGCCGAGCATTCGATCAAGCTAAGCCCTGGTGCGGACTTCCTTGCCGATGGTCCTTCCCTACGGGCGAGTTTCACTGGTGCCAGTCCAGGCGCTGGCACCCGCCTCGCAGACCTGCTCAAAAATTCGTCTCTCTTCGCTCCCGATCTGGTGCGTGTCCGGTGACCTTCCGACGCTGCGTCATCGTCGGCGGCGGCCCTGCCGGCTTCGCCCTGGCCGTGAACCTGCTGCGCGGCGGGTCCGGTCTGGACGTTGAGGTCTACGATGCTCCGGCCGCTGGCGGAGTCGGCATCGTCCTGGACTCCGAATTCGTCGAAGCCCTTGCAGTGCGAGACCCCATCAGTGCCGAGCAGATCCGCTCGGTCGCGCAGATCTGGGACACCGTGCGACTCCAGGTCGGCGACCACGAGTTGATCACCGGGGGACACGTGATCCTGGGCATCGAACGGCAGCGCCTGCTCGACGTCCTGCGCGGTCGGGCCTGCAACCTGGGCGCCAAAGTCCACACCAGGCCCTGGGATCCCAGCATGCGACTGGGCCGCGAGGACCTCCTCGTCGGCGCAGATGGAGCTGGCAGCCGGGTCCGCCAGGCACGCGAGGCAGAGCACGCGACCACGCTCAGCGATGGACTCACGCAATACCTCTGGATGCGAACGGACGCCGCTCTCACGCCCGGATTCTGGTTCCGCAGGACGCCGCACGGAGCGTTCGTCGCCCACGTCTACCCGTACGGGCCGAAGCACAGCGCGGTCGTCGTCGAGGCTACATCCCGCACCCTCAGAGCGGCCGGTCTCAACCGCCTGGACCGCCGCGTCGCAGAGACGCAGCTAACCGCATTGTTCGCTGACCAGTTGCACGGGGTACGGCTGCAGTGCAGCACGTTCCCATGGCGCTCCTTCCGGACTGTCGCCAACCGGAGATGGCACACTGGCCGTCAGGTCCTCATCGGCGACGCCGCGCACACCACACACTTCTCGGTGGGTTCCGGTACGCGTCTAGCCATCGAGGACGCCGACGCCCTCGCCGAGTCCCTTGATGACACTCCGAGCGTGGCCGCTCTGAAGCGTTACGAGTCCGTGCGTCGTCCAGCAATCGAGGCGATGCAGACCGACGCGGACAGCAGCAGGCAGTGGTTCGAGGACATTGACCGGCACATTCGGCTCCCCGCCCACCAGCTCGCCTTCGCGCTCCGCACCCGTCGGGACGTCAACACCTGGAGATGGCTGCGACGTCGTGATCCAGCATTCACCGCCAAGGTGCTCGCCAGCGTCCGCACCGACCCCCGGGCGGCGCCCGCGCCTCGGCCGGACCACGACGCCCCCCGACTACAGCCCTTGCGCATCGGGCACTTGACCATGCCTACCCGGCTCGCGGTCATCCGGCCCGACGGCCCGCATCCGCCGGGCACGACACCTGCAGGTCTGGTCCTGTACTCCTCGCGGGCCACCACGTCCGGGGCCGGACCGCTCCCGATCGGGCACATCGTGCCCCCCACCGAAGCTGAGCCGTCATCGACTCCCTGTGTGCTGCTTACCGGCTCCTGGCCGGTACTGCGGCAGCGGCTAGCGAACCGCAGCCCTCAGGCAGGTCAGGCGGTCGGAGTGATGATCGACTGCGTCGGCTGGCGCTCCGAAGACGCGGTGCTGGTCCGCGCAACCGCGGACTTCGTGGTCGTCCCGATGGGGCATCACGGTCAGCGGGTGGAACGGACCGCGCTCGCCGAGCGGATACGCAACGTGCACGCGATGACCGTGCTGCTCTGGGCCACCGACCTGAGCGAGGACGATGCGGACACCCTGATCGGCGCCGGACGTATCGACGGCTACCTGCTGCACTCACCGAACTGGGAAGGGGTAAACCATGCCTGACAATAGCGGTCTCTACTGGCGATGCGTCACGCTGCTTGGCCGCCTGGACGCCACGGACGAGCATCGCAGCGAGGCCGCAGACCTGCTGCCCGCGCTGGATCCGGACGAGTTGTACGGCCAGATCCTAGGCTCCAGGGTCTATCTGCCCGCCCTGGCGAACGTACGCCTGCTTGAGCCCACCTCTCGGACCGCGGCCGTGCTGGGTCACCTCGAGGCGCTCGTCACGCAGGAGCAGCAACGGCGTGCAGCAGCACACGACGAGACCCTCACTGTCCTGACCGGCGCAGCCGCCCGCAACGCACAGGTGATCAAGGGGCTGTCCCTCCGGGAGCACTACGCGCGACCCGAGCTCCGACACGAAGGCGACATAGACCTGCACGTACGCGACTGGTCCTCGGCCTGGTCTGTCGTCGAAATGCTGCGCGCACGCGGCTGGGACTGGGACACCACCGAGTTCTCCTGGCTGAAGTGGACCGACGGCGGTCATCTTTATGGTCAGCTGACCCTCGTCCTGCCCGACAACGAAACGCCGGTAAGCCGAGTAGATCTACACATCGGACCGTTCTCCGTGGGGCACGCCGGAAACATGCCGCTGACCGGATGGCGTATTGCCGACGTCATGGGTGTCAGGTCGACGGTGCCCGACTGCGAGACAGAGCTGGCACTGATAGCAGCCCATGCGCTCAACGACAGCGTGCTGTCCATGAAGGACGTGAACGATCTCCACACCATCCTTCAGCAGCCAGCAAGCACCGACTGGGCAACGGTGGAAGAACTGTGCCGCGCCGCACAGGCCCAGGACGTGCTCGCTCAACTACTTTCGGTCACCGGCAATGTGTACCCGGAGCACGAGGTTCGTTCCGCCACCCGACCGGAAGCGCTGGTGCTGCGGCAGGCCGCAGAGGAACGCGTCGATCGCGCCGCCCGCCTGGCATTGCGCGACGAGCTGGCCCGTCGCGGCAGCGCCGAAGCCGCCGAGCGTATGGCACAGGAGGCACGGCGCTACTACTCGGCCGACCTCCGTCCACGCGTCATCGGTTCCACCGACACGGTGTCGCCACTGGGCCGCAACCGCCACACGTGTGTACGCCTGTTGCCACTCAGCACGTGGTCCCGACTTAAGAAGGACACCCCGGTCCCCCACGTAGTCGAGCACTCCGAGCAGTCGTGGGCACCAGGTCTTCGCCTGGTCACGTCCGGTTCCGGCCAGGTGGTGCGGGCCAGCGACGAGATCTTCGTTCCCACGGTCTGGGGCGATGTCCACCCGACGAGCCTCGCCCTCGCCGACCAGCTGTCTCCGCGTGCATGAGGACCGCTTCGGAGGCCGTCGTCGAGATCGGCGATCACCTGTTGGAGGACCCCAGTTGGAACGACGTCGTCGAACGTAGCGAGGCGTCCATCTTCCACCGTTCCGAGTTGCTGCACGCCTACCGGGCGTACCCGCTGCGGACGACCCTGGGCATGTACTTCCTCGGAGTGCGCTCGACTCGCACATCACGGCTGACAGTGGCTCTGCCGGTGTTCCTGCTGCCTGCGGACGATCCGCTGGGTGTGTGCCCGTCCCTGCTCGCCGGGTTCTCACCCGCAGGGCGCCCGCTCCTGCTTAGCCACAACTGGCACTGCTACGACTCGCGTCTCCCTGCAGTCGATCCGAACCCCGGGACGCTCGCGGCGGTACGCTCGGCGCTCGGCTCACTCGCCCGCGACGTCGGCGCCCAGGCATTCGGGTTCGTGAACGTTCCCGCCGGCGATGTCCTCGCCGACCTGCTCATCGATGTGGGGGCGGACGTGCAGCCCATCGACGCGCGATACGTCCTCGACCTCCGCAGCATGAACTCCGTCGAGGACTACCTGGCCCGGTTGCGTCCGCGGGTCCGACAGGAAATGCGCCGGCACACCCGGGCGATGCATGCCGCGGGCTACCACGTCACCGTCGGACCGCCTGAGGAGGCGGACATGGCTGAGGCGGCCCGGCTGTGCGGCCTCACCTCCGCCAAGCATGGCAATCCCGGCTGGTACGACATCGAGCACCTCACCCGGTTCGGCATGGAGCTACGGGCGCACATACGGCTGATCATGATCCGCCGGGGCACCGAGATCGTCGCTGCCTCGGTGTCGCTACTCGACGGACGGCGTTTCCATAATTGGGCGGGCGGCACCGTGGAGACCGCCGAGCTGTCTTTCAGCCCTTACCAGGTCATGTTGCGGTCCACCATCGAGGCTGCCGTGCTCAGCGGGTGTGCCGTTCTGGAGGGCGGCCGGCGCAACGACGGGTGGAAGGAGCGCTTCGGGTTGAGCCGACTGCCGCTGCTCGGCTGTCTAACATCGGCGGATCACATTGGTGGGAGGGGGATGATGCAGCAATGACTTCGGCAGAGACAACGGAAGACGTCACGGTGCCGGGCAGGCGTGATGTCGGCGTCGTTATGGCGACGCTGGCCCTCGCAGTACTGCTCGCCGCACTCGAACAGACCGTCGTCGCGACGGCATTGCCGACGATCGCAGGCGAGCTGGGCGGCCTGACCAGTATGTCAATGATCGTCACGTCCTATCTGGTGGCGGCGGCGGTCGCCACTCCGATCGCAAGCAAGTGCGGCGACCTGTACGGGCGCCGTCCGGTGTTCCTCGCCGCGATGACCCTGTTCGCGCTCGGGTCCCTGTTCGGCGGCTTGTCGCAGGAACTCTGGCAGTTGGTGGGCGCGAGGGCTCTCCAGGGCGCTGGCGGAGGGGCGCTGATGACCCTGGCGCTGGCCATCGTCGCCGAGGCCGTTCCCACCCGCTACCGGGCCCGATACCAGGGATTCCTCGGCTCGGTCTTCGGTCTTGCCTCGATCGTCGGCCCACTGGTCGGCGGGTACATCACCGAGTACGCCAGCTGGCGATGGATCTTCTTCGTCAACATTCCGCTGTGCGCCCTGATTGCTGCAGCCTCACTGGCGACCATCCCCGTGGGCGCCCGGCGCCGCGGTGCCCACCTCGACATCGCTGGCATCGCGGTGATGACCCTGATGCTGGTGAGCACTCTGGTGACGCTCGACTGGGGCGGCAGTCGGTACGCGTGGTCGTCGCCAGTCATTCTGGGCCTTGCGGCTGTCGCGGTGCTGTCCACGGCTGCGTTCATTCTTGTCGAGCTGCGCACGGCGGAACCGCTCGTTCCGCTGCGCCTGTTTCGGCAGCGCCGGTTCGTTGCCCCCCTGGTGGTGGGTGGGCTAATGGCGATGACGCTGTTCATCGTGGTGACCTATCTGTCGACCTTCCTGCAGTACGCGCTGCGCGTCGAGGCGACCGAAGCGGGGCTGCTGTTGGTGCCGTTCATGATGACGGTCGTCGTGGTCTCCACCGCCGCAGGGGCACTGGCGAGCCGCCGGGACTCGTACCGGATGTTCCCGCGGCTCGGCACCCTGCTAGCCGCTGCTGGCGTTCTCTCCCTCGCGTTCATTCCGGACGATGCCCCTCTCGCCCAAGTGATCGTTTCCGTCGTGGTCCTGGGCGCGGGCTTCGGGATGACCATGCAGCTCATCGTCCTCGCCGCACAGGACGCCGTGCCCAAGGCCGACCTAGGCGTCGGCACGGGGCTCGTGATGCTGGCCCGTTCCTTCGGTGCGGTACTCGGCGTCGCGATCTGGGGGACCCTGTTCGCTGCCCTGTACACGCAGAGCGCCGCCACAGTCCAGGGCCTGCCGGATGCCTCTGCGATCACCCCCGAAGCCCTCGCCGCGATGCCTGCCGGGACCGCGCACGCTACCGCGGCGGCGATCAGCGACTCGCTGCGCACTGTCTTCCAGTGGGCCGCCGTTCCCGCCGCGATCGCCGTGGTCGCCGCATTCGGCATCACCGAGTCACGCCGCAGCGCGGATGCGAAGGCCCCGCACGAGGACTTGAGTTCGCCTTCCCCGCATGAGTAGGGAGCAACATGACCAGCAGCAGTGACATCGCATTCGACGCGAGGACGGTCGAGGAGATCCGCGATCGCGGCATCCCGGCCACCGCCGCCTCGGCGCTTCGGGAAGTCGCCCGTCGCGAATTGCGCCACGGCCGTGGCTACTTGGTTCTCCAGGCTCCGAAGGACCTGGTACTGACCGACGCGAGATCGCTGCTGATCGCGGTCTCCCACGTACTGGGCACTGTGATGCCCCAGGACTTCGAGGGCGAGCGAATCCGTGAAGTCCGCGATCGCGGCTCCGACATCACCATGAGCCGCTCCGCGCGCTACTCCGACACACGGTTCGGCGGTCATCTGCACACCGACGGAATGCACCGGCCAGGGCATATACCGGACTACTTCACGCTCTACTGCCATCGGCCGGCGATCAGCGGCGGCGAGTCGGTGTTCCTACATGTCGAGGACATCATCGAACGGCTCCGGCCACGACCCGCAGTACTGGCGGTCCTGGCGCAGAACTTCCACTTCGACTCACGCGACACCAGCGGCATCGGACCCTGTACGGTCCTGCGGCCGGTCCTCGAAGACACGCCAGCCGGCATGCGTATCAACTACCTGCGGCAGTACATCGACAGCGGGCACACCACCCCCGGTGTGCCCGGCCTCAGCGCTGAACAGATCGCCGCCCTGGACGCGATGGACGAGGTACTCACCGACACGTCGCTGTACCGGTTCGCGCGTCTCAACAGCGGTCAGTTGATGGTCATCAATAATCGCAGGCTCGTGCACGGGCGGACCGACTTCACTGACAGCGAGGCCCCGGAGCGGCGCCGCCTGCTGCTCCGCACCTGGATCGACGCCCGTTGAGCGACGCGGGAGTGTCTATTCAACGGGCCTGTCTCGCTTTCGGTAGTGACGGAGAGCGCTGCTATCCGAGGAGGATGCGGTGGCGAAGCAGGGTGAAGCCTGCCCGTCCGCCATCTGGCGCGCGATCCGCTTGGTCTTGGTGTTGAACGCTCCCGGTAGGACTCGTTGTTGTACGGAAGCGTGAGCCCGGCGATCACGGCGACGAGGTTCGGGAGTCTCTAATCAACGGCGTATCCCATGATCAATGAGCAAGACCGCCGTGGAGCCGCTAACCGTCCAGGAGCGGCCGATGAAGTGTCTGGTGCGACGGCGGCCGAGCAGTTGGTCGCGATGCTCGTGGACCACGCTCGTGCGAAGGACTTCAACTGACCGTCGAGGGTCGATTGCTGCAGCAGCTGGCGGACGCGCCGAGGGTGCCCTGCCCCGAGCACGGAGTGACGGTCGCCTTCCCCGCCCGCTCGGCGAGACGGTAGACGGTGCACGCGCCGAATGCCCGTATCGCCGAGGCGCGGTAGCCTGCGCGCAGTTCGGTCAGCGATCGCGGCACGGGTCGCTTGGGCGGGCGCATCCGGGCGACGACCGCCTGGCAGCCCAGCGCATGTGCGGCCCGCTCCCCCAGCGAATGCCCCTACCTCTCCGCGCCACGGGGGTGTGCGCCCTCCCGCCCATGCACACGACAAGAACCGGGATTCCTTGCGTTCTCTGCCACCAGGCCACACGGAGTTGGTGTACCGGCTCTACAGCGCCCAGTCGCCATTCCCATAACGAGAAGACGTCCTGGACCGCTGGTGCCCCCGAGACTGCCACCGGCTCTACCCCGTCGAGTGGAGAGAGGCGATGCCACCACTGCCAGGCAACGACATACGCGTATACCTACACGCCACTCCCCCACCCGACGGCTGAAGACGTCCCGGCCCCGGTCACGTCACCAGCCGGCCCAACCCGAGCGAAACACCCACAGCCCCCGGCACCCGCCGGGGGCTTCGTGCTTCCCGGAGGAGACCGACGTGCCCACGTACGAGGCCCTGCACCGCTTCACCGCCGACCACCACCACCGCCTCCTCCTCCTCCTCCCCCCCCCATTACCGTTTTGGTTGCCCCGCAATGGGGCGCCCGGCCTCCGGAGTTGGCATGACTTTCTCCCCCTGTCGATCGCATGTCTTGGGGGGTGGTGTCACCGGCCCCGGAGGCATCGACAGACCGCTAATTAGGGGCATGACCACCGGCCTTTCCGCAGGTCGGGAGGCTCTTCGTAATGTGGATGTGGCGATCGGTGCCGTGGGACGGCCGGGCGGCAGGGACGACCGGAGGACGCACGTGATCGACATCAGCGGCATCGGCGCCTTCCTCGGCCTGGACGTCGGTAAGGGCGGACACCACGCCACCGCCGTCACCCCGGCCGGGAAGAAAGCCTTCGACAAGCGGCTGCCCAACAGTGAGCCCAAGCTCCGCGAGGTGTTCGGGAAACTGCAGGCCAAGCACGGAACCGTGCTCGTCGTGGTCGACCAGCCGGCCTCCATCGGCGCACTGCCGCTGGCCGTCGCGAGAGACATGGGCTGCCCGGTCGCCTATCTGCCGGGGCTGACGATGCGGCGGATCGCCGATCTCTACCCGGGCGAGGCCAAGACCGATGCCCGCGACGCGTTCGTCATCGCGGACGCGGCCCGCGTCATGCCTCACACGCTCCGCTCGGTCGATCTCGAGGACGAGACCATCGCCGAGCTGGAGATGATCGTCGGCTTCGACGACGACCTGGCCGGTGAAGCGACGCGGATCAGCAACCGGCTTCGGGGCCTGCTGACGCAGATCCATCCGTCGCTGGAACGGGTTCTGGGGCCGCGAGTGCAGCACCCGGCCGTGCTCAGGCTGCTCGACCATTTCGGCTCGCCCGCCCAGATACGCAAGGCCGGACGGCGTCGGCTCGTGACGCTGATCCGTCCGAAGGCCCCGCGGATGGCCGAGCGTCTTGTCGATGACATTTTCACGGCACTGGATGAACAGACCGTCGTCGTTCCGGGCACCGGCGCGGCTGCACTGATCGTTCCCAGCCTCGCCAACTCGCTCCAGGCGGTTCTTGACCAGCGCAGACTCCTCGCCGCCCGGATCGAGGAACTGCTGGAGGACCACCCTCTTTCCAAGGTCCTGACGTCCATGCCGGGGATCGGCGTCAGGACCGGAGCACGCATCCTCATCGACGTCGGCGACGGCAGCTCGTTCCCGTCCGCCGCCCACCTCGCCGCCTACGCCGGCCTCGCCCCAGCGACCCGCAGCTCGGGCTCGTCAATCCGTGGTGAGCAACCGTCCAGGAGGGGAAACAAGCAGCTCAAACGGGCCTTCTTCCTCTCCGCGTTCGCCGCCCTGGCCGACCCGGTCTCCAGGGCCTACTACGACAAGAAGATCAGCCAGGGCAAACACCACACCCAAGCTCTCCTCTGCCTCGCCCGACGACGAGCCGACGTGCTCTTCGCCATGCTCCGCGACGGCACCTTCTACGAACCCCAACCCGCCCCATCAGCTTGACCAAACCCATAGGGGCCCCCCCCCGAACAACGACAGGCTTCCGCCACACCGTCAACGCCTTCGTCGACGACCTCCGCACCGGCCAGGGCTTCCGTCCCGGGCTCCGCGTGAAATGCGTACAGACCATGCCGGGCGTGTACGAACTCTCCTGGTCGAGGGCGCCAGGTGTCCGGGACGCGCGACGTGGGCCTACGGCCCGCCGATAGCCCCCGGCGAGCAGCACATCATCTGGCGACGCATCGGCGGACACGCGATCCTGTCCGTGCCCTAGCCCGGGACACCGAGCGAGGTCCGTACCAGTCAGCCCTCCAGCCGCTATCGCCACCGGGACGTGCTGGCCGCGCCTGTCCGGGTCCCCTTGCCTCAGCCCTCCCCGCGCGGCATGAGACGCGGGTGAACCGGTGGGCCGGGCGGCGTTGCGGGCTCCGGGGCACGGGCCCAGCCGTGGTCGTGCAGGGTCTCGGTCTCCCAGTCCCCGAACAGCCGGGGCAAGGCGTTGGGGTCGCGGTCGGGGTCCCGGTGCCAGCGGATGAACGCGGAGGCGGCGGGACGGCGGGCGGCGCAGGCCGGGCAGAGCTCCATCCACACACCCGTCATCAGCGGGCCGTTCCAGTGCAGCGCTCGCGAGCGGGACGTGCCTCCGGGGCGAACTGAGAGCATGGGCTCATGGACGATGCGGCAGACCTCGGCAGGTTCCTTGTGCGCAGCGCGCATGAGTCGGAGTCGGACGCGCTGGTTGGTATCGACTCGGTCGCGGTCGGAGGTGACGCCGGGAGACGGGCGAGCATCCGAAGATGGTGCCAGCAGGGCCTCGTTGTCGTGGCAGAGGACACGTCTGGCCTGCTCGGCTACTGCGTGGTCGAGTACACGTTCTTCGAGCAGGGCTTCGTCACGATGCTCATGGTGGCCCCGTCGGCCCGCGGCAGGGGTGTTGGCCGTCGCTTGCTGGACGCTGCGGCCGCCTCGTGCACGACACCGAAGCTCTTCACCTCGGCCAATGTCTCCAACCAGCCGATGCAGCGACTGCTCCAGAAGGCCGGATGGATCCCGGCCGGCCTTCTCCACGGCCTCGACGAGGGCGACCCCGAGCTGTTCTACCTCCACCGACCACAAACCGGACGGACGCACGTGTGACCTGAAGCGGACCGCACGAGTCCATCGGATGCGCCGTCTCCAAGGAGCCGGGCCGCGTCCAGCCCTCCGGCGGCACCGGAGGCGGGCGCGATGTCGGGGTCGGCGGGGAGAGCGAGGTGGCGGCGCGCGGCGGTGGTGGCCGCCGCCACGGCGGCGAGGGCCCCGGCGGTCTCCGGGCTGATCCGCGAGAGGGCGGCGCCCAGGACGCCGATCGCGTCCAGAGCATCCTCGGCCGCGCCCGTGCTCCACGCCGTCGGGGTGGCGGCGTCAGCGAGATGGCAGGCGCTCACCACCGCCAGCTCCGCCCGTGCTTCGGCTCCGGGCGGGGCGCGCGGGCCCGGGAAGCAAGCTCCACCCCGCGCAGTGTGCGGCCGAACTCGTCCGCTCCGGGGCGCTGCTGGATCGTCCAGGTCCGCAGCAGATCGCGCAGCCAGCGTTGCCGGATCGTGCGCAGGTCGACGGACTTGGGGGTTCTGATGCCCGCCAGTGTGCGGGACCGCTGGCCCAGCGCGCGCAGGTCCAGGATGTCGTCCTGGGCCGGTGCCACCCCGCAGGGGACGACCACCCTCACCCGCCCCAACAGCAGCCCCCTCCAGGGCACCTTCACGTACAGCGACGGCGGGGAGTCGGGCAAGCCGAGCAAGCTCAACAACGGCGGGCCCTACAGCATCGGCACCTACAACATGCTGATCATCGTCGCCGAGAACGGCGACGACTCCGACTACAACGACGCCATCATCGAGTTCAGCTGGCACACACCCCGCTAGACCCACACCCCGGACAAGTCGGCCACCCGCTCCCGGGGATGACCGGTGCGCACGATCACACCCACGCTGCACTCCCGCCCCGCTTCCGGCCAGGGATGCCGTATGCGGGGACACCAGCACCGACCAACCGCGAGCGTGACCGGTGCGGGACGAAGGGCCGGGAAGAGGATCGGAAAGCCCGCTCGCCATCGGGCCTGTCGGGCCGCTCACGGCCGGACCGAACCACCGGGCACGGGCACGGGCACATCTTCCGTGAAGCAAGGGGCACGGCCGGACAGGCCGTGCCCCTTCGTCCCACCCAGCTGCGACCGGAGGCGACCGGGAGGCCTGGGTGGCCGGGACATGCGGGGCCCGTTCACTCCGACGAGTGACAGAGCGTCAGTTCCCAGTCACATGATCCCACCGTGCGTTTCCGCACGCCGGGAGAGCGGCAGCCTTCCCGGGCCGTGACCCGCGACCGGGCTCGGTTCACCGCTGTTCTGCCGAGAGAAGGTATGCCATGTCCTGGCAGTCGTACGTGGACAACGATCTTGTGGGTTCGGGCCGGGTCCAGGCCGCGGCCATCATCGACGCCGCGAACGGGAACACCCGGGCGACAACCGCCGGGCTGCTCAAGCCCGGCGAGGGCGCCGCCATCGTGGCACTGTTCAGGAAGCCGGCCGACGTCTTCGCCAAGGGCGTCACCGTCAGCGGTGTCAAGTACATGGGGATCAAGGGGGACTCCCGCTCGGTCTACGGCAAGAAGGGCGCCACCGGCGTCGTCCTGGTCAAGACCAACCAGAGCATCCTCATCGGCCGCTACAACGAGACACAGCAGCCGGGCGACGCCGCACTGGTCGTGGAACAGCTCGCCGACCGCCTCATCGAGCAAGGCGACTAGAAAGGCCCGCCCAGCGGGAGCCGCCCGGCCGGGCGGGGAACCGGGCGCACGCGCGGCGCCTGGCGCCGGGCCCGGGACATGATGCCCCCGTGACCCGGTGGCATGTCCGGTCCGTTTCGGGCCGCAGGTGGTGTCAGGCTGCGGTTCCGTGGTGCGCAGCGGTGTCGCGTCGCTCCACCCAGGCCGGTCCGAGAACGTCAGGCCCAGGATGCCGCCGCTGGCCGGCCGGCGGCGGCATCTACCGCTGCACCGGCGACCAGCCCGGCTGATCCTGCCCCACCATGCGTGCGGGCCCGCGGCCAGAACAGGCCGGGGCCCGCACGCGGGTGCTGCGCGGCTCCCGGTCAGCGCCGGGGAAGGCGTTCCTGCGGGCCGCCGTGGACGGAATCGGCGCGCCGCAGGCCGCACCGCCGGAGCGTTTCCCACGCACCACGTGGCCTCCGCCTCCGTACGCACCACGGCGCGTGCCCACAGGCGATGCGGCGCGCTCCACCGGACGGGCATCAGCCCGGAGTCCGGTGGACGGCACAGTGGCGTCGGTGTCTGCTCCCCCGGGCAGACCGTGCGTCCGCGGGTGGGAGATCCGCTTTCTGCCGAGGATGCGCCCGCGGGCGCTGTGGTGGCGCATCCAGCGGGCGATGGCTCGCAGCGTCACGGGCCTGGTGACCAGGGCGATCTAGGTCGTGGTGCGAGCGTCACCGGTGAGGGTGTGGGGGCCGCCGTGTCCGGGGCTGTTGAGTGCGGTCCGGGCACGGCGGTGGGGTGGGCCTCAGGCGAGGGCGAGGCTGATCTGGTTGTTGAAGATCACCCAGTGCTGGCCGCGGTCGGCGCTGTCGCACGGCTTGGTCGAGATGTTCGGGGTTCCCCAGGCGTTGGCGAGACAGTAGGCCGAGTCGAAGGTGAGGGAGATCTGCTGCCCCGAGACGGACCAGTACTGGCCCTGGTCGGCGGGGTCGCACGGCTTCGTGGAGATGCCCGGGGTGCCCCAGGCGTTGGCGAGACAGTAACCCCGCGCGTTGGTGAGGGAGATCTGCTGCCCCGAGACGGTCCACTGCTGGCCGCGGTCGGCGTTGTCGCACGGCTTGCTCGAGATGTCCGGCGTGCCCCAGGCGTTGGCCAGACAGTAGCGGCCGGGGACACGCTGGGACGGGGCGGCGGTCTCCGAGGCCCCCGCCCCGGTGGCCGGGAGGAGCGAGGCCGTCAGGGCCAGCGCGGCGAGGGCGAGCGTCCTGCGGAATGCGATTGCCATGGGTGGAATCCGTTCCTGTAGGCATGCGGTTCATGCACGGCCATGAGATGCTTCCCGGCCCGGGCCCGGGCGCAAGACCATTGGTAGCAGCGGCTGCTGACCGGCCGACAGATCCACGTCACCCGTTCATCCGAACGAGCAGGCCACGGGCGCCGAGCTGACAGGCACCCGGACTGGTCGAGCGGAGCGGCCGGCGGAACCCGGGCCCCGGAGGCAGGACGGACGGCCGCGCCCACAGCGAGAGGCAGCAGAACTCAGCCTTCCGAGGCAGTGCATCGTCCGCGGCCCGGCCACCGATGTGGTCACCCGCGTTTCCGGGGCGGCCGTCCGGTCCCGCGGACACTCCTGCGGCACCGCAGCGCTGCGACCTGCCGGTGAGCGCGGCCGGCGGCGACCCGCTGGACGGGGTCGAGGGCAGCGCTCCCGCCGGGTTCGTCTCCCGCTTCCCCGCCATCAGCTCCACCGCCCCATCACCCGCGACCGGCCGCCCGCCACACACCGGCCCTCGGTCGTCGGCAGGGCTCCAGCCCACCGGTGATTCGCCCCCGCCAGTGCGCAAGATCACGCGATGTCAGATGCGGTATCACTCGTCCGGCACGGTGCCTTAGAGTCCGGGAGGGGCCCGCCGGTCCCTTTGAGAACGGGATGTGTGCTGTGGCGGATGAAAAAATATCGGATCGCCTGATCGGCTTGTTGTCGGTTCGCGGTGAGGACCTGGCCTCGGAGTGGGCGGACAAGGTCACCGGTTCGCTGGGTGGGCGCGTCAGCCGCGGAGAGGTCCAGCGCGAACTGCAGGAGCTGTACGGCGCCCTGGTGGCCGCCCTGGGTGAGGGACACCTGGACGGGCGTGCGGAGGCCTTCGGCGAGGTCCGCGCCCTGCTGACCGAGCTGTCGCGGACCCGGGCCCAGCAGGGGTTCACCCCGACCGAGACCGCGGTGAGCGTGTTCGCGCTCAAGGAGGTTCTGGAGCCGGCGCTGGACGGCAAGGACAGCGATGTCCCTGTGTACCTGAAGTTCGCCGCCCTGCTGGACTACCTGGGCCTGTTCACCATCGAGGTGTACACGCGTACCCGAGAGGAGCTGATCTCGGCGCAGGCCGAGCAGCTGATGGAGCTTTCCACGCCGGTGGTGAAGCTGTGGGACGGGGTCATCGGTGTTCCGCTGGTCGGCACCCTGGACTCGGCGCGCACCATGGTCGTGATGGAGAAGATGCTCCAGGCTCTGATCGACACGGGCTCCGAGCAGGCCATCATCGACATCACCGGTGTCCCCGCGGTCGACACCGAGGTCGCCCAGCACCTGCTCAAGACGGTCGTCGCCGCGCGCCTGATGGGTGCGGAGTGCACGATCTCGGGGATCCGGCCGCAGATCGCGCAGACGATCGTGGCGCTGGGGATCGACTTCGGTGACATCGTCACCAAGGCCACCCTCGCCGACGCCCTGCGGCACGCGCTGCGCCGCTCCGGTGTGACCTTCTCGCGTACCGCCCCGCAGGCCGGTAGCCGGTGAGCGAGCAGGTACCGGTCCTTCGGATCGGACAAGTACTGCTGGTGTCCATCCAGACGGATCTGGACGACCAGGCGGTGCTGCAATTGCAGGACGACCTCGCCGCCGCGGTCGTGGACTCCGGCGCGCACGGGGTGGTCATCGACATCACCGCCGTGGAGATCGTGGACTCCTTCGTGGGCCGGATGCTGTCCACCATCGCCTCCATCTCCCGCCTGCTGGACGCCCAGACCGTCGTGGTCGGCATGCGTCCGGCTGTCGCCATCACCCTCGTCGAGCTCGGGCTCTCGCTGGGCGGGGTGCGCACCGCGCTCACCTTGGACAAGGGCCTGAAGGTCCTGGCACGGGCCCGCAGGAACGCGGTGGCCGATACGACGGCGGATGCCTGGGGTGATTTCGGGGATGAGGGCGTGGCGCCGGATTCCGCGGCCGGGCAGTGAGCGGCCTTGGTCGTGACCCTCAGGTGCTGGAGATCTCCGCCAACGCCGGCGTCGTTCAGGCCCGGCAGATGGTCCGCGCCCTGGCCCAGGAGTGCAGGCTGTCCCTGGTGGAGCAGACCAAGCTGATCACCGCGGCCAGCGAGCTGGCCCGTAACACCCTCATCTACGGCGGTGGTGGCGCGATGACGGCCGCACTGGTCGAGGAAAGAGGTCGCCGCGGTGTACGCCTGGTCTTCGCCGATGAGGGGCCCGGCATCCCCGACACCGACCTGGCGATGACCGACGGCTGGACCTCGGGCAGCGGTATGGGCCTTGGCCTGTCCGGGTCCAAGCGACTGGTCGACGACTTCGTCCTGGACACCGGGCCGGGTCGCGGCACCACCGTCACCATCACCAAGTGGGCCCGGTGATCGCCGTGGGCAAGCCGCTGCTGCTGGACTGCGAGGACGTCGCCTGGTTCCGTGATCAGCCCGACGCCGCTCGCGGTGCGGCCGCCGCTCTGGGCCGGCGTGTCGGACTGGGAGAGCACCGCACTGCCCAGCTGGTGCTCGCCGTCGCCGAATTGGCGACGAACGTCACCAAGCACAGCAACGACGGCTCCGTACTGCTGCGTGTGCTGCGCGATCCCGCGGTGGCCGGTGTCGAGGTGCTCGTGCTCGACACCGGGCCGGGCATGGCCGATGTACCGGCGGCCTTGCGTGACGGGGTATCGACGATCGGGACTCTGGGCATCGGCCTGGGCTCGGTGAAGCGTCTGGCGGACCGGTTCGATGTTCACTCCGTGCCGGGCGTCGGTACCGTGCAGCTGGCCCGGTTCTGGCCCCGCCCCCTGCCGGCTTCGGTGGCCGGTGAGGCAGTCGTGGGCGGCATCACGAGGCCCATCGGCGGTGAGGTTGTCTGTGGTGACGCATGGGCCGCACGCACCGACGCGGGTGCGGGTGAGGAGGCCGCACGGGTACCGGCCGAGCAGAGCGGATCCCGTCTGACCGGCTCCGGCGCCGTGCCGGACTGGTCGGCCATGACCGCGGCCGGAACGGGTCACAGGGCCGCGCGGCACGCCGCGGCGGAACCGGTGCGCTCGTCGCGGCAGGCGGGCGAGCGCTCGGAGCTCGTTCGCGGTGCCGCTGAGGGGCCGGGGCAGGGGGTGCTGGTGATGTCGTGCGACGGGCTCGGCCACGGCCCGATGGCCGCGCGCGCCTCGCAGGCCGCCGTCCATGCCTTTCGGACAGGGGCCGGCCGTACCCCCGAGCAAGTGGTGGAGGAGGTGCACCGGGCCTTGCGCGGGACCCGTGGGGCCGCGGTGGCCGTGGCCCGCCTGGAGGCGGGTGGGCGGCTGCTGTTCTGCGGCATCGGGAACATCGCCGCCTCCGTCGTCACCACGGGGACCCGAGCGAACCTGCTCTCCCATCCCGGGATCGTCGGCAGCCAGATGCGCCAGCTGCGCACCTACGAACAGCGGATGCCTGCCGGCGGAACGCTGGTGATGCACTCCGACGGACTGAGTGAACGCTGGAGACCCGGGGACCTGGCCACGCTGCTCCACCACCCGCCCGCCGTGATAGCCGCCGGACTCCTGCGTCATGCCGGGACCCGTCGCGACGACGCCAGCGTCGTGATCGCCAAGGGAGCCTGGTGAACGTGCCCGCCCCCCGCAGCCGAGCCGCCGGCCTGGCCACAGCGGTCGCCACCGAGCAGGACGTGTTCGCCCTGCGGCGGCGGGCCAAGTTCGTCGCTCAGGCCGTCGGCCTCGACAACCGCGACCAGGTCCGCCTCGCCACCGCCCTCAGTGAGCTGGGGCGTGACCTGCTGCGTCCCGCGCCGATGACCGTCACCTTCGACGTGCTCCGGGAGCCGCCCGCGCTGAGGGCTTCACTGCGGTGGCGCGACGACCGCACGCCGAGCAACGAGTCGCTGGCCTCGGTCACCCGGCTGCTGCCGCAGACGAGTTACGAGTCTGCCCTGCACGCCCGGGTACGTGGGGCCGCGGCTTCCGACGGCGTCGGCGGCCGGATCGACATCGTCTGCCCGCTCCCGGCATCCGCCCCGGTCCCGGACATGGACCAGGTCGCGGCGCTTCTGGAGGCGGATGCGCCCGCGAGCGCGATCGACGACCTGCGGGCACAGACCCGCGACCTGATGGCCGCGCTGGAGGAGGCACACGCCCAGCGCGACGAGCTCGAACGCCTCAACGAGGAACTCACCGAGACCAACGCCGGGGTGATGGCCCTCTACGCGGAACTCACCGTCGAGCACAAGGACGTCGTCCAGCGCTACGGGGAAGAACACGAACTCGCCCTGACCCTCCAGCGCTCCTTCCTGCCGACCAGCCTCCCGGACAGCCCCGGCGTCGAACTCGCCTTCCGCTACCTGCCCTCCACCACCACGGCCGAGATCGGCGGCGACTTCTACGAAGCCCTTCACACCCCCCACGGACTCCTCCTGGCCGTGGGCGACGTCGCCGGGCACTCCATGCAGGCCGCCATGGTCATGGGCCAGCTCCGCCACGCCCTCCGCGCCTACGCCGCCCAGGGGCACCCCCCTCACACCCTGCTGGAACACCTCGACCACCTGATGGGCCTGCACCAGCCCGGCTGGACCACCAGCCTGTGCATCGCCCTGATCGAACCCGGCAACACGCGTATCCACATCGCCAACGCCGGTCACCTGCCGCCACTGCTCCTGCCGCCGGACGGCCCGCCGCGGTTTCTGCGCGAACACGGCCCCCTGCTCGGCATCGGGCTGCCCCAGCCGCCCGCTGTCAGCCACACCGTCGAGCCCGGCAGCCGACTCCTCATGATCACCGACGGACTCATCGAGAACCGCGACAGCGACCTCTACGCCCGTCTCGATCTCCTCGCCGCCACCGCCGCGACCGGCCCCGAGGAACCCGAAGCCCTCTGCATGAAACTCACGGAGGCATTCGCCGGGGATCCCGACGACGACATCATCATCTTCACCGCCAGAATCCGGCCCCCCGTATGAAGCCCGCGCCCCCGCCTCCGCGTGAGCGCACCGGCCGGAACCCTGACCGGGTCCCGGCCGTTTCCCCCTTGAGGGCAGGTACCTTCCGCACCCGCGGCGTCCCGTCGGTCGGTGTCGGGTGCTCGGGTGCTGCGGCGGGACCGTCGGGCCGGGTCCGTAGGGTGTGCGAGGGAAGCGACCAGGTGAACAGGCGCTCGGCAGGTAAGGCAGGCTCCATGGACCAGGCTGCGGACGGCAACGACGAGCAGCTGCAAGCCGGTGCGCTCAAATCCTCCACGCAGTTCCACGGCACGGAAGCCGTCGCGCAGGCCCGCGCCAGGGCCCACACGTTCCTCGCCGGCCTGCGGAACGAGCACGGTGTGCCCGTCTCCGGCCTCGCCGCGGAACTCGTCGAACTCGTGGTCAGCGAACTCGTCACGAACGCCCGCAAGTACGCCCCCGGCCCCTACCTGCTGACCCTCGAACTCCGCGACGTCTGCGTCGAGGTGAGCGTCCGGGACAGCAACCCCGCCCTGCCGACGATTCTGGCACCCGACCCTTATCGCATCGGCCGACACGGGCTCGAAATTGTCGCGGCCTCCGCGCAGACCTTGCGCATCGAGCGGGAACCCGGCGGCAAACGCATCACCGCGGCCGTCGCCCTGGCCGGCCCCGCGGACAGCTGAGGGTCACCCGTCCCACTCCTCGCCATGCTGCCCACCGCCCCGGCACCGAAGCGGACCAGGCAGCGAGTGCCGGACGACGCTGCGCGCCTTGCAGGTACGGTCTGTCCCACCCCCACACCCGATACCCGATACCCGGAGGAAAGAAGAGCGTGCAGCACGAGCAGAAGGGGGCATCGCAGCCCATCGTGATCCGTGTGACCGGCGAGCTGGACATGGACCGGGCGCAAGCACTCCGCGTCGACCTCGAGAAGGCCATCGAAGCGGCGCCCGGATCCGCCGCAGTGACCGTCGACCTCAGCGACCTGACCTTCTGCGACTCCTCAGGACTCAACGTGCTCCTCGGCGCCCGCCTCCACGCGCAGGAAGCAGGCCACGTCCTGCGCCTCGCCGGACCGCCCCGGCAGGTGCTGAACCTTCTGGAGATGACCGGCGCGATCGCCTTGTTCCCCATCGACCGGACCCCGCCCACCTGAGCCACCACGGGTACCCGCGTACGTCTCCCCGGCAGGGCGTTGCGGCACTCATCTCCACGAAGGCGGGCCCACCAGGTGCGGTCGCGCGCCTTGCCTGTGCCTCGCGTCAGGTGGCGGGAGGTTACGCGACGGCTGCCGTCAGAGCCGGGCGGTGGGCGAACACCCCGAAGGTGCCCGTCATCCCCAGACGCCACCGGACCAGTGGGCTCGGGGGTCCGATCAGGACCAGGGGGCGGGCGGCGCGGGCAGACGCTGGAGTGCGGCCGGTTCCCGTGCCTTCACCTCCCACTGGGCCGGACGGGCGGGTTCGAGCCGTGGCGGCGGACACATCGCGCCGCCGGTCCACATCTGCGGACTCCCTCACCGGCTGTGAACGCGCCGTCACCTCACGGGGAAGTAGTGGCCAGGCCCAGCTCTTCGCACACCTCGGTGCGGCGGGACACCATCTCGCCAGCCGGTATGCGGCCTGCTCACAGGTGGGCGTCCAAGAACTCCCTGAGCGCGGCCCCGGCCATCGGACCGCTCCCGGCCGCAGTCGCCTCGCCCCGATCGATCAGCACGAAGGAGGGCGCGCCGGTGACGCCGTACCGCCGTACCGGGCCGGGGCACCTGGCGATGTCGGCCCGCACGACGATCAGCCGCCCCTGGTAGGCGTCGGCCGCCTCCCGCACCAGGGGCTCCATTTCCTTGCATGCTGCCACGGCCTTGGGCCACACCCCGTGGAAGTACGCGAGTACCGGGACGTCCGCCCTCGCCAGGATGAACTCGAACTCGGCGTCCTCCTGGGGTTGATGGACCCTGTCTGCCATCGGCACTCCTTGACGCTGCACTCGACGTGAGGCAGTGGGTGCCTCCTTGTGTCTGCTGCCCGAGGTGGCGCGCACCGCCCGTCAGTGGGCCTTGCGCACACGGCCGGCCTTGCGGGCCTCTGCCATCATGCGCGCCTCCGCGGCTTTCCGGGATTCCTTCGGCGGGCGGGCGCCCAGACCCCGGAAGGCCGCGTTGCCGGTGTTTGCCTTGTCCTGCACCGGCGGGCGCTTCGCGCCGGTGATCGTGGTCAGCCTCTCCTCGCCGGAGCGGACCTGGGTGACCGTGGGCCGGATGCCGGCATCCGACATCATCCGGTTCACGTCCCGGCGCTGGCTTGGCGTGACCAGGGTGACCACACTGCCGGACTCGCCGGCACGCGCGGTGCGCCCGCCGCGGTGGAGGTAGTCCTTGGGTTCGGAGGGAGGATCGACGTTGACGACGAGGTCCAGCTGCTCGACGTGGATGCCACGGGCGGCAACGTTGGTGGCGACCAGCACCGTGATCGCGCCGTCCTTGAACCGGGCCAGCGTGTGCGTTCGCTGCGGCTGCGACTTCCCGCTGTGCAGAGCACCTGCCTTGATGCCGCTGCTCCGCAGATGGCGGGTGAACTGATCCACAGCGTGCTTGGTGTCCAGGAACATCAGCACCCGCCCGTCCCGGGCCGCGATCTCGGTGGCTGTCGCGTATTTGTCGGCGGGATGGACGTTCAGCACGTGGTGCTCCATCGTCGCGACCGAACCCTCCGCCCGGTCGACCGTGGCGAGCACCGGCTCACTCAGATGGTCCCTGACAAGTTGATCGACGTTCCGGTCGAGCGTCGCGGAGAACAGCATCCGCTGCCCGCCGCGGGGAACCTGCTCCAGGATCTGCGAGACCTGCGGCAGGAAGCCCATGTCGCACATCTGGTCCGCCTCGTCCAGCACCGCGATCCGTACCCGGTCCAGGTGGCAGTCCCGCCGGGTGACGAGATCGGCCAGCCGTCCCGGCGTCGCCACCACGACCTCGGCACCTGCCCGGAGAGCCGCCGCCTGCCGGTTGATCGCCAGCCCGCCCACCACGGTCACCGACCGTAGTCCGAGCGCCTCCGCATAGGGAGCCAGCACCTCGCTCACCTGCTGCGCGAGTTCCCTCGTCGGCACCAGGACCAGCGCGAGGGGGCGCTTCGGTTCGGCGCGATGGCCCGCCGTACGGGCGAGGAGCGCCAGCCCGAAGGCGAGGGTTTTCCCCGATCCGGTCCGCGCGCGGCCCAGGACGTCCCGGCTGGCCAGCGCGCTGGGCAGGATGGCCGCCTGGATCGGGAACGGATCCCGTACGCCGAGCTCCGCCAGCACCCTCATCAGCTCGACCGGCAGTTCCAGGTCCGCGAAGGACACGGCCGGCGGAAGGCCGGGGGCCGACGTCCCCGGCACTGAGAGCTCGCCCTGCGGGGCCCTCCCCTGGTCAGACCTGCCTGGTCCGGAGCGGCCGAAGGAGGGCTGCTTCGCCTTCATGGGGTCCTTCCTCATTTCGATGCCCTGAACGGGCCGGGGCCCGTGCCTTGTCCGGCACGGGCCCCGGTTGTCTGCGAGCGTGACCCCCGACCTTACCAGCGCCGGACTCACGTCAGCCGTCCCGCCGCCCGGCCGGTGACGGACTCGTTCTCGCGCGGCTCCCAGCGCCGGCCACATCACCACCCTGCGAATGTCTCACCGCCCAGGACCACCGAAACCTGGCTTTGTGAGTGAGCTGCGAGAGCTCCCGCAGCTCAGCCGGGAACGAGCAGCCAGGCTGGCTTCAGCGTCCCTGCCGTCGGGCCGGCCGAAGCCGAGGAGGGAGGACCCCTCCGGTCGTCGTCAGGTGAGAGGGGCGGCAAGGAGCGGTGGCATTGTCCGCGTACGGACCGGGCCCCGCCCGCGCCCGGCAGACAGCGTTCTCCACCAGGCGCCGGGCGGACGCGCGCGGCACGCCGGTGAGGTAGTCGGTCAGGACGTGATCGTCGTCGCCGTAGGGCTCGTAGGCGTCGTCGCTGGTGAGGAGGAGCCGTCCGGGGCGGGCCTGTCCACGGACGGTCTCCGCGGCGGGGTGGCGTAGCGTTCTTCGGTCTGCTTGCCGTCCGAGCCCGCGCCGAGGCAGGCGGTGAGGGCGTTGCGGTCTCCGTGGCCGTCGTAGGCGCGGCGTTGGTTGTGGTCCTCGGGGATGAGGCGGAGGTGTCCGTCGAGGAGGAGGTACAGGGACGGTCCGGCTGCCCGGTCGCCCTCGCCCTCGCCCTCGCCCTCGCCCTCGCCCTCGCCCTCGCCCTCGCCCTCGCCCTCGGCGGATGCTGCGGAGCGGGTTCACCGTCCCACGCCTCCACCCTCATCGCCACCACATGGGTGTGGCCCGCGCTCTCCACATCCAGCCGGCCCGGAAACGCGGTCAGCAGAGCACCACTCCCCCGCCCTTCCGGTGACGGCCGTCTCGACGCACATGTGCGCGGGTGATCCCGGTCAGCGGCGGCCGGTGGCCAGGATGACGAGGAACTGGCCGCCGCCCGCCTCGATACCGGCGGTCACGGGCAGCCCCGGTACCAGTCGGGAGAACCGGTCCTCCAGCCAATCGGCCGCCTCTTGGGCGTCCTTCCTGGTCGGGCACCGGCCCACCATCTCGCGGCCTCCCTTGCGCGACAGCCTTTCGGCAACGGCGAGCAGCGGCGCGGGTTCGACTACGTACAGGCGCTCCGGCCAGGCGATGACCGCCTTGACCGCGCCCTTGCGGGTATTGCACCCGCGATGCGCGAGCCGCTCGGCGACCTTGGCCTTCCGGTCTGCGGTGCGGCTGTCGACACTGGGCCCCCGCGGGTCGTTCACCGACTCGTCGGGGTCGACCGGTTCGTCACACACCCAGCACCGCCAGCCGTCGCGCTCGGCCACATCATCAAGAAGACTCATCCGAGCAAACTAACCTGCCCGGCCCCCACCCACGCACCAGGGCCCGGCAACGCCTCAACACGGGGCGGCTGGGATGAGCGCGGCGCTCTGGTCCGGCACCGGCTCCACGACAGCTGCCCGCCCGCAGTGAGGAAGGCGTTGACGCTGAACCACCGCACCGTGTTGGGCCCCGGGCGGGGCGTCTGGTTCGAGGACATACCGGCTGTACGCAGCTTCGCGAGCCGGCACCACGCGGGGTGACCACAGGCAAGGCCGCTCCGGCTACGAGTCGTGGCCGGAGCGGGCCGACTGATCTTGCTGGACTTCGCCCCGGATGCGGTGGAGATCGCCTCACAGCCGTTCCGGCTCCACTTTCAGCGCGGCACCTTCGGCGACTTCTGCAGGCCGCCCGGTCGCTTGTTCATCATGTCGAGGGTCGGCCAAGGAGGACCGCCGCGCAGTACGCGCAGAAACTCCTCTCCGAAGCGCCTCCCGTTCGGAAACTGGTCGCCAAGCTCCCAACGCCACGCGGCGACCATCGCGAGAACGAGTTGTCGACACTCGTCCAGAAGCCCTTGGTCGATGTTCGGGTAGTTGTTGCAGACCGCCTCGGGAACATGGGCGAGGTCGAACTCGACGGGTCCACGACAGCACGTCTCCAGGTCGATGAACAAAGGGCCGTTCCCCGTGCTGAGCACATTGCCCGGATGCGGCTCTCCGTGGAGCAGCTGCTCCACGGCGCCGCGCTTCTCGATCGCGCTTCGCAGGCCGGCCAGCCTCCCGCCGAGGAACACTCGGTCTGCGTCGGCGAGCTCCGGCGAGCGGTCCGGGTCGGCGACAACTCCTTCCGCCTCAGCGATCCGGTCCGTGAACCTCAGGCTCGGCATATCGACGTCGCGCATGCCGGCGTGCAGCTGCTCCAGTGCCTTGGCGTATTCGACCGGTGAGAAGCGAGGTGCCACAGTCTCGTAGTAGGTCCACAGCGTGACTGCGAATCCATCACGCGTGTACACACGCGGGTCCGCCCGAGGCTCCAAGGGGCACACCGGGCATCCGATCTCGGTGAGCTGCTGAGCGAGCTCGACTTCGAACTGTGCAACCTCTCGCCCCACAGGAGCGACTCGGGCAAAGACGTCGCATGGAGTCAGCCGCAGCGCCAGCTTGTTCGAGTTGTGGAGAACGATCGCGTCGTCGGCCGGCAGGTCGAGCAACGTGGCGACCGAAGTCGCAGCCGCGATCGCACGCGTGACATCGGTGATCTCCACCCTTGAAGCTTGGCACAGGTGAGCGACAGAGGTGCCGACAATCATGGCTCGTCACATCAGCCAGGCCTCTCACTCAACCTTCGCTGAGAATCGCTCAACCTCCACTGCGAGGTAGACGCAGCGCGCTGGCGCATGCCCGGCGTCACCGCCCGTGTCGATCATGGCGACCCGCATGCCGACGTCGCGCAGCCATGCCGTGGCGTGCTCGGTCAGCCGCCCCCGTTGGCCAGTCCGAGTGTCCCCGCTGGACAACACCTTCGCGGCTCAGCGCCAGGGCCCCGCCGGTAGAGTCGCTCCGGGGAGAGCGCTGATCTGGGGGACTCATGACGGCAACGAATGCACCGCCCATCGTCTTGGTACACGGGACGCGGTTCAGTGCGGGACAGTGGAGCCCGCAGCTCGCCGCACTTCAAGAGGACTTCCCGGTAGCCGCCGTCGACCTGCCTGGCCACGGCACCCGCTCCGCTCAACCCTGGAGCCTGAACGCGGCGACGGAGATCATCGCTTCCGCGGTGGACTCGCTCGACCGCGGGCCGGCTCTGGTCGTCGGGCACTCGCTCGGCGGATACGCCTCACTGGAGTTCGCGCGGCGCTGCCCGGAGCAGCTGCGCGGGCTGGTCCTTACGGGGGCCAGCGCCTCAACTTGTGGCCCGTGGGCGACGCCGTATCGGTGGGTCGCCGGGCTCATCCCTCGCATACCGGCGGACCGGTTGGCCCGGTGGAACGACCGGTTGCTGCGTCGGCTCTATCCTCCCGAGGTGGTGGAGGCGACCATCCGCTCCGGCTACGCCTTCCACACTGTGTCGGCCGCCTGGGGCGAGGTGCTGGGCCGATTCGACGCGGGTGCGATGCGTCATGTGGCGGCGCCCGTGCTCATCCTGAACGGCGAGAAGGACACCGTCTTCCGGTCCGGCGAGATCGACTTCGTCCGCGCGCATCCGCACGCCCGCGTCGAGTTGATCCCGCGGGCAGGACATCTCGCGAACTTCGACGATCCAGATGCCTTCACCGAAGCCGTCCGCCGCTTCGCCCGGCATCTATCTGTTCGCAGCTGAGTGCGCCATAGTCAGAGGTTCTGCGCCGTAGCAGTCGTCGCGCTCGGCGCTACACGATCGCCACGGCCAGGTAACGACCCTCCCTGGCGCGGTTCCGGTACACCGGTGGCCCCCGGGAACGGCTACTTCTGACCCATGGGCACCACGTTGGCCCCGACCTGCGGCGCCGACGGGGCGAACCCGCATCCCAGCGAGGCCAGCACGCGCAGCGACATTCCGGCCAGGAAGACCCTGCGGCGACCGAGCAGGTCCGCGGCGCGGCCGCACAACAGCAGCAGGCCGGCGAAGGCCAGCGCATAGGCCTGACCGCCCAGTGGATGGTGGCGCCGTGCGCCCGGAACTCCCGCTCGATGGCCGGCAGGGCGGTCAGCAGACTGGTGCCGTCCAGGATGGTCATGAAGAACGCCGTGCCCAGCAGCACCAGCACCCGCCACTTCGAAGGGGACGGCCGCGGGCTCACCCGTACCCTCCCGCACCCAGCTCGGCTCCCAGCGCGTCGAGCCAGTCGCCGGTGCCGATCTCCCGCCAGGAAGACTCCTCCCGACCGTCGAGGAAGGTGCCCTGCTCGGTGAGGACCAGCCGGGTGCCCCCGTCGGCCGGGCAGAACTCCACGGTCGTCAGCGACGCCGTCGCGAGAGCGTCCCCCGCGTACAGCACAGAGGTGTAGACGATGCGCTCGTCCGGGACGATGTCGCGGTACAGCGCCTCGAACGTCAGCGACGGGCCGCTGTCCGGACGGCTGCGGTTGACCTCCCGGCCCCCGACCCGGAAGTCCAGCTCATGGTCGGCGTCGGGCGTGGAGAACCAGCGGGCCTTGGCCTTCGGGTCGGCCCATTCCGCGAACACCCGGGCCGCCGGGGCCGGGTAGAGGCGTTCGAGGGTGAACGTGGCGTGGGTGACGCAACGGTCGGTCATCACGGGCTCCCTTGCTCCGGTGTGCCGGGATCGTCGAGCAGGTGGTCGCCGAGCCGGTCCAGCAGCCGTTCCCAGGAGGTGCGCTGCCCGGCGAGCCAGTCCTCGGCCGTCCGCAGCACGTCCGGCTCGATGCGGCAGATGCGGACGCGGCCGGTCTTCTCGGATCTGACCAGCCCGCAGGCTTCCAGCACCTGGATGTGCTGCATGACGGCCGGTAGTGACATCTCCAGTGGCCTCGCCAGTTCGCTGACCGACACCGGCCCGCGGACCAAGCGCTCCACCATCGCCCGGCGCGTTCCGTCCGCCAGCGCCTGGAAAACCCGGTCCAGCGATCCGCCATAGTTAGGCATGTCATTGACTATGAGTCGGCACCTACCTATAGCCGAGTGTTTCCTTGACCAACGAGCCGATCACGGTGGTCATCGGAGCATCCCCGCGTAGCGGGACCGACGTGCCCGCGCCGTGGACCGACGGTGTTCGGGCTCGGCAAGCGGCGTCGCGCGATCCGGGTCCGGCCGGGGAGCCGGCCCATTGCCGGCAAGGGTGAGCCGTCACTCAGCCGGCCTGAGTCCACGAGCCGCTCGCCGCGGCGTGCGCAGCCGTCCACGTGATCCTCGCGGCCACCGGCCACGGGCAGGGGCCCGGGGATTCCGGGAGGGAGGACGCGCACCCGCCTCCGTCTGGTCCTTTGCTCCCGCCGGTGGGGCGCAGCGACCAGACGAAGGCCGTGCGGGGAATGAGTCCGCGCTACCGCGAGGTCCCGTGCGAGGGGTTCGCGGCGCCGTCATACCCCCCGGTCAACGCTTCAGTTCGTCGTGCGGCGACCGCGGCTGAAGAGCAGGGCACCCACGGCGAACGCGGCGGCGCCCCCGGCCCAGGTCACAGCACCGGCCAGCGGGGAACCGGAAGGCTGCGACCGGGCGGAGACCGGTGCGGGCGGGTGCTCGTCCCCGCCGTGCCCCGCGTGGCTGACGGTCGAGCGGGACGCGCCCGCATCGATCTTCCCCTCGGTCGGAGCCTTGGCCGTGGACGTGGCCGCCGTACCGAAGGCGACGTCCGAGCAGCCGTAGAACGCCTCGGGACTGTCGTGGCGCTGCCAGACCTTGTAGACGATGTGGCGGCCTGTGCGGGCGGGGAGGGCGCCGGTGAACCGGTAGTAGCCGTTGTCGCTGGCGCGCGGTGTGGCGTAGGTGCCCACCGGGGTCGCGTCCAGGTCCGACCACTTCAGCGGTTTCGTCGGGTCGAAGCCCTGCTTGGTGATGTACATGGTCATCGTGCCCAGGTGGGCCGCGGTGATCCGCACGTTGAAGTTGTAGGGACCCGGGGCGACCGTCGTGGCGGGCCAGTCGGTGCGGGCCCAGTCCAGGGCGCGGTACTTCGTGCGGTTGGCGGAACAGAGCTTGCCGTCGGGAATGATCTGCTGGTGCTTGCTGTCGGCGTTGGCGATGTTCACCTCGTTCCAGTCGTACAGCGGCTGGGTCCCGGAGTCGGCGACGAGGTCCTTGCAGACCTGGGACTTCGGCGTCTCCGGGCCTTCGGCGAAGCAGGCGCTCACCCGGCTGACCGGCCCGAAGACGGAGCCGTGGGCGCTCGCGGGTGAGGGTGTCAGGGATATGAATGTCGCGGCGGATACGACCACGGAGGCTGTGGCGAGGCTGCGTCGGACAGCGGACATGGGGGCTCACTCCCGTACGTGTAGGGACGTCGCGAGGGATGGGACGACACCGGCCCGGGTGTGTGGGGTTGGGGCGGTGGTCTGCACCAGAGGATCACATTGGTCCGTACCAATAGCAAGGGAGTTGTGTGCCAACTGCCGGCCCTCCCCAGGGGAGGAGGTTTCCCTCGCCAGGCCAGTAGTCGGCGCGCAGCCGGTCACGGTTCCCGGACCGTCCACATTGGTACGCGCAGGCGGCAACCCGCCAGATCCGGTCCGCCCCTACCGGAGGCCGACAAGCCGGACCCGCCCGCAACGACCCGACGCACACCCCCTACGCCCCGGCCCGCAGCCGAACCGCGACACCACCCACCCCAACAGCCCCCGGAGCAAAGGGGCGGAGTCGCTTCGCGCTGTCCGACACGGGGGTCCTGTGACTGCGTCCTCACTCCTCTGGTGCGACCTCGTTTCGCACTCTCATGAGACCGGTGCCACGGCGTCGATCGTCGGCTCTCCGGCCGGACTTCGGGGACCGACCGCGCTCGGCGATGAGCCGCCGGTAGTTCGGGCACCGGGTGACATTCTCGTACTCGCAGTTCAGGCCGCCCTCGATGAGCTCCTACGAACTGCTGTCCCTCATCCCGGGCTCGACCGTCGTGGACGTCGGCTGCGGAGCCGGACGAGCCGTCGCCGAACTGGCCGAACGAGGCGTCCACGCGGTGGGCGTGGACCCCAGTCCGAGGATGCTGGCGGCGGCCCGGGGGCGGTGGCCGGAGGCCGAGTTCCGGGAGGCGGGGGCGGAGGATCTGCCGTTCGCCGAGGGAAGTGTGCGCGGTTACCGTGCCGACAAGGTCTTCCACGTACTTCAGGAGCCAGGACGCGCGGTGGCGGAAGCACGACGGGTCCTCTGCCCGGGCGGCAGGATCGCCCTGGTCGGTCAGGACTGGGACGCCATCATGATCGACTCGGATGACGCGGCGTTCACCCGCACGATCGTGCACGCCCGCGCCGACCTCCTGGGCACGCCCCGCGCCGGCCGCCAGTACCGCAGCCTGCTCCTGGCCGGCGGCTTCGACGATGTCACGGTCGAGGCGCACACCAGCGTGTTCACCGACCCCGCGATGCTGCCGCTGCTCGCGAGGCTCGCCGAGCCGGCCTGCGCCGGCGGCGCCGTCGGCCGTGACCAGGCGGATGAATGGCTCGCCGAGCAGCGCCGCCGCGCCGAGGCCGGCCGCCTCCTCATCGCCATTCCGTTCTTCGTGGCCTCCGCTTCCGCCTGAGCGGGAGCGCGCTGTCCCAGGCTTCGCGCCCTGGGGATCAGCCGGGGGGTTCGGGTGAGGTGCGGTTTCCGGGGGGCGCCTGGTCGGCCTGCTGGGACGGGTGCGCCGGGGAGTGGAAGAGCTGCCGGACTCCGGTGGTGTTCAGGATGCGTTCCAGGAACGGGGGCGGACCGTCCAGATGGAGCCGTACGTCCCGTGCGGTGGTCTTGCGGTGGATCATCAGGAGGGCGGAGATGCCCATCGTGTCGCAGAACCGGAGTGCGGTGCAGTCGAGACGCAGATCGTGGAGGTCGGGTCGCGTGGTGAGGCAGTGGTCGGCGTGCTGGACCAGTTCGTCGCTGGTGGCGTAGTCGAGGTCGCCCGCGAGATGGAGGGATGCGGTGCCCGGGCCGGCTTCAACGGTGAGGATGAAGGGGGAATGGGGCATGGGGGTCATGCGGTGACTCCGGGGTGTGTTCCGGCCGGCAGGGGCGCGCCGTCCAGGGCGAAGCGTGCCTGGTCGAGCAGCCGGGTGGATCGGGGGAAGTCCTTGAGTTCGGCGGCCAGGATGTTCAGGGCGGGGTGCAGGGACCGGGCGGGGACGTGGCGTGCGGTGAGGATGCCGGCCGTCCAGATGATGAACGTGGTGAACAGGTCGTCGTCATCGGTGTAGAGGGCCGCGGCCAGGAAGTCGACGATGTGTCCGATGTCCTCGGCGGTGCGCTCGCGCTGGGGGGCGGTGTAGGCGGCCATCGCGGGGAACTGCTCTTCGAGCCGGGCGAGGACTCCTCTGACGAGCTGTCCCTGGGAGCGGGCGACGAACGTGTACTCCTGGTCGGCGAGGTGGGGAAGGTCGTCGATCTGCTGCCGCCCGGCGGCGAGACTGGGCGGGGGGATGCCGTCGGCGAGCTGCCGGGCGGCGGCGCGTGCGTCGGGGGCCCAGGCGTTGGCTCCGAGCAGGCGGGCGTAGCGGCCGTCGGGTCCGAAGGCCGCTCCGCCGGTGAGGACGGGGATTCCGATGGCCTGGCAGGCGGTGATCGCGGCGTGGGCGGTGGGCAGTCGGGTGGGGAGGGAGGAGGAGAGCGCGACGGCGTCCGCGCCGTGGTGGTGGAGGTGGGTGATGAGGTGGTGGGTGGGCACCTGGGCGCCCAGGAAGTCGACCTGCCAGCCGCGCAGGGTGAGGACTTCGGCAAGGAGGCGGGCCGGCAGGACGTGCCATTCCTGGTCCACGCACGCCACGGTGACCCGGCCCAGGGCAGGTGGGGTGCGGACGGCGGGGTGGTGGGCGAGGGCGGCGATGACGCGCTCGGTTATCGCGGTGGCGGCATGTTCCTGTGCGACGCTCAGGCGGTTGGCCGCCCACTGCGCACCGACCTTCACCTGCACCGGGGCGATGAGATCCAGCAGGATCGTCTCCGCGTCCACGCCATCCTCCAGGGCGGTGAGGACGATATCGGCGGCACGGTGTTCGTCGCGGCCGGTCACCGCCTTCCACAGCCGGTCCTGGAGAGTCCGGACGTCGCCGGTTTCGGTGTTGTCGGTCGGGTTCATGCGGTGTACCTGCCCCGGGTGTGGCCGTTCACCGCACTCAGGTGGGTCGTGAGGGGGGCGCTGATCGCGATGACGGCCATGTCGTCGCGGCGGCCGTCACGCAGCCACTGCGAGGCGAGCATCTGGATGCGCTCGACGACGGCTTCCCCGGGCATGCCGGCGCACTCCGCCAAGGCATGCTTCAGGCGTTCGTCGCCGAACAGTTCGTCGCCGAGCGGTCCGCCGCGGGCCTCGGTGAATCCGTCGGTGTAGAGCACGCATGTCTCGCCCGGTTGCAGAACCGTCTCGACCGAGCGGACCTCGATGGTCGGGAGGGCGCCGATCAGAGTGCCGTGGGTGGGGACCTCCTCGACGCTGCCGTCCATGCGGATCACCAGCGGGGCGGGATGACCGGCCGAGGTGAGGCGCAGCCGTACCTGGTTCTCCGTGCGCTGCGCCGACGCCATCACCAGGGTCGCGAAGCGGGTGTGGTGCGAGGTCAGGAGCGCTCCGTTGAGGAGTTGCAGCATGCGCTCGTGGTCGTCCGCCATCGGCATCAGTGCCTGGAGGGTGTTGCGGATCTTGCCGGTCAGGACCGCCGCGTCCAGGCCCTTGCCGCACACGTCGCCCAGAACCACCAGTGACGCGTCGTCCGGGGTGCTGCCGGGGTGGGCGTCGTAGAAGTCGCCGCCCACCCGTTCGCCGGCCCCGGCGGCCCGGTAGCCGCCGCTGATCTCCACGCCGTTGAGCCGCTGGAGCCGGGGCGGGAGCAGGTCGCGCATGAGGGTCTGGGTGATGGCGCTCTGTTCGCTGTAGAGGCGGGAGGCGGACAGGGCGGCGCCGGCCCGGGCGGCGAACAGCCGGGCGAAGATCTCTTCGTTCTCGCTGAACCGCGCGTGATCGGTGGTGCGCAGCAGGATCAGGGCTCCGGCGGGCACGCCGTGGCCGGGCAGGGGGGTCACGACGACGGACCGGATCGTTTCGCCGAAGTCCTGCGGGACGGTCCAGTCGGGCAGGGCCGCGGGGTCGATCCAGCGTGAGGGCACGGGCGGGAACCCCTGCAACGCCTCGCTGAGGCCCGGGAGCTGGGACGGATCGGCGGACACCCTGGTGCGGATGACGTCCTGGCCCGTGATGGCGAGGGCGACGGGCAGCTTTCCGCCGGACGACGGGGCGACGACGACCGCCACATCCGCGAGGTACTCGGCGGCCAGCTGCGCGGTGGCGGCCATGCACCTGTCGGTGTTCAGTGAGGCCAGCAGGACGTTGGACGCCTCCGCGAGGAATCTGGTGCGTTCGCGCTCGGTGGCGAGCGCCTCTTCGGCGTTGCGCCGGTCGGTGTCGTCGATCAGCCACCACGCCACGCTCCCGTCCCGCTGCGCAGTGGGGTGCGCCTCGAAGCTGTGCGCCGCGATCCGTCCCGATACCGGAGGGAGTGCCTCGGCGTGCCGGCGGTCCTGCGCGAGGAGTTGCCCGTGCGCGACCGCTTCCCGGTGGGCGCTGGCCAGCCAGTCCGGGACCGCGTCCCGCATGCTCGCGCCGGGCACCGCGTCCTTGAGGAGAAGGGCGGCCGCGGGGTTCACCTGTACGAGGGTGCCGGTCCCGTCGGCCATGATCGCGGGGCAGGGGGCCTGAGCCCACAGACCGTACGAGTGCTGCTCGGGTCCCGTGACGGAGACCATCTCGGTAGAGGCCATATAGAGGGCCCGCCCGAGGCGAACCACACCACCCTTCCCACTGGAGGAAAAATACTTAACCGACGGCAAGCATCACTCAGGCGTGTCGTCGATGGCAACCCGCCCCCACGCGCCGCCGTTCGGGGAAAGGCGCGTCTCGCGCACTCCTCGCGATGAAGGTTCACAACCTTCACGGAAAGGTCATATGACCCGGGTGGGAGAACTGGCGTCCTGGACCGGGCCGGGACGGCCGTGCCAGTCCAGACACATCACCAGGGAGTCGTCCACCGCAGGGCCGGAGCCGCGATGTCCTAGCAGCTCCCGCAGCACCGCTCTGGGCACCTGGGCGGCGGGCAGCAGTCGTGTGGCGCTGATCGAGGCGGCCAGCGCGCGGGAGCTGTACTTCTCACCGCCGGGTGACAGCGCGTCATAGACCCCGTCACTGATGAACAGCAGGCGGTCCCCCGGCTCGACCTGGAAGTGCTGGGGAACGTAGGCGGTGTCCTCGAACATGCCCAGGGGCATCTGCGCCTCCAGCCCGATCGCCTCGACCACGCCCGCGCGCAGCCGCCAGATACGCGGGGAGCCTGCGTCGATGATCTCCACGGCTCCGGTGGGGAGGTGGAACCGGAGCAGCAGCGTCGACAGGTAATGGCTGCCCTGGTGCTGTCCGTGGATCGCCTGGTCGGCGAGATACGCCTGATCGACCAGGCCCAGGCCGGCGCGTCGGGCGTTGCGCAGGGCATTGATCGCGAGATTGGTCAGCAGCGCGGCGTCGATCCCTTCGCCCATACCGTTGCTGACGGTCAGGTACAGGTCGTCGGCCGACGCCGACCAGTCGAAGCTGTCACCGAAAATGGCGTACGCGGGCTCCAGCTGGGCGCCGAGGCTGTACTCCGGCCGGGCACAGGAACGCCCGGGCAGCAACTGCCACTGCATCTCGGCGGCCAGCGTCAGCCGTTCCGCGCGGCGCGCCTGGAGGAACAGGTCGGTGTCCCGCTCCGCGACCACCACCTCGTGCGCCAGCGCGTTCGCGCACTCCTGGAGCTCCTCCAGCACATCCGCCGACGGCCCGCCCGCCCCGGCCTCCAGCGTGACGCTCAGCACCCCCAGCCGGTCCCCCCGTACACTGACCGGCAGGTGCGCCGTCACCGTGGACCCCGGACCGTCGGACACACAGTGCGCCTCCTGGGCGCCGAACGCACGGCCCGGTGCACTGTCGTGCACCGACACCGGGGGCCGGGTGTGCGGGAGGACTCCGACAGGTTGCAGCCTGGTCATGGCGTAGTCGGCCATCAGCAGTTCCACCGCACGGGCATGGTGTCGGCGCTCGATCAGGGAGCGGACCACGTCGAAGATCTCGTGGGGCGCGGCCTCGCGCAGGGAGCGCTCGACCGCGCTGGGTCTGTCCACCGGTACCGGTCCTTCCTTCCTTCACATATCTTCATCTGTGCGACTGTCCACATCGACCAGCCGGAACGGGCACACAAGGCCCACTCGGGAGTGTCACATGCGCGAGACCCCCGCCCCCCCGCACCCGCACGGCTCCCCGGCCGCGCCCGACATCGGCCAGGTCCTGGAGCTCCTCGAAATCGCCTGGGAGCGGGGCCGCGGCACCCTCAGCACCGCGCCACTCTCGGCCGCCCAGACGCGTGTGATGTACATCATCGAACGCGAACCCGGCATCAACGCGAGCACCCTGGGCCGCCGCCTCTCCGCGGCCGCGCCCTCCGTCACCCGCCTCTGCGACCGCCTCCAGGCCGCCGGATTCCTCCGCCGGACCCCGCGCCCCCAGGACCGCCGCGAAATGCAGCTGGAACTCACCGACAGTGGCACCGCCCACCTGCACGGCATCAGGCACCGCCGGGAACTGGCCCTGCAACAGGCCATGAGCCGTATGGCCCCCGACGCCCGGCACGCCCTCGCCACCGGGCTCAGCGCACTGTGCGACGCGGTCAGCGAACCCACCCAGTCGCTCGGCCACCGGGAAACCGCCTGAGGAACCCGCGTCATCCGCAGGACAGGTGCGGTGCGGTGACCTGTCCGGGCGGAGACGGCGATCGGGGCCCGCCGGGAGAGGCGGGCACCGGCCCGGCGGTGGCCGGGCCGGTGTCTCGTGTGTGGAACAGGGCGGGGCCGGTTGTATCGGCGTCGTGGACCCCGGCCGTGGCGTGGGCGCCGACGGGCAGCGGGTGCGCCTGGGCGCGGCGCTGCTGCCGGGGTGGTCGGTCAGGGTCGGGGGTGCTCGGAGCGCCACCTCTTCTCGCGCGCGTAGGCGTCCCAGTCCGCGGGGGGATACGTCGCCTGCGGCGCCGCGAGGGCCACGTCGATCGCGATCGCGGTCTCGCCGGGGAAGAGGCCGAGGTCCCGGATCATCTCCAGTGCCCGTACGGTGGCTTCGCCGAGCGGGCGGGCCATGCGGTCCGCGCCGGAGGGGATGGACACGGGCGTCATCCGGGCCAGCCGAAGCGCGCGGTCGGCCCGCTGGTCGAAGCCGAGTACGGAGTAGCCGGCGGCCAGGGCGATCCTCTCAAGGGCGTCGGACACGCTGCTGGACATGTCCCTGATGCCGCGCAGGGTCTGGTCCGGGCTCCCGGCGGCGATATCTCCGTACGGTGACGGGCCGTACCGCTCCTCAAGGCGTGCGCGGTCGGCCTCCAGCAGGGACCGCGCCTCCTCCAGCACACGTCCTGTACGGGCCAGTTCGGTCAGGTCAGGGGGCATCGTGCTTCCTTTCGCCAGGCGGCTTTCTCGGGATGTCGGTGGTGCGGATGGCGATGAACACCCTGAACGTGGACTCCTCGTCAGGGGTGGGCAGGGAGAACGGGGACGGGGGCGGCACGGTGGGGGGCGCTACCTGGTTGCTGCTCCGCTGAGAGGCGTGGGAGGGAACCCGGCTGCGGGAACCGGACCGGCGCGGGGACCCGGCCGGTGAGCATCGCCGTCCGGATCCGCCGCCTGCCCCCTGCATGGCACCCCTCCCAGCTGGACTCTCCCCCTGCCTGTTCGAACCGTCCCCCGCGCTGGTCAGGAGGCCGCCGACAGCCGGTTCGTGGAGGCTGCGACCCGCTCCACACAGTTGTAGGCGAGCGCGGCCCGCTCGTCGGCTTCCAGCCTGTCCGAGGAGAAGGCCCTTTCGTGCTGATTCCGCAGAATCTCGCGCTGCGCGGCGATCTCGGTGAACGCCTTCTCCGGCTCCCGGTTGCGCAGGATGGCCAGGACCTGGCTTTCGGCGGCGGCGCGAAACAGGTGTCCTCTCACCGCCGAGACCGCAGGCATGCTGCACGGCCGGATCGGTGCCGGTCCCGGCCACAGCCGCGTTGAACAGGCTCACCCAGCACGAGGACACCTGCGGCGACCGCCTCGCGCGGAGTGTGCGTAGGCCATGACCGCCGACCGCGCCGCGCCGCGCCGATCGCACTCAACGTTCGAGGAGCCACTCAACCTTCACCACGGCAGGTGGCAGGGGGTGCGCTTTTGCCATGCAAATCGAACATGCGATCTAATTTGGTTCATGGCGCAACAGCACAGCTTCCCTGCCGACCTCCTGGAGAGCCAGATCGCCTGGTACGTCACGTACGGGCGCCTCGCGGACACGGCCGTCACCGGCACCGGTGCGGCCGCGTCCCGCCGTCGGCTTCTGGCCCTGTCCGCCCGGATCGCGGCCCACCCCTACTGGGACACCCCCGCCGGAACCCCTGCCGCCCGCGTCGCACTGAAGGAGACCGCCCGCGCCCTTGTCGTCGCCGGAGCAGCGGGCCGCCCGACCGGATGACCGGACGGCGTACCTCACGCGACCAGGCGTTCACCGGTCCGGCTCGGCGTGACGCGGGGCTGCCGCGCCGGAGCGTGCCGGGGCGGCTCATGGGCCACCAGGCCACCACGGCCTCAGCAGCGGCGCCGGCGCTTCCGCCGGCCAAGGCGGTCGCCCCGGGCGATCACCTTGGGTGGCCAGGAGCACGCGCTCCTGGCCTCGAACGGGCTCACCAGGGCGCCACTCCGTTGTGCTATACAGGTGATGAGGCCCCCGCGGGGCCTGCGGACGACGGATCAGTACCCGCTCAGCGACAAGACTGGCCACTTGGGAGGTCAGTTCCGTCATGGCGTGGTTCATTCTCGTCGTATCAGGAGTGCTGGAGGCCGTCTGGGCCACAGCACTGTCAGCGTCCAAGAACTTCAAGCGCCCCGTCCCGACCATCATCTTCGGGGTTGCTCTCGCAGCGAGCATGACAGGTCTCGCGTTCGCCATGAAGAGTCTGCCGACGGGGACCGCGTACGCGGTCTGGGTCGGCATCGGGGCGGTGCTCACCGCCGTCTGGGCCATGGCGACCGGGCAGGAGCGTGCCACCACCGCGCGAGTACTCCTGCTGCTGGGTCTCGTCGGCTGCGTCGTCGGACTGAAGGCGGTCAGCTGATGTCCTGGGTCATCCTTCTCATCAGTGCCGTGTTCGAAGCCGTCTGGGCCACGGCCCTCGGTCTCTCCGACGGGCTGAGCAAAACGGTCCCCACCGTCGTCTTCTTCGTCGGGCTTGCCCTCAGCATGGCGGGCCTGGGCTACGCCATGATCCGGATTCCGATCAGCGTGGCCTACTCGGTCTGGATCGGCATCGGAGCGGCCCTGACGGTCCTCTACGCCATGATCACCGGCGAGGAGCCCACCTCCCCGCTCAAGATCGTGTTCCTCGGCGGGATCATCCTGTGCGTCATCGGGCTGAAGTTCGTCAAGACCAAGCCGGGCCCCAAGGCCGAGCAGCGACTGCCGGAGACACCGGAGGCACAGAGCCCGCAGTGACCCCGGCCTGGATCCGACCCCAGGCCGACCGCACAGCGACGCCGGGTATCGACCGACCGATACCCGGCGAAGGGCCACCCTGGAACGCCCGCCGGGCCGACCCTCACAGGCGGCCCGACGGGCGTTCCGGCACGGCTGCGGACGGTGACGCGGTCAAGTACGTGCTCCCACGACGACGACCGCGGTTCGAAAAGCTGCCACCCAGTACAAGAGGCATACGCGCTCGACTTCGTCGGCGTACTCGCGCAGTGGGGCGTTCCTGGCGGGGAAAAATGGTGGCACGTCCCGTGTGAACGTTCTCTACGGTGAAGCCATGCCCACCGAACCAGCCCCGGGTCAACCCGTACGCGAGCACCTCACCACTCCCGACGGGCGGCGTCTCTCCTGTCTCGACTTCGGGCCGGCGGAGGGACGGCCCCTGCTCGCGCTGCACGGGCACCTCGGCGAAGGAGCCGACTTCGCGGACCTCGCCCGCGACCTGAGCCCCGACGGGTGGCGGGTGGTCGCACCGGACCAGCGAGGGCACGGGGACTCCGACCGGGCGAAGCGGTACGACCGGACCGGATACCTCGACGATCTGAACCTCCTGCTCACCCACCTGGGCCTGGGCCATCAGCCCCTGCCCGTCCTCGGGCACTCCCTCGGTGCCGTCAACGCCTACTACCTGGCCGCGGCCCGCCCCGACGCGGTGAGCGCACTGATCAACATCGACGGGCCCGCGTACCTGCCCATCGTGAACCCCGTCCCGCTGTCCGTCCTGCTCGGCATTCCGTACTCCGCCCCCACACGCGAGGAACTCCTGGCCGCCTGCGGCTCCCTGACACCCCTGCTGGAAAACGGACTGCGACCGCACCACGACGGGTGGCGGCTCGGCTCCCACCCCACGGACATGATCGACTCCGACACCCGTCTGCTCGGCGACCACTGGCACCAATGGCTGGGCTCACACTGCCCCGCGCTGCTCCTGCACGGCACGGCCAGCACCGTGCTGCCCACCACGCAGGCCCGCGAGATGGCATCCCGACGCCCCGGCACCACCCTGGTCGAACTGAACGCCGACCACTGGCCTCATCTACGGAGGCCGAAGGAGTCAGCGGTCGCGATCCGCCGATTCCTCCATACCTGACGGCCGGTGCAGCAAGACCTGACCCATACGGCCCTCGCGGTGCCTCTTGGCCGTCGAACAGCCCAGGAGGCAAGGGCGGGGCGGGCCCCGGACGACGACGACGCTCTGGGCCGGGCGGTCGAGCACAGCGAGGAGCGAGGAGCGTCCCCGCGTAGTGGGGCCGACGTGGTGTGTCTGCCGCAGGTTCCGCCGGTCCCCTTGAACAGGTGAGGCAGATGAGGTGGGTGAGGCAGGTGAGCCGGATGGCGGGGTGAGGCAACCTCCGGGGCCGGTGGTCCCTCTCTCTCGCTGGAAGCGTCGTCGGGTGAACGGTCCTGCTGATGTGGCCAGATGGCTGAATCACCTCTTCCGCAGGCAAGCTCCGTATCCGCGGGGCAGGGGGGGCGGTAGCGCGCACAGCCGGGCACCGCCAAGTCGGAGCACGCGTTCCTGCCTCGACCCAGGCGGGTCCGTTCCGCGTCCGGGGGCCCCCGCCAGTGGCCCCCGCCCCGACGGGATCCGGCGGGGGCGGGTTCGCGGTGTCGCGCTGCGGGTTGCCCGGACGCCGGTCCGGCGCAGGTACAAGCAGGTACTCACCCCGGGCATACAGCCTCCCTATCCGTTCGGAGACGGCCACCGAGCAATTTCAGAGTGGAGCAGAAACCCGTTTCGCGGAGCAGCTCGAAGCCCCCGCGCGGGCGGGGCGGACGAAAGCACGCCCCAGTAAATGCGGTAATTCCCCTTGTCGAACCGGAGTGTGCAGATGTCCCCTACCCGTCGTGACGTTCTGAAGTGGGGAGCCGGTGCCGGTGGCCTGGCCACCGCCGCGGTGCTCGGCATGCCAAGTGCGGCCACTGCCGCGAGCTGGGCCTACCGCTCCTGGATGAGTTCTCTCTCCAGCAGCCTGCCCATCACCAGCCTGACGATCCCCGGCACCCACAACACGTGTTCCATCACCGGGGGCGCCGTCCCCAAATGCCAGGACTGGAACCTGCCGACGCAGCTCGGCAACGGTATCCGATTCCTCGACATCCGTCTGAACGGCCTGGCGGGAACTGCGAACGAGATGGGCCTTTACCACGGCCCTGTCTACATGTACAAGCGCTACCAAGACGTTCTCAGCGACTGTAGAACGTTCCTCCGCGGCAACCCGGGCGAAGTAATCGTCATGCGGATCAAGAACGAGCACAGCGGCGGCAACAAACTCAACGCGGAGGAATTCAAGCGCCGCTTCAACTGGCACCTGGACGACCCGTCCATGGGCTTCCGCTCGCTCTTCTGGACCAACCCGTCGTGGCCCACCCTGGGACAAGCCCGCGGAAAGGTCGTGCTCCTCACCGACTTCACCCACGACTGGTCGACCCTCAGATGGAGCGGCCACTGCGACATCCAGGACCAGTACAACGTTTCGGACGATGCGAAGAGGAGGGCGATCGTCGCGCATTTCGACAAAGCCTTCTATGACCACAGCACGTCCAAGATGTTCATCAACTTCACCAGTACAGCCAAGGGCCCCATCCCCAATCCCGCCATCGGTGCCGAGAAGATCCTTCCGAGCGTCTACGCGTATCTGGACCCCAGAAGGAATCAGCGAGCCCGCTTCGGCATAGTGCCGATGGACTTCCCCAACTACCGCACCGACATCCTGGACCTCCTGATCAACAAGAACTTCATCTAGGAGGATTTCTCACGCGGCACTTCGGGGTGGGTGCGGCACGCTGCCGCAATGTGGGGGTTGATCTGTCGCGTCGACCGGCTCCGGACGAACTGTGGGAAGTGGCGGCTCCGCTGGTGCCGAGGCCGACGTCCCGCCCGCAGGGTGGGGTGCTGTCCCGGCGGACGAGACGGCGGCGTGCACGGCTGTCGTGCACGTGCTGACGAGCGGGTGCGCTTGGCGGTGTTGCCGGAGTCGTTCGGCGTCTGGCCTGCCACCGCGCACCGTCGGTTCACCGTGTGGACCGGGGCGGCCTGTGACGCAGGCGGCACCGGACGGTCCTGAACGAGCTCGGTGCCAGAGGTGAGCTGACTGGACGCCCGAGATCGTCGATGCCGCGTCGGTGCGGCCACTGAACCCACCCGCCCCGAGAGATCGGCCGGGCCCGCCAGCATCACGGGCCCGGTCGGCTCCGCACCTCACGCAACCAGGCGTCGCACGCCGACCGATAGCGCGCCCCCGGCCGCCTCCGGCCTCGGCACAACCCCGTTCGGCACGGGCCCCCGCCCTGCCCGGGGCGCCACAGCGGCCCGGTCGGCGGGGAGGCGGGCCGGTGCCGACGGAAGGGTGACCATCCTCCCAGGAGGATCTGCCCGTTCCGCGCAGCCGCCTCCACCCACGCTTGTCCGGTGGGTAGACCACCAACAGGGGACTCGTCATGACCACACCGTCCCGTCGGCGCCGACAGACCGCACCGCGAGCACCGGCCCCTACGGTCCGGCCCGGGACATACGGGAATCCCGACCGGACGCTCCCGGATGTCGGCCCGTGAGATCGGCTTGACCCACCGGACGGCTGTTTACATGCCGAACAACGCGTGGGTCCCCCAGCCGAACAGCTCGGGAGCACCCAGCGTGGCTCTGGGTCAGATGGCTATCCAGAACGCTTCCATCCAGCGGTTCTCGCCGATGCTTCCGATCCACTGGTCGTACGACAACTGGTCGGTGCCCTTCCAGCCCACGCCCTGCACATGGGCGGCGGCCTTCATGGACTCGTTGGTGCTCCGGAATCGCAGCGCCTGGATCGGCTGACCGCCGTTGTGCGAGAACTCGAAGCTGCCGCCGGGCGCGATGTGACGCTCGTGCGGCTCGCGGACCTGGCATGGCGACGGTCCTCGCTGCGCGCGGTGGAGGAGGCCGGGCCGGCCGACCGGGCCACCAGGTTGCAGTTGCTGGCCGATGTGCAGGACGGTGGTGCCGCCCGCGACGCGCTGATCGGCTTCTGGAGACGCACCATGGTCGCCCCGGTGTCCGAAGCGATGTTCACCGCGTTCGTGACCATGGCCGTGCCCGAGCCGCCGGCCGACCCGACCCCGCTGCAAGTGGTCGCGTTCGCCCAGCTCGCCGAGTGGGCCGGCCGCGCCACCCCGGACGGGCTGCGGTACCTGCTCTCCCGCAGCCGCTGGGACCGCCGACAAGGTGGAGTGCCGCAGGTACAGGCGATCTACCAGTCAGGCGACTCCACCGTGTCGGCAAGCTGGGTGATGCGGGCGGCTGCGTGGTGGATACGGTCGGCCTCCACCTGGAGCGATGTCATGGCCGGGTCGTCCCTGGACAGCCATTTCGCGCCTTCCCCGAGAAGGAGCCCGACCTCCTGCAGCAGACCGGTGAGGTCCTTGAGGCCTGCTTGGAGATCCCGGCCATCGAGGATTCGGGCTCCGGCGCGGGCCAGGAGGTTCTCCGGGAGGAGATCGCGGCGGACGGCTGCGGCGGCCTGGGCGTTCTCGTCTCCTTCGGCAGGCACGTAGACCGTGCCGAGTTGGAGTCCCGGCACCGTCCGCGCGGTCTCGTCGTTGACCATGCCGACCAGACGCGGCGTGACGGTGTACATCTCGGCGGGCTCGGCGGGGTCCGCGCGCACATGCTGATCGAGCGTCAGGGCCATGTCCGGCGGGAGCTGGGAGAGCAGCCGTGCGAGGTCTCCGACGTTGTCCAGGATGGGGTGCGCCGCGATGGCGTCGGCCTCGGACAGGTGACGGGCGGGGTTCTCGCTCACAAGCGGGTTCTCCTCGTTCGGCCGGGCCGGTGATGCTCGGCGTCCGTTCACCACCCTAGGTTCTGTCGTCACATGTCACGCCGTCCACGTGACCGTGACGGTGGCCGGGGAGACCTGCACCGTGCCGCTCACCGCCCACGACAACGCTGCCGCCCTGTCGCGCGGCGAGTCGAACAACCGGTGCAGGGCGAGGGTGAGTTCTACCGTCCCCAGGTTCGGGCCCAGATGACCGCCCGAGGCACACACCTCTCCACCAGGAAGTCTCTTATCTGCGCGGCCAGTTGTGGCACCCGGTCGGCGGGGACGGCGCGCAGCGCCCTGGGGCAGCTGATCCCGGCCAGCAGGGGGAAATCCTTGGTGCGGGGACGTTTACTGAGGTCGGTAGTCATCTGGTATCGGGTCCTCGTGATGGGCGGCACGGCGAAGCAGACGTCTTCGACCGTGATGATGTGTTCGGTGACCGCGGTGGGCCGGGGCCGCGCGGCGGCGGGATGAGCCCCGCCCGGCCCCGGCCCCAGCTCCGGTCCCGGCGCTTTCGTCCGTGCGCAGGGCGATATCCAGGGAGGCTTTCTGCGGCCTCCGTTCCGGACCTCGGCGACGGCCGCCAGTGGTATACGCCGCCGCAGTCCGTCGTGTTGAAGAACGATCGCCCCGTCATCCAGCCAGGCGTTCCCCCTGCGGCCATGGACGTAGAGAGCGCGTGATGCGACCGGTTCGGCTGTCATCGCCGCATCGTGGCTCAGCGCGGGGTGCGGTCGCAGTCCCAGCGCTGCCGTCGACCGCGTTCGGTGCGGAGGGGTGAGCAGTCAGGCCCGACGCTCGCAGCACCCGGTCGGCCGTCTCGTCCAGGGCGCTGGTCGCGGAGATGATGGTCTCGACTCCGCCGGGCAGCAGATCCAGCGGTCGATACCACTCGGACAGCTGCGCCTCGCCGACTTCGGAGGCGATCGGTTTTGGTCGCGTGCCGTTCCAGGGTCTGCTCGAACGGGACGCCGAAGTAGGAGCAGTGGCTGCACTGGGGTGCTCGGGGAGCAGCCCGGCGAGCAAGTCACCGTAGTGACCGACGTACAGGATGGCTTCCAGCACCGTGTGGAAGCCGTGCTCCAGTGCGTACCGGGCGGTGAGGCCGACCAGGCCGACGTTCACGCCGCCGGGGATGTCGCGCTCGCGCAGTATATCCCGGCGCAGGGTGTCCTGACCGACCACGGCGACGCCGCGTCCGTAGCGCTCGCGCGCTCCGGCGGCAACCGAGGTCTTGCTGGTGGCGCTGTTGCCGCGCAGCACGATGAGCTGGGCCCGGGAGGCCGTCGTCACCTCCCTCACCGAACAGACCCGCGCACCGGGCGCACGCCGGGGACTCCTACGTTGTTGGCGAGCGGGCGGGGCTCGCGCGTCTGTGGGTTCTCCCCCGGCGGGCCGGCCCGTCTCTTGGCGGATGCGCTCCGGTCCGTCGGCGGCCTAGCGTTCGGGGTGTGGTGACGGCTGGTGGCGGGCCCGCCGTCGGGGAGTGCGGGGGTGGGGCCGGGTGTGGGACGTGGTGTCGACGGATGCTCTTGCGTTGCGGGACAGGTCCGAGTGGTACATCGATCTCATCTCGCGTGAGGTGGCCCCCACCCGGTTGGTCATGGCGAAGGAGACAGGTTTCCACGCGCGGGCCGGGAGCCTGGACCTGGGTGCGGTGCGGGCTGTCCGGTTCTCCTACGGTGCTCACCGGGCCTGGCGCACCCCGGCGCTGATCAGACGGAGCGATCCGGGCGAGTACGCGCTGGCCCTGATCTCGCGAGGTGTGAAACGGCTGTCCCAGAACCGTGGTGACGTGGAGCTGAGGGCCGGGGACGCGGTCCTGTTCGACACGTCCCGCCCCTTCGAGGCGGAGACGTCGAGCCGGCGTGTGCAGGCGCACATCCTGCGGCTGCCCAGGGCGGTGATACCCCTCCCGCCGGACAAGGTGGACCGCCTGCTGGCACGACGGCTGGACGTCCACCGGGGAGTGGGGGCGTTCCTGGCCCGGTTCATCACGACGCTCGACTCCCAGGCCGACCACTGCGGTCCCGCCGAGTTGGGCCGTCTCGGCGCCGTCGCCGTGGATCTGGCGTCCGGGCTGATCGCCCACCATCTGGACGCTCACGACGAACTGCCGGGCAGGACCCGCAAACACCTGCTGCTGCGACGGATCGACACATTCATCGACGGCAATCTCGGGGACCCGGGCCTCACCCCCGGGGCCATCGCCGCCCACCACCACCTCTCGGTCCGCCACCTGTACGCGCTCTTCCAGGAACGGGGCGAGAGCGTCAGCGCGTCCGTACGGCGCCGCCGCCTCGAACAATGCCGCGCCGAACTGGCCCGCACCGCCGGTGCCCGACCGGGCGAGGCCCGCCCCGTACACGTCATCGCCGCCCGCTGGGGGTTCACCAGCGCGGTGACGTTCAGCCGCGCCTTCCGCAACGCCTACGGAACGAGCCCGACCGAATACCGCCAGGAAGCACGCGACCAGGTCCAGCACCACACGCCCGACCGCGGCCCGGACCGCACACCTGGTTAAGGCATCGTGCGGGCAATGCACAGCCACCGTCCCCGCCCCTGGATACGTTCGTGCGAGCGGTTCGCTCCCGTGGCCTGTACGTCCAGGTCAGAGGGGCGACCGCCCCGGTCCACCGCATTCAGGGAGAAGACGTGGAGTCACGCATGCCCGCCGCCGCGGCCGTATCGACGCTCGCCATGGTTCCCCGTGATCGGCCTGTGCAGCCCGGCGAGCGCAGCCGTCGTCCAGCAGAAGTGCTCCACGAGTCAGTTCAAGGTGCTCAAGTCGCCCGGGGACGACGTCGACCTCGCGCTCGCCTTCTGCGTGCAGAGGGACTCCACAAGTGTTTTCCGGGTCGAGAGCACCACCGATTGGCGGCACGGCGGCCGGGTCGACTTCGAGAAGCTGGAGCTCCACCTCCGGCTGGAGAGGTACGACATCGTCCAGAAGGGAACCGTCTGCAACCTGAGGACCCGGGTCAACAACGTCCGCGTCGACAGGCATATCTGCCGGATTCCGTGGTCGTCGGCCGCCCCGCCGCTGACGGGTGACGCCATGATCGTCCACAACCACCGGAACGACGGCCAGGGCGACCACAAGCTCGAATACACAGGCACCCCGTCCATCTGACCACCCGGGCACCAGCCCACGCCCCATGACCCGCACCCGGTCCGGGTGCTCCCCGCGGAAGCGGCGGCAACGGCGCACGCTCCGCCACCGGCGAGAAGTCCACGACGGCTCCGCCATGGCGGCAGGCCGCCCGCCCCGGCAAGCAGGCATATGGCCCGGCCGACGGCTACCCGGACATCCCGGCACCGCCGCACATGCCAGCCGCGGCCGGCCGACAGGCGTACACATCAATCCCCGCTCCACCGAAGACTGAAGCGGGGCTGGAAACCAATCCCGGAGGGTGCCGTTCCGCGCGCTCGAACGTATGAAAAGTCAAGGTCGGGCAAAGAAGAACGTGCCAAACAGGGGGGATCATGGAACAGGACGGCCGACGAGTTGAGCACGGCATCCACGGAATCGACCGCGCGACCCGCTGGGCGGGCGTTCTGCTGTGCTGGGCCCACGCGGCCGCCATGGCCCTGACCGCCGCCGAGGCCATGCTCCGGTCGGCCACCGACTGGTGGGTCGTCACCTGGGCGGCGACTGCGGTCCTGTTCATCACCTGGGCCCTCCTCCGAGCTGCCCAGAAAAGGCTCCTGCGGCGGGCCGCCAGCGGGGAGGACGGGCAGGATGATCCCTCCTCCCCCGAAGAATCTACCCACTACGACCGGGCCGCATAGCCATCCCTGGCAGAGCCAAGGCGGGGCCGACACGAGGGCGGCCCTCCCCGGGGGGACGAGTCTCCCCGCGAGGGTCGGCGCGGGGGCGGCCTCGGCGGTTCGTCGCCCCGCCCGACCAGCCGCTCGCTGGAGAAACGCTCGGAAGCGCCCGCCCAGCCCGGGTTTACCACCCGGCCACCCGCGCCTTCGACGCTACCCCCGTACGCCCAACTTCCCCGCAGGACAAGGCCCGCAGCTCGCAGTACCCCTCTGAACGGCCACTCCCGTCCCGGCACCGCAGGGCTGTGACGCCGTCTCCGTAGGGACGAGTACGCGAAGCGATCCGGACCCGAGGGCGGAGCATCCCCACGCAGCGCGGCCGAGGCCACCAGCACGATCGGCGGCCTCACCATCGGCGGAGCATCCGCGTGTAGCGGGGCCGACGTGAGGACGAGTCCTAGGGAAGCGGCTCGTAGAACGGGCGGTCCGGTGCGAGGTCACTGGAGCACACCGTCACGTCCTCGCCCCTGAGATACGCCAGGAACCAGTCGCCGAACGTCATCTCGTGCAGATCCCAGCCCGGGCTGTCCATCTCCTGAACCACCACCTGCCAGGGCGACGAGGGCTTATCAGGAACCCGGAGGAAGACCATCTCCCCGGTCGTCGCCGTCATGATCGGCAGAAGTTCGCCGGGGCCCCCTCCCGCCCTGCTGGGCAGGTATTTCGCCATGCCCTCCTCACGCCAGAATTCGAGGTTCTCCCTGATGAACCGGCCCAGGTCGTGCAGAAGGTGGCTGGCGGGATGCCGCAGCTCCAACTGATTGTTGATCAGGATCGAACCGTAGGCATCCGCGATTTCACGGAAATCCGCAGGGAATTCGGTACCGAATTCCTGCTCCAGCTCGATCCAAGGCGCTGGGTCCGACCAGATGAACCGAGGTTCGCCCAACAGGGTCGTTGTCTCTGTCAGCGTAGCCAACGTCGTTTTCCCTCCTAGCAATTCGAACCAATGCCCGGGCCGGCTTCGGTGAGAACGCGGCCGCGACGTCCGGCCGCTGGTCCAGGATGCTTCCGCCGGCGGCCGGGATGTCCCAGGCCCGGTCGGCCGCCAGGCCCTGGAGCACAGCGGCGAATCCGCTCGGCTCCCGGCCGTCGCCCCGCGAGATCGCAGCGCGGGTGCAGCGCATCTCCTTGCAGGTGCCCGACTCGTCGCGGGCCTTGGCCGCTTCGCGCGCCTGGTGCGGCGCGACCCGGACCAGGTCGACGCCGGACAGTTCCGGGGCCAGCCGCCTGCCGCTGGTGTTCATGGTCTCGGTCATCACTCCTACCGGCGTCCGACGGTCATCAGCGGGCTGCTGCCCGCCGGATTGCGGGCGCTCCGTACCAGGTCAGCGCCGAAGATGTGCTCAGCGGCGGCCGGGCCGAGGTGTCGTACGCGGTCCCGATGAGCGTGGTTTCGCCCGCCATGAACTCGCGCCAGGCCGTTGCCCACATGTCCCCCAGGGCCTGCGGACTCAAAGAGCCTTTCATCCCAGCAGATGTCTCATACTTCGGGCGTAGACGCTTGGTTCGGGTGTCTTGCGTATAAGGATCGTACCGTGTGCGCACCGAGGAAGCAGTTGCGTGCGTAGCCGTCAGAACGTCCAAGGAGGGGTGCTGGAAATGTTCGCGGGGCGAACGGCGCGGCTGGTGGTCAGCAACGACGGTGAGGTGCCGCTGGATCTGATGCTGGAGCCCTGGGGTGACGTCCATAGGATCTTGCCGAAGGAGAAGTGCGTCGTCGTCACTCATTCCTCTTCGGAAGATGGTTCTTGGCCCGGGACGCGGCTTGGGGACGAGCCGTTCGAGGTCGGCCATCGGAGCGATTCGGTCACGGTGTGGGCCAACGGCCACTGCTTCGACCTCAGCGACAGGAAGGGCAACGAAATCGACCCGTACGTCTACGGGGGATGCCCTGCCCAGCACCCGGCCACCTGAAGGAGTGCTTGACCTGACAAGCCGGCCGTGATGCGGCACCGCATGCTCAGGCGCCGCGTCATTTCGGGGTGAATTCACGGCTGTCGCCGGGTTCCTCCGCGTCGGTGCCGGTGATCACGTACTGGTGGTGGGACACATCGACCTGGAGCCGGGCCACGGGCTGCGCCTTTCTGGGGTCGGTACAAGGGCGGGCCCCCGGCATTCCTGATCGAGGATGCTGAAGACGTCCGAGTCACCCCAGCCATCCCGGAGCCGCGCGGTGTGCCGCAGCCGGCCCACGTGGGTCATGCCGAGCTTGCTCAGCACCCGGGCCGACGCGACATTGCGGGGATCGCAGGTCGCATGGATCCGGTGCAGTCCTGTCAGCCCGAATCCCCTGCGGAGCAGTTCTCCGCCGATGGCAGTGCCCACCCTCGGCCCCATGCCTGAGGGTGGACGAGACAGCAAACCTCGCCCTGGCGGTGGGCCAGGCTACGGACCTTCAGCTCCCCGATGCCCACGAGTTCACCGTCGAGGCAGGCCGCATAGGTGAATCTCATCTGCGGGGACCGCGATCGGGCATCCACCGCGCCCTGGACGAAGTCCCTTGTCTGCTCCACGGTGTTCGGCCCCCACGCCTGGTAGCGGCAAGCCTCCGGCAGGCGGGCGAAGGTATGCAGGGCATGGCAGTCACCGACAACGAGATCACGCATGGTCACCGAGGCATTGATCAAGAGCCGATCCTGTCAGGCCGGACCAGCCCAGGCCCTGCCGTGCGGCCACTCTCCGTCCACGGCTCCCAGAGAGGGAGAACTGGCTCTTCGGGAGCACGATGAATTCGCCGGTTGGCACCGGGGGACCCCGACGCTGCTCCTACGATGAAGCTGTGCACCCGGCCGATCCGAAGCCCTACTGGAACACCAACGTCGCCCGGCACCCGGACATCCTCCGTTCCGTGCCCGAGGGGTGTGGTGATGCGTTGGACGTCGGTTGCGGGGACGGGCTGCTGGCCCGGAAGCTCGCCGCGCGGGTGCACCGCGTCACGGGCATCGACAAGTCGCCCGAGATGATCGCCCGAGCCCGCGACCTCGCGGTCGACAGCCCGGACCTCTCCCTCGTCGAGGGCGACTTCCTCACCGCCGACCTCCCTGCCGCGGGCTACGACTTCATCTGCTCGGTGACCACGATCCATCACATGGACTTCGAGGCCGCCCTGGTGCGTATGCGTGCACTGCTGCGGCCGGGCGGCACGCTGATGGTCGTGGGCCTGGCCCGCGAGGCGAACGTGACCGAGTGGGCAGCGATGATCGCGGCAGCCCCGGTCGTGCGGATCACGAAGAAGCTGCGCCGCGCGAGTGAGCCGGAAGGCATGCCGGTCGCCGTCCCGCGGATGAGCTACGGACAGGTGCGGGCCGTCGCGCGACGGCTGCTGCCCGGTGTGCGCTACCGCCGCCATGTGCTCCGCCGGTACTCGCTGACCTGGGAGAAACCCGTCCGCTGACCTCAGCATGGGGCCGCGGCACGTCAGCCGATGCGGACCAGCAGGCCGTAGCGGAGTCGGGCCGCCGTCCAGAAGGCGGCGGCGAGATCCTGATACGCGGCCGCCACCTCGCCCAGCCGCTCGCCGGGGTCGGAGCCACCATCCGCACGGCCGTACGTACCCCGGCCTCCTCCCTGACCCCGACCGCGATCGGCTTCCCGCCGTTCACCACGACCCGGCCGAAGGAGACCCCGCCCTCCGCCGCCCCGGCCGGCACCGCTGACGCTCGGGGGCTGCCTCGCGTAGCGAGGCCGACCTGAGCAGGTACGTGACGGGCTTCCCGTATGAGGAACCCGGGAAGCATAGGGACATGGCCGGCTCCGACGACCAACCGCTCGCGACCGATGACCGCGGAAACACCCTGGTCTCCTTTCTCCGGGAGGACGAGGGAACGCCACCGGGGGATGCGCCGACCCCGGCGGCGCTGGTCGCTCTGTGGCACGACGGCCGGGTCCTCATGGTCTTCGGTCAGTTCCGTCAGCGCTGGGAACTTCCCGGTGGGTGCATCGAGCGGGGTGAGTCGCCTCGTCAGGCGGCCACGCGTGAGTTGCTGGAGGAGAGCGGGCAGGCGCCTGACGAACCGCTGCGCTTCACCGGGTACGCCAAGTTCGTCCTGGCCCCCGACCAGCGAGCCGAGTACCTGGCCGTGTTCACCGGCAACTGCACCGTGGTCCGCGGGTTCCGGGCCAACGAGGAGACGACTGCCATGCACTGGTGGGACCTCGGCGAACTGCTCCCCGGACAGGTTCAGCCCCTGGATGCCTGCCTCGCAGCGCTCACGCGCTAGGTACTTGCGTCCGCGGCCTTCATCGCGGCTCGAAAGGGTGCCGGTGGTCCTGACCCTCGGCATCCCGGCCGGGACCTCACCGCGGCCCTCGTCCTGGATGTCCCGGGCTTCGACGTCGGCGCCGCGTAACAAGCAGCAGGCCACGGTGTGGAAGACCGCTGGCATCGAGCCATAAGACCCCACGTCCTGTGCCAGCGGCTCCCCGGCAGCCCCCTCCAGTGCGCGACGGCACAGCCAAGGTGGTCTGTCCGCCGTCGTCCGGGCGCCATGATGGGGCCATGAAGCGATGCGAACGATGTGACCTGTTCGTCGGCCAGGGATGCGACTGCCCGCCGGACGGCACGGCTCCCCGGGCCGTGGACGGCGCGAGCGCGGGCCCACGGATCCGGCGGGAGACCGCAGCCGAGGTGCTCCTCGTCTCTCCGACGGGCTACGCCCATGTCCCAGGGGCCTGCGTCCACCACGTGGAGTCGCCGCGGGACGCAGGCTGGGGCTGGATCCCCTCCCCGGAGCGGGGGCTCTGGGCCCGGCTCGGTGAACAGTCGCCCGCGCGGGCGACGGACGGCAACACCACCCTGCGCGCGACGAAACGGTGCCCCGACTGCGCTCACGCCCTCGGACCTCGGGATCACGTCGATCTCCGCACCGAGTAGTCCGAGCGGTCCGCGGCCGTCGCGCCGCAGAGCCGTGCCGGTGCGCCGCTTGGTCACTCACTTCTCGTACACGGTGATGGCCAACCGGGCTCCCGCAGCTCCGGAGTCGTCCTGGTAGACGGAGTCGACAGCGATGACGGCGACGCGGTCCTCACTGGTGCGGACGCAGAAGAAGTGCCCGTAATTCACGCTCACCTCGTCCTCGCTCGGGCGCCGCAGCTCGCTGCGGCAGGAATGGAGGGACGGGGCATCGGTCAGGCGCCGTTTCCGCACACCACTGAGCTCGCTCGGCGAAACGAGGGCGGAGTCGGCCGTCAGCGCCTCGGTGGTGTCGACCCAGATGTCACCCCGACGCCCGGTCGGCGGTCGGCGGTCGGCGGTCGGCGGTCGGCGGTCGGCGGTCGGCGGTCGGCGGTCGGCGGTCGGCGGTCGGCGGTCGGCGGTCGGCGGTCGGCGGTCGGCGGTCGGCGGTCGGCGGTCGGCGGTACCGGATCGAGGTCCAGGGGCGCGTTGCCGAGCGATTTCACCGAGCTCCACCTCTCCTGCCCCTGGTGGTCGGCCTTGCCGACCGCCGGAACTTCGTCGTCCCCGGCCGGCGCCAGCCATGCCAGTACGCCCACGAACAGACCGAGCACGCCGACCACGCCCCCGACACCGGTCCACCAGTGCGCCGTCAACCAGGCCGTCGTCCCACGGCGAAGGCCCCCCGTCCTCCCGCCCCGTCCCGGCTGTCGGCCCGGCTCTTCGTCGGGAGGTGAGGGGCTACCGGCCGATGTGGGGGCATTCATGCCGATCATTAGGTGTGGCTCGCACGCGCCGGAGTGGTCGACTCCGTTGCATCAGCTTCGGACTGCCGGCCGGGAACGCCGCCGCCGCGCCGCGACCGAGGAGATCCTTTTCGGTCAGGCCGTCTTGACCGTGCCGCCGTCGATGATGTGGTCGGCGCCGGTGATGTTGCCGGCGACGTCCGAGAGGAGGAAGGCGATCAGGGCCGCGACTTCTTCCGGCTCGGTGATGCGGCCCGAGACGATGCCGAAGGCCGGTGGCATCTGCTCCAGGAAGGTGGCGTGGTCCATCCCGGCTCTGGCCGCGACCTTGCCGCCGTAGCCGTCGGGGTCCACCCAGACGGGGGTGCGGACCGCGCCGGGGGACACGGTGTTCACCCGTACGCCCAGTGGCCCGAACTCCTCCGCCAGGGTCTTGCCCAGCGCGGTGAGGGCCGCCTTGGCCGCGCTGTAGGCGACCGGGCCGCTGGTGGGCTGCCGGGCGCTGATGGATGAGACGTTGACGATCGATCCACGGCGTTCGATCAGGCTGGGCAGGGCGGCGCGGGTGGCGCGCACGGCGCTGAGCAGGTTGAGGTCGAAGACCCGGGACCAGTGCGCGTCGTCGGTGTCGAGGAATCCGCAGGGGTCCATGTCGTCCCCGGCGCCGACGTTGTTCACCAGCAGGTCGATGCCGCCGAGTGTGTCGAGGGCCTCGCTCATCAGGGCGGCGACGCCTTCGGCGGTGCTCAGGTCGGCCGACACGGTGTGCGCGCCGGTGTCCTTCAGTTCGGGGGTGAGGGTGCGGGCGGCACCGACGACACGGACGCCCTCGGCGGTCAGGGCCCGGACGGTGGCGAGTCCGATGCCCCGTCCGGCGCCGGTGACGACCGCCGTCTTCGAAGTGAGGTTGAGGTCCACGGCACTCCGGTTCTCGAACGGCACGTAGGTGATGAGGGAGGGAACTTCGGGCCAGGGCGGTGCCCCGGTAGGCGTCACCCCGACGTACTGCCCATCGTCCCGTCGGCCACGCGTACGGTCCATGGCGCATCGGGGGCGCACACCAGCGGTCGCGGGCTCGTGAGGCGCCCCGCCGTGCGCTGCCGCCCCGCCGGGCTCCGCCGCTTACGCGTGCCGCGCTCGCGGTGGAGCCCGGCGATTTCAGTCCTGCGGACCGGCTTGCCCGGCCTCATCTCCCGGGGGCGTTCGGGCGGCCGAACCAGTCGAGGCAGAGCACCAGGGCGTCGTCGATCGTGTCCGCCTCCCGGAATTCGGCCAGCGCGCGGAGTACGGCACGGGGCACGTTCGCCGCCGGGAGCAGGCTGGTGGCGTGGATCGCGCGGGCGAGGGCCCGCTCCCCGTAGAGGTCCCCCCGGGGTGAGGTGGCGTCGAACACGCCGTCGCTCACCACCAGCAGCCGGTCGCCGGGCAGGACCTGGAGTTCCTGGGCGACATAGTGCGTCTCCTCGAACATGCCCAGCGGCAGTTGGGCGTCCACCTCGATGCGCTCCACGGACCGTTGCCGACGCCGCCAGAGCTGGGGGGAGCCCGCGTCCACGATCTGCGTACGTCCGGTGGAGAGCTCGAAGCGCATGAGCAGGGTGGAGACGTGGGCGGCGCCCCGGTGCTGTTCGTAGAGGGCCTGGTCCGCGAGGGCGGCCTGGTCCGCGAGGGGGATACCGGCCCGGCGGGCGTTGCGGAGCGCGTTCACCGCCAGGTGGGTGAGCAGGGACGCCTGGATCCCGTCGCCCATGCCGTTGGTGACGGACAGGGTCAGCTCATCGCGGTCCGCGGCCCAGTCGTAGTTGTCGCCGTGGATGGCGTAGGCGGGCTCCAACTGCGCGCCGATGGCGTACTCCTCGCCCGAGCAGGCGCGGGCGGGCAGCAGGTGCCACTGCATCTCCGCCGCCAGGGTGAGTCTGCTGGTGCGGCGCGCCCGCCGGTACAGGTCGGTGTCCCGTTCCGCGACGAGGATCGCGTGACCCAGGATGTCGGCCGTCCGCATCAGCGCTTCGGCGGCTTCGCGGGTGGACCGGTCGGCGGGCAGCCGTACGGTCAGCACGCCGAGCCGCTCCCCGCGTACGGTCACCGGGAGGTAGTGGTCGACAGGGCCTCCGGGGCGGTCCGTGTGCGCGTACGGCTCCTGGCTGCCGAAGGACCGCCCGTGGGGGCCGTGGTGGATCGGCACCGGGTGCGGTGGATCACCGGCCGGCACTGTCTCCCGGTCGGCGGCTTCCAGGGGGTTCAGGGCGGTGAGTCCGTAGTCCGCGAGGAAAAGGTCCACCAGGACGGCTCCGTGCGACGCCGCAAGCAGGTCACGCACCGTCTCCAGCAAGTCGTACGGGGCCGCCGCACGCAGTGCTTCCGCCGTCTCGGGGCTGTGGGTCACGGTCTTTCCAGCGTCCTTCGATCTGAGGTGGGCGGGGTCCCGGGCTGACAGACACGGTGCCCGGGTGACAAAGTGGGCGGGTGTCCCGTTTTTCCGGCCGGTCCCCTACGGACGAGCAGTTGTCCGAGGCAGTCTGCGACGCCTCGGAGCTTCTTGAGGTCTTGTGGGGACGGGGCCAGGAGGCCACGCACGCCGTCACCGTCTCTCCGTCGCAGCTGCGTGCCCTCCTCGTCATCGAACAGGACGAGGGGACGAATCTCCGGGCGCTCGGTGAAGCGATCGGGTCGAGCCCCCCGTCGGTGAGCCGGCTGTGCGACCGGATGGAGGCGATGGGACTGGTGGAACGACGTCCCAGCCGGACGAGCCGGCGCGAGGTCGAGCTCAGTCTCAGCCCACGGGGCCGCGTCCTGCTGCGGGAGAGCCGCGCGAACCGCAAACGTGAGGTGGCCGCCGTGCTGGCCGTGATGGGGCCCGCCGCCCTGGACGCGCTCGCCGAAGGGCTCGCGGCGTTCCGCGCGGCGGCGGCCCAGATCGAAGGCCGCCGAGGAGCGTCCGCGAGCGACGGTGCCGCTTCCGTCGCGAACAGTGCGTAGCGTCACCCGGAAGCGGGTCCCGTCCATCGGTCACGCTCCGGTCGAAGGTCCACTGACGCCGGGAGAACAGATCGTTCCCCCAGCGGGAATGTTGTCATAGGGCAACTATGGCAGCCCGACCGTACGCGGGGCGGGCCGCCATCGCACTCGGGGCCTCCGGGCCGACTGGTGGTCCGGCATTGAAATATTGCCATGCGACAAATGATCGCTCTACTCTCGACCCGGACGCATCCCGGCGGCCCACCACGGGACACCGCGCCCCTGGCGAGAGGAGAAGCTGAGCCATGGGAACCGGCCCCGACATCCGGCATGAGGTGAGCAGGGGCAGAACCACCGGCCCCGCGGATCCCCTGCCGGGTCCGCGCCCGCGCACAGGCCCCCCGGGCGCCCCGTGGAACAGCGAAGCTCCCAGTGTCCTGCTCATCGAGGACGACGACGGCGACGCGCTCCTGGTCGAGGAACTGGTTCTCGACAGCGGTGTCCCGCTGAAACTCAGGCGGGCCACCTCGCTGGCGGAGACCGTGCGGGAGCTGGCGATCCACGTACCGCAGTGTGTCCTGCTGGATCTGCATCTGCCGGACGCCCAGGGCCTGGAAGCGCTCAGGACGGTCCTCGACCGCACCCCCGAATCGGCCGTGGTCGTGCTGACCGGGCTGGCCGAGGAACAGGCGGGGCTCGCCGCCGTCGCCGCGGGAGCCCAGGACTATCTGATCAAGGGGCGGCTGGAGGCGGACCTCTTCGTCCGCGCCATCCGCTACGCGGTCCAGCGCAAGCAGACCGAACTCGCCGCCGCCGCGCTCCAGGCCGGACGGTTGCGCGCCCAGGAGAACGCACGGCTGGAACGCGGTCTGCTGCCCACCCCCTTGCTGGTCGACGACTCCGTGGCCATCTGCGCCCGGTACCAGCCGGGCCGGGCGCAGACCCTGCTGGGCGGAGACTTCTACGACATCGTCCAGACCCCCGACGGGACGACCCACGCGGTGGTGGGCGATGTGTCCGGGCACGGACCCGACGAGGCGGCCCTCGGCGTCTGTCTCCGCGTGGCCTGGCGTTCCTTCGTCCTCGCCGGGGCCCGGGGCCAGCGACTGCTCGGACTGCTGGAGCGCATCCTGCTCGCCGAGCGCTCCGGGCCGGAGATCTTCGCCACACTCACCACCCTGAGCCGCACCGCGGGCGACCCGCACATGGACGTGCAGCGGGCGGGCCATCTGGGCCTGCTGCTGCGCTCCCCCGGTACCGGCGTCCGCCTGGAGGAAGTGCCCGGGGGCCCGGCGCTCGGCCTGCTGCCCGACCACCCCGCCCACTGGCCCGTCACCAGGGTTCCGATCCCGGAGAACGGCGCGGTGATGCTCTTCACCGACGGCCTCGTCGAAGGGCGCACCGGGGTGGGCACCGAACGCCTCGGGGAGGACGGACTTCTCGCCCTCGCACGACTCCACGCGGACCTGCCCGCGCACGCCTTCGTCGACACACTGATCCACTCCGCCCAGGAACTCGCCGCGGCGGACGGCGGACTCGCCGACGACGTCGCCGTGCTCCACCTCGAATGGAAGCGCCCCACGTGACCGCCCCGGAAGAGCCCCCCGCACCCCTGGCCCCCGCCCCCCGCGGCCTCACCGTCCAGGCGTGGTTCATGCTCGCCCTGGCCGTCCTGGGCGCCATGACCCTGGTCGCCGCCGGAGTGGGAGCCGCGCTGCTCTCCCGCAGCACCGACGCGGGCAACCACCTGGTCGACCACATCGACCCGGCCCGCACGGAAGCGTTCCAGCTGCGCACTGCCCTGCTCGACCAGGAGACGGGCGTTCGCGGCTACCTCCTCAACGACGACCGGAACCTGCTGGAGCCCTACCACCGGGGCCTCGCCGCCGAGAAGAAATCGACCGCCGCCCTGGACCGGCTGATGCACCACGTTCCCGAGACGCTCGCTGATCTACGGGCGACAGAACAAGCGGCGGACGACTGGCGCGCCAAGTTCGCCACCGCCGCCGTCTCGACAGGCGGGCGCACCGACTCCGAGGCGGTGGAACGCGGCAAGCGGCACTTCGACCGGATACGCGAACGGCTCGACGTCCTCCAGGACCATCTGACCCGGCAGCAGGCCGAGGCACGAACCGCTTTCGGCCAGGCGCGCTCGGAACGCGACCGGGTGTTCGCGGCCGTACTGATCGCCTTCCTGCTCACCGGGGTGTGCCTCGCCGTTCTGCTGCGCGTTGCCGTGGTACGCCCGCTGACCGCCGTACGTCTGGCATCCCGCCGCGTCGCCCAGGGCGAGTTCGATCACGCGATACCGCAGACCGGCCCGGCCGATCTGCGGTCGCTGGCCCAGGCCGTCGAGGCCATGCGCCGGCGGACCGTCAGCGAACTCGCCGCCTCCCGGCACAACGCGGCGGAGCTGAGACGGCGCACCCAGGACCTGGACGCCCAGGCGGTCGAACTGCGCCGCTCCAACGCCGAACTGGAGCAGTTCGCCTACGTGGCCTCGCACGACCTCCAGGAGCCGCTGCGCAAGGTCGCCTCGTTCTGCCAGCTGCTGGAGAAACGGTACGGGGAGCGGTTCGACGAGCGGGGCACCCAGTACATCGCCTTCGCCGTCGACGGCGCCAAGCGCATGCAGATCCTGATCAACGACCTCCTCACCTTCTCCCGCGTCGGGCGGCTCCAGGACGAGCGCCGGACCGTCCCCTTGGACGGGGTCCTCGATCGCGCCCTGGACAACCTCGCCACCGCGATCGAGGCCGGTGACGCCGGGATCGACCGTCCCGAGCGGCTGCCCGAAGTCGTGGGAGACCCCACACTGCTCGCCATGCTCTGGCAGAACCTCATCGGGAACGCGGTGAAGTTCCGGCACCCCGACCGGCCTCCGCGTGTCGCGATCACCGTCGACCGCGACACCTCCGTCGAGCCCCCGCACTGGACGTTCACCGTCACGGACAACGGCATCGGCGTCCCGCCCGAGTTCGCCGAGAAGGTCTTCGTCATCTTCCAGCGCCTGCACAGCCGGGACTCGTACGACGGGACAGGCATCGGCCTGTCCCTGTGCAAGAAGATCGTCGAGCACAGCGGCGGCCGGATCTGGATCGACACCTCGCACACCGACGGCACCCGCCTCGCCTTCACCCTCCCCGTGCGCGACGCCGGGAACGCGTCCACCGAGTCCGACCCCGCCGTGCCGGCCACCACAGAAGGAAGCGTCCCATGAGCACCGTCCCCCAGCCCGAGCCGGTCGTCGTCCTCCTCGTCGAGGACGACGCCGGTGACGAGCTGATGACCCGGGAAGCGTTCGAGGACAACAAGATCGGTAACACCCTGTACGTCGTGAGGGACGGCCTGGAGGCACTGGACTTCCTCCATCGGCGCGGGGAGCACGCGGACGCGCCCCTCCCGGATCTCATCCTGCTGGATCTGAACCTTCCGAAGTACGACGGCCGCGAAGTCCTCAAACAGATCAAATCCGACGCCCGGCTGAGTCATATCCCGGTGGTCGTGCTCACCACATCAGCCGCCGAGGAGGACATCCTCCGCAGCTACCGGCTCCACGCCAACGCCTACGTGACCAAACCGGTCGACTTCGACCAGTTCATCCGCGCGATCCGGCAGATCGACGAGTTCTTCGTGACCGTGGTCCGGCTTCCCCGTCCCACCTGACGTGCCGCGCGACGGCATGCCGCGGGGACACGTCCCGCCGTAGGCAGCGATAGAGGGCCGGCTCCGATCGAGGCATTCTTGGAGCCGAACCTCTTCCTCCGGCGTGAGGACCCCGGTCCCGGGGGCCGGGCCTTCGGTCGGGGTGCTGGCGGTTGCCGAACCAGCCGGCGCGAAGAGCGCTGTGGCCACAGCCATGGCCACGGCGGTCACGGTTGGTGAGAGTACGTCGACACGCACGGCGCGACACGCAGGGCGGGAGCGTGGTCGGGTTCGCCTTCACCGAGCTGCTGGACTTCCGCCCGCCGCCGCGGCTGAAGAACATCGGCAGCATCCGCCTGTACGGCCCGGACGGCTCCCCGCCCGGCCGGCGCTCGGTGCCTCGCTGACGCGGCCGATCCGCTGGGAGCTGATCGAGCAGCAGTACGACCAGATGATGAAGTACGCCACCGCGCTCCGGCTCAGCACCGTCGGCCACCCTCGCCGGCCGCGCCCGCCCGCCGGCGGTCGGGAACCTGGCCTGGACGGAGGAAGACCGGGCCGAGGGCACCGACGAGGGAGATATCCGTTGGAGATCGTCAACCCGCTCGCGTGCCCAGACTCCGCGTCAGGGTCGGGATCATCACGGCTGCGGGGACGAGGTGCAGCCCGAGGAGGGCGGTGATGGTGGCCGTGGTCGCCCCGGAGAGAAGCGGCGGGATCAGCGAGATGGCGGTCAGCGACATGGCCGTCCACACGAATCGCTCGGCGGGGCGAGCGCTCAGGCGCAGCAGGGCGGCGGCAATGACGATGCCCACGGCCGAGAAGAAGCCGGTCACGACGGCGATGCCGGACAGCGGGACGGTCTCGCCACCCTGGACCTCGAAGTCGGCTCCGGCGGCCCGGGCGAGCGCGGCGGCGAGAGTGGTGGCCGCCGCCGCCGCGAGCGTGGCGATGAGGCCGGTGCCGACAAGGCGGCGGAGTCGGTGGGGGTGACTGGCGCGGTTGGCGCCCTGGTGGGTAACGACGGCGGTTTCCTTCATGCTGTTCATGTCGTTCCTCTCGTCATTCGTCAAGGGCCTGGCTTCCGGGCGGAGTGATGACGCGCACCCTGGCCGTGCGACGGTAGGGGTTGTGCAGGGCGCGGACGCCGGTGCCGCGGAGCCAGAACGCGGCGTCATGTCCGAGGACCGGCCCCGGCTCGCCGTCACGTAGCTCCAGCCGTACCCGGCCACGGGTGACGACGCAGAACGCGTTGTGCCATTCGTCCGCGATCACGGCGATGCGTGCGCCGGCGCGCAGCGCGAGCGTGTGCACCGGGTTACTCGGTGCCGTCGGCCGACAGGCGCTCCGGCAGTCCGAGCCGCGGGAACTGGTCGTCGTGGAACGTGGTGATCTCGGTGATCGTCCCGCCGGTGACGCGCAGGACATCGATCGTCAGCGGCAGGTACGCGCCCTCGGACTGCTGCCAGAGGTAGAAGGCCAGGGCGGGCTGCCGGTTCACCGAGGTGGGAACGGCGCGCAGGCCGGTCATGCCCTCGAAGCCGCTCTCGGTCAAGAAGTCCACCACTGCGTCGCGGCCGACGTACAGGCCCGGCGTGGGCGGCATCGAGAAGCGGACGTCGTCCCGCAGCATCGAGGCGAGCGCCTCGACGTCCGTGGCCACGCTGGCCTCGGTGTAGCGGCGCACCAGCTCACGCATGGTGGCGTCCTCCTCTCCGCCGGTCCAGTCCTGCCGCTCCGCGGGCAGGTGCTCCCGCATCCCGGCCCGGGCGCGCTGCAAGGCGCTGTTCACTGAGTTGACGGAGTCGCCGAGGAGTTCCGCGACGTCCTTCGCCGGCCAGCCGAGCACGTCCCGCAGGATCAGCACGGCCCGCGGGCGCGGCGCGAGGTGCTGGACCGCGACCAGGTACGCCAGCTCGATCGTCTCCCGCGCGACGGCGACGGTTTCCGGCTCGTCCGCGTCACCCGCGGGCAGTTCGTCGAGCAGCCGGTCCGGGTAGGGCTGCAACCACCGCGCCTCGCCGCCGGTCGCGGGCTCGGGGCGGCGCTTGGCGAGCAGGTCCAGGCAGGCGTTGGTGGCGATCCGGTACAGCCAGGCCCGCAGCGTCGACCGCCCCTGGAAGGTCTCCCGCCGCCGCCAGGCACGGAGGAACGTCTCCTGCACGGTGTCCTCGGCGTCCTCGAACGACCCGAGCATCCGGTAGCAGTGCACGTGCAGCTCCCGCCGGTGCCGCTCGGCCAGCCCCGAGAACCCCGACTCGTCGGCCTCGCCCAGCCCGCTCATACCCAGCTCCTCCAGCACGGTGTCCGCACTCATCACGTCATCCTTCCGTCTCACCCTGTCCGGTCGTACATGTGACGGGTACGGTCGCGAAAACTCATCACCAGGGTCGGCCGGGATGGCTGGGCAGCCGGCATGCCCCGCCATCCGGGCCGACGGCATCTGCCCGCTATTCGCCTGTTCAAGCAGACGCTCGGCTGGACCAGGCCCCGACTTCGAAACTCGGAAGCGGCCGACCGGAGGACCTGGCTGGTGATCCCCGCCGATGCCCAACTCCGGCTGGCCCGCCCACTGGCCACGGACCTCCGCAGGCCATAGGAGAAACCAGCCGAGCCGAACAAACGCACACCAGCCCGCGTCCGCAGAGAGTTCAGAAACCTGCGCGCGAGGACCGGTTCCCCAGCCGGTGCACCGAAACCATCCCGCCCCGGTCCGGGTCGGTCACCCGGTTCGAAGAACCGCTACCCAGCCACACGTCATGGCGTCGGCAGAGTGCTCGCCACCGGCGAGGCATCCCCCAGCCTCCACACCCTCGCCGCGGGCATCGAACGTGACCGCGACGCCGTCATCGCCGGACTCACCCTGCCCTGGAACTCCGGCGTCGTCGAAGGACACGTCGACCGAATCAAGATGCTCAAGCGCCAGATGTTCGGCCGCGCCGGCTTCGCTGTCCTACGGAAGAGAGTTCTTCTGGCCAGCTGACCACAGGCACCCATAGGGTGACGGCGACGAGAGAAGTTGCACCATGGATCCCCGCATACCCCGCCTGCGTCGCAAGCTCGCCGCGATCCCGTTCCAACCCCTGCGCAGCCACTCCTTCGGGGAAGAGCAACACGAGTTTCGCCTCGGTCCGAAGCTGGCGGAAGCACGCCTCGCAGCGTTTGAGGCCGAGCACGGCATTGTCCTGCCCGACGCCTATCGGCAGTTCCTCACACACATCGGCAGCTCAGGCGCGGCACCGTTCTACGGCCTCATCCCGCTGGAGCAGTGTTCCCTGCTGTTCATGAATCCGCGCGGGGAGCCAGGCGCACCTCGTGGCTTCAGCGGCACAGGATCCGGGACTCACGAACGCGACCTCTTCCTCCACGTCATCGAGATGGGCTGCACCGACGTATGCGTCATCGCGGTGACTGGTCCCCTCACCGGCCGCGTCCTCATCGGCAACGGCGATGGGTTCTGGGGCCCCAACGTCTCCTCCGCCACCGACTTCCTCGACTGGTACGAACGCTGGCTCAACCAGATGAGCGCCGGACGCGACAACCGGGCCCTGGAACTCACCTCACCCCAGCTTCGTGTCCATCCCGACCGGCATCACATGGCCCCGAAGATCTGACTCTCCGTGACAGCTACACGGAATGTGAGCCAGAACCGGAACTCGTGAGCATCCCGCCCGGCCTGGCACTTCGGCGCCTCCCGAACCACTGTCGAAGTGCTGCTCCGCGTACGAAGCCATTGGGCACGTACGTGACGTACAGCCCCGCTAACTTCGGTTCGGGCGATACGAATTCGCAAAACGGACGCTACTGTCCAGCCCCAGACAGGAGCGGGGCGCGCGGAGAGACAGAAGGCCCCGAGAGGCAAGTTGTCTCCCGGGGGTCTGTACGCGCGCCCGAAGCGCCACCGCGCAGCGACGGCTCGAACCGCTGGGTTCCACAGCGGCCCGCATGCGCGTACCGACCGCCTTGGCATTCCCCTTCGACGAGAAGTGGTCCACGTGCGCTCAGGCACGCTTCCGCCCTTCTCACTCCCCAGGGGAGACACCCCCCGGCGGCGCAGCCCGGTTAGCCGCAGAAACCTCAACGCGAGAGGGCATCGCGCGTCTGGCGCCGGAGGACAGCGCTACGTGTCCGTTCGCCGTAGCTACACGGAACCCGGGCCCGAACGGGCGTCTATGAAGTGGTTCGGCCGAACCACTTCATAGACGCATTGCCGCTCATCGAACGGAAGTCCCGGAAACGGTTCGGCCGAACCCGTTTCCGAAGTCCTGCTTGCCCTCCGCCCTGGCGGGCGACGTATGCGTCGCCTCCGGATCGTGGTCCTGTTGGTGTGGTCGCGCACGTGGGTGCAAGCCGCCCACGTGCAGCGGATCGTCGGATGGCAGGGTGAGTACCGAACCACCGTGTCTCCCGACGGGATCACATGCCGTACTGACCACAGCACGCTGATCCAGAAGTGGTCCATATTCCGGGGATACCGAGAAACGGAAGGTCACTTCGTCCTGCTCAGCCGTGACCCCAACATCATGATGCTCGACGTCCTGGCCAAGCGGGCAATACGTGAGACCGGGGACCTAGAGCGGCTACGGGCGATCCTGGACCTGCGCATCCCTCGCATGTGACAGATTTCCGCCATTGCGACAACAAGGGCGCCCCTGTGACAACCATCCCGCTGTGGCTCAATCGCGGTTTACAGCAGGTGCTGAATTCAGGGGTACCGGATTTCGCATCCTCTTGACTGGACGTTCGTGAGAGATGTGTCCAAAGGTTTTCCCGTAACTGATGGTGTCACGTCTCAGTGGGGTCCGGTCGATACTGCTGAGAGCGGGCGAGTTCTGAGCGACAAACCAGGTCGACGTGGGTCAGTGCGGTACCCGATCATGTGTTCATGCCCCTGATAGAGACTCTTGCCCGAGTCGATGCGGACCTGGCCGCCGGCCGGGTTCCCGTCGCGCGCCAGCGTTTGCGCGGCCTTGTCTCATCCTTCCCGCATGACCTGACACTCCGTCGGCGTCTGGCCGAGGTATACCGGCTCTACGGTGATGCCGCCGAGGCCGGACGCTGGATGTACCTCGAAGAGGACCGCGACGCCGACGAGACCGCCGCCTTCGAGGCGCGGTACGGGTCTTCCGGGTGGCGGATGAAGGCCCTCGCCTGGCACGGCCCCGAGGCTGTGGCTGCCACCTCCTTCGCGGAGGGGCAACTGGTCGCAGTGCGGACCACCTGCGCCGAGGAGCTGGGGCACTCCGTCGACTGGGACGACCCCGCCTCCTACCGGGACGGCCTGGAGGAGAAGTACGGGGACGCGCCGTCCGAGCCGTGGACGGTCGGCGGTGTGCTGGCGGGCGTCGGCTGCCTGGTGGGGGCCCTTGCGTTCCTCGCGATCTGGGTGAATGGAGTCGTTGCCCTCTTCGACTGACCAGGCACCAGGAGCCGGTGAGGAGCGGCCGCTCATGGTTCGGTGGGACCGTCGAGAGCTGCCGTGAACGGGACACTGGCGACGAGTGAAATTGATCTCGCGGTGTCTGCTGTGACCACGGCGTCGCAGCCGTCCTGGAGAGCCCCCGTTCACCGGGTTGAGCCTCGCTGTTCGGCACACTGGCAACGGCTGCGGCACGAAGGAATGACGCGGTCCGCAGAGGTCGGCCGTGGAGCCTGTCCTGGAAGACCGGGTGCTGCTGGTCACGGCTTACTGGCGCACCGACTTGACGCTGCGGCAGTTCGCCCCGCGGTTCGGCGTCTCGAAGTCCGCAGCTGACCGCATCATCAAGCACCCTGGCCCGCTGCTCGCATCCAAGGTCCGCAGGCGCTTCGCGTGGACACCGTGCTCATCGTGGACGGCACCCTGGTCCCCACCCGCTACCACACGGTGGCCGAGCGGTCGAAGAACTACCACTGCCCCACCAACCACCACCGACACCCGGCGCGTCGTCGTGGTCGGCCGGCCGTTGCCCGGCAACCGCAACGATTGCAGGGCGTGGGCGCTGTCCAGAGCCAAGGCCGCCGTCGGCCGCACCACCGTGATCGGCGGTGGCTACCGGGGCACCGCGCACCGCCGCAGCAGACGCGGGACGGCCCTCGCGGGAAGAACAGACTGCACACCTGGCCGACCGGATGCGGCTCGGCGGTCGCGCACGCGACGGCCGAGCACGCACGCGCCCTCCCCCGGCCATTGCGATGACCACCGGATCGGGCGACTGTCCCAGGGGACGATGCCGCGTCGGGAAAAAGCGGCAACGCGGGTGCGGGCGGGTACGCCGTCCTGGGTCCCATGCAGGACATCGGGACGGTTCAGCGCGCCGGCGTGCTTCCCGGAAGGCGTCCCTCGCCGCGGCCCGGGACCGGCCGGCGCGCAGCAGGCCGGGTACCCCGGCTCACCGTCGGGCGGATCTGGACGTCGGGCAGCTCGAACGCGCGGTGCTCAGCCGCAGGGCCCACCCGGCCCGGCTGCTGGCAGCTCCGGCCGGGGTGCCGGCGGCCGGAGCGGAAGAGTGGGGCCTGTCGTGAAAGCGTCACCGCATGTACGAGTGAACGTGCGGGAGAGAACTTCCGGCCCGGGACGCCCGCGGCGGAGCTCGCGGGCACGCTCGCGATGTACGGGTTCAACGATCGCAGTGCGTACTCATGGGCTTGCGTGATGCCCTGTGTCAGTCGCGCGGCACCGGGCCAGGGCGGGTGGATCGTTCTACGGTGGGCACACGGGGGTGCAAAACATGTTCCCCGGAGTTGTTGGAGAATTTCATGGCAGTGCGTCACCAGCTGATTCGCAGGCCGCCCGCTGAGGTGTGGGCAGTGCTCGCCGACGGGTCCCGCTACGGCGAGTGGGTGGTCGGCCCGGATTCCTCCCGGCAGACGGACGGCGACTGGCCGCGGACCGGCGCCACCCTGGAGTACACCATTCGCCTGGGCCCGTGGTCGGGGACCGGGAGGACGGTGGTCCGCGATGTGGAGCCGCCGCGCCGGATCGAACTGGAGGCCGAAAGCGGCCGACTGGGTACCGCGCGTATCGCCATCGAAGTACGCCCATGGGGCGAGAAGAGCCTGGTCATCGTGGACGAACATCCGCTGCGCGGGCCGGGCGGCCGCCTCCACAACACCGCGCTCGACTCCCTGCTCCAGCTGCGCAACAGGAAGATGCTCAGCCGCCTCGCCGACGTCGTCGAGAGCACGTCCCCCCGGTCGGCCGAGCGGACATGAGGCCCGGCAGGTCCACCTGGCGCGATCAGGGACCAGCGGAATAGTGGAAGGCGGCCCGGAGCAGGGAGGACTTGCCGCTGCCGGAAGGGCCGAGGACGGCGGTGAAGCGGTGCCGTCGGGTCAGCGCGGTCAGCCGGTCCACCAGCCGGTCGCGCCCGAAGAACAGGGCGGCGTCATCCGGTTCGTACCGGGTCAGACCCCAGTAGGGCGGTCGGACGCCCGTGTCGGCGCCGAGGACGGCGGCCTGAGCGCCCGTCTCGCGCCAGCGCCGCTCCCACTCCTCCGGGTCGCCGCCTCAGAAGCCGACGTAGGCGAGGGTCACCGCGAGCGCAGAGTGCTGCCCGCCGGGCGCCGCCTGTGACAGGGCGGTCGCCGAGAACGGGAGATTCTGCCCCATCGCCTGGTACGTCGGGCACCCCACCGATTCCCGCAGGGCGCGGAGATCCGCGGCGAACCGCTGCACAGGTCCGGCCCTCGCCCCCGGGTCGAGCCGCCGCTCCCGGCGTTCCTCTCCGTGTCCGCTCACCTGCCTCGCCCGCCCCTGCCGCCGCTCTCGGTCCCCTCATCGCACGGCAGCCCCCACCCGAGCGGCCTCGGTTCACCCATCAGCAGGAAGCCGTCCTCTTCGGTACCGGGCATACGCGCGTCGACGGCCGTGCCGTCCCCGAGGGCGGCTGCGCACAACAGGCGGACATCGGCCTCGGACTCTCCCGCTCCGGCGGTCCTGACCTCGACCTGCCCCAGCGGCTGTCCAACGGGTCCTTCAACGCATCCCAGAAGGATTCCCGCACCCGCAAAGCGTTCGCCCGGTGGGCGCGGTGCATGGCGGACGCCGGGTACGACTACCGCAACCCGCTCGCCCCACCGGTCGACCCGCGGCTGCGCGACGCCCCGAAGCACGAGGCGATCCGCACCGCGGCACGCGACATCACCTGCAAGAAGCGAACCAACCTGGTCGGAATCTGGTTCGCTGTCGAAACCGCCTACCAGAAGCAAGCAGTCGACAAGCACCGCGAAAGACTGAACACCGTACGACACGTCATCGCGGAAGCCACCCGCGACAACCGCCGCTCCCCCGCCCCCTCCAGCGCCCACCAGGGGCTCCCTACGTCATGAAGTCCCCTACGCCGGAAAGCGCGCGCACGTCCCGGCTGGCGGGGAACGGCTGGACCTGACCACATGTCCGACGCCGCCCCGCCGATGGACGCGGCGGCCATGAACTCGCGTACGAGCAGATCGCCGGGTACGACGAGCCCGCACAGGCGCCCAAGCCCCGGTGTCCAGCCTCCTCTCCCCTCCCGGTGCGGTCCACCCTGCCCGGTCCGCCGAGGTCTTCCGCCTACGGGTCGCGCAGCGGGCACTGGCGGGGGCGGGATGGCGTAGCCGGTGGAGCGTCCGGCCGACCAGGTCCTCGATGTCCTCGGGTGAGGCGAGCGGGTTGGCCGGCCCTGGACCGGGCCGCCATGGGCACCGTCCTGAGCGGCCCGGCGGGCTGCTCAGGTCAGTCGGCGACCCACCAGCCGGAGAGCTTAGGGGGGAGGGCCGAGCCGTGCGGCTCGGCCCATGCCGTGTACTCGCACTTGGACGTAGGCGTCACCGACAGGGTCACGGTGCCCTGGTCGGGGTGGACCCAACTGTTCTCCAGCGACCCTCGGCTGGGCCGGTTCGGGCAGTAGCCCTCCCGGAGGTGGATGAGCCGGAAGTAGTTGTGCGGGTTGCCGGTGATGTCCGCGTGGATCTTCCGCGTGTCCTCGTTGAGCCACAACCGGACGTTGGGGAAGCCCCCGCTCTCCATCAGGAGGCGGAACCGGTATGCCGCCGTCGCAGGGGCAGCCTCGGCCCCGGCGGGCGGTGAAGCCGTCAGGCTTGCGCAGAGTACGGCGGCGACCGCGCCGAGGCGAACGAAGGTCTTCCAGTTCTTGGCCATGTCTCCTCCAGTGGTGCCGCGCCGGGAAGACAGCCGGCGCGTGTGTGCTCGCGTACTGCCCATCGCTGAGGTGGCGCCATACGCTTCGCCGCGAAGGATCAGCCGGACGAATGACGCATGCCCCGCCGCCAGGCCCCACTACCACGGAGCGCCTTGGCGAGCAGGAGAGCAAGAACGGGGCTCAACCGGCCACCCGCGACCACCCCGGCTCCCCGCCATGGAAATGAACAGCCAGAGGCGCTGAGGCAACCCATGCGGTAGACATCGAAGTCATATACGGCCTCTGACATGAGGCATCAGTCCAGTATCTGGATCAATTCGCTGCGAGTTGAGGTGTGTACCACCCGGCCGCGTGCTCCGTTGACGATGGGTAGGTACGGCGGGACGTGGCCGCACTCGACATCAGCGATGATCGGAACGTTCAAGGGGCCGAGTGCGTCGAGCACGGCTTGGTGCTGGGTGAGCGAGTCGGCGCCGGGTGCCGACGTCCGTGCCACAAGGATCGCGTTCGCAGTGTCGAAGAAGCCGGCCAGTCTCATCCCATGCAAGTTCCTGCAGATGGCGAAGGCGTCGTCGCCTCCTGCTTCGACATACACGAGGAGACCTTCCGGGGACTCCGCCTGTGCGAAGGCCGAGACATCGAGGTAGGGCGTTCCCGTGAGGTTGCACAGCATCTCGATACAGCCCCCGATCAGACGCCCCTCGACCTCCAGATCTCCCTCGCCGTCCAGCCGGGTCCACCTGCCGGGCGTGTCGAGCGTGTACTCGCGCACCTCCGGGTGGGCCCGGTAGTCGTCCCAGCCCGTGGCCCGGTAGCGGTTCGGCGGGGTCTGCGCGTACCGATGCCCCCGCGGGGCAGCGGCGATATCGAGCCATGACAACAGTCCTTCCGGTACGCGGTAAGGCGTGTCCATGAGGTTGTTGCCGTGCACGGTCGCCATCCCGGTGAGGAGGGTCAGCGGCGTGATGATGGTCGACATGTCGGAGAACCCGACAAGCCAGGTCGGCTCGGCATCACGCAGCCGGTCCCAGTCCAGCAGCGGCAGCAGGTCGATCGCCGTCTCCCCACCCCACGGCGGCACCACGGCTCTGATGCCGGGATCCGTCAGCATCGACATCAGCTCTCCCGCGCGATCGGCCGCAGGGGCACTGACATGGCCGGCACCGTCCATACAACGGCCGACAACTACCTCGTATCCCCGGGCCTCTACATCGTGAATCGCCACGTCAAGGCGACTGTGCAGCTCTTTCGGGACCCCGCTCGAAGGAGAAGTGATGCCGATGCGGTCACCAGGGCGCAGGGGGCGCGGATATCGAACTGACATGCGCGGGAGTCTGACACGACACCACAGCGGCGCGATACCGACTTTCGGCATGCCCCGAAGAGCAGATCTGACGGGTCATTGTTCGGAACCGGCCTCCACACCCTGCGACACCCCTTCACCAGGCAGATGGCCCGGATGGTCACCGCGGGCGGGTCGGACGGCCGGTCGTACGTGCGGCGGGCGATGACAGAACCGGCGCAGCGAGGGCTGGCGGAGACGAACGGCAAGGACGGCCGACACCCGGTCCGGCACCTGACGGTGGCCGGGCGGAAGGCCCTGGCCGACGGCAACGAGCTGCCCCGGCGTCCGAGGGCCGTGACCGGGGCGAGGGCCGTCCGGGCCGGGTTCGGACCGCACGGCACCTCCTCGACAGCCGCCGCCGGCCGCCGACGTCCGCGGCATCACCATCGCGGTCTGGGTCAACACCCTGCCCCGCCTCCAGCAAGGCGAACCCTGGTACGCGATCGGCACGGATGACCCCGAACGGCGGCGCCTGCGCTCCCCCGAACCGTCCGGCCGCTGAGCCGCCCGCCCCTCGGGCAGCACCCGTGACCGTGAAGGGCCTGCGGCATCCGGCCCGCAGGCCGGCACCGGTGCCGGCACCGGGATCACGGTGCCAACAGGTGGGCTCGGACAGCTCCGGTGGGGTGCGCGCCGCCTCGCAGGCCGTGGACAGGACCCGTGGGACGCTACAGAGAAGGACCCCCCACAACGGCTGTGAACTATGGGGAGTCCGGGCGGACGTACTCGATCAGGCGGGCCGGGTTGTCGGCCGCGTGTCCCTCCCGGACCGCCCGGTCGAGCCCTGTTTGGACGGGCGCGAGCCAGTCGGTGGGGAGGCCGAGTTCGCGGCTGGTGCGGATGATGTGGCCGACGGCCAGCTGGTTGGTGGAGATGTTGGAGACCTCGGTGGCGTAGTCCGCCTCGTCGACGACGCGGGCGCTCTCGGCGTCGAAGAGCCCGGCGAGCACCGTGTGGAACACGCTGGCCGCGTGCGGCTGGAACTCGGTCGCGGAGACGCCCGCCGTGCCGACCATGGCCTGTGCGTGGGTGAGCCCCTGCCCGGTCGCGTACAGCAGCGTGAGCAGCGCCATGTCGTAGAGCAACGGCAGTCCCGGGTCGTCCCCGAGGTAGGTGTTGGCGCCGCCGAGGACGCGGAGCAGGGGTTCCTGGGCATCGAACGTCTTTCGCGGGCCGCCGTGCAGGAGCAGGGTCCCGGGCAGGCCGATCATCTGCGGCACGCCCATGATCGCCCCGTCGAGGTAGTCGGCGCCGTGCGCTGCGGCCCAGGACGCGGCCCGGCGGGCCTCCTCGGGGGTGCCGCTGGTGAGGTTGAGCACGGTGCGGCCGTCCACGTCGGCGGCCAGCGGGTCGAGCACCTGGTGGGCCACGTCGTACGTCGACACGCAGACGATCACCACGGGGGCGGACCGGACGGCGTCGGCGGCGGTCCGCGCGCGTACGGCGCCCTGGGCAGCCAGGGCGTCCGCCTTCCCTGGTGAGCGGTTCCAGACGGTGGTGGGGTGGCCGGCGCCGAGCAGGGCGGCGGCCAGGGCCCGGCCCATCAGGCCGAGGCCGAGTACCGCCACGGGAGTGCGGGTCTGAACGGGGCCGGGGTTGGTGTTGTCGTTCGTGGTCATGGGACGACTGTGGCTTGCGGGTGTGCCGCTCGGGTGCCGCTCCGGTGCCGGTCGGCCGGCGCATATCGTAGGCGCATGCGATTCGGGGTGCTGGGCCCGCTGGCGGTCCGGGCGGCGGACGGGAAGCCGGCCGCGGTCCGCGAGACCAAGGTCCGCGCCGTGCTCGCCGCGCTGCTCGTGCACGCCGGGCGTCCGGTGACGGCCGACCGTCTGATCGAGGGCCTCTGGGGTACGCGGCAGCCCGTCCACCCGGCAGCGGCGCTGCGGGCCAAGGTGTCGCGGCTGCGGGCGGCGCTGGAGCGGGCCGAACCGGGTGCGCGGGGGCTGGTGGAATGGAGCCCCGCCGGATACCTGCTGCGGACCGGCGACGGTTACGCGAGCGTGGACGCCGAGCGGTTCCGGACGCTGACCGCACGGGCCCGTACGACCGCCGCCCCGGCTGAGCGCGCCGCGCTGCTGGCCGACGCGCTGGCCCTGTGGCGCGGCCCCGCTTACGCCGACTTCGCCGACGAGGCGTTCGTCCGGCCGGAGTCCGCCCGGCTGGAGGAGGAGCGGCTGACCGCCCTGGAGGACCGGGCGGAGGCGCGGCTCACGCTGGGCGAACACATCGCGCTGGCGGGTGAGCTGAGCGCGCCGGTCACCGCGCACCCGCTGCGCGAACGGCTGCGGGCGGCGCACCTGCGGGCGCTGTACGGCGCCGGGCGGCAGGGCGAGGCGCTGGCCTCCTACCAGGAGCTGAGCCGGTTGCTGGCCGATGAGCTGGGCGTCGATCCGGGACCGGAACTGGCCGCACTGCACGAGGCGATGCTCCGCCAGGAGCCCGCTCTCACCCCAGGCCCCGCCCCGTACGCCGCCCGCCCGCCCGTCGCCGCGCCGCCCCCGGCCACGAACCTGCCCGCCCCGCCCACGAACCTGCCCGCCCCGCTCTCCGGCCTGATCGGCCGCGAAGCCGCCCTCGCCGGGGTACGGGAGCGGCTCGGGCGGGGCAGGCTGGTCACCCTCACCGGCCCGGGCGGTGTCGGCAAGACCCGGCTCGCGCTGGCCGCCGCCGCCGAGTCGGCCGAACCGTACGATCCGCACGGCCTGTACGAGGACGGCGTGCGGCTGGCCGAACTCGCCGCTCTGGAGCGGACGGCGGACGTGCCCCGGATCGCGAGGACGCTGGCGACCGTTCTCGGCCTGCGGGACGAGGGCCGCACCACCACCGCCGAGCAGCTGGCCGACGCGCTGCGCACCCGCCGGATGCTGCTGGTCCTGGACAACTGCGAGCATGTGATCGGCCCGGTCGCCGAGCTGACCGGGGCACTGCTGCGGACGGCGCCCGGACTGCGTGTGCTGGCCACCAGTCGCGCCCCGCTGGAGGTTCCCGGCGAACTGGTGTTCCCGGTGCCGCCGTTGGAGACCCCGCCACCGGGCGCGTCGCACGGTGCGCTGCGGGAGTCGGGTGCCGTACGGCTGTTCGCCGAAAGGGCCGCCGCCGCGGTGCCCGGGTTCACCGTCGGCGAGGACAACGCCGCCGCGGTGGCCGCCGTCTGCCGCCGGCTGGACGGGCTGCCGCTCGCGCTGGAGCTGGCGGCCACACGGATGCGGATGTTCGGCGCGGCCGAACTGGCCGAGCGGCTGGACGACCGCTTCGCGGTGCTGGCCGGTGGACGGCGCGCCGCCCCGGCGCGGCAGCAGACGCTGCGCGGAGTGATCGACTGGAGCTGGGAACTGCTGACCGGGGCCGAACGGACCGTGCTGCGCAGGCTGTCCGTGTACGCGGACGGCTGCACGCTGGAGGCGGCCGAGGCGGTGTGCGCGGGAGACGGGGTGCGGCGGTCGGAGGTCCTCGGACTGCTGGGGCAGCTGGTGGACCGCTCGCTGGTCGTGGCGGTGGCCGGGCCTCCGGCACGGTACCGGCTGCTGGAGTCCGTACACGCCTACGCACGCGAACGGCTGGCGGAGTGCGAGGACGCGGAGCCGGGCGGGACCGAACGGGTACGGGCGCGGCACCACCGCTACTACGTCGAGTGGGCCGAGCGGGCGGAGCCCCGACTGCGCGGCCACGCGCAACGCGACTGGCTGCGCCGTCTGGACGCCGAGACCGCCAACCTGCGGACGGCCCTGGACGGTCTGGCGCGCGGCACCGGCGAAGACGCGGCGGAACTCGCGCTGCGGCTGGTGAACGCGCTGTCCTGGTACTGGTACCTGCGCGGCCGGCTCGGTGAGGCGCGCGCCGCTCTGGACCTGGCGCTGACCCTGCACACGCCCGGCCCCGTCCCGGAGCCGATTCCGCACCCGGGACCGATCCCGTCCCCGAAACTGAACCCGCTCCCGGAGACGGCGCCCGTCCGGGACCTGCGCGCGCGGGCCCGTGCCTGGCGCGCGGGCATCGCGCTGCTCATCCTGGACGGTGCCGACCGCACCCCGCTGGAGCGGATCCCGGACTTCCCGGCAGCCGTCGAAGACCCGGCCGCGCGTGCCATGGCCCAATGGTTCCTCGGCTTCGCGCACACCGGCTTCGGCGATCCGGCCGTCAGCCGGGACCTGATCGACCGCGCCTACGCCGGGTTCACCGCCCTTGGCGACCCATGGGGCACGGCTGCCGCGCTGAGCGTACGGGCGTCGCAGCTGCACGCGTCCGGCACCGACACCGCGCTGCGGGACAGCGGACGGAGTCTGGCCCTGTTCGAACAGGTCGGCGACGGCTGGGGGATGCTCCGCGCGATGCGCGTGCGGCGCGGACTGGTCGAGATCGCCGGGGACTACGCGGCGGCCGAAGGCCTGGACCGGGACGGCCTGCGCCTCGCCGAGGAGCTGGGCCTGAACTCGGAGACCACCGCGCTGCTCTCCCGCACCGGCCGCACGGCGCTGCTGCGCGGCGACCTCGCCGCGGCCGAGGAGTACCACGAGCGCGCCCGCAGGCTGGCCGTCCACCACGCCGACCAGCGGGCCCGGGAGGTCGCCGAGGTCGGCCTCGCCCTGGTCGCCCGACGGCAGGGCAGACTGGCGGTGGCCGAGGCGCATCTGCGCACCTGGCTGGCCTGGTGCCGCCAGTGGGAGGGCGCCCCGGGCATCGCGCTGATCCTCGCCGAACTGGGCTTCGTCGCCGAGCTGCGCGGCGACGCCGCCGCCGCGACCGCGCTGCACGAGGAGGGCCTGGCAGCGGCGCGCGGCACCGGTGACATCCGCGCGGTGGCGCTCGCGCTGGAGGGGGCAGCGGGCGCGCGCGCGTTGACCGGACGGTACGACGAGGCGGCCCGGCTGCTGGGCGCGGCCGAGGCCGCACGGGAGTCGGTGGGGGCGCCGCTGCCGCCGGGGGAGCGCGGCGACGTCGAGCGGATCACCACCACCGTACGGGCTGCGCTCGGGAGCCGCGGGTACACCGCACAGCTGGCGCGGGGGCGGTCGCTCGGCACGGAGACCGCGGCGACGCGGACGACTGGACCGGACTGCCGCGATGAACCGTGCGGAGTTGACTGACCGGCGTCCGGCTCCCGGACAGCGACGTCGTCGCTGCTCAAGGCCCACCTCTGCACACCCCGGGGTCGACGATCGGGCCCATGCCTCCTGCCGGGTCCGGTGACGCGTTCGGCCGTGTCCCGGCTCCTTCTCGCGGACCCGTTCCCGGCCGCCGCTGTCGCGTACGCCGAACGTCGGCCGCCCACCCGCCGACCCCCGACGGCGGGCACATGGACGGTGACAGTGGCCATCACCGGGGCCGGAGCCGGGACGGGAACAGGCTGACCGCCCCGCGCCCCACACCGGAGAACCTCGCACCGGAGAGCCCGCACCACAGGCCCTTTACCAGAGATCTCCGTTCTCCGCAGCCCCACTGCTCCGTACCCGCCCATCCATTCCAGCCAGTCACACAGGGCTCATTGATCCGTGTTCATCACTGGGGAATTGTGTGTGGTCGTTGCAGCGATCTGCGACGACTCCCAACGATTCGCACATGAGAGAGGCTGGAACACCATGCAGATCTCCAGGACGAAGAACTTCGCCCGCGCCGCCGGACTGGCCGCCGCGACCCTCGCCGCCGTAGCCCTGGCGGTGCCGGGGAACGCGCAGGCGGCCCCGGTACCCGCCTACTGGACCGTCGACTGTGACAAGTTCCCGGCGGACGGCGACCCGGGCGCCCACGACCTGACCGCCCTCATCTACCGGACCAACGACCCGGGCAAGGCCGCGAAGGCGACCTTCAAGGCGGCCACCGAGAAGCTGTCGATCAACAACTGGTCGGGCGCCATGATGGGCTACAAGTTGCAGTGGGCGAACGCGAGCGGCACCGCCATCGAGCGGACCTGGGAGTTGGACATGGGCTCCGGGAACTCCAAGGTGGTCGACTTCGAGATCCCCGAGGGCCGTAAGGTCTACGTCTCCGTCGGAACGCCCGGCGGGAGCACCGCGTTCTGTAACGGCATCGCGTAGGGCGGTAGAACGGTTCCGTCTCCGGGTCGGCGAGTTCCGGGCGGAGACGGACGACGGACGGGGCCTCACGGTCGGCCGCCCGGGGCTGGTTCGCCCCGGGCGGGACCGGAGGCCCCGCCTTCGTGCTCACCGCCCGCGCCGGTCGCCGTCCGTCCCGAACGCGTCGGCCGTGAAGTCCCGCGCGATGGTGGGCGTAGGCCGCGATCCCTGAGACCCGGACCAGCAGACAGAACCGTTCCACCGATGCCGGCTCCCGCGCCATCCGGCCGTACTCGCGGCGCAGGAAGCGCGTCGCCGCCAGGTTGGTCAGGGAGGACCGCCCAGCCACCACGAACATGAGCGCGCCGGACTCCTCCGGGGTGAACCTGTCGACCAGGGCGTACTCGACGTCCCCCTTGCGGAACGGGTACGTCGTCCCGCCGATCGTGACGGCCACCGATTCCGGCTGCTCCGGATCGTAGGGGTGGAAGGCCGTCCCGGGCAGATGGGCGGCCAGATGGCCACGGGTGTGGAGGTCGGAGGCCGGAGGCGAGGCGCCCCCGCAGAACTCGGTGCGGTCGCCGTCGCCGCCCCGGAACCCGCCCGGTTCCCTCTCGACCCGGCAGCCCAGCTCACCGGTGAGCAGCGCGAGTTCCAAGGCCGCGCGGACGTCCCGGTAGGCGGAGGCGCCGGGTCCTTCATAGCTCGCCCAGGCACTCCCCGCCCGGCCGGACCCCGAAGAACGCGCCCCGCCGGTTCACGGCACGGGCCCGCTTGGCGCGTTCCCACGCCCGGACGAGGGCACCCCGAGGAGACTGGTCACCAGTCCGATCACGATGCTCCCGAGCACCAATTGCACCGCCGCCCCCCTCCGCTCGCGCGCCGCGCCCCCGCGCCCCTCTTCCGAACCCCGGCCGCGTCCACACGCCCAGGTCACAGACTCAGGGTCCGGGCCCGGTGCGATCGCCGCACGGCCCGCCGGGCGCGCACCACCTCCGCCCGGCCCCCGGGACCCGCCCCGGGCCCTCCGGGACCCTCCCCCGGGACCCGCCCCAGACACAGGCCGTACGTTTTCGGCCACCCGGACGCCCGGATCGGCCCCCATATGACGGCGTCTTCCCGCCACTGCCAGGCCATCACTTTCCGGACAGGTAGCCTCGGCCGATGACGCACGGGACGACGGCGGCCAGGGCGGCACACGAGACGGCGACGGCGCGGGACCTGTCCTCCCGCGCGGAGCGGCACCGCGGTGAACTGCGCGTCCACTGCTACCGGACGGTCCGCTGCTACGCGGACGCCAAGGACCTCGTCCAGGAGACGATGATCCGGGCCTGGCATGAACGGGAGTCCCTGGACGACCCGGAGCGGCTGCGTCCCTGGCTGTACCGGATCGTCACCCGAGCCCGTCCGGACTTCCTGGCCGGGCCCTGACAAGTACCCCAGGGCTGCCAAGACTCGGGTACTGGCTCAAGTTCTGGGCGCTGTCTCCATTTCGGGAGTAGCAGCTGTTTGATCATGGCAACAGAAGGATGCGGCGTCGGAGCAGGTCGAAGTCGGCTCGGCCGTACACCTGTCTCTTCAGCAGATTGACGGTTCCCCAGACCCCCGGTCACGACGGCGGTGGGTCCGTCGGCTTGGCTCGCTGCGGGTGGAACGTCTCGTGCCGGGCCAGCATCGCCACGCACTCGGCGATCTTCCGGGTGCGCGTCTCGGCCCGTTTGACGGCATTGACCCGGCTGATGAGGGCGAAGAGGTTGGCTTTGGTGAGTACCTCGAACATCGCCTGCGCTGCTGGGTCGGCGGCGATCGCGGCTCGCAGGTCGGCCGGCACCTCCGCTTCCGATGACGGCGCGTAGGCGGCCGCCCACCGCCCGTCGGCCTTCGCGGCGTCCACCGCGGCGCGGCCGGCGGGCAGCATCAGGCCGGCGGCCTCCAGGCGGGCCACGTTGGCGACGTTGCGCCGGGACCAGACACTGCGGGGCCGACGCGGGGTGAACCGCCTCCAGGAACTCCCCTCGTCGCGCTTGCGGGCCTGACCGTCGATCCAGCCGAAGCACAGTGCCTCGTCGACCGCCTGCTGCCAGGTCAGCGTGGTGACGGAACCACCTTTCCTGGTCAGGGCGAGCCACACACCAGGAGAGACGGTGTGGTTGTCCAGCAGCCACGCGCGCAGCGCCGCGCCGTCAGCAACGATCAACTCATCCAGCTCGGTTCCGGTCACCACCGCAGGTTACGGCGTCGTGCGCGATCGAGGTCGGGCGCTGGTGACCTGGGAGGTCGGCTGGTGGGCGATCACCGAGGGGCTGCGTGGTCGGAGACCGGTCCGGCGATCGTCTGGTGGGTCCCGTCGTAGTACTACGCAGAGGTGGTTCACGTGGGCCGTCCCATGCATCGGGGCGGTCGGCACCTCGACGGCTCCCCGCCGACCGGCCCCTACCGCCCAAGTCCCGCCGGCACCCGCGAGCAGATCACGGACGAGTACCGCACCCATCGGCTGTCCCACCCGGAGTTGCTCGCCCTTCTCCCCCGGGCTACGCGGGCGGCGGCTCGGCTGCTGGCGCCTACCGGAGACGTGTCATGCCGAGATCATCGCCGAACTGGCGGACGCGGGGTCGGGAACGGCCACGCGGGCGCCTCCAACCGGCAGCTGAACGACGGGGAAGCGGTCGCGGCCGTAGAGGGCCAACCCTCACCTGCGGCAGTACCCCGGCCGAGGCCCTGCCAAGTCCGTCCCCTGCTGGCGATCGTGGTCGCGGCACCGTCCTCGACGACCGCGCCGACGGGCCGGGCCGCGAGGCCGTGACGGCACGGACGTGGCCCCCGTGCAGCACGTCCTCGCTTCTCCTCGGGCCTTCACGGTCCTGGGGCGCGCCTGTGACCAGGCCCGGGCACTGCTGGACGCCGATGCCGCGCGCAACCTGCGGTCGAGGGTGCTGGCCGGCGGCGAGGACGGCCGACGTTCGCGCGGTCGTCGTCGCCGACGCACTCGTGCAGATCCTGACCGGCCGCGGTACCCGGGCCGAGGTCGTCCACCACCAACTGCCCGGACGTGAATGGCCTCCGGCCGGGCAGCCCGGCACAGTCCTGCCGGTGCGTGCCAGCTGCGACGAAGCTACGAAACCCACCCCAGTAGTTGCGTCCTACCGTCAACACAGGCCGAAGCAACCTGCTTTCGTCAAGCCAGAGGTGCCATGCAGACCCCGCGCCACGTAGGTCCGCGTCACGTAGGTTCGTTCTGGACAGGCTGGCGAGGGACAGGTACGCGTCGGGCTTCACAGGGCGTGAGAACAACGATGGCCGGGAGCAGAGGTTCAGGACGAAGGAAGGTGCCATCGTGGGTCGTGTCCCGGGTGACGAGGATGGTGAGAGTGGTGAGGGTGGCGTTTGGCCGCGTCCCGGTGTCTGCTGAAGCCGTGAAGAAGGGGCGGGGCACGAGGGGAGACGCGAGTGAAGGGCCCTGATATGTCGCGCGGTGCTCGTCTGGCCGCCCACAGCGCGGTTTCCACCTCGCTGGCGGCGCGCAGTGACAGCGGTCTGCGCGAGTTCGTGGACGCAGGCGCGCCGCTGGGGTCGGGCATCGGCGGGGAGACGGTCCTGCTGGAGGTCGAGGGATCCCGGGTCTTCGTCAAGCAGGTGCGGCTGACCGATCTGGAGCGGCGGCCGGGGCATGTTCACTCCACCGCGAATCTGTTCGGGCTGCCGGCCTTCTGCCACTACGGCATCGGTACGATCGGCGGCCCGGGGTTCGGGGCCTGGCGGGAGCTGGCCGCACACACCATGACGACGAACTGGGTGATCGCGGGAGACCATGACGGCTTCCCTCTGATGTACCACTGGCGGGTGATCCCGGACTCCGGCCGGCCGCTGCCCGAGGAACTGGCCGACGTGGAGCGGGCTGTCGCCTACTGGGGAGGCGGACCAGCGGTACGCCGCCGGATCGAAGCTCTCCGGCAGTCCACGGCAAGCCTTGTGCTGTTCCTGGAGTACATCCCGCACAACCTGCACGACTGGCTGGGCGTCCGGATAGGGGCCGGCGACGAGGCGGCCGAGCGGGCCTGCGCCATGGTCGACGACGAGCTGGCAGCCGGCCTCTCGTTCATGAACGCCCGCAGGTTTCTGCACTTCGACGCCCACTTCGAGAACATCCTCACCGACGGCCGACGGCTCTTCTTCACGGACTACGGCCTCGCGATCTCCACACGCTTCGACCTCGCACGGGACGAGGCCGACTTCTTCGACGAGCACCGCACCTACGACCGGTGCTACGCCGCCACCCACCTGGTGAACTGGCTTGCCGTCGCTCTCCACGGTTGCACCCCGGAGGAACGCAAGGTGTTTGTGAACGCGTGCGCCGAAGGGGTGCCTCCGGAAGGGGTTCCCGCGTCGGTCGCCGCGCTTCTCGTCCGTGACGCACCGGTCGCCGCGGCGATGGGCGACTTCTACCGCGAGTTCCAGCAGGAGAGCCGGGCAACTCGCCATCCGCTGGTGGCGATCTCTCGGATGAAGCGCAGCACGTGACAGCAGCAGCCGGTCATAGGCAGGTGGTGATCCGGCCGTCGGGCAGGCGACCGTGACACCGGGATCACTCTGCGGTGGCTGCTCCAGCAGACCAGCGGCCCGTACGACTACACCATCGACCTGCCGGTCCTCAGCTCCGCCGAGGGGTACCGCCGCCACTGGAACGACGACATACCGCCGGAGCGGCTGGTGGCGATGGCGATGCGGCACAAGCCCGGTGATCGGAGTGGTCGTACTCCAACACCAACTGCATCCTGCTCGGCATGATCATCAAGAAGGTGACCGGTCGTGACTGGTCCACGGAGGTGACCGACCGCATCCTGCGGCCGCTGCACCTTTCCCACACCTTCCGCCCCAGCAGTGGGCGTACCTGCCGCATCCGCACGCCAGAGGCTACGAGCAGTTCACCGAGGGCGGGCCGCTGATCGACACCACCAGGCTCAACTACAGCTGGGCCGGTCCAGCCGGTGAACTGATCACCACCACCGCGACCTGACCCGCTTCTGGCAGGGGCTCATGAGTGGCCGACTGCCGAGGCCCGCGCAACTGGCGCAGCTGACGACCACCGTGGACACGCGTCTATCCCACTGCCGACACCGGAACTGTGCATGCCGGGCCGCGAGAAAGCGCTGGGTGTTGGCCTGCTCCTCGTGGGCCTGGAACGCGTCGCGGGTGGCGTACAGCTCGTGGAAGACCCGCACCGAGGGCTCGTCCAACCGGGGTGCGCACCGCGTGCGACGACTTCTCCGTCAAGGTCAGCCATTATGAACTGAATCGGGGCTGAGGGGCCGGTTGCCTCCGTCCTTGGCCTGTGCAAGGGGCCGCAGCCGCCAAGCGCGCGGTGCTCTCCCATGCGCTTGGCGGTTCAGTCAGGACGGTGGGACCTTGGGGGTCAGCGGTTGTCGTCGAGTTCCTGGTGCATCTGGGGCTGGTCGTCCTGGTCGTGGGTGAGTGCGTATTTTTCGATGTCGTTGAACGCCTTCGAGGCGACGCCCAGGAGATCCTTGTAGGGGTTGACGCCGACGGTCCGCTGGGTAGCTCCGCCGAAGAGGCCGCCGGCCGTTCCGCTGACGAGGCCGTGGCCGGCGGCGAGCGGCTTGCCCACGAGATCGAGGGGGCTCTTGGGCACGCCGGCCATGTCCGCGTACTTGTCGGTGAGCGCTACGCGGGTCAGCGCGATGTACGCGTCACTGGCCCCGGGCTTCAGAAGGTCGCGGTAGAACTTGATTGCCTGGGCGGTCATGAAGACACCGTCGTCGGTCTTCTGCCATTCCTTGTCCCGTTCCTGGTTCCACAGCCGCTCGGTCTCGTCGGCGTCCTTGGGCAGCTGCCATTTCTCCGGCGTGCCGAGGTAGTGGTTGACGTAGTGCCAGGCGCACATGAAGCCGCGGGCGTCATCGGCGGAGACATCGATACCGAGGTTCCTCATGCCTTGCAGGATCTGGGTGCTGAAAATGCAGGCGGCGCCGGTGGTGTATTTCTGGGAGACCGGCTCGCCCCACTTGTCGTAGTCCCACTGGCCGCTCTGCTTGTGCAGCTGCCTGACCGAGGCGTGCACGAGGCGCACCTTCGTCACGGCGGCGGCCAGGGTCCCGTCGCGCATGGCGTTCTTGTCGCCCATGTCGAGGAACAGCCGGGAGGACTGCGACAACCGTCGTCCTGGTCCCTCGACACCTCCCAGGCGGCCGGTGGAGCGCAGGGTGAACGCCCCGGTGGGTGAGAGGTAGGTGCCGATGAGTCCGACGGTGCCCTGGAGCATCGAGGCGGTGCCGTGGTGGTGTCCGAAGAAGCCTTCGGCGGCCTTGACGTCTGCCTCGCTCCAGTCCGGCGGCGGGGCGGCGGCCTCCCGCAGGAACTGCGCCAGCCGGTCGGGAAGCCGTGACAGATCCGTGTCGGGCTTGAGCGTTCCGATCGTCCGGAACAGGGCGTTGACCCCGTCGACCTCGCCGTTCTTGAGCAGATCGGAAACAAGCGCGTCGGCGGGGGGATCCCCGACCTTGCTCGCGGCCTCCAACTCGGTCGCGACCGTTGCCGATGTCAACGCCATATCAATACTCCTCATGCGTTCACGTAATTGACCACGCGGTAGGTGTGACCTGCGCATTGACGCGCTCCCGGCACAGGGGACGCCCTCCGCACCGCGCAAGAGGACCCTGAGTGCCCGCTCCCGAGGGCTGGGCCCTCGCGCAACCCGACGGCATGAACGGAGGAAGCTTGTGCGGCAAGATCACTGATTTCGATCTTGCCGCAATCGGCGTCCCGAGAGGGTCACCCAGGAGGAGTAAGGGGGCGTACGCCCCCGCGTGAATCAGGGCATGCGCCACCCGCCGCTGCTCTGCTCCCGGCGCCCTCACCGCCGTGGACCAGGCCGCCGACGAGTTCCGTGCGATGCTCACCGCCGTACGCGACCCGCGGCCCTGGACGTCCGCCCACGCCCTCGACGCCACCGTGTGCGTCGGCCCGTTCGTCGAACGCGTACACCCGCGCCCCGGCGACGACCACGACACCGGGACGATCGCCGTCGCCCTGATCCACCCCGGCGCCGGTCACGCTGCGGCCTGCCTCCACGGCCGCCGGCTCGGCTGCACCGACCGCAGCCGGCTGCGCTGCGAGCCCACCACATTCCTCGGCACCCGGCACCCGGCACCCGGCAGCCTGCGAAGCCCGCGGGCTGTGTGCAGCACGATCTGCGCGCACTCGAAGCCGGTACTCGGTCTTGTGGCCGCAGGCTGCCTTCTTCAGCCAGTGCCGCTCGGTGGCAGTCAGGGATATCAGGCGGGCGGCGGCAACGGGCATGGCAGGCAAGCTGACTTCCGGAGCCGACCAGTCAGCCTCGCAGGTCGGACAGGTCCTCGTCACTGAGCCTGAGATCGTTCGCCGCGAGGTTCTCCTCCAGGTGTTCGAGAGAACCCGTACCCGGAATCGCCAGCGCCGTCGGCGAGGTTGCCAGCAGCGACGCGATCGCGACCTGCGCTGTGGTCGCGCCCAGACGTGCTGCGACCTTGCCGAGCCGTTCGGCGTCGAGTGGGCCGCTGCCGACTCCGCCGCCGAGCGGGAAGTACGGCACGAAAGCGATGCCCGCCTCCTCGCTTTCCGCCAGCAGCCCCATATCACCGGTGTGCCTGTTCTGCACCGCCGCGACGGGCGCGATCGCCCGGGCCTCGGCGAGCTGGGCGTCGTCGACGTTGCTGACGCCCAGGTGTCGGATCAGCCCCTCCGCGCGGAGCTCGGCCAGGACCGCGAACCGTTCGGCGATCGACTCCCCACCCGGACCGGTCGTCCCGCCGACCCGCAGATAGACCAGGTCGAGCCGGTTGATACCCAGACAGCGCAGATCCGCCTCGACCAGGCCGCGTAGCTGGTCAGCCGTCGCCTGCCCGCTCGGCACACCGTTCGGCCCGGGCAACGGCCCCACCTTCGTCGCGATCACCAGATCATCACGGTAGGGGGTCAATGCCGTACGGATCAGCTCGTTGGCCCACACCGCGTCCCTGCCGTAGAAACCGGCCGTGTCGATGTGGTTCACGCCCAGCTCCACCGCCCGGCGGAGCACCGCGATGCCCTTCTCGGGATCTCGCGCCGGACCGGCGAAGGTGCCCATCGCCAGGCGCATCGCGCCGAAGCCGAGCCGGTTGATCGTCAGCTCTCCGCCGAGGGAGAAAGTCTTGATCGTCATGACGCTGATGGTGTCCGCCGGCGCGACTCCCGGCGAGCTCGTGGCAGCTTGCTGCCAGACTGGCGGGATGCGGAACGAAGAGGTGTTCTCAGTGCGAGGAGACGCGGAGTTGATCGCGCGCGCAGGTCATCTCTTCGAGTCCGCGCGGACCGAGTTCCTGTGCGCCGCCCGGGATCTCCAGACCTGGTCGCGGCTGGGGGCCAGGGCCGCGGTCCGGACTCGAATGCGCGCGGCGGATCCCGTCGGCTTCACCCCTCGGAAGCTGCTCAGCCCGGTGGCACTCGCCGACGAGGAGGCCCGCGCGCATCTGCGGCTGGTGCGGAGTAGAGGCGCTCTCGTTCGGATCAGCCGTTCGCCGCTGCCGCACGAGACCATCCTCATCGACCGGCGGGTGATGATCCTTGCCGGCCGGGAGACCCCCACCGGCCGCGAGTACACCGTGACGACGTCACAGATCCTGGTCGACGGTGTTCACTCGCTGTTCCGGGCGATCTGGGACGCCGCCGTCGATCTCGAAAGCTATCTGCGCAGCGACGTCCCGCACCTCGATGCCGACGGCCGCATGATCCTCAAAGCCCTCGCTTCGGGCCTCACCGACGAATCGGCAGCCAAACGGCTCGGCGTCTCCCTGCGCACCTACCGGCGGCGTGTGGCCGAGCTGATGGTCGAACTTGAGGCCGACTCCCGGTTCCAGGCCGGGCTGCGTGCAGGCGAGCTGGGGCTACCCCGCTAGAACCATGGTGATCGCGACCCTTGGGCGGTCTGCCCGCCTGAGCAGTGGGCGCACGCGCACGGCACGCAGCCGGAGCAGCTGGTGCTGTTGCGGGCCGACGGGTGGTCGCGGCATGAGGTCGACGGGTTCTTCGCCTCGGCGCGGATGCGCAACGCGAGCGCGGGCACGCGCAGGAAGTACGCCTTCGCGGTAGCCGTCTGGCCGGGGTTCCCTGACGCGGCGGGCCGGACCTGGCTCGGCGCCGACGAGGACCGGAGACTCACATCACCGCTCCACCTGGTCGGGCGTGACCTTCACGTCTCCGTGGGCTCCTGATCGTGGTGTTCTTGCTCCTGCGCCCAGGCGTTCGCCCATTCGTCGAGCGGACCAAGGGCATCACGGAGCGCTGTCCCCAGCCGAGTGAGTTCGTAGCCATCGGCCGAGGGCGCGACGATCCCGCTCGACGCGAGTTCGCGGAGTCGCTGGTAGAGGACGCTGGATGACAGCCCTTCGCACCGTGCCAGCAGTGCGCGGGCGCCGAGCGGACCCGCACGCAGTTCCCAGAGAATACGCAGCGCCCACCGACGGCCGAACAGGTCCATCGCGGCCATGAGGGGACGGCCGGTAGTCGATCCACGAACCGGTGTTCCTGGGCGCGGTGTCGGCATAACCCTCCTTGCGTTTCGTTATTCGAAACACTAGCATCCACCTAGGCGTTTCTGATTTCGAAACAAGCTCGACGGGAGAGCCGACATCGCGGACAGCCCTGCCGGAACCGCGGTTCACCGACCAGGCAGGCGCGCTGCTCGCGCGCATGACACGGCGGTGCCGGTCGACATCAGCGCCATGGTGATCACGACGCCGACAAGACGCACTCTCGCCCGCCGACGCTCGTCCGAGGCCAACCCGTGAGTCAAACGCACTCATCCCGACACTGGAGGTTCCATGCCCAAGGGCTACTGGGTCAGCGTCTACCGCACCATTTCAGACCCTGAGAAGTTGGCTGCTTACAACGAGCTGGCTCCCCTGGCCGTCGAGCCCGGGGGCGGCCGGACCATCGTCGTGGGCGGTCGGGTCGAGGCGTATGACGCCGGAATCGCCGAGCGCACGGTCGTGGTCGAGTTCGACAGCTTCGAGCAGGCCGTCGCGGTGCGCGAGAGTGCGGCCTACCAGGAGGCGCTGGTCGCCCTCTCCGACGGCGTCGAGCGCGACTTCCGCATCGTCGAAGGCATCGACTGAGCGATGTCCTGGCCGGATGTCATGGTGATGCGTGCGTGCGGCGCGACGGGCGGGGCGGTAGCCCCACGGCCGGCACCGACGACGACCCGGCGGCGACGAACGCGGACCGGCGTGCGGTCGCTTCTGCGGCCAGCACCTCGCACGCGACGTTCCTCGGCCTGGGGCGGACACCGGACGGTGGCCTGCCGGTCCGGTTCTTCACGGCCATCGCCGAACTGTCCGGCTGCGGCCACGGCACCGTTGCCGCGCAGGCAGTCTGGTTGACCCGCACCGCGCTGAGCGAGCTGAACGGCCGCCAGCACACCGGCGGGCGCACGTTCGACACCGTCGCGATCCGCCGCCCCGCCGGCATCGAGGTGTGGTTCGACCAAGTCCTCGTCGCGCTGCGTCACCCGGCACCGGACGAGCGCGCCGCCATCGTCGCCGCGCTCGGGCTCACCGCGGACGACCTGCATCCGACCGCCACGGATCGCCGCGCCCGGCACTCCACGCATGCTGGTACCGGTCCAAGACCGGTCGGCGCTGCTCCGAGTCCGCCCGCACCTCGGCAGGCTGACAGCGGCGTGCCGGCCGTACAGGCTCCGGTCACGATCGAGGTGGAGCAGGGCGACACCCTCGGTCGACCGGCCAGCGTGCTCGCTCCGGCCCGACGCGGGCCGGCGGGCATCACGACCCGCGTCGGCGGGTTAGCGGTGGTCCGCGACGGACAGTGAGGCGACGACCGGACCGTCCTCTTCTGCGATCCGCGCATGGGGCTGGGGCTGTCCGCCGCGGTCACGCGTTGGCGCCCGGTGGCGGCCGCAGCCCCGACCGGCACAACCGAGCCAGGGCCGGTCGAGACGATGACGGGCTCGCCGGCAGGGCGGCGGCCCGAACAAGAACGACAAGGAGAGGAGGAGTAGGTACGAGTCGCACCAGTAGGACGTGATCGGCCATCAACCCCGGGCCCCTGCCTGCCCCAGATGTCGCCAGACCTGGCCGAGCTCTTCGACGTCGCCGTGCCCGACGACCGCAGTCCCGGCCAGGCCTGGGTTCCAGGCCCGCGCATAGAAGCCGGCGCCGACCGCGGCCGCGATCCGGATCGGGTACGCCCGTTGCTCCACCGCCCAGCAGAAACAGCAGTCCCAGCTCGACGCCCTCGACCGCGCGAACTGCAAGCGCGTCTTCTCCGAGAAGATCTCCACCCGCGTCAAAGTCGGAGAAGACGCTGAAGCTCGCGTACGACATCCGCGAGGCCGCGTTCCACCCGGCGATGCCTCCCACTATCTGCACGACCCCGCTGCCCTGCTCACCGACAACACCTGTGGGGTCAGCGGTTGTCGTTGACTTCCTGGTGCAACTGGGGGCGGGTCGTCCTGATCGTGGATGAGTGCGTACCTTTCGATGTCGCTGGAAGCCTTCGAGGCGACACGTTGGCGCTGCGACGAACCGGCGTGCCAGTGTCGCTCGCCGTGAACACCTCGATGCCCGCAAATTCCGTTGAGCCCGCACCCTGCGATCGTGTTGGCTGGCGGCACCGAACTGTCGGCACCGCAGGTGTCCGCTCGGCCATAGCAGGGAGTTCAACGTGCAGGACAGTGCTGTCGACCCCGCTGCCCACAACCGGGCAGCCTGGGACAAGTACGTCCGAGAGGGCAACGAGTGGTCGACGCCGGTGAGTGCTGAGGAAGTCGAGCGCGCCCGCGCGGGCGACTGGTCGATCGTTCTCGTCGGGCATGAGCCGGTCGACCGCTCCTGGCTGCCGACGGACCTGACCGGCAAGGACGTGCTCTGCCTGGCCTCCGGCGGTGGCCAGCAGGGCCCGATCCTCGCCGCCGCGGGGGCGAGGGTCACCGTGTTCGACAACTCACCCGGCCAGCTCGGCCAGGACCAGATGGTGGCGGCGCGCGACGGACTCGAACTGCGCACCGTTCTGGGCGACATGCGCGACCTCAGCGCCTTCGGCGACGCTACGTTCGACGTCGTGTTCCATCCGGTGTCCAACCTGTTCGTACCCGACCTGGCACCGGTGTGGCGTGAGTGCTTCCGCGTCCTGCGACCGGGCGGAACCCTGCTCGCGGGCTTCCTCAACCCCGATGGGTACTTGTTCGACCACGAGGCGCTTGACGAGCGAGGCGAACTGATCGTCGTGCACAAGCTGCCCTACAGCGATGTCACGCAGTACTCCGCCGAGGAACGCGCCACGAAGTTCGGCGCGGATGCCGCCCTTGAGTACAGCCACACCCTCACCGACCAGATCGGCGGGCAACTCGCAGCGGGGTTCGTCCTCACCGGCTTCGCGGAAGCGCCGCACCAATCCAACGCATCCGCTTCATACATGTCCAGCTACTTTGCGACGCTGGGGGTCAAACCGGGCTGACCCAGCCGCGGGGCCGACCGAAACGGCCGTGTTTCCGAAGGGCCGAGTGGAGCGCAGTGCCGGCCCGGCCCCACCAACCTCGCTGAGCCCCGCTCGCTGGGCCAGCGACCATCAGAGCCACGCCGACCCGTACGAGGCTGACGCCCTCCAGTTCCTGGAGGCCGCCGCAGAGGAGGGCACGCATGATCCGGGTCCCTGCCGCTGAGCCCAGCACTGCTCCCAGTACCGGCGGGTGCTCGGTGCCCTGACGGCCCGGCGTCTCCAGACCATGCCGAGCACCAGGGATGGTCGGGCTCCCCCGCTGGTTGCGGGGGAGCCCGACCATTCGTGTTTACAGACCCCACACCATGCCCAGTCCACTCCCCCGCCGACGGGGCCCATGGAGACAGGGGCACCCGGGCAATCCGCAGCCCTAACTCCGCCGGTTGCGGATGGCCAACGCCGTTCCTATGGAGCAGACCACACCCGCGAGCGCGATCCAGAGGCCGGCTGAGTACCCCAGAAAGGCTGTGATCAAGCCGACAACGGTGAGAAGGCCCGCGCAGCCCAGGGCAAGCAGGAGTCCGGCTCGTGTGGCGGCGTCGCTCACCGCGCTGTCCCGGCCCAACGGGTCATCCAGGTCGGCCATCGCTGGGGGCCCTCCTTCCTCGTGGCTACAGGCAGCGGGGGAATCACCGCCCGTGGTCATGGAGGGCAGAGTGCCCCGGGATACCTGATTGAATCCCCCGTTCACGCCCCCGGTGGTGCGGACTTGTCTCCGGGGCGTCGCAGGGCCGACGGTCAAGCCGCTTGTCTGCCGGACCGCCGTCGTGGAAGCGGTTCTGCGGCGGCCTCTGTGCTACGTCCAGGGCGCTGATGGTCCTGAGTCAGGGCTTGTCTGCCGGGCGGGTCGGGCGATCCGCGGTGACCAGCCATGACGTGCTGCGCAGCCGGACGGTGCCGTCCGCTGTCTCGTGGGCGCGCAAGTGGTCCGTGAGCGTGTGGAGGGCGCGGGTCCGTACGGCCGCGGGGGCCTGCCCGGTCAGGTGGCGACCGGGACCCGTTCCGAGGATGAACTCCGCCGCGTCTGCGGCTCCGTGTCCCCACACCCCGTACACCTGAGTCTTGTTGAGGGTGATGCCCGTGAATCCGGCCGCGGTGAGGACATCGCGGATGCGGTCCGGCGGGGCCAGGGAGTACATGCCGGGCGCCCCCGGCTGCGCGAAGTCACCGACCGGAAGAAGGTCGCGCAGTGATGTCATCGCCGTCACCCAGTCGTTGAGCGCCGCATCGGCCGGGCAGACGAACGCCAGGCGTCCACCGGGGCGCAGTGCCCGGCCGACGTTGCTGAAGGCGGCTACGGGGTCGGCGAAGAACATCACCCCGTAGCGGCTGATCGCCGCGTCGAAGGTGCCCGTTTCGAAAGGGTGCACCTGTGTGTCGCCTTGTGTGAAGGAGACATTGCCGATGCCTTCCCTCTCGGCGCGGGTTCGGGCCTCGGCCAGCAGGGGGCCGGACAGGTCGAGGCCCAGCGCGTGACCTTGGGGTGCCCGGAGCGCCGCGAGGCGTGTGGTCTGTCCCGAGCCGCAGCCGAGGTCGAGGGTCCGGTGGTGTCCGGTGATGCCGGCGGCGTTGAGGAGTGGCTCGTTGAAGCCGTCGGTCACGGCGTTCCAGCGATCCTGGTTGCGGACCCAGTGGGCTCCTTCGGCGCCGTTCCATGCGTGTGCCTGCTCGGTGTTGACGATGTTGGGCACAGGTGTCTCCTTTGGCGGACGGCCGCAGTATGGGCGTGCGCCCAAACACTATGGGCACGTGCCCAAACTGGCAATCCTCGCTACAATCCACACGGTCGCGCCTTGGGGAACGGCGGAATCGGAACGAAGGAGGAGTCCATGTCACCGCGCGGAGTAGCGACGCCGGACGTGCGCGAGCTCCTGTTCGCCGCCGCCGAGCACGTCGTGAGGAGAGACGGCCCCGGCGCACTCACCAGCAGATCCGTCACGGCCCAAGCGGGCTGCGCCAAAGGGCTGCTGCATACACACTTCGCGGGTCTCGACGAGTTCGTCGCCGAGCTCTGCCTCGACCGGTTCGCGCGGACAGCGGCGAAGGCCCAGGCCCTTTCAGGGCTCGCCGGGCAGGGTACGGTGCAGACAAACCTCACGGCCGTCGCCTTCGCGCTGCTCGACTCCGGCGGCCCCGCCATCGCGGGTCTGGCCATGACCCGCCCCGCCGCCGCACTGCGTATCCGCGATGCCCTGGAAGGCGGGGCACCCGGATTCACCGCGATCCAGGAAGCCATCACCGACTATCTGAAGGCCGAGCAGGAACTCGGCCGGGTGGCGAAGAGCATCGCCCCCGACACGCCGGCCCTCGCCATCGTCGGAACCGCCCACCACCTCCTGATGACCAGTCGACCCGACACGCCTGACCCGCGCCCCCCGATGGCGCGCCTTGTGGCCGCGTTGCTGGACGGCTAGTCAGAAACGGGGACGTGGCGAACGCGGGCTGCGAGACAGCTGCGCTCCTGTCCTGTCCACGAGATGTCGGGGCGCCGCGGAGAAGGGATGGGCTGGAGCGGCTCACCCCACACCGGCCGTCGGTGCCCTTCACCGTCCAGCGGTGAACCGGGCGCACTTCTCCAGCCGCTCATTCAGTTCCTGCCCCTTGAGCCCGTACTCCGGCTCCGCTCGCTCGCCGCTGCTTCCGTGGCGAACCGCGTCAGTCACCGCCCCAGCCGCGCTCCCGATCTCGCGGAGCACCACGAAAGGCGTCCTGATCCGGGGACGATCCTGGTGGGCCTGAGCCGAGACGCCGTGGCCACCGTAACGCGCTCGAACTGGCCAGGCGTCTGGAAGCCCCATCGGGGCGGGGCGTGGATATCCGCAGCGCCGGTTGCGATGTATCGCTCGCGATCCGCAGGTCTGTCGGCCTCTGCCCATGACGTGCACAATCGGCGGCATGACAAGCACCGCGGGCGCGCCCCCCACGCACAACACGCCTGCCGACCTCGCTCTGGGGTTCCTGACGGGCGGGGTGATCGGGGCGTCGCTGACCGCCTTCATCGGTGGCTGCGTCGTCGGGAGAGCGCCTCTGGTCCTCACCGGGCTGGTCCTGCCCGCGGTCTACGGGCTTGTCTTCTTCCTCGCCACACTGCCGCGCCGTGTCCGGGAGGCGGCCGTCGCGCCGCGCACGGCGCTCGCGGTGATCGAGAGTCGGGAGGCCGTCGGGGGTGAGACCAGCGACGTGCCGGTGCGGTTCGATCTGTCCGTCGTTCCGGAGGACGCGCCCGCTTTCCGTGTCGAGATACGGCAGGATGTCAACGTCGTCGAGCTGGCCGATTACCGGCCGCGTGCGGTCGTGGTGGTGGAGTATCCGCCGGACCGGCCGTGGAAGACAAGGATCGTGAAGCGCCCGACGCCGGAGTGGGAGGAGCGGGCGGCCGTGGCCCAGGTCGACTCGGTGCCCGGTCCGGCCATGAAGAGCGAGACCCCGGAAGGCTGTTCCAGCGGGCTCCTCAATCTCTTCGGGCTGCTGCTCGGCGCGGCCGCCGTACTTCTGCTGTTCCGTGCCGACCTGTTCGGCTCCCAGGGGGGCGACAGCGGAGCCCCCGAACCGTCCGTCTCCTCCTCGTCGTCCACCACCACCGTGACATCGTCCACCGTCACCGTGACCTCGGCGACAGGCACGGTCGCCCTCGGGCCTGGGAAGTCGATGCTCGATGAGGGTGAACTACGCGCTGCGGTCGAGTCGTTGACGCAGGTCGCAGGCAGGCGTGAGGTGCTTTCCGTCGTCGTGCGGGACCGCCTGCTGACGGTCGTCTTCTCCCTCACCGGCGGGAAGCGTGCCGGGTTCGACCCGAGGTCCCTGCCCTACGATCGCGTTCCCGGTCTGGTCGAGGAGGCCGGGACCACCGTCGGCGCCGAGTCCCCGCGGAGCTGGCAGCTCACCGCCGACGGCGTCACCGGCTCGCTCACGCTCATGGTTGTGGTCACCGACGGCGGGAGCACGGGAACACTGAGAGCGGACGGCCGGGGCAAAGTGTTGCGGAAAAGCGGCAGTTGACGGGATCGGCAGGAGGAGCGGCGCATGAGGTGGGACGAGTTCCTGGTGCTGTGGTGCGCGGTGTGGGGTGTGGTGGCGCTGACCGGGTACGGCATGTCGCTGGCCGGGGTGACCAAGGCGCAGCGGACGGTCCTGCTCACCGGGCGGATCGAACAGGTACGGGAGCCCCGGCACGGCGGGTCCCGGTCGGGCGGGATATGGGTGGTCGTCTCCTACCGCGACCCGGCCTCCGGTCAGAAGGTCACGGTGACGAACGACGGTGAGCGGGGCGAGACGATCACCTCTGCGTGGGAGGGCCGGGAGATCGGGGTCAGCCACCCACGAGGCAGACCGCACGCCTACCGGTTCTCCAGCACTCCGGAGGAGCCCGGTCGTGGGCTCGGCTGGCCGATTTTCGCGGTCTTCCTGGTCTACGTGGGGCTGGTGGTCCTCGCCGCGGTCTGCTGGGGGTGGCCGTGGGCGCTGATCGGCTCCGGCGGGCCGTTGGCTGTCGTCGCCGCCGTTCATCTGCCCGGGGCGGTACGCGCCAAGAACCGCCGCATCGAGAGACTGGCCTCGATGGACACCGTGCGGGGACGGGTCGTCGCGGTTCTGAAGGACGTCAAAGCCAACCAGGACGACGGTGACACCTCGATCACCATCACCCCGGTCCTGTCGTTCACCACCCGTGAGGGCACGGCCGTCACAGCCCACTGCGCGTCGAACATCCCGAACCCCGCCCGCGCGTACGGCCGTGACGTCACAGTCCACTACCCGTCCGCCGACCCGGCCGGTTTCACACTGGACCGCGCCGCCGAACACCGCTCGGCGGAACAGGGCGTGACACTCCACGTTCTGTTTGTCGTCGTACTCGCAGCGACAGCCGTGGCGGGAATGGCGATGCTCTGAGAGGCCTTTCAGTCCTGCTTCAGCGGCATTCATATCCGCTTCCAGCGAGTGACACCGGGCAAGCAGCCCCGTAACACTGACGCCGGAGCCCCGATCCCGCCATAGGAACAACCACCCCCCTTGGAGCAGGCCCGGGGTATCGCGCTGCCAGGGCAGGACCGTGCAACACGCACGCTCGCCCGTACCTCCTCGCGCGCGTGGGCTTTCAGCAGCTCAGGGACGCAACATGCTTTGTCCGCTGCTGATCGGGACGGGGCGGCTCACCGGGCGGCTGGGCGAGAAGCCGCTCGTGGGGGCCGCCGCCGTCCTCCTCTCGGCGACCTTCCGCGTCGCCCAGCTTCTCGTCGGCACCCTCACCGGCCTCGTCGCCGCCCGGACCGGCTTCAGCGCCACCTTCTGGTGCGGCGCCGCGCTGTGCGCGCCCGCCTGCGCGCCGCTCCGGGCGCGCAGGCGGGCGAGGCGGGCGGCTACCAGGTGCCCCGGACTTCTTCGGGGCTGGAGCCGAAGACGATGTCGAGGACGCGGCTCATGCGTGGGTCGTAGATGTGGGCGTCCGGCTGGGCGACGCCCTCGGAACGGTCGTAACGCCAGCCGCTGTTGACACCCGCGAAGTGCCGGTGGTGGACCTTGTCGGTCTTCACGGTTCCCGAGCCTGCGACGCTGTGCACGCGCCACTGCGTGGTCATCTCGTCCACGACGCCCGGCAGGGCCGCCCACTTCACCGTCGTCGTGCCCTTGGAACGGTGGTGGTAGTCGGTGAAGCGGCGCTGGCGGTCGGACGCCATCGGGGTGCGCGTCGCCTTGGCCATCCAGTAGCCGGAGAACATCGCGACGCCGGTCTCCGACTCGGCGGCGTGATCGAAGACGGACCGGCCGTCATCGGCGAGCATCAGCTCGTCGATGTCCGCGCTGATCACACCGGCCGCCTGGGACAGATAGCGGAAGCGGCCGTGCTCCAGGAGCCCGTACTGGCAGTAGTCCGAGTCCCAGATCTTGTTGGGGCCGCCCTGCGGGCCGAAGGGGAAGGGCCAGTCCACGACGACGGCCGTGGTGATCCCGTCCACCTCCGCGATGGCGTCGGCGACGTCCTGCGGGGTGTAGCGCGTGGAATTGTTGTCGTAGAAGACGATTCCGGTCACCCCGTGCACGAGGTGGTAGTAGCGCAGGAAGTCCTGGATCCAGACGAGGTCGTTGTCCTTGGACTTCGTGATGATCGTGCGCTGCCCGGCGAAGAGGTCCGACTCGTTCGGCGCGATGTCCGCGCTGAACCTGTCGTTCCCCAGGCTGAAGGACAGCTCGCGGCCCGCACCGGCCCCCGCGATCACCGAGCGCTGTGTGCGGCCCCAGTCACGGAGACCGAGGTCGCCCGTGACGTCGACGCCGTCGACGCGCCAGGCCCCGTTGCTGAGCGGCGCCTTGAGGTTGCTCACCGGCGGGCCGCTCAGCCACACGTCGTCGCCGTGCTGGAAGACGTCGTAGAAGAGGGTGCGGGCGTCGAACTGCTCAAGGTATTCGGGCTGCTGGTCCTCCGGCTTGCGCGGCGGCTCCCGGCGGAAGGAGGAGGAGAGGGGCAGCGTCACCGCGGACGGCCGGACAACCTTGATCACCTTGTCCTGCGGCTCCCCGCTCGCCCGCCGCAGGTCCAAGGCCCGGCGCGAGAGACGGACCGGTTCGAGGAATTCATCGAGAGTGAGGGAGCCGGAGCCGTGCGCGTGCCTGCGGCGGTCCGCCTCGAGCTCGGCCACGCGGCGGTCGAGGCGCGCGATCTCCGCCCGCAGGGCCTCCGCCGGTGCGTGGGTGTCCTCGACGGCTCCAGATGTCATTCTCGCTCCCGTTTCCGAGCGCCCTCCGGTGGGTCGGTCGCCGGGCCACAGCCGGCGGCGGTGCGCGCCGATGAGGACGACGGTTCGCAGTCAATGGAGTGACAAGCATACGGTAGTCCGTCGCGCCGCCGCGCCATCGCGGTGCCGCTTCGCGCGAGCCCGAAGGGGTGCCTGGCAGCGGCCGGAGACCTGGCCGAGCGGTGACCCGGTCCCCGTCCCCGTCCCCGTCCCCGGAGGACGCAACGGTGCTGGTCAGCCCCTTCCGGCCCGGGTGGGCCCGGGTCGCTGCGCCGGCGACCGGCTGCGGAACGTCCCGGCTGCTTCGCAGACGATTTCCAGCCGCACCGGTTGACCGTCCTGCCGGTCCAGCCGGTAGTCCAGCGCCGCCTGGCGCAACCCGGCCCGGTAGTCGTCGGGCCCGTCGTAGGCGGCAGGTTCAGCACGGACTTCGGTGCCGTCGCGCAGGTCCTCCCACGGGATACGGCCGAACAGTCGCGCGCCGCCTCGCGAACGCCGACCACCGAAATCGCGCCTCGACCGACTTTCACTGGCCACCGATGATGCCATGTGCCATTCGCACGGGACGCTGCGCGAAGCCGACGTGACCCGGGCCGTTGCCATCGGCCCTGCCCTGCTGTACGCAGCGGGCGGGTGCCGCCTACTCCGGTCCGGGGGTCAGCAGTCGGCGGATGCGTGCGTACTCGGCCGCCATCTCCGGTGTGGCGAGAAAGTCGTCGAGGGTGGCGGACACTTCATGGTCGATGTCCTCGATGGAACGGACGGCGAGTTCGTAGAGCTCGCTGCGCCGGTTCTGCTCCAGGTAGTTCTTCCAGTGCTCCAATGCGGTGACGGCGGTGACGGCGGTGAGGACTCCGGTGTCCAGACCGTCGTCGACCAGGATTCCGCCGTCGATCGCCGCGAGCAGGTCGTGCAGTTCGGCGGGGCCCATCATCAGGACGTTCGCGCACCCGGTGGTGAGGCCGTTCGGGCATCCTCGGTGAGTTCGTCCTCGGCGGCGGCGCGCAGCAGTTCCGGCCGGACCAGGCGGGTGACGGTCTGCTCCGCGAAGGCGCGGGCACTGTCCTCGGTGGCTTCGGTGACCAGCCGGAGAATGCTTGCCTCGACCTCGCTGTAGTTCACCACCGCAGCCTAGACCGATCCCGTTCCCTCATCGGTCCGACCTCAGTGGCTCCGCGCCGGACTCTGTCCACAGGTCCGCAGTTCGAGGGTGTCCTGGAGGCCGCCGCGGTTAGCGGGGCGGCCCGTACCTGAGGAGCCGTCGTCCCCGAGAGCACCGCCACCGCGCCGCTCGTGCCGGTGGAGCCGCAAGACATCGCCGGGGCCTGTGCGGTGCCACCGGGTCACGGATGCTCCCGGAGAAACCCCCTGCGACTTTTGGAGAGTGCGCCCGTGCTGAACCCCGAGGTGGAGATGCTGATCGAGTCGGACACCACGGCGTATGTGCTGTGGCGAGCCCTGGGCGAGGCGGTCGCCACCCACCCGCTCACCCCACTGCCAGTGGGAGAGGACACCGCGGTCGCCTTCCTGTCCGTCCAGGACACCGGAGACGTCCTGCTCCGGACCCGGGTCCCGATCCCTGGAACCGGCCGAGCGAGGCACAGCTCACGGATCAAGGGCGTTCACCGCGCCCCCGCTCCCACCTGCCGTGTTCGCCGCGTTCACCGCGGCGACGGGAGCCGTCTCGCCCCAGGCGACGGCAGCCCGGGCTGGGGAGTCGACAAGTGTGCGGCCATCGCCGTGGCCCGTACGACGACCCCGGCCGCCGGGACCGTACGGGAGCGGTGGGTCAGGGGGCAACCGCGCAGGCGGTGACGGCCGCCTGGGTGGCGGCGGCAGCGGTCGTGGTGGCGGCGGCACTCGCGTCGGCGGAGGTGACCGCGGCGGCGGTCGCCTCGGTCGCGGTGGCGGCGGTCTCGGCGAGGACCGCGTACGGCTCCGCCGCGGCGATCGCGGCGGCGACGGCCTTGGCGGCAGCGGCGGCTGTCGCCGCGTCGGCCTTGGCCGCGTCGGCGGCGGCAGCGGCGTTGGCCGCCGAGGTGGCGGCAGCTGTGGTCGAAGCCGCGCAGGCGACGGGATCGGCCGCTGTACGACCGGCCGATGCGGCGGGCGCGTCGGCACCGGCCCACGCGATGGCACTGCCGCCGGCCAGAAGGGCACCCGCGGTGAGGGACGTGACGGCGATGCGGTGCAGCTTCATGAGAGAACCCCTGTCGGGAGAAGGGTGAGCCCGGAGGATCCGGCACGACAGCCGGACCGCGATTCCACATGAGCGGGAACCGAAGCGGCTCACACCGGAAGACAAGCACCGAAATCACCCCGTGTCCCTTTGACGACCGGCCGCCCTGATACCCCGGCCCACCACACGACCGTGTCCCGTGCGGGCCGAAAGGCCTGGTCAGAGGAGAACCTGCGGACAGGGCCAGCCGTTCGGCCGCCCTCTCACCGGCCTACTCGGACCTCCCCGTACGGGTAGCGGCAGGGCGCCGACGCCAAGATTCCATCGGGGTCACCCGACAAACCGGCGACGGCCCACGTCACTCCTCGCCACCCCCGCGGCGCAGAAGTGGGGCCCCTCCCCCGGGCCCCCGTCCGCCCACCGCCCCCGTATGACCCACACGGACATCCCGCCGGGCGGGCGGACCGAGGCACCCGCGAGCAGCGTCACCGTGATCGTCGCGGATACGGCGCACCTCGGGATCGCCGTGGCGAAGGCGGACACGGGAGTGAGCAGCGGGTGCGGATTCTCGTTCCGGTGAGCACTGCCCGGTGAGTGGTCGTGCTGGTCCTGCGGTGCCCGGAACATCACTCGACGACTGAGGCGTCGCCCCCGCCCGACCTGGGGTCGCCAGGCTGTCCTGGTGCACGCACCCGGTGGTCACGAGCGGCGACCGGGGTGCGCACGGCGACATCGGCGCCTTTGCCAGCCTGGCCGCGATGTGGAAGACCACATGTTCGGGCCGGACCTCAAGGGGACGAGGCGCGGGTGTGTCCGGAGGCGAGGCGCACCCGCCGCGCGCACCGGCACCACGCGGTCGCCGTGCCACGCTCCCCTGCCGCTTCGTCAACTGGGCCGGGCCGCGTCGGGCGTCGGCACGGGTCGGCAGAACACGCCCGCACAGCTGTTGATCATTCAATATCTGACGTTGCGGCTGGGTTCATGTGTCATACACGCGAGGCCTCGACGCTTGTCCCGGCCCAGGTCGAATCGTGACCGGGTCATGGGTGCATGGCAGTTACTGGAGGTCATTGATGGTCAAGCGTCGCGAACTGCTCGGGATGGTCGGCGCGACCGTCGGAGCGGGAGTGCTGGCAATGGGCACGGCCGAGGCCGCCCCGCAGGATGCGCGGAAGCACCGCAGGCCGTCGCACCGAACGCTCAAGGTCATGCAGTTCAACATCTGGCTCGGCGGTAGCCGGGTGCCCGGCGGCCGGGCGGGGATCGCCGACACCATCGCCGCGGTCAAGCCGGACGTGGTGATGCTCAGCGAGTCGAACCCGGAGCGGGTGGCCCATCTCCTGGCCGATCTCGCCGAGCGCGGGCTGACCTACTTCGACAACGAGAACCCAGCCGATCCCGCGGTGATCTCGCGCTACCCGATCATCGAGCACGCGTCGTTCCCGTACTGGTCGAAGGCGGTCGTCTCGGTCCACGGCACCGAGGTCGCGGCCTACTCCGGGCACCTGGAGTACCGCTATTACGTCAACTACCTGCCGCGCGGGTACGGCGGTGGCACGCCCACGCCCCTGGAGACCTCCGAGTACGGCTGGGACGAGATCCCGACCGGTCCGGTCACCGATACCGGCCTGATCACACAGCTCAACGCGGCCTCGGGACGTACGGAGGTGACGAGGACGGTACTCGCGGACGCCGCGAAGGAGCGGGCCAAGGGGCGGCTCACGCTGCTGGCCGGTGACTTCAACGAGCCCTCCCACCGGGACTGGAACCACCGGACCCGGAACTTGTTCGACCACAACGGCGCCGTCGTCAAGTGGTCGACAACGCAGGCGATCGAGGACGCCGGATTCCGCGACAGCTATCGCGTGATCCACCCGGATCCCGTCCGCAGGCCGGGCTTCACCTGGCCGAGCGACAACCCGGGCGCCGACGTCGGCCAGCTCACCTGGGCGCCGAAGGCCGACGAGCGGGACCGGATCGACTTCGTCTTCTACCACCCGGACCGGCGGATCCGGCTGCTCGACAGCGTGATCGTCGGGCCGTCCAGCACCATCGTCCGCAACGAACGGGTGCCGGAGTCGGGCAGGGACAGGTTCTGGGAGCCCACCTGGACCTGGCCGACCGACCACAAGGCCGTACTCAGCACCTTCCGGATAGCCACACGCTGAGCAGGTTCGTGCCCCGGTCGGCTGTTCTCCCCTCGGCGGCCGCCGACCGGTGAAAGGCTGAGATGTTGTTTCAGGTCCTGACAGAGCGGGAGGAAGAGAGCAGCGTCGCGATCCCCCTACTTCGGGCCGGGCTGGGTGCCTGGCGCGGAATACCTGACCGTCGATGTCCATACGCCCGCAGCCGCCGGCAGACGACCCGTCATGGTCTTCGTGCACGGCGGTGGCTTCGTCACAGGCTCGAACCGCGCGGCGCTCTACGACGGCAGCGCGTTCGCCCGCGACGGCGTCGTCCTGGTGACGGTGAACTACCGGCTCGGCATCCCCGGGTTCCTCGACCTGGCGGGTGCTCCACCGAACCGCGGGCCGCTCGACCTGCTCGCCGCGCTCGCTTGGGTACGCGACACCATCGCGGCCTTCGGCGGCGATCCGGGCACCTCTATCTCGCACCGCGGGGCGAGCTGGAGTCCACCACGCAGGCCGACCTGGTCGCTTTCGCCACCCGGGCGTGCGCGGACCCGCGGACGGTCCTCGCCGCACTCCGCGCGGCACGGCCGGACGCGACACCGGGCTCGCTGCGCTCCGCCGTGCTCGGGCAGGTCCTGTTCGAAGCCGGTACGACGCGCATGGCGCGGGCCCACGCACGGATCTCGGGCGGCCGCACGCGCCTCTACTCGTTCGGGTACCGCTCGACGGCCCTGGACGGGCGGCTCGGCGCCGCCCACACCGTCGAACTGCCCTTCGTGTTCGACATCGCCGATGAACCCCGGCTGCACGGGGACGCCGACCTGCTCGGCCCCGCCCCCGCCCCCGCCAGGCCGGCGGCCCGAGTGCACGGCGCCTGGGTCGCGTTCGCCCGCACCGGCAACCCGGGCTGGGCTCCTTTCGACCCGCGGCGACCCACGGTGGAGATCCTGGGCGAAGAGGAACCCGGCTGACCGGGCATTTGTCGACGCGAGGTGAGAACGACCGGGGTCGGAGACCTCGAAAGTGCTGGTGGGAACCAGGAGCGGCCGGGTGGTTCGCGTCGGCTCGGCGGCGGTCTGCGTCGGCCGGGGGTCAGGGCAGCCCGATCGGTGCGGACTTCAGCGGGCGACCGTTCACCTCGCCGCAGCCCTCTTCGTCCCACCACACCCCACCTTGCGTGGTGAGGTAGGGGTGCAGTCCGCGGACGCCCCCGCCTTCATGGAGTGCTTGCGCGACCGCGTGGAGAAGGCTCGCCAGATCGGGCCAGGAATCGGTGAAGTCACCGCCACCGCCGTGGCCCGCCCAGCCGAGACGCCCCGTGTCAGGGCCAGGACGTCGGTCGATGACCTGCGCCACGCCGTCGGCGCTCTCGGCCCAGGGGACCCAGAGGCGGTGCCACCAAGGCTCCTCTTCCCAGGGGCGAGGAGTCAGGCCGTCGTTGTCCGCCGCGATGTCCACGCAGGTCTGCCAGCGGTCCACGATGCCGCTCACCGTGAGCGGGGACTGCTCCGGCAGGAAGGTCGTCCAGGCGCTCACGCCGTTGTGGCATCGCAGGGATGCGGCGAGGTCATCGGGCAGCCGGGCGCCGAGGATCTGTTCCGCGTGTCGGATCTCGTCCGGTGTCGCCGCCGCATTGAGGAGTGCGGAATCGGCGGCCGCGTGCGTGGCCAGCCAGGCGTCGATCAGGCGCCAGGACTCCGACGGGGGCAAGGTCTGCTGTGCCATGGAGACATCCTGCCCCACCCGTCCGACACGGCGGATCGAGGCCCTGCCGACCGGTGAAGCGAGGCCGGTCGGCGGCCCGCCCTCCGGCTCGGACGCGAGTGGTCGCGTGGTCGAGTGGTGGCCAGGCGGTAGGCGTCGATGCCGGTGACCGGTGACCGGTGCCGATGTTGTCGCCGCCGGAGGTGAGGCGGCCGACGACGGCCGCGCAGATGTGTCACTCAGTACCTCGGTCACATCGAGACCGGCCGCCGCCGCTTCGACGCCTGTGCGGGGGGGGTGCTCACACGGGCCGGTAGTGCTCGCCGAAGAGTCGTGCGACGAGTCCACCTCGGCTGGAGACCTCTGCCTTGACGAAGACGGCCTTGAGATGGTCGCGCACGGTGTGCGGGGAGATGAACAGTGTGGCGGCGATCTCGGTGGTGGGCAGCCCGCGCGTGATGAGCTGGGTGATCTCCAGCTCCCGCGGCGTCAGGCCGTACGCCTCGGCGATGAGGACCGCACGGTCGGTGGCGGCCGCCGGCTCGATGACGAGTGCCACGGGACCGGGTTGCCCAGCGGGACCGCTGAGACAGGAGGCGTGGCAGGTCAACCAACGGCCGTCAACGGTTCGGATGCGTGTCCTCGCGCCGCCTGCCCGGTCGCGGCCCAGGGCGATCGCCCGGGCCTGCAACGCCGTGGCGACCACCCAGATCGGCAGCCTCAGGCCCAACCGCGAGGGGATGGAAGGACCTTCAGGGAGTTGAGCGAGGTGCTGCCGCGCCTCGTCGTTGATCGACGTCGGCTCGCCGGAAGGGTCGAGGAGCACCAGTCCGGGCGCTGGTGCGTCGCTTCCGTGGCCGGACGCGGACGGGCGGGCGAACCGGCGCACCCGCGACGCCAGCGGACCGGACAGACCGGCCAGCAGCGTGATCTCGGCCGGGCCGAACGGGGCGCCACCGCGCATACGGAACAGGCTCACCACGCCCCATGGCCGGTCGCCGACCCGCAGCACGGCCCGTAGCTCGTCGTCCACGCCCTGGCTTCCGAGCAACCGGCGGAAGCGCGCGCTGCGCGCGGGCAGGTCGCCGGTGGCCGCGCGCAGACCGGCCGCCGGGACGGCGGCGCGGGCGAGGTCCCGGAACGGGAGGACGTTCTCCTCCAGGAGTTCGCTTTCCCAGTACTGGGCGCAGCCCTCGCCGGAGCCGAGGTTCTCCACCAGCATCGGCGCGGTGATGAGACCTGTCTCCGGGTCGGTGGCCGCCCATACGGCTGAGTCGAACGGAATAAGCCGTCGCAGCTTGGCGGACGTCCGGCTGAAGAGTTCACGTGTGTCAGTGACCCGATCGGCACTCGACAGCACCTTGGCGTGACCTGACAGCGCGTCGATGTGGCGGCGCGCGTCGGACATGGAGATCCCTCCCGTGGTGTGGATGCGGGCCAGCCTGCCCGCCTTCCTGTCCCGCGCCAACCCCCTGTTCGAGGGGGTTGTTCCCGGCTGGTCACCCCTCGCGGGGGATGGGGCTCCGCCCTGAGGGCGGCGAGTCTCGATCAGGCCGCGGCTCCATCCGGCGGCGGCACGGAACGTGAAGGGACGAACGAAGAGCATGGACATCGCAATCGTCGGAGCGGGTGCCGCCGCGGTCGGTCTGCTGGACAGCCTGGCGGCCACCGCCGACAGCCCTGGGGCCATCACGGTGTTCGAGCCGTCCCCGCATCTGTGGCGAGGCCGCCCGTACGGCCCTGACCTGGACACGGTGCTGGTCAACGCACCACCGGCCATCATGTCGATCCGCCACCAGGACTTCGGGCACTACGCGGCCTGGCTGGGCACGCGCGGCCGGGCTCACCTCGACGAACGGCTGGACCGGCCGCTGGTTCCGCGCGCGCTCTACGGCGAGTACCTGGCACACACCGCGGAGACGGCGCTGGCCACCCTGCGCGAACTCGGCTGGCGGGTGCGGGTCGTCACCGCCCGCGTCATCGAGGCGGCCCGGTCCGGGGCCGGCTGGTCGCTCCGCACCGATGACGGACATGGGCACGAGGCCGACCATGTGGCCTTGTGCGTGGGCGGGGGGACGCCGCAGGACCACTACGGTCTCGGCGGCGCCTCCGGTTTCGTGCACGATCCGTACCCGCTGGCACGCACACTCGACCGGATCGCGGCCGGCAGCGACATCGCGGTCATCGGGAGCGGTCTGACCGCGGTCGACGTCGTCGTGTCGCTCGCCGCGTACGGGCACACCGGGCCGATCACGCTGCTGTCCCGCAGCGGTGTACTGCCCCACGTCTGGCAGCGCCCGGTCGAGCACCGGCCGCAGCATATGACCGCCGAGCGGGTGGGGGTGCTGCACCGGCAGCACGGTGCCGTGACCCTCGACGACCTCATCGGGCTGCTGCGAGCCGAACTGGCCGAGACGGGAGAGGACTTCGAAGCGTTCGTGGCCGAACTGCTGGCGACCACAACCGAGGATCCGGTCCAGCGCCTGCGGGCGCAACTGGACGCTGTCGACGACTCCAGGATCGGCCGCCGAGTCCTTCAGGAGACCGCGCACAGCGTTGGCCCGTACGTGTGGCGGCTGCTGCCCGAGCCCGACCGTGACCGGCTGCGGCGCCACTTCCGCACGGCGACGAGCGTGGCCTCACCGATGGTCCCGGTGAACGCCGTCACCATGATGCGGCTGTTGGACTCCGGGCAACTCGCCGTCGCCGGAGGCGTCCGCAAGATCGAGGTGTCGGGCGGGGCGTTCCGGGTGCACAGCGACGACGGCGCACGCACCTTCGACGCCGTCATCAACGCCGTGAACCCGGCGCCGCGGGCGATACCTCGGGGGGCCGGGCATTTGGTCACGGCCCTGTTGGCCGACGGTTCCGCCGAACTGCATCCGGCCGGTGGGCTGGTTCCGGGTGACCCGCGCCTGCACGTGGTGGGAGACCTGGCCGGGGGCGGTCCGTTCATCACGTCAAGCATTGCGGGCATCGCGGCCCGAGCGGCACGCGCCGCGCAGACGATCGTCGCGGCCGGCGATGGACCTCCCTGACCGGGGCCGGGGCGGGGAGGCCCGGCCGGAGGAGGCCCGGCGCCGGTCGTCAGCCGCCCGCGGCCGTCACCGCGTGGTCGAGCACGGCGGTCAGCACGGGCGGACTTGGCGGTGTAGCCGCCGTATCCGTGGAGGTCGGCGGCGAGCCGTGCCGCGCCGACCACCGCGAGCACCCTGGCCCTCCGGCCGGGCGGCGGGCGGGCCGGCCAGGCGTGGACGCATGGGCTGATGCCCGTGTCGATCCCCCGCGGGTGGGACAGCTCTTTGAGCCGAAGTGCTGCCCGCTGGGCCGCTGTTGCCCTCACCCTGGCAGTCCGCAGGGATTCAAACACTGACTTCACTGGCTTGTTTGTCAGCGGGAGAGGAATTCACCCGCCTATGGGCTCGTCTCGTCGCGTTGGATGGCTTCCACTACCGGTGCGAGGAAGGGGAGTTCTCGGCATGGCGGATTGGGTGAAGGTCGCGGGCAGTCTCACGGCCATCTCGGCGGGATCCAGGACGACGGTGTGGGGTGTGAACGCGGCGAGCGCGATCTACCGGTACACCAACTACGACGGCAGCCCCTGGATCAACATCCCCGGGGCGTTGAGCGATATCGGTGCCGCGTCGGACGGCACCACGTGGGGTGTCAACGCGGGCAACCAGATCTACCGGTACACCGGAGACCAGTCCACGACGAACTGGGTGGGCATCAGCGGGAGTCTGGTCCGCATCGACGCGGGCTCCCGGACGAACGTGTGGGGCGTGGACTCCGCCGGCAGCATCTACCGGTACACCAACCACGACGCCAACCCGTGGATCAAGATCCCGGGAGCACTGAGCGACATCGGCGCGGGCGCCGACGGCACGGTGTGGGGCGTGAACGTCGGGAACCAGGTCTTCCGGTACACCGGGGACCAGGACAGCGCGAATCCGTGGAAGAACGTCAACGGCAGTCTCAAGCGGATCGCGGTGGGTTCCCGGACCAACGTGTGGGGCGTCGACCCCGGCGGCAGCATCTACCGGTACACCAACAACGACGCCAGCGGCGGCAACCCGTGGGTCAAGATCCCCGGCACCGCCATCGACATCGCCGCCGGCGCCGACGGCACCGCGTGGCACATCAACACCGGCGGCGACATCTACCGCTACACCGGCGACCAGCCCAGCTGACCCCCGGCCCGCTGTCCGCGCGGGCCCTGGCCGGTCAGGCCAGGGCCCGCGCGGCACGTAGTCGTGCAAGCCGCAACCGCGGGGAGACGTTTCAGCTCCCCGCGCGGATGGCCCGCGAAATCTCCTACCAGCCGCCCGCCCGATCTGCTCCGTGGCGAGCCGGACTGCGCGTTCACCGGGGTGCGGACATTTCCCACAGCCCCCGATCTGCGGTGGGTCGTCGGCCGGACACGCTGGCCGTGTGGCGTCATGACCTGGGTGGCACCGTGTGCCATTCCTTCAGCGGAGCTCCTTCCGCATCACGCGTTCCCTGGTCACCCCGTCGGGTAGCACGTCACCGGACTCTGTCGTGACGGCGAAGCCGTTGCGTTGATACAGGGCGAGCGCGGCCTCGTTGCCGGGGAGCACCGCGAGCTTCAGCGTCACGGCGCCCGACCGCCGGGCCCACGTCTCGACCGCCTCGATCAGGCCGTCTCCGACACCACGTCCCCGCGCTCCGGGGCTGACCCAAACGGACCTCAGCTCGCAGCCACCGCCGTCCTCCGGTAGACCGGTAGCCATCCCTACGGGTCGGCCGTCCAGCAACGCGACGATGTTGCAGGATGCGCGCAACGCGAAGCGCGCCCGCCACAACTCTTCGCCGCCGTTGCGCCAGTCCGATAGCCGGGACTTGAACGCGTGCGGCGCCTCCGTCAGAGCTGCCAGCCGGGCATCCCGCCACAGCGGCCAGTCATCCTCCGTGAGAACCCTCAACCGCACCATGCCGAGCAGTGTCCCGGAAGGCCGCTCAGCTGTCCAAGTCCGCGTCACCGCTTCCCCGGGACCTGCCGTGCCACTGCGAGGAGAGGGCTTGCCAGGAGGAGGGACGAAGGACCCTTCGCCGCCTGTGGTCAGGAGGTGGGTGGGTCCCCTTGAGCGTGCGCTTCTGGCCGGTGGGGCTCTCAGGCGAAGCGGATCTCGATGTGCTGGGCCTCGCGGGGATCGTCCATGAAGATCCGGACGCGGGTGCGTCCCCCTGGCACGGGGATCGTGTGGATGAAGTCGTCGCCCACGAGGTCGGCGATCACCACTGCATGGTGCGGTGTGTCCATGTATCCGTCGAAGACGGGGATTCCCCGGTTCGCGTCGCCTTCTCCGAGCACCGAGATCGTCACCGGTGAGATGTCGGGGTGGACGACCGCTGCGGCCACACATTGGTCGTCCGCGACCACCGGTGACCGCAGTGGGTCGATCTGCGGGATGTTCCCGCTGGAGCCGACGGACTCGATACGGACCACGCCCCAGGGGACGCCCTCGACGAAGTTCCTCATACCGTCCGTCCTGGAAGCTCTTGGGAGACCTTGGAGGACACCGCCGACCAGACCGTGATCGGCAGGCCCGGCTCCCGCGTGGGCACGGTGCACGTCACGCCGTACGGAAACGTCTCGCCCAGTGTGCCTGCGGAACCCACCGGGCGGATCGTGGCGTCCAGTCGGATCGTCCTGTTCGGTATCGCCGGAACGGCCGGAAACGACGCACTCGTTCGGCACGGGACACACGGGCGGACACGGGACGGGCGATGCGGTTCCGGTCACCGGCCCCGGACGTGCACTCGCACCGCACGTCCTCTCGTGGGCGGCGATCGGTCGACCGCCAGGAGGGCGGGCCCCGGCGCCCACGTACCGTGGAGTCCGGCGCGCCGGACGGCTCGCCGGACTCCGGTGGTCCGGGTCTCACCCGCAACCGGAGGTGATCTCACGGAAGTTGGTGTAGTGGTCGGCCGTGTACCAGACGGTGCGGGTGCCGGGGTCGCGGACGACGCGTTCGGCGTCGCGGCGCTGGCCCGGGGGGCGGGGGTTGACGTCGTACTCGCGGTAGCTCCCGCTGAGAGGCAGGTCGCCGGAGCGGTTGCGGTAGACGTTGCTGCCGCGGATGACGAGGCGGGTGTTCACGACCGGGTAGTCGGTGCCCCGGGCCGCCTGCGGCCACTCCAGTTCCTTCCAGATCCCGCACGCCTCCTTGACCTGTCGGGGGAAGGCTTCGACCGGCAGCGGGGGATCGAGGATGTCGGCCGGGCGCACCGACGAGTGAGCAGCGGCTTGTACGGGTGCGGCCGACGAGGCAGCGGGAACATCGAGGGCGGCCACGAGCAGTGCGGCCACGACGGTATGGCGAAACGCCCGGAAAGAAATCATGTCCTGTCCAACTGCACTCCGGACACCGGCGACACGGCAGGCACCGGGTGGATCTTCACCGGATTCAAAGCCCCGGGACATCCGGGACCGGGCAGACCGGGCCGGCTTCGGTGAGGCGCCCGTGACCGGGTCTGCTCCGGGCGGCAGCCCCCGGCGCATCTACGCCGTCTCCCCCCGAACGGCCCGGGCGGCGGGTTGGCTAGTCTGCTGCGGTGACGGACAGCGAGCTGGTGATCGACCTCCGCGGACAGCCGATCGAGACGCTTGAGGATTTCTGGGACGCGGTCGCCGGGCCGTGCGGCCTGCCCGTCTGGTTCGGCCGGAACCTCGATGCGTGGGCCGACACCATCGACACCCGGGGCATCTCGGATGTCATCGACCGTCACGACCTACTGACCGTCCACGTCGAGCAGCGGGGGCTCTTCACCGGGCAGCACCCCGACGCCCTCTCCCTGGCCGATGTCTTCGACGGACAGCGCAACCGCCTCGTCGTCCACCCGCCGGCCTGACCCCCGCCACGGGAGACGCGCCCGGTTCACCACCGGTCACAGGCAAATTCGTGGTCCTCGGACCCGACCGCACGAGTGAGCCGGTCGGCGACACCGGCCCGGCCGGCCGGCGGCGCCGGCGCCGGACACCCGAGCGTCCGCCCTCGGCGCCGCCGTACCGATCCCGAAGCAGGGCATCGAGCATCCGGCCGTACTACGCGGTCGGCCCGAGCCGCGACGGTGGTACTAGGGTCGTCGATCATGCCTGACATATCCCTGACCACGCTCGTTCTCCTCGCTCTGGCCGCCGCGGCGGCCGGCTGGATCGACGCGGTGGTGGGAGGCGGCGGACTGCTGCTGCTCCCCGCCCTGCTGCTCGGACTGCCGCAGGCCCCGGCCGCACATGTCCTCGGCACCAACAAGGCGGTCGCCATCGTCGGAACCACCGGGGCGGCCGTCACCTATGTACGCAACACACCGGTGAACGTGCGGACGGCGGTGCGGATCGGGCTCGCCGCGCTCGCGGGATCGATGGGCGGTGCGTCCCTCGCGGCAGGGATCAGCAGTGAGGTGCTGCGGCCGGTCATCATGCTGGCGCTGCTGGGGGTGGCCGCCTTCGTCCTTCTGCGTCCCGGCTTCGGCACGGCCACCGGTGGTGGCTCGAAGCCGGTCACCCGGGCCCGTACGGTCACGGCGATCGTCCTGGTCGGCGGCGGCATCGGCTTCTACGACGGTTTGTTCGGCCCCGGCACCGGCACGTTCCTGGTGCTGGGGCTGACCGCCGTACTCCAGCTGGGTCTGGTGACCGCCTCGGCGACCGCGAAGATCGTCAATGTCTGCACCAACGCGGGCGCGCTCGCCGTCTTCGCGTTCCAGGGGACGGTGTTCTGGCAACTCGCGGCGATACTGGCGGTGTTCAATCTGGCCGGGGCGATGGCCGGGGCGCGGATGGCGCTGCGCAAGGGCAGCGGGTTCGTCCGGGGAGTGCTGCTGGTGGTGGTCTTCTCGCTGGTCGCGAAGCTGGCGTTCGACCAGTGGGCGTGAGCGGACCCCGTAGCACCGGACGCGCCGCAGGTCGGATGTCCCAGGGATCGACGGGTGGGCGTCGGATGTCCCTGGGGCCGGGTAGCGGCGGCCGGATGCTCAAGCCGCCGCCACGGTCCCCGGTCTCCGGGCGGCGCCCGGGTCAGCTCGCCTTCGGTTCGAACGCCACGGCGACCGCCCAGCTGTCTTCGAACATGCGGTAGCGCGTGATGAGCCCGTCACGGACCTCGATGTCGAACGCGAAGTCGGTCTCGATGTCGCGGCCCGTCGCGAGGATCGTGGTCCGCAGGCTGCCGAGGACAACGCAGCGGTCACCGTCCCCGATGACGGTGTCGACCTTGAATTCTTCGACCTTGGCCCCCTGCCCGAGCTGGGCGTAGAACTCGGCGACGCCGGCACGGCCGACCTTGCGGCCGATCCACGGCACCACAGAGGTATGACCAGGGATGAACCAGTCCACGCTCTCGTCGAAGCGTTCTGCCAGCTCGTTGGGCGCGGCACCGGAGAACAGCTGATCGAACAGGGCGGTTGCCGCCTCACGGGCGGTCACGGTCGTCGTCATGGTCGGTACAAGTCCGTTGGCCGGCCGGATAATTCCCCTCCGACGACTGCCCGTTCGACGGCCCTCATGTGCTGCCCGGGAGTACCCCACGCTCCGCGCGTCCTCGGTAGCAGCACCGGAGGCCGGCGCCTCGAAGGCGGGACGGTCGACGCGCGGGTGGCGGCCTCCCTGACGAACAGCGGCGCCGCCGCCGGTCCCCACCGCCTTCCCCCTCGCGGCGCCTGCGGCCCAGCCGGGCCCGTCCTCCTCCGTACGTCCACGTAGACTCCGGGCATGGCATGCCGCATCAGTGAACTGGTCCTCGACGCTGCCGACCCCGACCGGCTCGCCGCATTCTGGAGCGAGGTCCTCGGCTACGTCGAAGTCGGCCGGGAGGACGACGGAAGCATCGAGATCGGGCCGCCCGGCGGCGGCCCGCAGCCCACTCTCGTCCTCAGTCCCAGCAGCGCCCCGCGGAGCGGGCAGCTCCCCCTGCACATCGACGTCAGCGCCACCGACCGCGACCAGGACGCCGAGCTGGAGCGGCTGCTCGCCCTCGGCGCCGTGCCCGCCGATGTCGGCCAGACCGGCAACGAGAGCTGGCACGTCCTGGCCGACCCGGAAGGCAACGAGTTCTGCCTTCTACGCACCCGCCTCCAGCCTGTCTGACCACGCCTGTCCTGATGCCGAAGCGCTCGGCCGTTCGAGCGGGTCCGGAGGCGTACCTGTCGAGGGCAGTGCCTTGACTCGCGCATGATTCGGGCCTGGTTCATCGACGAGTCGTCGTCGGAAGCTGGTGGCCTGCGGGCCGTCAGCTGCCGCTGCGAGTACGTCGGCCCGGCCCCTCCGCGTGCGCGCGGGGCCGGGCCAAGATTCGCTCTGCCCGCTGCTTCGGCGCCGAGGGGGAAGGGTCGGCCGCGGGTTGGCGGGAGGAGCGCCTGAAATCCGTACGGTCAGTTCCGCGGCTTCGGGCAGATGTCGAGGAGCAGCAGCGAGCCGCCCTGGTCCTCGTCGTCCGTGCCCACGATCCCGGAGCCGCTGTTGGCGGGGCAGGCGACCGCCTCGATCTTGCGGTTGTCCACTTCCTTGTTGAAGGACGCGAGCGGGGTGAGCCGGTTCTTGGGACGCAGCTCCAGTGCGATCCGCCCCGCGGTGTCGGACGTCACCTTTCCGGCGCGGTAGACGGCCGAGGCGAACGGGCCGGAGTTGATGTTCGGGTCGGATGCCGCGGTGAGGAGCAGCGTGCCGTCCGCGTGGATCTTGATGTCGCTGGCGTGCCGTACTTCCTGTCCGTCCACGGGCAGCGGGTCGGGCACGCTGAACCGGGCCGGGCCCGACGCGGGGCCGAACGCCCCGCTGTTCGGGTCGTACTCGGCGGCGCGCACCTGCGCGGGCTGCGCGTCGCTCGATCCTCGGGTCGCCCAGACGGCGATGGTCCGGCCGTGCTGACGGGTGAGTGCGAAGCTCTCGTAGTTGTCCCCGGAGGCGCGGCCGGGGACCGGGGAGCTTCCCCACACCATGGCCGCGTCCGGGTCGAGGGTGAAGTGGTAGGCCGTGCCGTCGCTGGACAGGGCGACGAAGTCCCCTGGCTGGCCGGGTACCGCGTCGACGGCCTCCAGGTCCTTCGGTTCCTCCATGCCCCGCCAGGGGAGCTCCCTCACCAGGGGAGGGCTCGAATGCCGGTACTGCACGGTGGCGATCCGGTTCTCACCGGGCTTCTTGTTGTCCCGCACCATCACGAGGTCGATCGGCTCGCCCTCGTTCGCGCCGTTCTCGATCACCGCGAGTCCGCTGGCGCCACCGGTGATCCCGGTGCCGACCGGCTGCCATTCCCCGGCGGCGGAGGGGTCGGCAGCGTGCGCGACAGGGGCGGCGGAGACGGCGAGACAGGAGAGGGCGACAGCCGCGGCGGCCCAGTTTCGACTCATCATGGGGGGACGCTAACGCAAGATCCAATGCGCTTCGACACCAGCCGTCATCTCTCTCAACAGCCCAGCTCAGAAGGGCGGTTGAGGTTCACCAAAGCGCCGAACACCCCAACTGGTGCCCGATCGGTCCCACTTGTGGCACGGCGGACAAACGCCATGGCGAAGGCGTGCGGCAGCGCGATCCGGCTCCCGGGCGCGCTCTCCTGCGCGCGTCCGCCGCCGAGGCCGATCCGGCTGCCGGGTACGGCCTTCCGCCGGCCTTCCCGGGCCGCTCGATACGCTCGCCAGGTCGCGGCCTTCGTCAACGACGATTTCCGTGAGGAGGCGCGCGACGCTCCGACCACCTGTTGGCTGCGCGAACCGTTCCGGAGTGCCGTGTGCCGCGGTTCCGGAGCCGCGGTCCGAGGTTCCTGCCCTGCCCCCCGGTCGGCAGGGACCCTGCGTGGTGGTACGGGCCCGGCGCGACCACCGAAGTCTCACCCGCGCTCACGCAGGTACGCCTCCAGCTCCGCGGCCCCGGTCAGCATCGCGCGCCCACGGGCCGCCAGCCGGTCGCGCCAGTCGCACAGTGCGGCCTCCAGCAGCTCCACCCCACCGGCCGCCCGTACTTGGGCGATCAGCGGGGCGATCTGCTCCAGCAGGTAGCCGCCCCTTCTGAGCTGGTGGGTCAGCCGGGCGTCGCGTACATCGGTCTCGTCGTAGACGCGGTACCCGGTCCGCGGGTCGCGGCGCGGGCGCACCAGGCCGGCGCGCTCCCATTTGCGCAGTGTCGCGGGCCGAATGCCGAGCTTTCCCGCCAGCGGCCCGATGAACGTAGCGCCCGGCCCGGACACCACGGCGGATCCGGGCGTCGGCGTGGGGTGGGCCGCCGGGGTGGGGTCGGGCGCCGGGGTGGCGACGGGCCCTGGGGGCAGCGCGGGCGTCGCGGTGACGCCAAGGTCATGGAGGGCGTTTTCCACGGCCTGGAGGGTCCGCCGGTCGTCGAGGAGTTGGGCGTGGCTCCCGTCGATGAGGTGGAACGCCTGATCGGTCATGCCCTGGTTCACGGCCCGCATGATCGATGTCGCCGTCGGGTGGCCGTGGCCGGGCAGCAAGGCGAGAAACGCGCGCAGGGCCGCCACGTGCAACGGGGTGTAGGTGCGGTAGCCGTGGGGTGTGCGACCGGCGGGCGGAAGGATGCCGGCCGCCTCGTAGTTCCTGATCGCCTGCGTGGACAGACCGTGTCCGCGCGCCAGGTCAACAGGCCTGAGCCGCTTGGCACTTTGAAGGTTCCGCTCCATCGGGCGGAGGTTATCGCGGAAAAGTTTCAATCGAAAGTTCAACGATACCGTTCAAGGTATGGCTACCGACATCAAGGACACCGCCTGTGCCGTCGATGCTGCCGCCGTCATGCGGCTGCTCCCGGCCCGGCCTCGGCTGCTCGCGCTGGGCGAACCGACCCACGGCGAGGACACCCTGCTCGAACTGCGCAACGAACTCTTCCGGGAACTCGTCGAGCAGGAGGGCTACCGGACGGTCGCGATCGAGAGCGACTGCGTGACGGGCCTGGTCGTGGACGACTACGTCACCTCAGGCACGGGCACCCTGGACGAGGTGATGGAGCGCGGATTCAGCCATGGCTGGGGCGCCTTCGCGGCCAACCGGGAGCTCGTCCGCTGGATACGCGCCCACAACGACGGTCGGCCCGCGTCCGAGCGGGTCCGCTTCGCCGGTTTCGACGGCCCGCTGGAGATCACCGGCGCCGCGAGCCCCCGGCACGCACTCACCGCACTCCACGACTATCTCTCGACCCGGATCGACGCGAGCCTGCTCCCCTGCACCGGGGAAACGCTCGACCGGCTGCTCGGCGCCGACGGCCGGTGGACCGATCCCGCCGCGATGAGGGACCCGGCCCGGTCCGTCGGGCAGTCGGCCGAGGCCGGTCGGCTGCGGCTGCTCGCCGACGATCTGGTGGCGCTGCTCGACGCGCAGACGCCGCACCTGCTCGCGACGGCCTCGCGGGACGGCTGGGACCGGGCGCGGCTGCACGGGCGCACCGCGACCGGACTGCTTCGCTACCACCACTGGATGGCCGACACCTCACCGGCCCGGATGACCCGGCTCGTGAGCGTGCGGGATCAGATGATGGCCCACAATCTCCTCGCTCTCGCCGCTCGGGGCCCGGCACTCGTCCACGCCCACAACTCCCATCTCCAGCGGGAGAAGAGCACGATGCGAATGGGCGGGAGGCCGGTGGAGTGGTGGAGCGCGGGTGCGCTGGTGAGCGCCCAGCTCGGCGACGAATACGCCTTCGTCGCCACGGCCCTCGGCACGATCCGGCACCAGGGAGTGGACACACCGCCGCCGGACACCGTCGAAGGACTTCTGTACGCGCTTGCGGAGGACCGCTGCGTCGTCGACGCGCCGCGACTGGCCGCCGCCCTCGGCGGCGCGCTGCCCGCGCCCCGTGTGTCCCCCTGGTTCGGGTACTCCCCCTCGGACCCGGCCCATCTGGCGGACAGTGACGGCATCGTGTTCGTCAAGGATGTCCCGCCGAGCCCGGCCGCGGGGCGCTCATAGGGCGCTCCTCCGAAGGCGTTCTCGGCACCGGTGCGCTCGTGGGACGTGCGTCCAGACGCGGTGCCGGGCGTCGATCGAGGCACGGTGCCGGGCGTCGCGGGCCGGTGAACCCTTTCCGGTCACATCTCTAGCCGCCGTCGCCGCTGTCCCCGGTCAGACCGCGGCGTCGGTTCCGCTCCGCACGCCGCGCCATCCCGCTCGCGGTGCGGGTCATGGTCGCGACGGCACGGACCCAACGGGGTCCACCACGTTCCGCCCAGACCACGCATACGCACCCGCCGACAACGAGCGCCAGTACGACGAGCAACACCAGAGCGATCATGTCCCCACTTCCCGCGTTCATCCGTTCGGTCCCGCTGATCCTCCCAGACCTGCTGGCCGGTCATCGGAGCGCTGTCGGGTCGTGGTTGGAGTTCCACGGGACCTTGGAGACGCGTCACGGCAGGTGTGCGTCGCCGTGGGTGTGCCTCACGGTGGGGTGTGCCTGATGGGGGCGTACCTCGATGACCCCGATGTGTCCCGGCCCGTGCTCGGGGAGCCGGGCCGGGCCGCGCCTCGGCGTGGTGTCAGCCGACGGCCTTCTTGACGAGGGCGACGAGCGCCTTCTCGGCCTTGTCGCTCAGCTCGGTCACGGCGTAGGACGTGGGCCACAGGCCGCTCTCGTCGTCGAGGTTGCCCGCCGTGGTGAAACCGAAGGTCGAGTAGCGCTCCTTGTCGACCTGCCCGCTTCGGAAGAAGCAGACGACCTTGCCCTTGCGGGCGTAGGCGGGCTGTCCGTACCAGAGCTTCGGCGACAGGTCGGGGGCGTTGGCGGTGACGATGGCGTGGATGCGCTCGGCCACCGCGCGGTCCGATGCCTCCATCTCCGCGATCTTCGCCAGCACGTCGAGCTCCTCGGCGGCGGCCTTGTTGCCACGGCCACGGCTCGCCTCCTTCTTCAGCTCGGCGGCACGCTCCTTCATGGCGGCACGCTCTTGCTCGGAGAAGCCGTTCGTGCTCTTCTTGCCGTCGGTGCCGGTGCTCTCGCTCATCGCTGTCACTCTCCTGGTCGTGATCGGTGTGAATCGGTAGTGATCGGTGTGAAGTGTTCCTGACGCTAGTCGGGCCGGGAGACCTGGCGCTTCTCGATTCCTGATCGATGCCCGCTTCATGCTCCCGGGTACACCTGTGCTCCTGGGTCTGCATCCGCCCTGGGCACACCTCTGCCCGTGGGCGAGCCTTCTTCCACGGGCGCGCTCCTGGCCGTCGTCCGGTCCGGGTGGGCCAGGACCCGGTGTCCACCGTCGTGGCCGCCGCCGGGCCGGGGCGGGATGCCGCCCTGTCAGGGCGAGCCGGTGAGCAGACCGGTCAGGAATCAAGAAGCCCGCGCCCGGTGGCTCTGCCTAGCGTGAGGGATATGAGCATCACCATTCACCATGCCTTCCTGCCGCACACCGATCCCGAGGCCGCTCTGGGTTTCTACCGCGACATCCTGGGCTTCGAGGTCCGCAACGATGTCGGCTACGAGGAGCTGCGCTGGATCACCGTCGGGCCGGTGGGCCAACCCGGCACCTCCCTCGTGCTGCACCCGCCCGCCACCGACCCGGGTGTCACCGACGAGGAGCGCCGCACCGTCCTGGAACTCATCACCAAGGGCGTGTACACCGCCGTCACGCTGGCCACCGACGACCTCGACGGCCTCTTCGACCGTCTCCAGGCGGCGGGCGCGGATGTCGTCCAGGAGCCCATCGACCAGGACTACGGGGTGCGTGACTGCGCTTTCCGTGACCCCGCCGGCAACCTCGTCCGTATCAACCAGCTCAGCTGAGTGCCCGTACCGATCAGCTCACCCGAGTGAGCACGGCCGCAACACTCCGGCTACCGGCCCGACCCACCCCTCACCGTATGAAGGAGCCATCCGATGGCGCTCTCCGTCGACCTCATCACTATCGGCGTACCGCAGGTGGAAGGCGCGAGCGCCTTCTACTCGTCCGCGTTCTCGTCCACGGCCACGGCCGCTGACGACGGCCGCACGGCCGGTCTCGACCTCAACGGCACCGGACGGCTCGGCCTCCAGCAGATCGAGGCACTCGCCGCCGAGTCCGGTGCGAATCCGGCGACCTCGGGCTTCCGCGGCTATGTGCTGTCCTCCATCGTGAGTCAGCCTGCCGAGGTCAGGGCCCTCCTCGACACCGCCGCCGCCCAGGGTGCGACGGTCGTCAAGCCTGCCAAGAAGGAGATGTTCGGCGAGTTCGCCGCCGTCTACCGGTCGCCGGACGGGGCCGTCTGGAAGCTGGCCGCCGCTTCCAAGAAGGACACGGACGCCGTCCCCGACCCGCCGAGGCCGACCGAGACCGCCGTCTATCTCGGCGTCGCCAAGCCGAAGACGTCCAAGGTGTTCTACGAGGCGCTGGGCATGAGCGTGGACCGCGACTACGGCGACAAGTTCATCGACTTCACCATCGCCGACGGGGTGTGCCGGCTGGGTCTGCTGCCGCGCAAGGCCCTCGCCAAGGACGCGGGCGTCGACGAGAACGGCGACGGCTTCTCCGCGCTCGTCCTCACCCACACCGCCGCTTCCCGGGACGACGTGGACACCCTTCTCGCGGCCGTGGGCCCGGCCGGCGGCCGGGTCACCGGCGCTGCCGCCGAGACCGGACAGGGCGACTACGCCGGGCACTTCACCGACCTGGACGGCTACCACTGGAGGGTCACCGCACGCGCGTGACCGCGACGCGAGCGGCCGCTCGCGGGCCGGGACCGGATGGACCCTGAGCGGACACGGCAACGCCCCGTCGCCCTTTGTGTGGGTGACGGGGCGTTGCGCCGTTCTCAGGCGAGGCCCGTCGGTCGCCGGGGAAGCGGGCCGAAGGGGACGCCGTGCGGGGGTGGGTCCGGGGTGCGGTTCAGCACGGCCGGTCGTGGGCGCGGGCCTCGGCGGCGGTCTTCAGGTCGCGCAGCCATGCTTCGAGGCCCTGGCGAAGGATCCCGGTCGCGATTCCGACGTTCGCCTCGACCTGGGGGCCGGTGTGGGTCTCCTCGGTGCTCACCCGGACACCGCCCTTGACCTTGGTGAAGGTCCACACATGGACGCCGTCGATGCGCAGTCCCTCACCGGTCGCGGGGCCGGTCCAGCGGATGCAGGAGTTCCGCTTCAGCTGTTCCACGGTCGAGGTGATGTCCAGGCTGGGGGCGGACGTCACGGGGTTGGGCGGCACCGGCATCGTCCAGCGGAACGCGGAACCGGGCCGGAAGGGACCGTGGTCGAGGCGGTCCGCGGTGGTGACGGCGGCCTTCCAGGACGGCCAGCGCTCCACATCGGTCTGGAGCTTCCAGATGGTGCGCAGCGGCGCCTGGATCACGGTCTCGGTCCGGTGGCGGACGAGTGCGTCGGGGTCGACACCTTCCCCGCGGCAGGTGAGCGACTCGCCGGGCGGGGAGGGGGCGGCCGCGGCCGGTACGGCGGCGGTGCCGAGGAGAGCGGCGACGAGCGGGGCGGCGAGCAGGGCGGCGCGGGTGCTGGTGCTGGTGCTGCGGATGACGGGCATGGTGTTTCCCTTGTCGGTCGGTGTGCGGTGCGTGGTTTGTTGAGCCCGGGTCATGTGTCGGGTGCGCGGATGCGCCGGGCGGTGGATGCGGGGCCGATGGGCGGGGGTCGGGCGGCTGCGCGGGGCGCTCGTCACCGTGCGGAAGGGTGGCGGCGCCGGGTCCGGTGGAGCGCGACGATCACTGCGGCGGACGCGGCGACGATCAGCCCGAAGGACAGCGGGTGCATGTCCTGGGAGAGGCTCCGCGCCCCGTCGGGCCGGGTCAGCCATACGACGAGCGGGACGGCGTAGGTACCGGCGAGCAGGGTGGCCGCCCAGCGCACCGTCAGGTCGGGGACGTGCCGGAGCGCGCCGAACATCGTGATCACGACCGGGACGGCCGCGACCAGGGAGAACTGGCCGACGATCATGACGAGGACGGCCCAGGAGGCGACGGTCACCGGCAGCGGGACGCTGCGGCCCGTACGGGGGTGGGGTGACTCGACCGTGGTGGCCACGGAGTTCCTCTCGTCCGGTGGAGCGGTCGGTGGCGTGGCCGTACCGCACACCGCGGCGAGATAGAGCATCTCGCCTTGGTGAGAAGTTATAACGCCCCGCACCGTGAGAGGTCAACAGCTGTCGTGATAGCTTCTAACTAACTTATGGAGCTGTAGCGTTACGGGTGAGGAAGAGGGCGGGCCATGCCGGAGACCGACGCCACGACACCGCGGGAGCGCTATCGCGCCCAGGTGCGGGCGGAGATCAAGGAACACGCGTGGGAGCAGATCGCCACGGCGGGAGCGTCCGCGCTCTCCCTCAACGCGATCGCCAAGCGGATGGGGATGAGCGGACCCGCGCTCTACCGCTACTTCGCCAGCCGCGACGACCTGATCACCGAACTCATCCGCGAGGCGTACCGAAGTCTCGCCGGGACGCTGCGTTCGGCGTCGTCCACCGGCACGGGGCCGGCCCCGCTGGCGCACGCCCTGCGCGGCTGGGCGCTGGAGGACCCCCAGCGGTACTTGCTGATCTACGGAACGCCTGTCCCCGGCTACCACGCGCCCGAGGACATCACCGCGATCTCCGCCGAGATCATGACCGCGCTGCTCGACGCGTGCGCGGAGCTCGTCCCGGACAGCCCCGCGACGCCGTTCGGCACCCATCTGGCGGGGCACCGGGGCTGGGCAGGCGACCATCCCGCCCCGCCTGCCGCCCTTCACCGGGCCCTGGTCGTCTGGACCCGGCTGCACGGCCTGCTGTCACTGGAGCTGGCGGGTCACTTCGGCGGGATGGACTTCGACCCCTCCCTGCTCTTCGAAGCCGAGTTGGAGGACCTGCTGACTCCCCCGGCCTGACGCGCGAGCACCCCACCTCCGCCCGCCGCCTGACGGGGACCCGGTTCCCGCGCGTCGACGGGCGTCAGCTCACCCGGCGCCGGATCCGCCGAACGGCGAACGCGGTGAGGACACCGCTGAGTGCCAGGTAGATCGCGGTCTCCAGCCATTGGAACGCCCAGTAGCGGCTGCTGGGGTGGTAGCGGACGTCGATATGGAGGTCGTGCCCGGCGAGGCACACCGCGGTGTCGCCGAACGTGCCGCCCGCGCCGGTCCTGGGCGGGCTGTCGAGGCAGGCGTTGAACTCGGGCCCGCCGAGGGTCCGGCCGTCCGGGGTGCGCAGCGGACTCGTCCCGGCGATCCACGCGTCGGGCGCGTCCGGGATCCTGACCCCGCCGATGACGGAGCCGCCGCCGATGCCGCCCAGGTTCTGCGCGCCGTTGATGGCCGTGGCCGTCATCGCCAGCGTGGCCCTCTCCGGCGGTATCAGGGCGGGGCGCACCACGTTGGGGAAGAAGAACTGGAAGGCGAGGAAGACGACGAGCGTCACGGCCATCGCGGGCAGGGTCCGGCGCAGCAGGAGTCCGGCGACGGTGCCGAGGGCGAGGGCCAGCGCGGCGTAGCCGATCGGGACGATGCCCCGGGTGCCGAACACGAAGGTGCTGAACTCCTCCTTGACCACTTCGTCGAAGGGGTGGGCCGCCCAGGTGAGCAGGGCCGAGGCCGTGCCGGTGACGAGCACGGCGGCCGAGCCGACGAACAGGACCTTGCCGATGAGCCAGCGCGGGCGGGTGACGCTCTGGTTCCACGCCAGTCGGTGGGTGCCGTTCTCCAGCTCCCGGGCCAGCAGGGGAGCTCCCCAGAAGGTGCCGATGACGGCGGGGATCAGGGCGAGTCCGGCGGCCAGGAACAGGAGGGTGTTCTGGTAGGCGCCGCGGAACTGGCTCGTCGCCCGGGCGCAGTCGGCCCGGTCGCGGCAGATGGCCTGGTGGGCGTCGTGCGCGTCGCGGATGTCCCCGCCGAGGTACGCCAGGTACGCGGCGACGACCACCATCGCGCAGGCGGCGGCCAGCGCCTGGCCGCGGAACTGTCGCCAGGTCAGCCACATCATCGCGGTGTCCCCCAGGTTTCGGCCCCGGTCGGGGCGGGTCGGGCGGCGGCCCGGGTCATATGGGCGAGGACGAGTTCCTCAAGGGTGACGGGCCGGACCTGATGGGGCAGGGCCCGGGAGGTGTCGCCGATGTGGACGACGGCGCTGCTGTGCTCGCCGTGGTGGTCCCTCGAGATGACGTCGACCCAGGTGGGCAGCGGGTCCAGCTCGCCGCGTGGTGCGACGAGCCGGGCGTGCGTGGCCAGCAGGTCCCGGGTGTCGCCTGCGAGCTGCACCCGCGAGTCGCACAGGACGACGAGGTGGTCGCAGACCTGCTCGATGTCACCGAGCAGATGCGAGGAGAGCACGGCGCTGGCGCCGAGCTCGCGTACGAATTCCATCAGGTTCTCCAGGAACCCCCGGCGGGCCAAGGGGTCGAGTGCCGCGGCCGGTTCGTCGAGGATCAGCAGTTCGGGGCGTTTGGCGGCGGCGATGGTCAGCGCCAGTTGTGCCCGCTGGCCGCCGGAGAGCTGTCCCGCCTTCTGTGCGGGGTTCAGCCCCACCTGGCCGATGCGCCGCTCGGCCAGGGCCTGGTCCCACGCCGGGTTCATCCTGGCGCCGAATCTGAGGTGTTCGGCGACGGTGAACGAGCCGTACACCGGGGTGTTCTGCGCGACGAATCCCACCCGGGCCAGATGCGAGGCGTTCGCCGCGGGGCGTGATCCCAGTACCGTCAGCGAGCCGGATGTCGGCTCGATCAGCCCGCAGGCCAGGTGCAACAGGGTCGACTTGCCCGCTCCGTTGGGGCCGACGAGCCCGATGACCCGGCCGGAGGGGATGGTGAGGTCCACATCGCGCAGGGCCGGCCCGCGGCGGCGGCCGTACTTCTTCGTCAAACCCTCGGCGTGGAACGCCGGCGGGGATTCCATGTATGGCATGCCCATATCCTGGAATTCCCGGGTCTTTCCCGGCATCGGTCGAAAGCACGGTTCCCGTTACCGGCGGCCGTACTTCCGGCCGGTGCGCGGGGGCGGCCTTCAGGTCCGGTCGACGACGCGGTTCTCCCAGGCCCAGACGGCGATCTCGGTGCGGTTGCGGACCCCGAGCTTGGTCTGGATGCCCGACAGATGACTCTTGACCGTGCTGAGGGTGATGAACAGCTCGGCGGCGATCTCCTGGTTGGTGCGGCCGCGCGCGATGGCCCGTACGACTTCGAGCGCGCGTCCGGACAGCTGCGGTGTCTGCGCGGCGCGCCCGCGGGGCGCGGCCCCGGTCGCGTTCAGGTGGTTCAGCAGCCGGAGGGTGACCGACGGGGAGACGAGCGCCTCACCGTTGTGGGCGGCGCGGACGGCCTCGATGAGCAGGGCCGGACCCGCGTCCTTGAGGACGAATCCCGCCGCGCCGCCGCGCAGCGCCCCGTACACGTACTCGTCGAGGTCGAACGTGGTGACGACGACGACCCGCATCGGGTCGGTCACGGAAGGGCCGGCCAGTGCGCGGGTGACCGCGATGCCGTCGAGTCCGGGCATCCTGATGTCCACCAGGCATACGTCGGGCCGCAGCCGCCGGGCCGTCGCGATCGCCTCGACGCCGTCCGCGGCTTCCCCGATGACGGTGATGTCGGGCTGGTCCTCCAGGATCAGCCGCAGGCCGTGGCGGATCATCGCCTGGTCGTCGGCGAGCAGGACCGTGATGGTCATCCGGGCTCCCTGATGGGGACGGGCAGGGCTGCCCGTACGGACCAGCCGGCGCCGGGCCGGGGGCCGGCGGACAGCGAGCCGCCGAGCGTCTCGACGCGTTCGCGCATGCCGATCAGACCGTACCCGCCGCGGTGCTGGGGCCGGGCGGGGTTCGGCGGGGCGTCGTCCGTGACCTCGACGGTGACGCGGTCCGGGGCGCGGCCGACGGTGACCTCGACGGAGCGGGCGTGCCGCGCGTGCCGCAGGATGTTCGTCAGGGACTCCTGGACGACGCGGTGCACGGTGCTGGTCACCTCCGGCGGCCAGCCCGTGTCGTGGTCGGGCATGTTCAGGCGTACGTCCGGGCCCTGGCGGCTGAAGCGCTCGACGAGCGCGCTCAGTTCCTCGGGTCCGGGTGAGGCGGGCGCCGCGTCGTCGGTGTCGCGCAGCAGTCCGACCACGCGTCGCATCGCGGCCATGGCCTCGGAGCCGGCCGCCTCGATCCCGGCCAGCGACCGCGACACGTTCTCCGGGTCGCGTCGCGCGACGATCCGGGCGGCCTGGGACTGGATCAGCATCCCGGTGATGTGGTGGGCCACGATGTCGTGCAACTCGCGTGCCAGCTCAAGCCGTTCGGACCTGCGGACCTGTTCGGCGGTGGCCCTGGCCCGGTCGTCGAGCATACGCAGCGACAGCCCGGCCCCGAGGGCGGCCAGCCAGGCCGCCGCGGCGATGGCCACCACCGCCGACGCGGGTCGGGCGGCCGACTGGGCGGCGATCAGTACCAAACCGCCGCCCGCGACGGCCCCGGCCCGCGCCACCGGCAGCGTTCTGACCGCGGAGGCGGTGAGCACGGCCAGGGCCGGCGCCAGGGAGGGGCCGAGTCCGGCGGGCAGCCGGGTGCCGGGCAGCAGCGGGACGAGGACCGCCGACGCGGTGACGGCGAGGCCCGCGACCGCGGTCCAGGTCCGGTTCCGACGGCGGTTCAGAGCGAGCGCGGAGACCAGCGTGGCGGCGAGGGCTCCGGGTATCGACGGCGCGACTCCCCAGGTCTGTGCGACGGCGAGGGCCTGGACGGCGATCGCCGCGAGGAACGTGACGCCGAGCCCCAGGGCGGGGACGGCCCTGGCCCATCGGGCCGGGACGATCACCTCGGTCAGGGCGGACGCTCCCCGCCCGGGAGCCGACCCGTTCGGCGGTGGCGGGGTACGGGCGGTGTTCACCGGTTCCTCCTGGTGCTCCGGTCGCACTACGGCCGCGATTCGTCGGCACGGGCGCCCCGCGGCGCACGATCGGTGCGCCGGTCGCGGTCGAGGCCGCGCAGCACCGGCCCCGTCACGAGGGCGGCGGCCATCCCGGTCGTCGCGAGGACCGGCACGCCGCTCAGGCCTTCGGACCAGATGATCCCGGTCAGCACAGCGCCAGCGACGGCGATCCCGGCGGCCGGTCCCCTCGGCAGGGTCCTGAGCGCGGAGCCGACGAGTACCGCCAGGGCCAGCGCCGTGACGGGCGCGGGCTCCTGCGGGAGGTCGTCCCCGGCGGTCAACGACACCACGACGGCGGTGGATGTCACGACGAGGCCCGCGCACACGGGCAGCGGCTTCCACCGTGCGCGCAGCAGCGCGAGTCCGCTCACGGCGACCGAGACGGCCGAGCCGAACATCCAGGAGACACCGCCCCAGCTGGTGATGAACATGTATGCCGTGAAGACGATCCCCAGGACGAACACGGCACCGAGCCCCGTGTCGAACGTCCTGCCGGCCGGTCGCGTCCGCCGCTCCCCTGTATCCATACCGCTCAGGCTAGAAAACCTCCGGCGCCTCGCGTACCGGCCGAAAGTACGGGACGGGCGTGGACGGAACCGTGCTCGGGGAGGGTTGCGGCAGGCCGGGCCGTCTCGTACGACCCGGCCGTCGCGCGGCCGGACGACCCGGTCGCGGGCCACCACGTCCGCGTCGTGGGTGGCCATCACCACGGTCGCCCCGTGCTGTTCGGTCGTGCTCTGCGGCGCAGGGTCTCAAGCGCCGTTCAGCGGGCGCCTGTTGAGGTGTCCGGGAGCATGGTGGTCCCTTCGGCGGCCAGGCTGCCGGGCGGCAGCGCGAGTTCCGTCTCCGCGACGGTGCGGGCCAGATCGGCGATGGGTGCGGTACGGGTGTCGGCACTGGTGTTGATGTAGGCGCTGCTTCCGTCGATCGCGACGAGGATGCGCACCGCCGCCGCCCAGGGGTTAGCGCAGCGGAAGACGCCCGCGCTCGCGCCCGTGGCGATCAGCTGCTCGATGCGGCGGCACCAGAGCAGTTCCTGGTCGATGACGTGGTCCCGGAGCACGGGGCGGTAGCGCGACAGGTGCCGTGCGTTCAGCCAGAGCTTGCTGACGTTGTCGAACTCGGTGCTCGCGATGAGGGTGAAGAAGCGGCGCAGGGTGCTCAGGGGGTCCTTGTGCCCGGGGCGGTCCGGGTCCGCCGGGGCCGCGGGGTCCTTGGGGGCCGCGGGGCTCTCCGGGTGGCCGGGGTGCGCCGGGGTCGCGGGGTCCTTGGGGCTCTCCAGGTCGGCGGGGTCCGCCGGGGCCGCGGGGAGGAGTCCGTCGAGTTCGGCCATGGTGGCGCTGGTGAAGGCGTCGGCCACCAGGGTGTCGGCGGCGGGGAAGTAGTGGCCGACGAGTCCGGGCTGGACGCCGAGCTCGTCGGCGATCCGCCGCAGGGTGACGCACTCCAGTCCTTCGGCGAGCCCGACCCGCGCGGCGGCGCGGATGATCTCGTGGCGGCGCTCGGCCGGCGCCTTGCGGGTTCGTGTGCCGGTATCCCTTGACGTCATGGGGCGAATGTTATTGAGTGAGTGACCAATCGGCAATTGGCCAGGCGACCAATAACGAGCGGTTCGCAGAGATCCGCAGCTCGGGCGGTATCCCGCCCTGGGGTCGGTGGAACACCTCACCGCCCCGTCGGACCGGCACCCGGAGCGCACCGTGCCGGTTGCGACCCCCGCGCCGACGGGCACGGCCCGTGCACGCGGACCAGCGCGCAGCACCTGTACAGGAGATCAATGTGGACGACACTCGCACCGACGCCGGCGAACTCGCCGAGTACGGCTACCAGCAGGAGCTGAGACGGACCCTGTCGACCTGGGCCGTGTTCGCCATCGGATTCGCGACGATCTCACCCGTCGTCGGGGTCTACGCCGTCGTCCAGCTGGGCTTCGTCTTCGCGGGCCCCGCCTGGATCTGGGCGGTCGTCGTCGCCTTTCTCGGGCAGCTGACGGTCGCCGTGGTCTACGCCGAGCTGTCGTCCCAGTTCCCGGTCACGGGCGGCGTGTACCAATGGGTGCGGCGGCTCGGCGGGCCACGCCTCGGCTGGATGGTGGGCTGGATCTATCTCGCCTCCGCCGTGGCGTCCCTGACCACCGTGGCCTATCTGGGGGCGACCTGGCTGCACATGCTGTTCGGTGACGGCACGCTGTCGACCACCTCCCATGTGCTCCTCGGTGTGGTCTTCATCGCGGTGGCCCTCGGGATCAACCTCCTCGGCGTCAACCCGGTGAAGCACTTCCTCAACGCCGGAATCATCGCCGAGGGTGTCGCCTCGATCGCGGTGAGTGTGTTCCTGCTGCTCTTCGTGCACAACAACGGGTTCGGGATCCTCTTCGAGACCCTCGGCGCGGAGTCGGTCTCCGGCGGATCGGCGCTGGCGGGCTTCCTGACCGCGCTGGCGGTCGCCGGCTGGGCGTTCCTGGGCTTCGACGCGACCACACAGGTGGCCGAGGAGACCGAGCAGCCGAGGCGCAGCGTCCCCCGGGCGCTCCTGCGGGCCTATCTCTTCGTCGCCCTCACGGTCCTGCTGACCGGGCTCGCCGTGACGCTCGCCCTGCGCAAGCCCGAGGACGCCGTGTCCGGCGCGCTCGCGGACCCGGTCTTCACCGCCGTGACGGAGGGCCTGGGCGGATGGAGCGAGAAGCCGTTCATCCTGGTCGTCCTGATCGCGTTCATCGCCTGCGCCATCTCGATCCAGACCTATATCGGCCGCGCCGTCTTCGCGTTCGCCCGCGACCGCCAGCTGCCGTTCTCCCCGACCCTCGCCACCGTCGGGCCGCGCCAGATCCCGTACGTCTCGCTCATCGTGACGGCCGTGCTGGCCAGCCTCGGACTGCTGCTCGGGCTGAACGGCAATGCCGCCGCGACCCTGATCGCCTTCGGCTCCGGCGGCTTCTACTTCATCTTCCTCACGGTCGCGGTCGTGGCGCTCGTCGCCCGGCTGACCGGCCGGTGGAACCCCGCCGCGGGACGGCTGAGGCTCGGGCGGGCGGGGCTGGTGGTCAATGTGATCGCCGTCGTGTGGCTGCTCTTCGAGGCCGTCAACATCGCCTGGCCCCGTGTCGAGCTCGCCCCTGCCGACGGCAGCTGGGTCCAGGTCTGGGCCGTGATCCTGGTCTTCTCCGTCCTCTTCGTCGTCGGCCTGCTCTACGTCGTGATCGCCAAGCCCCACACCAAGCTCCCCGCCACACCGGCCACCGAAGGCCCGGCCACCGAAGAGAAGAAGGCATCCCGATGACGCCGAAGCTTTCCCCCGCCCTTGTCCTCGACCCCGTCTCGGGGCTCGGGTCCCGTGACGTGTCGGTCCGGCCCGCCGGACCGGGCGAGGTCGAGATCGAGGTCCGCGCGGCGGGCGTCTGCCACTCGGACCTGCATGTCGTGACGGGCGACTGGCCCACCGACCGCCCGCTCGTCCTCGGACACGAGGCGGCCGGGGTGGTGACCTCGGTCGGGGACGGCGTCACCTCGGTGCGGGCCGGTGACCATGTCGTCCTGTCCTGGTTCGCGCCGTGCCGCCGCTGCCGCCGCTGTGTGGCCGGTGAGGCGTGGCTGTGCACCGGCACCAAGGCCGTCGCCAACATGCTCCCCGACGGCACCACCGCGTTCGCGGACGACCAGGGCGAGCCGGTCTGGCCCTACCTGGGACTCGGCGCCTTCACGGAGCGGCTGGTCGTGCCGGAGGTCGCCGCGGTGAAGGTCCCGGACGAGCTCCCCTTCAGCATCGGCGCCCTGCTCGGCTGCTCCGTGACGACCGGTATCGGCGCCGTCGTGAACACCGCTGGGGTCCGCCCCGGCGAGTCCGCGGTGGTGATCGGGACGGGCGGCGTCGGACTCTCCGTCGTGATGGGCCTGCGGCTGGTCGGCGCCGACCCCGTGATCGCCGTCGACCTCTCCCCCGAACGTCTCGCCGCGGCCCGGCGGTTCGGCGCCACCCACACCCTCGACGGCAACACGGCCGATGTCGCCGCCTGGTGCCAGGACGAGCTCGGCGGGGTCGACCACGCCTTCGAGGCGATCGGCAGCCCCAAGGTCATCAGCACCCTCCCGGCCATGCTCACCTCGGGCGGGGCCGCGGTGCTGGTGGGGATGGCGGCGACCGGCGCGACCGCCACATTCGACCCCTTCGACCTCGCGGACCAGGGCAAACGTATCCTGGGCTGCAACTATGGCTCCAGCATCGGGGAGATCGACATCCCGAAGCTGGCCCGTCTCTATCTGTCCGGAAGGCTGCCGTTGGACGACCTGATCGGGCGCACCCGGCCCCTGAGCGAGGCCGCGGACGCCCTTGACGATCTCCGTTCGAACACCGGGGTCCGAACGATTCTCGAACCCTGAGGCAGCTTTCCGGCCGGACCGCGGCACCGGCTCCGGCCGTCGCACACTTGAGGGGGACAGCGGCCGCGGCTGTCCCCCGACCAGCTCCCAGGAGGCATGATGTACGCCGTCACCGACCCGACCACCGGTGAGATCACCGCTACCTACCCGACCGCCACGGACGCCGAGGTGTCGGCGGCCGTCGACGCCGCCCACGCGGCCACCGCCTGGGGACGCACCGGGTCCGTGGCCGAGCGGGCCGCACTGCTGCGGCGCCTCGGTGAGCTGCACACCGAGCGCCGGGCCGAGCTGGCCGCGAGCATCGTCCAGGAGATGGGCAAGCCGCTCGCCGAGGCCGAGGGCGAGGTCGACTTCTGCGCCGACATCTACGGCTACTACGCCGACCACGCCGAGGAGTACCTGGCCGACGAGCCGATCGGCGTCGTCTCGGGCCCCGGGACCGCTGTCATCCGGCGCAGCCCGGTGGGAGCGCTCCTCGGGATCATGCCGTGGAACTTCCCGGCCTACCAGGTCGCCCGCTTCGCCGCCCCCAACCTCGCCATCGGCAACACCATCGTGCTCAAGCACGCGCCGCAGTGCCCGGCCACCGCGGCGCTGCTGGAGAAGCTGTTCGCCGAGGCGGGTTTCCCGGCCGGCGCCTACGTCAACGTGTACGCCACCAACGAGCAGATCGCCGACGTCATCGCCGACCCCCGGATCCAGGGCGTCTCGCTGACCGGGTCCGAGCGGGCCGGTTCGGCCGTCGCGGAGATCGCCGGACGGCACCTCAAGAAGGTGGTCCTCGAACTCGGCGGTTCCGACCCCTTCATCGTCCTGTCCACCGACGACCTCGACGCGGTGGTCGAATCCGCCGTCGCCGCCCGCCTCGACAACACGGGCCAGGCGTGCAACGCCGCCAAGCGGTTCGTCGTCCTCGACCACCTCCACGACGCGTTCGTCGAGCGGTTCACCGCCAAGCTGCTCGCCGGCGAGACCGGCGCGCCGCTGTCGTCGGCCGCCGCGGCCGAGAACCTGGGCCGTCAGGTCGACGCGGCCGTGGCCCAGGGGGCGACCCTGCACAGCACCGGCGAGCGACGCGGGGCCTACTTCCCGGCCGGTGTCCTGACCGGCCTCACCACCGAGCACGCGGCGGCCCGGGAGGAGCTGTTCGGCCCGGTGGCGATGGTCTTCACCGCCTCCGACGAGGAGGACGCCGTACGGATCGCCAACGACACGCCCTACGGTCTCGGCTCGTACCTCTTCACCAACGACCCGTCGCAGGCCGAGCGGGTCGCCGACCGGATCGAGGCCGGCATGGTCTTCGTCAACGGTGTCGGGGCGGAGGGCGCCGAACTGCCCTTCGGCGGCGTCAAGCGCTCCGGGTTCGGCCGCGAGCTCGGCCGGCCGGGCATCGAGGAGTTCGTGAACAAGAAGCTCATCCGGACGATCGTCTAGCGGAGCCGACGGCGCTCCACAGGGACTCGGCGGGGACTCGGCGGGAGCCGGGTCCCCGCCGGTACGGGGTGCGGGTGCGGCCGGTGCGCCTGTGACCGCCGGTGCGGCTGGTGCGGGCGCGTGAGGCGGCCCCGACCGCGTCACCCGCCCCGCGGAAACTCGGCTGCCGAGGGTGGCCGGTCCGGCTAGCCTGGCTTCGTGGATGATCGCGAGGTGTTCGTCGGCGGCGTGAACCGGGTCGTCCGGGAAGGCGGTCTGGTCCGGCGCCCCGCCGGAGCCTGGAGCGTCACCGTCCAGCGGCTGCTCGGGCATCTGCGCGAAGCGGGGTTCACCGGCGCGCCGCGCCCGTACGGGCTCAGCGGCGACGGTGCCGAGGAACTCGTCGAGTACCTGCCCGGCGAGGTGGGGCACGACTTCGCCGCACCCGAAGTGCGGAGCGACGCTTCGCTGGTGGCCGCCGGGCGCCTGCTGCGTGATCTCCATGACGCCACCGTCGGATTCGCCCGGACACGGGACGATGTCTGGCAACTGCCCCCGCGTGAACCGGCGGAGGTGATCTGCCACGGCGACGCGGCGACGTACAACACCGTCTTCCGGGACCGGCTCCCCTTCGCGTTCATCGACTTCGACACGGCCCATCCGGGCCCCCGGCTGTGGGACGCCGCCTACACCGCCTACCGCTTCGTCCCGCTGTACGCCCCGGACGAGGTGGAGCACACCGTCCCGATTCCGGAGGCACGGCGCCGACTCGCCCTGTTCGCCGACTCCTACGGTCTGTCCCCGGAGGAGCGGGCCCGGTTGCCGGTCACGGCGGCCGAGCGGTTGAGGACGCTCGTGGTGTGGATGCGGGGGCTCGCCGCGGCGGGTCACCCGGCGTTCAGCGCGCATGTGGCGGAGGGACACGACCGCCGGTATTTGACGGACGCCCGGTGGATCGAGGACAACTTCGCCGCGCGTGCCTCCGAAGCCCGGGACAGGCAGTCGTAGGCGCTGCTCCACGGACGCAGGTCGGTCCTCGCTTCGCCGGTCCCCGGGTCACAGGTATGCCTCGGGTACGGGGCGCTACAGGCGCGCCCGTGCATGTTTTCCGCGCCCTTCAAGGGATACCGGGAAGAATTGGCAAGGCGTGAACCGTGTCATGGAGCCATCGGAGCCGTGTCGGCTCCCAGTACGACGGGGCCTCTCGGCGGGGGATCCGAGACGTGCGTGGCACGGGGAGGGTGCGTCCAGCACCGGTCGGGCGGGCGAAGAGCGCCCAGGCAGTCAGATGCCGGTGGTGAGGGTGGCCAGGGTCATCGCGGTCAGATCGGCTTCCAGGCTGTCGGCTCCGGGCATGGCGGTGGCGCGGAAGGCACGCGTGGCCACCATCGACAGCAGCCACCAAGCGGCGGCGTCGGCGTTGATCCCGGCGCGGATGCCGCCTGCCGCCTGGCCTTGGCGCAGCAGGTCGGCCAGTTCCGCGGCGAAGGCGCGCAAGTACTCACCGGCCGCCTCGCCGACGCCGGGGTCGGATGTCAGGGTCGAGGCGTCGGCGAACAGGAAGCCGATGGCCCCGGGGCGGTGGAAGCGTTCGACGTGGGCCGGTTCCAGGAACCGCCCGAGCACCTGAGGCACGCTCTCGCCGCCGAGGGCCGCTTCGCGCAGGGTGCGGCAGACGGACATCACGGCGCGTTCCAGCACGGCCGCGTACAGGGCCGGCTTGGTCCCGAAGTTGTTGAAGATCACGGGTTCGCTCACCCCGGCGCGGGCCGCGATCAAGGATGTCCTACCCCGTAGGTAGCCCGTCTCGCTGAAGACCTCCGTCGCGGCGCGCAGGATCGATTCGCGCCGTTCGGGAGCGGTCAGACGCCTTCCGCGCGGCTTTGCCGATCGAGCGGGCGGCTGGGAGGAGTTCACGCCGTTCAGGATATAGCAGCCCGCCCACAACTTAGTCGTGACTAAGATACGACTGTTCTTAGTCGCCACTAAGTAAGGAGTGGGGATGGATCTGCGACATCTCCTGCACGGTCATCACGACCCTGCGGCACCGAACGCGATCGGACGGGCCCGCGCATACGAGGCCCTCTCCGCAGTGGTGTTCGCCGGCCGACGACAGCGGCTGTACGGACGGCTGGTGGAACTGAGCGGGGCCCGGCCCGGTGAGCGGGCGCTCGACATCGGATGCGGCACCGGCTATCTCGCCGGTCTGCTGGCCCGATCGGTGACCCCGGGCGGGACGGTGACCGGTATCGATCCGGCACCGGCGATGATCGACTACGCCCGGCGTCACGCCCGGCGGGACCACTGCACCTTTGCCCAGGGGGTGGCCGAGGAACTTCCCTGCGAGGACGGCACATTCGACCTGGTGATCTCCAGCCTGGCGTTCCACCACATCCCCGAGGACCGCCGCGAGCGGGCACTCGCGGAGATGTTCCGCGTGCTGCGGCCCGGCGGGAGACTGTTGCTCGCCGACTACCGGCCGCCCCGGGGCCGGGCGGCCCGGCGACTGGTCGGCGTGACGGTCGGCCCCGTCATGCGGGACAACCGCGTCGACCTCCTGACGCCCCTGGTCCGCGGCGCGGGATTCGACGTGTCCGCGTCGGGGGACCTGCGCCCCTTCCTGCACTGGGTGCGGGCGGCCAGGCCGACGGGGGCGGCGGGCCTGTGAGCCGCGGCCCGTCCCGGGGGGCCGTACGTCATGCGGCCCTCGCGCTGATCCTCATCGGCGTCGCCTGGCACTTCTGGCGGGGAAGTCCGGCGGGGCTCGTCCTGGCCGCCACCGTGCTCGCGGCGCATGGCGTCGCCGCGGCACTCGGGTACTGGTGGCTGCGCCGCCGCCTCCGGTGAACCCCCGTCCGGTCCCTCCCGCCCGCGTGGGCCGCACGGGCACTCCCGGCAGCCTCCCTTCCGGGGAAGGCGCCGGGCGCGGAGCGCGGGCGCCGCCCGGTGGGTCCGGTCAGTCCGAGCGGCCCCGGCGTCCCGGCCTGGTACCGGTGCGGGGCTGTGCGGTGAACAGACCTCGTGCTCTGAGGCCTTCCAACTCGTCCGCGTTGTCCTGTCGGTAGAGCGGGCCTCCCTCGAGGTCGGCCTCGGTCGCGCTGACCCGGCTGTGGGCCGGCTCGTCGTCGGCAGGAGGGTGGGGCGGGGGCTCCTGGGGGCCGTTCCCGAGGGGGCGGCGGCGGGATGTCATGGAGCGGATCGTACGGCCCCGGGCGGCGGGGCGTCCCGGTTCCCGGTCCGCCGTGGCCGCGCGGGCTCCGGCTCCGGCGGCGTGTCCGGGGTGTCGGCGGTGTCGGCGGTGTCGGCGGTGTCGGCGGTGTCGGCGGCTGTGCAAAGGATGTCGGCGGCCGTGTCCAGGGCGTCGGCGGCCATGGCCGTTGAACGGGTCTTGGCCAGGGCGCGGTTCAGATGGCGTCGGGCGGTCTCCTCGTCACCGCGGAGGCGCGCGGCGAGCCCCAGTCCGGTCTCGGCGCGGATCTCGCCCCGGCGGTGGGCCCGTTCGGCCGAGACGGACAGCGCGCGCTCGTAGAGTTCCGTCGCCCGCCGGGACCGGCCGGTGGCGAGGGCGGTCCGGCCGAGGCAGGTGAGTGCCTCGACGACCTCCGTCCACAGCCCGAGTTCCTCGGCGGCCAGCAGACCTTCCTGGTGCAGCCGTTCGGTCCGCGTGTGGTCGCCGTCGCGTTCGGCCACGAGGGCCAGTGCCCGGGTGGCCCGGAGCTGCCCCCAGCGGTCACCGACCTCATGGAACAGGGCGGCGCCCAGTTCCGCGTGGGATGCGCCCTGGGCCGGGTCATGACCGGCGAGCTCGACCAGGGCCGCGGCCTCCGCCCAGTGGTCCCGGGCGGACCGCGCGCCGGCCAGGCTCGCCTCCACCAGTCGCCGTCCCTCGCGGTGGTGGCCGTGGCCGGTCAGACCGGTGCCGACGAACCACCGCAACCGGGCCCGGAGCACCGGATCGCCGAGACCGGCCGCCGGGTCCCCACCGACCGGTTCCGGTGCCGCGTCGGTGGGTGAGGTGCGCAGTTCCATTCCGGTCAGCCAGGCCCGCGCCGCCAGTCGTGCGTCCGGGACGGTCCCGCCCCGGACGGCCAGCGCGGCCCGCAGCGATCTGCGGGCCTCGATCAGGCGACCGCGCAGGAACCAGTACCACGTCAGGGCGTTCACCAGCCGCAGCGCGTGTCCGGCGTCGTCGCCCGCGACCGCGAGGTCGAGGGCGCGGCGCAGATTGACGGTCTCCGCGTCGAGGCGCTCCAAGCCGCGCCGCTGGTCGGGGCCGCGCAGCAGGGCGCTCTGCTGTTCGGCCAGTTCGGTGTGGCACCGCACGAACCGCGTGCGCAGGGTCGCCGTCTCGTCCGCGTCCGCGAGCCGTTCCGCGCAGTAGGCGGCAACCGATTCGAGCAGCCGGAACCGGCCCGCCTCCCGGACCACCAGCGAACGGTCGACCAGCCGGGACAGCAGTTCGGGCACCCGGTCGGTGGGCAGGTCCCGGTCGGCGCACACGGCCTCGGCGGTCGGCAGTGTGCAGCCGTCGGCGTGCACGGAGAGCCGACGCAGCACGGTCCGCTCGTCCTCGGTCAGCAGTTGCCAGCTCCAGTCGAGCATGGCCCGAAGCGTCCGCTGCCTCGCCGGCAGCCCGCGGGCGTGGACCTCGGGCCGGGTGAACCTGCTGTCCAGACGGGTGGCGAGCTCGTCCGGGCTGAGCGTGCGCAGCCGGGGGGCCACGAGTTCCAGGGCGAGCGGAATGCCGTCCAGCCGACGGCAGATCGCGGAGACCGCCGCCGCGTTGTCCGCGTCGAGGACGAAGCCGGGCACCGCTGCCGCCGCCCGCTCCACGAACAGCTCGACGGCGCCCGCCCGGGCGACCGCTCCCGGACCGGTGTGCTCCGGCAGCGCCAGCGGTGGCACCGTGTGCACCCTCTCGCCGGGGATACCGAGGGCTTCCTGGCTGGTGACCAGCAGATGCCCCTCCGGCACCGCCGTCAGCACGGCTCCGGCGAGCGCGGCGACCGGTTCGATCAGATGCTCGCAGTTGTCCAGCAGGATCAGCAGGCGCTTCTCGGCGACCGCCCGGCACAGCCAGCCCACCAGGTCGTCGAGGTCCGGTTCCGACGCCGCGGTGTCGCACAGTCCCAGCGTCGTGATGACGCGTTCGGCGATGTCGTCCGGGGTCGACGTGGCGTCCAGAGCGGCCAGTTCGACCAGCCACACCCCGTCGGGGAACCGGTCGGTCATGTCGCGTGCCGCGGCTGTCGCCAGTCGGGTCTTGCCGACCCCGCCGAGACCGGTGAGGGTGACCAGCCGGGTACGGGAGTCCGGGCTCAGCCACGCTCGCACCTGGCCGACCGCCTTCCGTCGGCCGATCAACGAGGTCAGCGGCGCGGGGAGGTTGGTACGGCAGGACAGTGATTCGACGGTCGGCGGGGCCAGATGCGGCTCCTGGCGCAGGACCGCCTCGTGCAGCGCGGTGACCGCGGGCCCGGGCGACACCCCGAGCTCCTCGGCCAGCCGACGGCGCAGCTCCTGGAAGCTCCACAGCGCGTCGCCCTGCCGCCCGGCCCGGTACAGCGCGCGCATCTGGGCCATGCGCAGTCGTTCGCGCAGCGGATGCCGCGCCACCAGTTCGCCCAGCTCGGGGGCCAGCGCCAGGTGTTCGCCCAGGGTCAGCCGTACCTCGGCCTGGTCCTCCAGGACGGTAAGGCGCAGCTCTTCCAGTCTGTCGATCTCACCGCGGGCGGACAGGGGCTCGGCGACATCGGCGTACGCGGGGCCCCGCCACAACGCGAGCGCGTCGGCGAACAGGTCTCCGCGCACCGCCGGTTCCTCGTGGGCGCGGGCGCGTTCGGCCAGTTCCTGGAAGCGCAGCGCGTCGACCACGTCGTCCGCCAGCAGCAGCCGGTAGCCCGCGGGTTCGCGGACGACCTGCTCACGGCCCAGCACACGGCGCAGTTGGGAGACCTTGGTCTGAAGGGTGTTGACCGATCCGCCGGGCGGGCTGCCCGCCCACAGGTCCTCGATGAGACGGTCCGCGGGTACCGGGCCGCCGCCGTGGATCAGCAGATTCGCCAGCAGGGCGCGCACTTTCGCCTCGGGGACCTTGACCGGCAGTCCCTCGGCGTCCCAGACGGCCAGCGGGCCGAGTACCCCGTAGCGCATGGACGCAGTGTATCGCCGCCGGACCGTCAGGATTTCGTGCGCGCCCGTCGCCACAGTGACCTCGCATGTTCTCGAACTCGACACGCATGGGAGTGCAATGAGCTCATCGACCGTGAACAGGGCCGGTCCCCGGGAATGGGGAGGGTTGGCCGTCCTCTCGCTGCCGACCGTGCTGCTCGGCCTGGACGTCACCGTGCTGTACCTCGCCCTTCCCTCCCTGGCGGAGGATCTGCGTCCGAGCGGCACCGAGGCGCTGTGGATCATGGACGCCTACGGCTTCCTGATCGCCGGTTTCCTGATCACCATGGGCACGCTGGGTGACCGGGTGGGCCGCCGGAAGCTGCTGATGATCGGGGTCGCCGCCTTCGGGGCCGTCTCGGCGGTGGCAGCCTTCTCCGACAGCACCGAACTGCTCATCGCCTCGCGCGCGGCACTGGGTATCGCCGGTGCCACGCTGATGCCGTCCACCTTGGCCCTGATCAGCAATATGTTCGCCGATCCGCGCCAGCGGTCGGTGGCGATCGGTGTCTGGGCGACGAGCTTCGCGCTCGGCATGGCACTGGGGCCGGTGGTGGGTGGTGCGGTGCTGGCCCATTTCTGGTGGGGTTCGGCGTTCCTGGTCGCGGTCCCGGTCGCGATCGTGACTCTGGTGGCCGCACCGCTGCTGATCCCCGAGTACCGCGCGCCGCGCGGCGGCCGGTTCGACCTGCTGAGCGTCGTCCTGTCGCTGATCGCGATCCTGCCGGTGGTCTACGCGGTGAAGCGGGTCGCCAAGGACGGGCTCGGGACCGCCACGATCGGCGCCGCGGTGATCGGCCTGGTGTTCGCGGTGCTGTTCGTACGGCGGCAGGGCAAGCTGGCGAGCCCGTTGCTGGATGTGCGGCTGTTCACCGACCGTACGTTCAGCGCCGCGTTGAGCGTCCTGCTCGTCGGACTCGTCGGTGTCGGCGGTTCGATGCTCCTGATCACCCAGCAGCTCCAACTCGTGGAGGGACTGCCGCCCGTCGAGGCGGGTCTGTGGATGGGGCCGCCCGCGCTGATGATGTTCGTGGCGGCGATCGGGGCGCCGCTGGTCGCGCGCCGGGTGCCGCCGGGGATCGTGGTGGCCGTCACCCTGGCGCTCTCCACGTTCGGGTATGTGCTGCTCACCCAGGTGGACGCCGCGGGTGGTGTCGCCCTGATGGTGATCGGCTTCGGGCTGGTCTACCTCGGTCTCGGGGCGATCGCGGCCCTGGGCACGGACCTGGTAGTCGGAGCGGCACCGCCGGAGAAGGCCGGTTCGGCGTCGGCGATGTCGGAGACCGTGCAGGAACTGGGCCTCGCCCTGGGCGTGGCGATCCTCGGCAGTCTGGCCACCGCCGTCTACCGCGACCGCGCCGACGACGACATCCCCGCCGGTACGCCGCCCGAGGTGGCCGAAGCGGCGGGCGACAGTCTCGCCGGGGCGTCCTCGGTCGCCGACCGGATGCCCGACGGCTGGCTCGACCAGGCCAGGGAAGCGGCCACGTCCGGGCTGCACATGGCGATGCTGGTCGCCGCGGTCGGCGGCCTGGTGCTCTCGCTGCTGTCCGCCGTGGCGCTGCGGCATATCGGGGTCATCGGCGGCGACGAGCCGCAGGCCGACGAAGCCGTCCTGGACGGGGCTGACGCTATGGAGGGGGCTGCCCGGTCGGAGGTCTGAACGCGTGCTCCGACCGCCGCGGGACACCGCGACCTTCGACCTGGGCCGATCTTCCAGCGGAACCGATCATGTCCGGGACCGATCACGTGCGGCGCCGATCGACGTCCGGCGGATGCCGCTGCATGACGCGAGCCGCAGCTTCCCGCCCCTGCCATGTCCTGGGACAGCCTTGGCGGACCACCGTGCCGCGGCCCGGCCTCACGCGGCCCGGCCCCAGCGGCGACGAAGCCGTTGGGGCGGGCGTCCGCGACGGCGTTCTCCTCGTCGGCGGGGAACGGCCGCTCACCCGGTGAGGCGACCGGGCCGCCGGGCCTCGCGTGGCTCACGGCGGCCCGGGGTCACCGGGCCCGGGATCCGGTCAGAGTCCGAACTCGTGCGGGGACACACCGAGCGCCACGCACGCCTCGCGCAGGATCTGCTCCTCGGCCGGGGCGATGTAGCCGTCGGCCCCGGCGACGACGAAGCCGGTCTGGATGACCGCCTTGGCCTCCACCGGCTTCTTCGCCGCCTTGGCGATCTCCTGCATGGCCTCGGTCCGGCCCTGCTGGAAGTTGAACATCAGCTGGTCGACGTGCTTGTTGAACCGCTGCCGCAGTTGCTCCGGCGGGAAGTTCTGCAAGACGTCGTTCTGGAGGATCAGCGACTCGACATGCTGCCGCTCGGCCGGGTCGACCGACCCGTCGGCCGCCGCGACCAAGGCGCACATGGCCATGCTGGCGTCCCGGTAGGAGCCGCTCTTGAGCTCGGTCTTGAGGGAGGTGAGCTGGGTCTTGAGCAGGCCCACGAGCTGAGCCTTCGAGCCTCCGCCCGACCCCGACGCCGGCCGTCCGTGGCCGCCGGAGCTACGTGCCCCCTGTGACTGCTGAAGACCCTTGGCCTGGTCCTTGATCCGGTCCCACATCGCCATCCGTGCCACCTCGGCTACCCGTTTGCTCGTCCGCGTGTGTTCCGCGCGTCGTTGTGACAACGCGTTCCCGCCCGGCGAAGTTCCATGTCCGGCGGGTCGGTACGACCACTTCGGTCATGTTCTCCGGTCAGTGCGGGACCGACGACAGCCACCCGTAGGCCGGGCGAGAAGGTGGGCGGCGGCCACCCTGCGAGGCGAGAGTGGCCCGACCCCGGCACGTCGGCCGTTACGCGTCCGGTCGCCAGTCGAACGGGAAGTGCTTGCTGGACCCGCCCCGGTACTCACGGGAGAAGTCGAAGCCCTCGGCGTGGTCCGCGCTCACCACGCCCCATGTCGCGACCTGGCCGGGCCCGACCTCCGACCCCGGGGCGTTGATCAGCTGTACCCGGCGCGTGGGGTCCGCGGTGGGGCCGGTCAGCGCCTTGGCTCCCACGTCCACCTTGTCGGAGACGGTGGCGCCCCAGTGCGCGAGGTCCGCCGCGGCGTCGAACCGGATCGGGGCGTACTCCACGCCGCGTACCTCACTGATCAGGGATCCGAACTTGCCCGGCCATCCCCCGGCGTTGCCGCGGAAGATCTGCTCCAGGGCGTCCCGCTGCGCGGCTGTCCCCTTCGCGTCTATGTAGAACATCGCCGCCATCGTGGCGTCGGGGTCGTCCACCCACATGTTCCCGGCGAACTCACCGAGGGCCACGACACCCAGGCCGTCCAGGCGCAGATCCCCGAAGTGCCCTTCGTGGATCTGCCAGACGAGTGTGAACAGGCAGGCGCCGTCCGTCGGAGCCTGCGCGAAGGTGCACGGACAGGGCATCGAGCAGCTGCATACATCGAACCACTCGCCCTTGAGGTGCCAGTTCGTCCCGGTCATCACCGTTCCCCTTCCTGATACCCCGGAGGGGTATCTACTGGCGAAAGGTTAGACCGCGGCCCGTCGACCCGTCAAATACCCTCGGGGGGTATCTAGTTGGGCATCGCGCCCGTCGGGCCCCGGCGCTGCCGGCTCCCTGGGTGCGCGAGCCGCTCCCGCATTCTCCGGCGGGCCGGGGTACCGCCTTCGGCCCCCGGGCTCGCGGACACCCCGGTCGCGACGTTCCCGGCAGACCCACAAGCATCACATATCTGACATTTCGTGATCTTATGACCTGTGGGCTGCTCCGGCTCACACGGAAACGGGACCAGGCCCGATCCCCACGCCGTGCCGGAACCCCCGACTCCGACAGCCGCCTCCGGGCCACGAGGAGACTCCACGTGAACAGACGACGTGTCACCACCCTGCTCGGCGCCAACGCCCTCTTCGCCGCCGCCCTTCTCGGCTTCGGCACCGCCGCCGAAGCCGCTCAGTACACCGCGGGCAGCAGCACGCACCCGGGAGGTGCCCCTGGCACCGGCGGCGGCAACGAGAACGGCGCCGGGCAGCGCACCGTCGGCACCGCGGGTTCCGCAGGCGTCGCGGGAGGTGCGGGCACCCTGGTGCACCCGAGCGGATACGCCGGAACGGGCGGCGGGAACGGCGGGAACGGGACTCTTGGGGATGCCGGGGGTGCCGGTGGCGTCGGCGGGGCGGGCGGCGCGGGGCTGAGTGCCGGTGCCGGTGGCGCCGCCGGGCGCGGCGGTAACGGCGGTGTCGGCTCCGGCGCCGGAATCGGTGGGGCGGGGGGCGCGGGCGGCGCCGGGGGTGCCGGTGGCGCGACCGGCAACGGCGCCGCCGGGGCCGACGGAGGGGCTGGTGGCAACGGAGGAACCGGTGCCACGGGTGGAGCCGGCGGCGGAGGAGGCGCCCGTGGCAATGCCTCCCAGACCAGCGGAGTCGGCGGTCAGGGCGGTAAGGGTGGCACCGGCGCCGCCGGGGCCGGTGGAGCTGGAGGCGTGGGCGGTGCCGGTGGCGCGGGGGCCCGTGGCGGCGCCGGAGGCGCCGGCGGCTCGGGCTGCTACGGCCTCAACCCCGGTCAGCCCGGCCAGCCCGGCTCCGTCTCCGGCACCGGTGGCGCGGGGGGCGCGGGCGGCGCCGCCTGCTGACCGGTTCGAGTTCCGGTGGGAGACCTCGCGTTGACGCGGGGAGCGCGCCCACCGCGCACACCGGTGAACCCGCGGGGACATCCGCCGACGGGCCGCACGGGGATTCCCGTGCGGCCCGTCGGCGTTGCCCGCGTGACGGAACGTGCCACCGGAGCCCTGGGTCGTACCGGCAGGCCCCATGACCAGGGACCCCCCGCCGCACGAGGCACCGCCCCCGCCGCACGAGGCGGAAGCACGCCGTACAAGGCGGAAGCACCTCGCAAGGGGGCGAGCCGAAGCAGATACGCCCGGCTACGCGTTCCGGCACTCTCGTGCCGCCTTCACACTGCCGCCCGCCTTCTTGATCTCGGCAAGGGTCGTCCGTGTCCCGGGACGGCTCAGGATCTCGTCCACGGTCCCCGCCTTCGCCTCGAACAGTCCCAGCGGGGATCTTTCCCAGGGCGTCCCGGAACTGTCGTAGAACATGAAGCCGTTCGTGGTCCCGCTGGTCGCGGCCCGGAGATGAGGGATCTTGTGGGGGCCGAACACCAGCTCCGTGCAGGGCGGGAGCGACGAGGTGATGATCTTCCGCTCGCCACCGGGCGTGCGGAAGGGCAGTGCCCAGAGGAAGACCGCGTCGAACGACCTGTTCACCACATGCACCACGTGGTCGCCGTCCCGGTGGCTCTCGCTCCATGTGGTCACGAGCGAGGCCTGCGCACGAACTTCGTTCTCGCGCCCGTCGTGAAGGGCCCGCCAGGCCGCGCAGGAGGCGACTCCGCTGACCGCCAGCCCGAGAGCCGCCGCGATCGCGGAGATGAAGGTGCCCCAAGAGGTCAGCCACTGATGACCGCCACGGGGCTCACCCCCGGCCGGTGCCGCTCCGGGAGGAGAACTCACCGGGCGCCGCTCCTCAGGAGCCGACCTTGGCGGTCAGGCCGTAGACCAGCTCCTTGCCGTCGACGAGCAGCGCCTCGACGGTACGGGTCCGCGGGTCGATGTCGGCCTCGATCCCGTTCCCGGCATAGCGGGGGTAGCCCGAGGCGCCCGTCTCGCCGGTCGCCTCGACGACCGCCGATCGCACGGCCGAGTCCTCCACGGTGGCGCCGCCCTTGCCTTCGACGTGCTCGGGGACCAACAGGACGGTGAAGCGCTGCGGATCGGTAGTAGTCATGTTCAGGTATCCAAGCGCCTGCGCCGCCGTCGGTGGGACAGGCGCGCGGCGGACCTCGCGGACCGGGACGGGCCGGGGCGGGAACGGGAGACCACCGGAGCAGGCGTCAGGGGGCGGACGGGCGGGTGAGCAGGCCGCGTTCCAGGGCGGTCACCACCGCGTGCGTACGGTCGTTGACATCGAGCTTGGCGAAGACCCGCAGGAGATGGGTCTTGACGGTGGCCTCCGCGATGACCAGCCGTCTGCCGATCTCCGCGTTGGAAAGCCCGTCCGCGACACCGCCCAGTACCTCGGCCTCCCGTGACGTCAGCGCGATCCGGGCCGGCTGCCGCATCCTGGCGACCAGCCGTTCGGCCACCCGGGGGGCCAGCACGGTCTCGCCCCGGGCCGCGGCGCGGATCGCGTCGGTCAGCTGCTCCTGGGTCGTGTCCTTGAGCAGATAGCCGATGGCCCCGGCCTCGACGGCGCGCTCGATCTCGGCGTCGGTGTCGTACGTGGTGAGGATCAGTACCCGGGTCGGCGCGGGCCCCGCCACGATGCGGGCGGTGGCGTCGACCCCGTCCATCACGGGCATCCTGAGGTCCAGCAGCGCCACATCGGGGGCGAGCTGTTCGGCGAGCTCGACGGCCTGGCGGCCGTTGTCCGCCTCCCCGATGATCTCGATACCGGGATCGGCGGCGAGCAGCGCGGCGACGCCCGCGCGCATCACCGTGTGGTCGTCGGCGAGGATGATGCGCAGAACCCGCTCCGCCGGACTGTCCGTCGGCATGTCACATCTGCCCTTTCGAGGGGAGTACGGCGAGGACGAGTGTCCCGTCGCCGACCGAACTGGTGACGGTGAGCTCGCCGCCGAGTTCGGCCAGCCGCTTGCGCATACCGTCGAGGCCGAACCCCCGGGACTCCTCCACGACGAACCCGCCGCCGTCATCGGTGACTTCGAGCTCGATGCCGTACGGGTGCTGGGCGAGGACCACCGCCACCGTGGAGGCGCCCGCGTGCTTGCGGACATTGGCGAGCGACTCCTGGAGACAGCGCAGCAGGGCGATCCGGGTCGGCTGGTCGCAGCTGACCTCGCCGAGTTCCGCGTTCAGGGTGATACCGGTGTCCTCGGCGAACCGGTCGAGCGTCCGGCGCAGGGTGAGGGACACCGGGCCGGGGGTGAGGCCGCTGTGCGGGCCCGCGCCCACGAGGGCCCTGGCCTCGGCGAAGTTCTCGCGTGCCGTGTTCTCTATCGACCGCAGTTGCTGGGCGGTCCGTCCGGGATCGGCGGCCAGGGCGGTCCGGGCGGCCTCGGCCAGGACGATGATGGAGGCGAAGCCCTGGGCCAGGGTGTCGTGGATCTCCCGGGCGAGACGCTCGCGTTCCTCGGTGGCGCCCTGCCGTCGCAGCGACTCGGCCTCGATGTCGGCCAGCCGCCGCCGCGCGCCGGCGAGTTCGTCGGCCAGCCGGCGGGCGCGGGCCTCGCTCTCCGCCGTCATCCGCCGGACGGCGAGACCGAGCAGCACGCTTCCCGCGTAGGCGAGCGGTACCGCGACGACGTTGCCCGTGGTCAGCTCGGTCCACCAGCCGTCCGGTCCGGCCCGCAGCAGGTCCCCCGCGACGACGACGATCGCGGCCAGGGCGCTGAAGCCGATCGCGGCGGCGGGACCCGCGGCGTAGATCCAGAAGTGCGGCTGGGAGAACACGTACAGCGCGGCCCCGCCGCCCATCAGGTACGACACCCCGCCCATGCCCAGGGCGAGGACGTACAGGTGGCCGTGCGGACCGAGGTAGGGCTGGTCGGGGAAGAGGGCGGCGAGCGCGTAGCTGAGGCTGAACGCGCCCAGCAGGACGAGTACGCCCGTCCTCGTCGCCGTGGGGTCGTCAGCGGTCGCGATGGCCGGCGGCAGCAGTCCGAGGAGGACCCACAGGACCGCGTTCCAGCGGTGGAGCACGGGTGTTCCCGACACGGCGCCGGTCCGCGGTCCTTCGTCCATGCCGCTCAGCCTACGGTTTCCGGGCGGGGGCTCCGCAGGTCAGGGGCGGCAGCCTGGTGCGGGACGGGGCGTACGGGCCACCAGACCCTGTCGCCGAGCAGCAGCATCAGGGCGGGCAGGATCACGACGCGGATGACGAAGGCGTCGAGGAGCACCGCGACGGTCAGGCTGAAGCCGATCTGCTTCATCTCGATCAGATGCAGGGCGGCGAAGCTCGCGAACACCGTCACCATGACGAAGGCGGCGCTCGTGACCACCCCGGCGGAGCTGCCGATGCCGTCGAGAACGGCCTGGCGGGTGGGCACACCGCGCTGGGCGGTCTCCCTGATCCGGCTGATCACGAACACCTGGTAGTCCATCGACAGGCCGAAGAGGATCACGAAGAGGAACAGCGGGACCCGGGAGCCGATGGAGCCGGTGGAGGTGAAGTCGAGCAGCCCCTCGGCCCAGGTGTTCTGGAAGGTGAGGACGAGCACCCCGAGCGCGGCGGCGGCGGAGAGCAGGTTGAGCACCACGCCGATCAGACCGAGGACCACGGACCGGAACGCCCACACCGTCATGGCGAAGGTGACCAGCAGCAGGGTGGCGATGATGAGCGGAAGCTTGTTCTTCTGGTGGGTGGGGTAGTCGGTGTACCGCGCCACGTCCCCCGTCACCGCGCCCTCGGCACCGCTCAACCGCTCCAGTGTCCGCGGCAGATGGACCGTGCGGACCCGGTCCAGCGAGCGGTGGGCCCCGGGGTCGCTCACATGGTGCGCGAGGGGCAGTTCCAGCAGGGTGGTCCTGCGGTCCGGGGAGGTCACGGGTGTGCCGGGGCCGGTGGGGTCGGGGTCGGACTGTGCGCGGGCGGCGAGTTCACGCAGTCCGGCCGCCACCTCGTCGGCCCGCGCGGGCTCGGCGCGTACGACGATCCGGTGCGTGGCCTTGAGCTCCGGGTAGGCGGCGGTGAGCCGGTCGTACGTCTGCATCGCGGGGACGGTGCGGGAGTGGGTCTCACGGCCCATGTCGGTGAGGTTGAGTCCCAGCAGCGGTGCGGAGAGGGCAAGGAGCGCGACGACGCCGACGGCGAGGGTCGCGGCGGGTCGGCGGTCCACCGCGCGCAGCAGGACCCCGGTGGGGCCACCGGTGGACCTCCGGGTGTCCGGCGCCTCGCGTGCCGTGCGGGGGTTCAGCGCCTTCCAGCGGTTCCGGGCGTGCGGGCGGGACACGGACGGCCGCTCCGCGCGGCGTCGTTCGCGGCGCTCGGCCCGGCGCTCGGCGCGTTCGCCGAGTTTGACCAGCAGCGCGGGAAGCACGGTCAGTGAGCTGACGACGGCGACCAGCGTGACCACGATGGTGCCGGTGGCGATGGAGGAGAAGATGACGTCGTCGACCAGGTACAGGGTGGCGCTGGAGGCGGCGACGGCCAGCCCCGAGACCACGACGGCCCGTCCCGAGGTGGCCGCGGCCACCTCGACCGCCGCGTGCGGACTCAGGCGGCCACCGGCCCGCGCCCGCTCCTCGCGTTCCCGCTTGAGGTAGAAGAGGGTGTAGTCGACGCCCACGGCCAGGCCGATCAGCAGGATCACATTGGTACCGACCCCGGCGTCCGGGAAGACGTGCGACGCCAGCATCGACAGCCCGACCGCCGAGACGATGGACGTGAGCGCCAGCACCAGCGGGACGAAGGCCATCGCGAACGAGCGGAACACGAACAGCAGGGTCAGCAGGGTGACGGGCAGCGCGATCATCTCGGTGCGGGCGAGGTCGTCGGCGCGCAGCTTGTCGAGGCCCTTGCTGATCGAGGGGCTGCCGACCTCCTCCACCCGGACCCGGGGATGGGCCTCGCCGACCTCGGCCGTGCGGGCCAGCAGCGGGTCGACGTGCTTCCGGCCGTCGAGCTCGGGCCCCCGCATCGTCACATCGATCCGCAGCGCCGTGCCGTCCGGGGAGCGGACGGGTGCGCTCACGGAGCGGACCTCGGGCAGCCGCTTCATACGCTCGGCGATGTCCCGGGCGGCCGCGTCGGCGGCGGCTTCGTCCAGCGGTCCGGAACCGGGGGGCGCGGTGATCAGTACCCGTTCCAGCGGCCGTTGCTGGAGGCCCCCTTCGGCCGCCATGGCCTCGGCGCGACCGGCCTCGCCGACGCGGTAGTCCTCGGACGTGGCCGGGTTCCCGCCGACGGCGAGCCCCGCCCCGAGGCACAGGGCGACGAAGAGGAACCATCCGACGATCGCGCGCCAGGGGTGTCGGGCGCTCCAACGCGCCGTTCTCACAGAGAAGTTCTTCATGCCGATCATGCTGGTGGAGGTGCCCTGCCCGGCATGAGCCCCGATCGGTTGGACCTGGCGTCCACCGGTCGATGGACCCGTCACCCACCCACGACGACGGCGCTGGCAGCGGTACCCGGCCGAGGTGGCCCGGCGGGCGTCCTGCTCGGCGCTGCGTGTACGCGGGGAGGCCCGGGTCCCGTCAGGGTCGGTGGCGGACACTCCGGCGTGTGGCGGTCCGCGCGGGAGGGTGGCAGTCGTGCCGGAAGGCCGGGGCCCGCGTCGTCCCAGGTCGGTGCGTACCTCCCAGGTCGGCGTGGGCTCCGGCAAGTGGGTGGTGCCGTCCGGAGTGCTCGCGCGCCCGGTCGGCGGCGGGCGGCGCGGTCGCTTCGGCGGCTCGGCTTCACCCGCCCGCGCGCGGGCGTTCACCCGCCCGCCCCGTCCGGCGGGCGCACCGTACGCGGCCGGACCGACGCTGTGAGCGACCACCTGGTCCTCCTCCAGCGGAAGCGAGCTCTCCCCATGGCCGTGTCACCCCCTTCCCCGTCCCGTCCGGTACGCCGCCGCATAGTGCGAGCGGGTGCCGTGTCCCTGTCCCTGGCGGCGGCGGTGTGCGCCACCGCGCCCGCCATGGCCGGAGGTGACCCGTCCGGCGGGCGGAACCCCGAACCGACGGGCCGGGGGACGAAGCCGACCGTGGTGCTGGTCCACGGCGCGTTCGCGGACGCGTCCGGCTGGAACGCGGTCGTCGAGCGGCTCCAGCACCGCGGGTATCCGGTCGTCGCCCCGCCGAACCCGCTGCGCGGTGTCCTCAGCGACTCGGCGTATGTCGCGTCGGTCCTCAAGAGCATCAAGGGCCCGATCGTGCTCGCCGGGCATTCCTACGGCGGCGCGGTCATCAGTCAGGCGGCGGCCGGGAACGCGAATGTGAAGGCCCTCGTGTACGTGTCGGCGTTCATGCCGGACGTGGGCGAGAACCCCGCCACGCTGTCCACGAAGTTCACGGGCAGTGACCTCGGTACCGCGCTGCGGCCGGTCCCGTACACGGACGGCACGAACAGCGGCACCGATCTGTACATCCAGAACGAGAAGTTCCACTCCGTGTTCGCCGCCGATCTGCCCGAGGCGCAGACACGGGTGATGGCGGTCGAGCAGCGCCCGGTCGCGCAGGCCGGGTTCGCGCAGAACGCGACCAAGGCGGCGTGGCGGACGATCCCGTCCTGGTTCATCGTGGCGAAGAACGACAAGGCCATCGCCCCGGACCTGGAGCGCTTCGAGGCGAAGCGCGCGAAGTCGCACACGGTCGAGGTCGACTCCTCGCATGTCGCGATGATGTCGCACCCCGATCTGGTGGCCGACAAGATCCGCGACGCGGCCCACGCCACGGTCGGCAAGTAGGCCTACGCCGCAGCCGGCGGGCGGTACCGCGCCGACGGCTGACCGGCAGTACCGCGCCACGGCCGACAAGTGGTCCCGTGCCACGGCCGGTGCGGTATCGGCCGTGGCACGGGACCACTTGTCGGCCGTGGCCGCCGGGGAACGACGACCCCTGGCGGCCGGGGCCCGTACGGCGTCGCGGGCGCGGTACGCCGTCGCGGGCGCGGGACGAGCAGGGGTCCCGCGCCCGTGGCGGACCCGGACGGCCGACGGGGTTGTCCCGCCGGACCGGCTCTCATCCTCCGGGGCGGCTCCGGCGGCGGGAGGCGAGGGCGAGGGTGTCGAGCAGCGGGGCGGTGCGGGACCAGCCGAGGCAGGAATCGGTGACGCTGAGGTCGGGGCGGAGGTGTGCCGTCGAGGGGTCCTGTCTGCCGTCGGACAGATAGGACTCGATCATGACACCGGCCAGGGCGGATTCGCCCTCGGTGATCTGCCGGGCCAGATCGTCGACGACGGCGGGCTGGCGGTTGTGGTCCTTGCCGCTGTTGCCGTGGGAGGCGTCGACGACGACGCGCTGCGGGAGACCGGCCGCGGCGAGGGCCGCGCGGGCCCGGGCGACGCCCGCCCGGTCGTAGTTGGGGGTCGGGCCGCCCCGCAGGACGAGATGGGTGTCGGGGTTGCCGGTGCTCCGCAGCGTCGTGAGACGGCCGTCGGGGGCCACGGCGGGGAACATGTGGGGGTGGGCGGCGGCCTGGACCGCGGCGACCGCGGTGTCCAGTCCGCCGGACACGCAGTTCTTCATGCCGACCGGCATGGGGAGCCAGGACGCCAGATGGCGGTGCGGCTGGCTGGCGACGGTGCGGGCGCCGATGGCGGCCCAGGACACCGTGTCGGCCACGTAGGGGGCGAGTACGGGGTCCACGAACTCGTAGGCCAGCGGCAGGCCCGTGGCGGCGGCCTCGGTGAGGAAGGACCGGCCGAGGCGCAGTCCGGCGGCCAGATCGCCCTTGCCGTCGAGGGTGGGGGCGGCGAGGAGGCCGGTCCAGCCGGTGACGGTGCGGGGCTTCTCCAGATAGGCGCGCAGGACGACGACCAGGTCGTCGCCGAGGCGCTGGGCGGCGTCTGCGAGCAGGGCCGCGTACTCCAGCGCTGCCCCGGTGTCGTGGACGGAGCAGGGGCCGACGACGACGAGCAGGCGGGGGTCGCGGCGGGCGAGGACATCGGCGACGGTGTCGCGGTGCCGGGCGACGGCGTCGGCGGTCGCCGGGGACAGCGGGTGGGCCGCGGCGAGTTCGGCCGGTGCGGGCAGCGGGTGGGCCGGGCCGGGGCCGGCGGGTGCGGGCACCGGCCGGAGCGCGGTGGGTTCGGCCTGTGCGGACAGGGCACTGGCACTCATCATGACTTCCTCACGTGGGTGCGGGGCAGCCTCGTGGCCCCGGCGGCGGCGAGCAGGCAGAATCCGAGCACCCACCAGAAGGTGTCGGCGAATGCCCAGGAGATGTCCGTGCCGCGGGCGGCCAGCCGGTCCTGGAGCACCACGGCGAGGGCCGCCGTGCCGACCGAACCGCCCACGATGTTGAGCAGGTTGAGCGCTCCCGAGGCGCGTGGGAGGTGTGCGGGCTCGATACGGCTGTAGACGATGTTCATGACGGGCGCGGTGATCATGGCCATGCCTACGCCGCGGACCACGAGCGCCGAGGCGATCAGCAGGTCCGGGGGCTCATGGCCGAGCTGGGTGAACGGGACCGTGCCCACGAGGATCAGCCCGATGCCGGTGACCACCAGGGTCCGGGGCGCGACCTTGTCGATGGCGCGGTTGACCAGTACCGATCCGGCCACCGCGCCGAGGCCCTGCGGGGCGAGCAGCAGTCCGGCCTCCCACGGGGACAGACCGCGCGCGGTCTGGAGGTACAGCGGCAGCAGGAACATCGTGCCGAACACCGAGGCGCCCAGGACCACCAGGGCGAAGGCGGCGGCGCCGAAGGGCGGCCGGGAGAACAGCCGGGGGTCGACCAGCGGGGTGCCGCGGGTCCGCAGTCCGTGCACGGTGAACGCGGCCAGCATCGCCAGGCCCGCGCAGACCCCGATCGTGGCCGGCAGCGTGCGGCCGTGGGCGATCTCGGTCAGTCCGTACACCAGCACGGCCAGTCCGGGTGAGAGCAGCAGGGCGCCCCGGAGGTCGAACGCGGTCCGTCGGGTGGACGGCGGTACCGCGGGCACATGGCGGCGGGCGAGCAGGATCGCGACGGCGCCGATCGGCAGATTGACGAGGAAGAGCCAGGGCCAGGACGCCACCCCGAGGATGGAGCCGCCGACCAGCGGGCCGAGTACCGGTGACAGCAGGGGGACGACGGCGACGACGCTGATCACCCGTCCGGTGCGGGAGGGTCCGGCGACCCGGGCGAGCAGTGCCTGCCCGGTCGCGGGCAGCAGTCCGCCGCCGAGGCCCTGGACGATCCGGAAGACGATGAGGCTGGTCGCGGACCAGGCCAGCGCGCACAGCGCCGAGCCGAGCAGGAACACCCCCACGGCGACGAGCCAGGTCCGCCGGCCGCCGAAGCGGTCGGCCAGCCAGCCGGACGCGGGCACGGCGGCGACGACGGCCAGCAGATAGGCGGTGGTGACCCACTGGATCTCGGCGACGGAGGCGCCGAACTCCGCCGTCAGGGTGTCGATGCCGACGCTGACGATCGTGGCGTCGATGGTGGCCATGAACGTGCCGAGGACCAGGATGAAGGCGATCCGCAGCAGTTGTCCGTCGACCCGCTCGGCCGGGGGGGCCGCGTCCTTGCTCATCGGTGCTCCAGCAGTTCTGTGACGTCGTCGTCGAGGTGGTCGCCCAGGGAGCGCAGCAGGTCCAGCAGTGCCTCGGCGAGGCCGTCGGTGTCCACCCCGGCGCGGTGGGCGAGCACTCCGGTCCAGCCGTCGCCGTCGGGCATGACCGTGAGGGTCACCGGGTGGTGGGTGGACTCGCGGAACCGGGTCCCGACGACCGTGAGCCCGGGGGCGGGTTCGCGCAGCCGGTCGGGGTCGACGGGATAGTTCTCGAAGACCACGAGGCTGTCGAAGAGCCGGTGCCGTCCGGTGAGGTGTTCCAGGTCGGGCAGGGCGACGTGGTGGTGCTCGACCAGTGCGCGCTGCCCGGTCTGGAGGGCGGCGAGGGTGTCACCGAGGGTGCCGGTGAGCCGGGCGCGTACGGGCACGGTGTTGGCCAGCAGCCCGATGATCTCCTCGACGCCCGCCAGCTCCGGGGGACGGCAGGCGACCATGGCGCCGAAGCAGACGTCCGTGCGGCCGGAGCGCCGGGCGAGCAGCACCGCCCAGGCGCCTTGCAGCAGGGTGTTGCGGGTCAGTCCGCGCCGGGCGGCATGCCGTCCGAGGTCGGCGACGAGTGCCGCGTCGAACGTGATGAGCGTGGGTTCCTGCCAGGCCGGGCCGGGTTCGGCACAGCCCAGGTGGTCGCCTTCGGGCAGGTCCTTCAGTTCGGTGGCCCAGGCGTCGAGGTCGGGTTCGTGGTCGGCGCGCCAGCGCAGATAGTCGGCGAACGGCACGGGGGCGGGCAGTTCGGGGGCCTCGCCGCGGACGCGGGCGGTGTACAGGGCGAACAGCTCGGTGAGGATCCGGGGGGCGGACCAGCCGTCGGAGAGCACATGATGGCTGGTCAGGACGAGGTCGGCGAGGTCGGGGCCGCGCCGGATCACGGTGAGGCGCAGCAGTGGTCCGGCGGCGAGGTCGAACGGCTCGGCCAGGTCGGCCGCCAGTACCTCGTCGGCCGGGCTGTCGGTGACGCGGAACTCCGGACGGGGCGCTTCGGGGATCACCGCGAGACCGGCGGGGAACACGGCGCCCAGGTTGGGGTGGCGGGTCAGCAGGTCGGCGCCCGCGGCCCGCAGGGCGTCGGGGTCGAGGGTCCCGGCGAGGGTGAAGGCCGACTGCACGGTGTACGGGTCGGGGCGTTCGGTGCGGGAGTGCCGCAGCATCACCTCCTGGAGCGGGGTGAGCGGCTGCACCTCGGCGGCCCGGTCGCGGTCGAGTGCCAGGATCTCCGGTGCGGCGGCGGTGTGCAGCAGCGCGGTCCGCAGATGTGCGGCCAGTTCCTCGATCTCGGCGGTGGTGAACAGTGCGGAGGGCCAGGTGATCCGGACGCCGAGCGCGTCGTCGCGCACGAGGGCGTTGACCATCAGGGCGTAGGGCAGGGGCAGGGTGTCGGAGCCGCCGGAGCCGAGCGGGTCGGCGTCCGGGGGTGCCTGCCAGGGTGTCTCGTCGGTGGGGGCGCCGGGGAACTGGCCGAGGTAGTTCCAGGCGACCTCCGGGCGTACGGGGTCCAGCAGGCCGGCGGCGGTGAGGATGCCGTGGCCGAGGCCGTCGCCCTGGGCGCGCAGCCGTTCCTTGACGGCCCGTATGTCGTCGTCGGCGTCGAGCCGTACGGGGTGGATCGCGGTGAACCAGCCGACGGTCTGGGACAGGTCGACCTGGGTGGGGCGGCCGTGGCTCTCCAGCGCGACGAGCAGTTCGGATCGGCCGCGCCAGGCCCGTACGGCGTGGGCGAGCGCGGTGAGCAGCACGGCGTCGGGGGTGGTGCGGTGGGCGGCGGGCAGGGTGGTGATCAGGGCGCGGGTGGTGCCGGTGTCGAGCCGTATCTCGTGGTGCGTGGCCGTGGCGACGGTGTCCCGGGCGGGGTCGAGCGGGCGGGTGAGCGCCGGGGTGGCGGTCATCCGCTCCCAGTGCGGCAGTTCGGCGCGGCGGTCGGCGTCGCGCAGCGAGCGCGCCCAGCCGAGGAAGGACTGGCCGTGCCGGGTCAGTGTCCCGCCGGAGTGGGCGTGCTGGAGGTCGTCCAGCAGGACGCGCCAGGACACCCCGTCGACGACCAGGTGATGGGCGATCAGGACGAGCCTGCCCGGCCGGGCGGGTCCGGCGTCCAGCCACAGGGCGCGCAGCAGCGGACCGGTGCGGGGGTCCATCGTGTCGCGGGCCTCGGCGGTGCGGGCGTCGGCGAGGGTCCGCAGGTCGCCGTTGGCGGGGACGCGGGTGAGCACGTCGGCGCCGGTGACGGCGCCCGCGGGCGGGATGCGGAGCATGTCGTCGGCCAGGTGGGCGCGCAGTACGTCGTGCCGGGTGAGGAGTGCGTCGAGCACGGTCCGCCAGGCCGTCTCGTCGCCGCCCGCGGGGACGCTGAGCTCGACCCACTGGCAGAACCCGTCGGCGGCGGTCCCGGCGCGGCGCAGCAGGTCCCGCATGAGCGGGGTCAGCGGCGCGTCGCCGACGGCGGGGGCCTCGTCGTGGTCGAGGGCGCGGGCGAGCGCCGCGATCCCGGCGACGGTCTCGCCCTCGAACACGTCGCGGGCGGTCAGGCCGAGTCCTTGGCGGCGGGCCCGCGACACCACTTGCAGGGACACGATGCTGTCGCCGCCGATGGTGAAGAAGTCGTCGTCGGGGCCGATGTCGTCGGTGCCGAGGATGTCCCGGAACACTCCGAGCAGTACGGCTTCGGCCTCGGTGGCGGGTTCGCGACGCGCGGTGGCCGCGGCCTCGGGGGCCGGGAGCGCGGCGGCGTCGAGTTTGCCGCTCGGGCTCAGCGGGAGCCGGTCGATGGGGACGAGTGCGGTGGGCACCATGTGGTCGGGCAGTTCGGCGGCGAGGTGCGCGCGTACCGCCGCGGGGTCGAGGTCGGTGTCGTCGGTCGGGATGACGTAGCCGACGAGCCTGCCGTCGCGGACGACGACGGCGCAGGCGCGTACGCCGGGGTGGCGGGTGAGGGTGGACTCGATCTCGCCCAGTTCGACGCGGAAGCCGCGGATCTTGACCTGGTGGTCGGCGCGCCCGAGGAAGACGAGCTGTCCGTCGGCCCGCCACCGCACCAGGTCGCCGGTGCGGTACATCCGGGTCCCCGGGGGGCCGTACGGGTCGGCGACGAACGCGGCGGCGGTCAGACCGGGGCGGTTGAGGTAGCCGCGCGCCAGGCTGGGACCGCCGAGATACAGCTCGCCGGTCACCGAGGTGCCGACCGGCTGGAGTCCGCCGTCGAGGACATAGGCGCGGACGTTGGGGTCGGGCAGGCCGATCGGCAGGGGTCCGGGGTCGGCCGGGTCGTAGCGCCAGGTGACGGAGTTGATGGTGACCTCGGTGGGCCCGTAGGCGTTGAACAGCGCCTTGCGGCCCTCGCCCCAGCGCCGGGCCAGCTCGGGGTCGAGGCGTTCGGCGCCGACCATGAAGAACACGTCGGGGTCGACCGTGCGGTCGTCGGGCATCGCGGCGAGGAACGACGGCAGCAGGTTCACCCCGGTCACCCGGTGCTCGGTGATGTAGTCGAGCAGTTCGTCACCGGGGACGCGGACCTCCTCGGGTGCGATGACGGAGGTCCCGCCGGACAGCAGCGGCACCATGGTCTGCCAGAACGCGACGTCGAAGCTGGTCGACGCGAAGTGCAGATACCGGTCGTGCTCGGTGATCCCGACGACCTCTTCCTGGAGCGCGATCAGGTCGGGTACCCCGCGATGGGTCACACCGACGCCCTTGGGCCGCCCGGTGGTGCCGGAGGTGTAGATGACATAGGCGAGCGCGTCGTCGGTGAGGGTGGCGCGTGCCTCGGCCGGGTCGGTGTCGGGTGCGGAGGCGAGGGTGGCCGGGTCGTCCAGCCGCAGTACCGGGACGGCCCGGTCGACGGGCAGTTCGGCGCCGGTCGTCAGGACGGCGGCCGGGGCGATGTCGTCGAACATGTAGGCCAGCCGGTCCCGTGGATAGCTCGGGTCCAGCGGTACGTACACGGCGCCCGCCTTGGCCACCGCGAACAGGGCCACCGTCATCTCGATGTCGCGTCCGAGGAGGACCGCGACGGGGTCCTGGGGACGTACCCCGTGGGCGATCAGCGCGTGGGCGAGCCGGTTGGCGGCGCGGTCCAGTCCGGCGTAGTCGAGGCTGCGGTCGCGGCAGACCAGTGCCTCGGCGTGGGGCTTGCGGCGTACCCAGGCGGCGAATTCCTCCAGCCAGTGGCCGCGGGCCTTGGCGGGCACGATCCGGGTGCCGGTGCGCAGCATCCGTTCCCGCTCGTCCGCGTCGAGGGCGGGCAGCCGGATCGCGGGCCGCGCCGGGTCGTCGACGATCTCGCGCAGCAGATTGCGCAGCCAGCGGCCCCAGTCGCGCACGGTCGGCTCGTCGAAGGCGCGCGGCTGGTAGCCGAGGCCGATCGTGATCTCGTCGTCGGGGATCACGATCACGGTCAGCGGATAGTGGGTGGCGTCGGTGATGTCCACCCCGGCCAGGTCGAGTCCGGGCGCGAGGGGGGTGCGCTTGCGGCTGGAGAGCGGGAAGTTCTCCATCACGAGCATCGTGTCGAAGAGTTCGCCGATGCCCACCGCCCGCTGGATCTCCGGGAGGCCGACGTGGTGGTGTTCGGCCAGTGCGACGCTCTCGGCGTGCACGTCCGCGAGCAGGTCGCGTGCCGTGCGGTCCTGGGTGTGCCGCACGCGTACCGGGATGGTGGTGCCGAGCTGGCCGATCATCGACTCGACGCCGTCGACCTCGGCGGGCCGTCCGGAGACCGGGCAGCCGAACACGACGTCGCGGCGCCCGGTGAGCCTGCCGAGGAGCAGGCCCCAGGCCGTCTGGAGCACGGTGGTCAGGGTGACGCCCTGTTCGCGGGCGAACGCGCGCAGCCGGTCGCTGAACTCCTGGCCGAGCGCGACGGTCACCCGGCCGGGCCGTTCGACTCCGGTGACGGTGCTCGCGGGGGCCAGCCGGGTAGCGTCGTCGACCCCGGCGAGGGCGTCGCGCCACGCGGTGAGGGACGCGTCGTGGTCCCGGCCGGCCAGCCAGCGGAAGTACTCCGACAGCGGCGGGGCGGCGGGTACGGCGGGGCCGCCGCCGAGTTCGGCGTAGATGCCCAGCAGGGTGCGGCCGACCAGTGGCATGGACCAGCCGTCGAGCAGGGCGTGGTGGTTGGTGATCACCAGTTTGTGCTCGGCGGGGCCGACCCGGGAGAGCAGGAAGCGGATCAGCGGGGGCCTGGCCGGGTCGAACGGGCGCTCCAGCTCGGCGCGGGCGGCCTCGGGGAACGCGTCGTCCCGGCGCCATTCCAGGGCGACATCGGCGGGGATCACCTGCACCACGCCGTCCCCGGCGGGGGCGAGGTACACCCGCAGCGCGGGGTGGCGGCGCAGCAGTTCGCGGGCGGCGTCGGCCATCCGGTCCGGGTCGAGGGCGCCGACGAGGGTGGTGAGGGCCTGGACGACGTAGACGTCGGTGTCGTGGTCGTCGCGGACCAGGGTGTGGAAGGTGAGGCCGACCTGGAGCGGGGTGGCGGGCAGTACGTCGGCGATCCGGCCGACGGCGTCGTGGCTCTCCAGGGTGTCGATGGCGGCCTGGTCGAGGTCGACCAGCGGCAGGTCCGACGGGGTGAGCCCGCCGGGGGTGCCGAGGGCGTGCGCGGCGAGGGCGTCCAGCGCGGCGTTCCAGGCGCTCTGAAGGGCGGCGACGGCTTCGGGGCCGAGGACCTCGGTGGCGGCCGTCCATTCGACGGCGAGCCGGGGCCCGCCCTCCTCGTGGACGAAGCAGTTGAGGGCGAGTATCTGTTCCAGGGCCTTGCCGTCGGGCTCGATGACGGAGAAGGCGTCCTGCTGGGGCAGTCGCCATCCGGTGCCGGGCAGCGGGGCGAACCGGCCGAGGTAGTTCAGCAGCACGTCGGGCGGGGGGACGGCGGACAGTTCGGGGCCGGCCACCGGGTCGAGGGTGCGCAGGACGCCGTAGCCGATGCCGCCGTCGGGGACGCCGCGCTTGGCCTCCTTGGCCGCGCGCAGCACCTGCCCGACCTCGCCGGAGGCGGGGACGCGGACCGGGTACTCGCTGGTGAACCAGCCGACGGTACGGGCCAGGTCGAGGTGTTCGCGGCCGTGGCCCTCCATGGTGACGGTCACGGCGTCGTCGTGGGCGCCCCGGTCGCGCAGCGCGAGCACGAGCGCGGCCAGCAGCACCTCGTCGGCACCGGCGCGGTAGGCGGCGGGCAGGGTGGTCAGCAGCGCCTCGGTGACCTCGGGCGAGGCGAGGGTGAGCGACCGGTGGGCGGTGGAGACGGTGTCCCGCTTCTGGTCCAGCGGGCGGGCGCCGAGCCGGGAGGCGGCGCCCAGCGCGGTCCGCCAGTGGTCGAGTTCGCCGCGGCGCGCACCGGACTCGCCCTGTTCGGCGAGGAGCGTCGCGTGCCGCCGCCATGAGGTCCCGGCGGGTTCGAGGGCGCCGCCCGTGCACGCCGTGCGCAGGTCGGGCAGCAGGACGCGCCAGGACACCCCGTCCATGGCGAGGTGGTGCACGACGACGACGAGCCGGTCGGGTGTGCCGTCGCCGGTGCGGAGCAGGGACACCCGCAGCAGGTCGCCCGCGCGAGGGTCGAGTTCCCCCGCGAGGCGGCGGGCCAGGGCGGTCACGTCCTCCCCGTGGGTCTCGCCGACGACGGCCGGTACGGCGCCCCGGGGCAGGACGTCCAGGCCGTGGCCGTCACCCTCGTCGGTGATCCGCAGGCGCAGGGCGTCGTGCCGGTCGAGCACGGCCCGGACGCCCGCGGTGAGGTCGTCGTGGGTGAGCGCGTCGATGTGCAGGGCGGTCCACTGCGCGTATCCGGCGACGGTGTCGATGTCCGGGGCGGGGTCGAGCAGACCGCGCGCGATGGGCGGCGCGGGCACCGGCCCGGTCGGCTCGTCCAGCGGCTCGGGCGCGTCCCGCACGAGTGCGGCGGAGGCGGCGAGGGAGGCGAAGCTGCGGCGGGCCAGCAGGTCCCGGGGCCGCAGCTCGATGCCGCGCGCCCGCAGTCTGCTGCTGACGGTGATCGCGGTGATGCTGTCCCCGCCGAGGGCGAAGTAGTCGTCGTCCACGCCGACGCGGTCGACCTCGAACACCTCGGCGAGCACCGCGCACAGCAGCCGTTCCCGCTCGGTGACCGGCTCACGGCCGCCGCCGGACGACGAGGGCGCGGGCAGGGCGGCCCGGTCGAGCTTGCCGTTGGGGGTGACCGGCAGTGCGTCCATGACGACCACCGCGGCGGGCACCATATGGTCGGGCAGCCGTTCGGCCAGCCGGGCGCGGACCGTGTCCCCGGTGACGGAGGCGGACACGACGTAGCCGATCAGCCGGGACGAGCGGACGGTGACGGCCGCCGCGGTGACCCCGGGCACGGCGCCCAGCGCGGCCTCGACCTCGCCCGTCTCCACCCGGTGGCCGCGGATCTTGAGCTGTCCGTCGCCGCGGCCCAGGTACTCAAGGCCCTGGCCGGGCACCCAGCGGGCCAGGTCCCCGGTGCGGTACATCCGGGTCCCGGGCGGGCCGAACGGGTCGGCGACGAACCGTTCGGCGCTCGCGCCGGGCCTGCCGAGGTAGCCGCGGGCCAGATGCGGCCCGGCCAGGTACAGCTCGCCCGCCGTGCCGTGCGGCACCGGCTGCAACGCGTGGTCGAGTACGCGGACCCGGGTGCCGGCGAGCGGGTGGCCGATCAGCGGCTCCTCGCCGGTGATCGGCGCGGTGGTGCTGGTGACGGACGCCTCGGTGGGGCCGTACATGTTGCGTGCGGCGATCCCCGATCCGGCGACCCGCCGCCACAGCGCGGGCGGCGCCGCCTCGCCCCCGAGGACGAGCAGGGTGGGGCGCAGGTCGAGCAGTCCGCCGTCGAGGAGCGGCGCGGCCATCGACGGGGTGGTGTCCACGATGTCGATGCCGTCGCGGGTGAACGCGGCGAGCAGGGCGTCGGCGTCGCGGGCGGTCCCGGCGTCGTAGACGTGCAGTTCGTGGCCGCAGAGCAGCCATACGAGGTGTTCGAGGGCGGAGTCGAAGGCGAACGAGTAGGTGTGGGCGGCGCGCAGCGGCCTGCCCGCGGACCGTTCGGCCCGTGCGACGGCCGTGGAGCGCTGGTGGTGCAGCAGGGCGGCGAGGCCGCCGACCCGGCCGAGCACGCCCTTGGGCCGCCCGGTGGACCCGGAGGTGTGGATCACATAGGCGAGGTGCTCGGGGTGGCGTGGCGCGGCGAGTTCGTCGGCGGTGAGCGGCGCGCCGGACAGCGCGGCGGCCTCGTCGGCCAGGGTGGCCCAGGGCAGTCCGTCGATCGCGCCGTCGGTCAGGGTGGCCCAGGGCGGTCCGTCGATCCCGTCGGTGGCACCGGACCCGGGTCCGGTGCCACCGACGAGGACGAGCGCGGGGCGGGTGTCGGCGATCAGTTCGCGCAGCCGCTCGGGCGGATGGGCGGCGTCCAGGGGCTGGAACGCGGCGCCCGCGTCCATCACCGCCAGCAGGGCGACCACCGAGTCGGCGGAGCGTGGCAGCGCCAGCGCCACGATGTCGTCGGGTCCGATGCCGCGGGCGCGCAGCGCGCGGGCGAGCCGGTGCACCCGGTCCGCCAGCAGCGCGGCGGACAGCCGTTCGTCGCCGCACACCAGGGCGGTGTGCTCCGGACGCGCGGCGGCCATGGCGTCGAACGCGGTCGGCGCGTCGACCGGGGTGCCGGGCAGGGCGGGCGGGGACCAGTCCGTCAGGAGCCGGTCCACGTCCTCGGCCAGGGCGATCCGTCCTACGGGCAGGCCGTCGACCAGTGCGGTGAGCAGGGTGCGCAGGCCGGACAGTTTGCCGTCGACGGCGGCCTGGTCGCTGCCGCGGGCGTCGGCCTCGAAGCCGAGCAGCAGTCCGCCGTCGCGGGTCGGCAGGACGCTCAGCCCCATGTCCTCCGGCGGGCCGCCCGCGACATTGCGCATCACCCCGGTCGACCCGGCGAAGTCGATCGCCAGGTCGAACGCCTTGAGGTTGATCCCGCGTCCGTGCAGCAGCGCGCCCGCGCCGGGCGCGCCGAGGTCCCGGGGCAGGTCCTCGCCCCGGTAGCGCTGGTGCTCGCGCATCCCGCGCATGGCGGAGGCGACCCGCCGGCTCAGTTCCCCGAGTCCGTCGCCGCCGCGGACGCTCACGCGTAACGGCAGTACGTTGACGGCCATGGACGGGGTGCGCAGCTCGGCCGAGCCCGCCCGGCACATCAGCGGCAGCGCGAACACCACGTCGGTGCCGCCCAGTACGCGGTGCAGGAAGGCGGCGTAGACGGCGATCAGCGCCTCGCCCCAGGTGACGCCCTCCCGGTCGGCGAACGCGCGCAGCCGGGCCGTCTCCCCGGGCGGGACGACGGCGCGGGCCGTGACGGTGTGCTCGGGCGGACCGGCGGCGGTGTCCGTGTCGCCGAGGTCGGGCAGCGGGGTGAACCGCTCGACCCAGTAGGCGCGGTCCTCGGCGCCGCGGTCGCTGTCCCGGTAGGCGCGGTCGGCGGCGACGAGGTCGGCGAACCTGCCGAAGGACGACGGGGGCGGTTCGGTGCCGTTGACCAGGGCGGTGTAGTGGGCGGCGGTGCGGCGGGCGAGCATCGCGGCGGTGTAGCCGTCGAAGACCAGATGGTGGCCGAGCTGGGTGTACCAGACCTCCCGGTCGGACAGCCGGATGACGGTACGCGCGTACAGCGGCCGGTCGACCATGCCCCGGCATTCCTCGCCCGCCCGTGCCCGCTCGGCGGCGACGAGCGCGTGGGCCGCGGCGACGGGGTCGGCCTCGCCGCTGACGTCGGCCACCCCGGGCCGCTCGACCGGCCGGCCGTCGACGCTCTGGCGCGGCCCCTGGGGGGTGTCGTGGACCCGCAGCCGCAGGCTCTCGGCCTCCTCGGTGGTGGCCCGGACCGCCTCGGCCAGCGCGTCGGTGTCGACCGGCCGGTCGCCGGATATCTCCACCACGTCGCCGACCAGGTAGTACGGCGAGTCGGGTTCGAGGCGCTGCGCGTTCCAGATGCCCAACTGGGCGCTGGTCAGGGCGAGCAGTCCGTCCGAGGGCACGCGTGCGGTGCTCAACTTACTCTCCTTGAAGTGTGGGGACGACCATCGGCGTATCGGTCACCGGGTCGGGGACGATGACGCTCGGCAGGTCGAACACGTCCTTGATCAGCACGGCGTCCACGATGTCGGCGGGGACACCCTCGGCGACCACCCGGCCGTCCTTCATGGCGACCAGGTGGTCGGCGAACCGGCATGCCTGGTTGATGTCGTGCAGGACGGCGATCACCGTGCGGCCCTGGTCGCGCAGCCGGGCGAGCAGGCCGAGCAGTTGGTACTGGTGGGTGATGTCCAGGAACGACGTCGGTTCGTCGAGCAGCAGACAGGGCGTCTCCTGGGCGAGGACCATGGCGATCCACACGCGTTGCCGCTGTCCGCCGGACAGTTCCTGCACGGGCCGGTCGGCGAGGTCGGTGACGCCCGCGGCGTCCATCGCCCCGGTGACGGCCTCCTCGTCGTGCGGTGACCACAGGGCCAGCAGCGACTGGTGGGGGAAGCGTCCCCGGCCGACGAGTTGCCGGACCAAGATGTCCTCGGGGGCCAGCGGGTCCTGCGGCAGGAAGCCGAGTTGCTTGGCCAGTGCCTTGGGCGCGTAGGCGCCGACCTCCCGGCCGTCGAGCCGTACCTGCCCGGTGTCGGGGCGCAGCAGCCGGACGAAGGCGCGCAGCAGGGTGGATTTTCCACAGGCGTTGGGGCCCACGATGGCGGTGAACGCGCCGTCGGGGACGTCGAGGCTCAGCCGTGTGGACACCACCCGGTCTCCGTAGCGCAGGGTGATGTCCCGCGCGGTCAGGCGTGCGGTCACGCTCGCCTCACTTCCTTGGTCAGCAGCCATATCAGGTAGCAGCCGCCGATCGCGGTGCTCACCACGCCGACGGGCAGCGCGACGGGCGCCAGCAGCATCTGGGCGAGCAGATCGGCGCCTTGGAGCAGGACCGCGCCGGTGAGCGCGGCGGGGAGCAGCGGTACCCCGGCGGCGCCCGCGAGCCTGCGGCCGATCTGCGGGGCGGCGAGGGCGATGAAGGCGATCGGTCCGGCCACCGCGGTGACCGTGGCGGTGCAGCCGACGCCGACGAGGACCATCAGCAGGCGCAGCCGGTCGAGTCCGACGCCGGTGGTGACCGCGATCGCGTCGCCGAGCGATGCCTGGTGCATGGCGTGCGCGCGGGCGGCCATGAGGATCAGCAGGACGGCGATGACGGAGAACGGTATCCACAGGTCGGGCCAGCCGACGCCGTTGAGCGAGCCCGCGCTCCAGCCGACCGCGGCGATCGCGACCTCCAGTTCGGCGCGCAGCACGATCCAGGAGTTGATCGCGGTGACCATCGCGTTGACGGCGATACCGATCACCACCAGTCGCAGCCCGGAGAATCCCCGGTCGAACGAGAGGACGTAGATCAGGGCCGCGACGACGAGCCCGCCGAGCACGGAGCCGACGGCCAGTTGCGCGGAGGCGCCCGACAGTACGGTGATGGCGACCAGGGCGCCGGTGTAGGCGCCCGCGTCGAGGCCGATGACGTCGGGGCTGCCCATCGGGTTGCGGGTGAGGTTCTGGAAGATGGCCCCGGCGACACCGAGCGCGGCGCCGAAGACGAGTCCGGCGAGGACCCGTGGCAGCCGCCATTCCAGGATCACCACGGAGCGTTCCGTGCCGGTCAGGGCGGCGAGCACCTCGCCCGGCGACGACCAGGACGCGCCGTAGCACAGCCCGAGCAGGCCGAGTCCCAGCAGCGCGGAGACCATTACCGCGACGAGGACGAGGGTGCGGGGTTCGGCCCGCACTCCGAGGGCGCTCACAGCGATCCCGCGCCGTAGCGGCGGACGGCCCAGATCAGCATGGGGCCGCCCAGGAAGGCGGTGACGATGGCCACCGGCACCTCGCCGGTGGGCAGCAGCACCCGTGATCCCATGTCGGCGATCAGCAGCAGGATCGGCCCGAGGACCATCGTGTAGAGCATCAGCCACGGCACCGAGCCCGCCGCGGGCCGGCGGACCAGGTGCGGCACGATCAGTCCGACGAACAGGATCGGGCCGGCCACCGCCGTGGCCGCCCCGCTGAGCACGGTGATCAGTACCAGCGCGACGGCCCGTACCCGGTTCACCCCGGCGCCCAGGGTGTGGGCGACGCTCTCCCCCAGGCTCAGGGCGTTGAGCGACCGGCTCAGCAGCAGCGCGCCGGACAGGCACACCGCGATCGCGGCCAGCGGCAGTGTCAGCGGCGCCTGTTCGCGGGCCGCCAGCGAGCCGACGGACCAGAAGCGGTAGGCGTCGAAGACGTCCGGGAGCATCAGCCGCATACCGAGGGCGACACCGCTCAGGACGGCGGTCAGCGCGACGCCGGTGAGTACCAGGCGCAGCGGTGAGCGACGTCCGACCGCGGCGACGAGCAGTGCCGCGAGCACCGAGCCGATGATCGCGAAGCCCAGCTCGCCCGCCTGTCCGGCGGCCAGGCCGAGGGCCGAGCCGACGGTGATGGCGAACCCGGCGCCCGCGGTGACCCCGAGGATGCCGGGCTCGGCCAGCGGGTTGCGGGCGAGCGTCTGGATCAGGGCGCCCGCCACCGCCAGCGCGGCGCCCACCGCGACGGCCAGCAGCGCGCGGGGGGCCCGGACATCGCGGACGGTGATGTGGTCGTCGGTGCCCTGGAAGTCGACCAGGGCCCGGACGACCTCGGCGGGCGGGACCGGGCGGGCGCCGACGCCGATGCTGAGCACGGCGACCGCCGCCAGCAGCACCAGTCCGCCGACGAGGATGCCGGCCTGCGGCACGGCCCGCCGGGTTCCCACCGTCCGGGGCGCGTGGTCTGCGGCGGTCACCGGTCCAGCAGCGGCGCGAACGCCTTGTCGAGCACGTCCAGGGTCTGGGTGGCCTGTCCGTAGGTCGCGGCCTCGGTGTAGCCGAGCGGGATGGTCTTCCCGGCCTTGACCGCGGGCAGGTTCTTCCACAGCTTGGAGTCCATGGCGTACTTCACCGGCTCGGGCACGCTGCCGTCGGCCTGGACCGAGTAGGTGATGACGTCGGCCTCGCGGAACGCGGCGGGGAGTTCCTCGATGGACGGGTACTCGCTGACGGCGCGCGAGCCGGGTCCGGGCTCCTTGACCTTGCCGTAGTACTTCGCGCCGAGGTCCTCCGCGATGTTGGTGCCCCAGGAGCCGTTGAACTCGCGCTGGAAGGTGCCCTTGGCGACCTCGCCGTAGGCGCCGACGTGACCCAGCTTGAGTCCGGGCAGTACGTCCTTGTACTTCTCGGCGAGTCCGGTGGCCTTGGCCTCGTACGCGGTCTTCACGGAGTTGAACTTCTCCAGCGCGCCGGCCGCGTCGGACTGCTTGAGGGACAGGTCGCGCCACGCGGACGGGATGGTCGGGCCGATCGCGACGACCGGGGCGATGGACTCCAGCCGCTTCACGTCGATGTCGCCGAGGACGGGGGCGGGCACGCCGATGACGATCAGGTCCGGGTCGGCCTCGGCGATGGCCTCGTAGTTGGTCTCGGCCGCCAGCTCGCCCGCGACCTTGGGGAGCTTCTTGTAGGCGGCCAGCTCCTTCTCGCCCATCATCGGTTCGCCGCGCTTCCACGACGAGATCCCGACGAGCGGGGCGCCGGCCTCGACCAGGACGGGCACGGCGTACCCGGTGGCGACCACGCGCTGGGGGTCGACGGGGATGGTGATCTTGCCGTTGTCGGCGGTGAACACCCGGGTCTTGCCCTTGCCGTCCTTGGCGTCCGAGTCCTTCCCGTCGTCCGACGCTCCGCAGCCGGTCAGGGCCAGGGAGAGGGCCAGGGCACCGGCCAGACCCGTTGATCTGTTCATGAACATGCGCAAACTCCTTGATATGAGAGAGAACTCGTCCTGCCCGACGGCTTCCTGACGGACTGTCGGGCGGGACGGACGGGGGCGGGACGTGGGTGTCCCGGCCCCCTGGGTCGTCGCGGTCCGCGCGGCCGGGGCCGCCGGGGCTCAGTGGTCGTCGTCGAAGTCCGCGACGCCGCGCTTCCAGTAGCCGGTGATGTCGTGGTCGGCCTTCTCCAGCCGCAGATCGTCACGGACCCAGCGGCGCAGCGGTTTGATCTGCCCCGCCTCCCCCGCGACCCATACGTAGAGCCGTTCGCCGTCGGGCACGGTCACCGCGGTCACGGCCCGCGCGAGCGCGTCGCCGGTGCCCACGGGCCGCCCGCCCCGGTGCAGCCAGCGCACCTCGACCCCGTCGGGTCCGGACAGCGCGATCTCCTCGGCCGCGCCGGTGACCTCGACGAACGCCCAGCCGCGGGCGTCGCGGGGCAGTTCCTCCAGCCAGCGCGCGATCGCGGGCAGCGCCGTGATGTCGCCCGCGAACAGATAGCGGTCGTAGGCGTGCGGCACGATCAGTCCGCCGGGCGGCCCGGCGACATGCACGACCGCGCCCGGCCGCACCGCGCGCGCCCAGTCGGACGCGAGGCCGCCCTCGTGCGGCGCGATGTCGATGTCGATCTCGCGCGCGACCGGGTCGTAGCGGCGCACGGTGTACTCGCGTGAGACGGGTGCGGGCCGCGGCCAGCGCAGCATCGCCCCGTCCTGTTCGGGCAGCCTGAGCGAGCCGTCCGGGCCGGGGAAGATGAGCTTCACGTGTTCGTCGGGCGCGTGGGCCTCGAAGCCCTCGGCGCCCGCGCCGCCCAGGGTCACCCGCAGCAGACCCGCGCCGACCCTGGCGGTACGCACGACCTCGGTCTGCCGGACCCGGATCGGATAGCCCACCTTCTCGGCTTCCCGGCCCTCCAGGACCTCCGCGATCCGTTCCAGGTGCCGGTGCCGGTGGTCGGTCCGGGTCATGCGGTGCCGCCCGTCAGGATCGCCGTCCAGTGGGCCAGTTCGGGCCGCTCGGCCAGGTCGGGGAACTCCAGCGTGACCGCTCCCGCCGCGCGCCAGCGCTCGACGAGGGTCATCATCCGCATCGAGTCCAGGCCGGAGTCGACCAGGTCGTCCTCGGGGCCGATCGCGGCGGGGTCGCAGCCCAGCACCTCCGCGACATCGGCGCGGACCCGCTCGGGCGTCAGGCTCACGCTCATCGTGCGGCTCCCGCGGGGACCGGGGCCGCCGACAGCGCGGCCAGGGCGTCGGCCGTCGTGGTCACCACACCGCAGCGCTGGGCGACGTACTCGCAGGCCTGGTCGTGGCGTTCGCGGGAGAAGTCGGCGACGGCGTCGGCCACCAGGAAGGGCTGGACGTCACGCATGAACGCCTCGACGGCGGTGGCCTGGCAGCCGATGTGCGCGTACACACCCGTGATCAGCAGCTGGTCGCGGCCCAGCGCCCCCAGCAGTTCGGCGAACGAGCTGCGCTGGAAGGCGCTGTAACGCCATTTGGCGAGGACGGTGTCGGACTCGGCCGGGGCGAGCTCGGGGACGATGTCCGCGGCCCGGGGGTCGGAGTCGATCACCGCGCCGATGCCGTCGCCCCAGAACTCGGTGAGCAGTCCGCGGTCCTCGGCGGCCTGCCTGCCGGGCTGCGCGGTGTAGAACACCGGGATCCCCCGCTCACGGGCCGCGTCCGCCAGCCGTGCGATGTTCGCGGTGGCCTCGGGCACCGGGGCCCCGGCGTACGGCGCGAGGAAGTAGCGCTGCATGTCGTGGACCAGCAGGGCGGCGCGGGCCGGATCGGGCGTCCACCGCACCCGTCCCCTGGGCAGTTCCGCGGCCACGGGCAGCTGATAGGGCCGGATCTGGGGCAGGGACACACTCATCACTCCTTCTTCGCGAGCGCGGCCAGTGCCGCTCTCAGCTCGCGCTTGCTGGTCTTGCCGACGCCGGTCACCGGGAACTCCCCGACGACCTGGACCAGGTCCGGCACCTTGAACGCCGCGATCCCGCGCTCCCGCACGAAGGCGCGCAGCTCGCGGCCGGTGGGCGACGCGCCCTCGGCGGGCACGACATAGGCACAGGTCCGCTCACCGAGGTAGGTGTCGGGCACCGCGACGACGGCGGCGTCGAGCACGGCTGGGTGCGCCATCAGATGGTTCTCGACCTCTTCGGCGGCGATCTTCTCGCCGCCCCGGTTGATCTGCTCCTTGACCCGGCCGACGACCTCCAGCTGCCCCGAGGGCGTACGGCGCACCAGGTCACCGGTGCGGTAGAAGCCGTCCGCGGTGAACGCGGTGGCGTTGTGCTCGACGGCGCGGTAGTAGCCGCGGATCGTGTAGGGACCCCGGGTGAGCAGGGCGCCGGTGCCGCCCGGTGCCACCTCGGCGCCGGTGTCCGGGTCGACGACGCGGATCTCGTCGTCGGAGGAGATGGGGCGGCCCTGGGTGGTGAGCACGGTCTCCTCGGGGTCGTCGAGGCGGGTGTAGCAGACCAGGCCCTCGGCCATCCCGAACACCTGCTGAAGACGGCAGCCCAGCGCGGGGCCGATCCGCTCGGCGAGTTCGCGCCCGCATTTGGCGCCGCCGACCAGCAGGACCTCCAGGGAGGACAGATCACGGTCGGTGCGGGCCGCGGCCTGCACCCACGCGGCGGCCAGCGGCGGCACCACCCCGGTGATCGTGACCCGTTCGTCCTGGATCAGCCGGAACGCGGTGTCCGCGTCCGGCCGGGGCGCCATGACCGTGGCCGCGCCCGCGTGGAGCGCGCCCAGCACCCCCGGTGAGCTGAGCGGGAAGTTGTGCGACACGGGCAGTGCGGCCAGGTACACGCTGTCCGGGCGCAGCCCGCAGATCCGGGCGCTCTCCCGGACGCTGTAGAGGTAGTCGTCGTGGGTGCGCGGGATCAGCTTCGCCAGCCCGGTGCTCCCGCCGGACAGCTGGAGGAACGCCACCCCCTGCGGGTCGGGGTCGGGCAGTTCGCGCGGCGCGGTCGCGGCCAGGCCGGCGAACTCGTCCGAGCCGACCACCAGTACCCGCCGCAGGGAGTCCACCTCGGACGCGACGGCGCGGGCGGTCGCGGCGTGGTCGTGCCGCTCGTGCTCGCCGACGGTGATGACGGCGGCGGCCTCGCTGTGCGCGGCGAAGTGCCGCAGCTCGCTGCGCCGGTGCGCGGGCAGCGCGAACACCGGCAGCACCCCGGCGCGCCACATCCCGAACACCACCGGCAGGAACTCGGGGATGTTGGGCAGTTGCAGCACGATCCGTTCACCGGGCGCGAACCCGGCGCCGACCAGTCCCGCCGCGATCCGGTGGGCCCGCTCGTCCAGCTCGGCGAAGCTCCAGCGGGTGTCCCCGCCGACGACGGCGGTCCGGTCCGGGTACGCGGCGGCCAGCGAGGTGAGGAGCGCCCCGAAGGTCTGTCCGCGCCAGTGGCCCGACGCCCGGTAGCGCGCGGCGGTGTCCGGCGGCCAGGGCACATGGTCCACGGTCATGCCATGTCCTCCACGCCGAGGGCACGCAGCAGCGTGCGGAACTTCGCCCCGGTCTCGGCCAGTTCGGCGGCGGGGTCCGAGCCCGCGACGATCCCGGCCCCGGCGAACAGCCGCACGGTCCGGTCGCACACCTCGGCGCTGCGTATCGTCACCGCCCACTCGCCGTCGCCGTCGAGGCCGGTCCAGCCGACCATCCCCGCGTAGTAGCCGCGGGCCTGCGGTTCCAGGTCCGTGATGGCGGCGAGGGCGCCGGGCGCGGGCACACCGCACACCGCGGGGGTGGGGTGCAGCGCCTCGGCCAGTCCCAGCGCCGAACAGGCGGGGTCGGTGGGGTCCGCCAGCCGTCCGGTGATCCGGGTGGACAGATGCCACATGGTCGGGGTGCCGATCACCTCGGGCCCCGAGGGCACGTCCAGGTCGGCGCAGAACCTGCCGAGCACCTCGGCCACCTGGGCCGCGGTGTGGGCGTGTTCGCCGAGGTCCTTGGCCGATTCACGCAGCCGCGCGACCCGCTCGCGGTCCAGCGCGTCGTCGCCCGACCGGGGGGCCGAGCCCGCCAGCGGGTTGGCGACCACGGTCGCGCCGCGACGGGACACGAGCAGTTCGGGGCTGGCTCCGACGAGGGTGCGCGGGGCGGGGTCACCGGGCGCGGTGACGTCCACGGCGAAGGCGTACGCGGCGGGGTCGGCGCGCACCAGCCGGGCCAGCAGCGCGGGCACCCACACCGGGGCGTCCGCGGTCAGTTCCAGACCGCGGGCCAGTACGACCTTGCGCAGGTCGCCGCGGCCGATGAGTTCCAGGGCGCGGCGGACGCTTTCGGCGTAGCGCGCGGACTCGGGGCGCGGGGTGATCGTCCATGAGGTGCCGGACTCCGCTTCGGGGGCCCGTACCCCGGCGGGGGCGTCCGCGCGCCGCACCACGGAGGGCACCACCAGGCCGGTCTCCGCCGCCGGGTTGAAGCCGACGGCCCCGGCGACGACGGGCTCGGGCACTCCCGCCGTGGCGGCCGCGTCGAGCGCCTCGGCCGCGGCGAGGGCCTGCGCCCCGCCACCGGCCCGCACCCGGGCGTGGACGCCGTCGGCGAGCAGGGTCCCCCGGGGGGAGGAGAAGTATAAGGAGCCGGGCAGATAGGCAGCCAGGAGGTCGGCCGCCCGGTGCACAGGCCTCGGGCGCACCAGCGCGGATATGGACACGTCAGCGATTCCTTCCTCAGGCGCGCAGGGTCGCGCCGCCGTCGACGAACAGGTTCTGCATGGTGATGTGCCGGGCCCGGTCGGAGACCAGGAACAGCACGGCGTCGGCGATGTCGGCCGGCTCGGCGATGCGCCCGAGCGGTATGCCCACCCGGAACTGTTCGGGGGTGCCCGCTATCACCCGGTCGAGGTCGTCCTCGTCCGTCCACAGCAGTCGCTGCATCGGGGTGTCGGTCGAGCCGGGTGAGACCACGTTGCAGCGGATGCCGTGGCGGGCGACCTCCAGTCCGAGGCAGCGGGTGAGCATGGTGGTCGCCGCTTTGGAGGCCGCGTAGGCGCCCATGCCCGTACGTGGTACGCCCGAGGCGTTGGAGCCGACGGTCACCAGGGAACCGCGCCCTCGTGGGACCATCCGGCGGGCCAGTTCACGCAGGACGAGGAACGCGCCCGTGGTGTTCACGGAGAAGGTGTCCGCCCAGTCCTCGTCGGTGGTCTCGCACAGCGGTGCGGGCCGCAGGATGCCCGCGACGGACACCCCGGTGACGATCGGCCCGATGTCGTGTTCGGTCCGGTCGACGACGTCGGCGACGTCGGCCGGGTCGGCCACATCGGCGGTGAAGGGGACGACCCTTCCGCCGGAGCGTTCCGCGAGATCCTTCAGACCGTCCGCGTCGATGTCGACCGCGGCGACGGTCGCGCCCTCACGGACCAGTCCGTCGACCACGGCGGCCCCTATCCCTCTGGCCGCCCCGGTGACCAGCGCGACCGAGCCCGTACTTCCCCCGTCCCGGGCAAACATGCATCCCCCCTCGCTCGGTAAAGTAAGGCTAACCTAATCAGACTCGTCGACATACGCAAGAAGCTGTGCGCTTCCTGACCCGGTGACATATGACTCAGCGTCATTTCGCTCCGAAACCAACGGAGTTGGTCCCTTTTAGGAGCGCTTTCACACGCTCGACGGGCCTCGTACCGCTGTACGACGTAGAGCACTCGTCGCGGTACGCCAGACGTAGTCCGGACAGACTCAGACGGCACAACGGCCCCTGGGCGCCCCAGGAGCACACCCGTCACGGCCGGGAGCGGTGCGGTGCGCTTCGGCCGTGCGGTCCCGGACCGGCACAGCCGTGCCGGGCTCCGTGTGGAAGCCCGGCACGGGAAATGGTGTCGGATCAGGACCGCACCGCCTTGCCCTTGGGGTTCTCACCCCGCTGGTTGGCGATCCGGACGCCGATCGGGGTGTCCGCGTTCAGGGCGGTGATCTCGTAGGGACCGGTGACGGGCCTGGCGGGCAGCACATAGCCCTCGGGAACGTCGGTCTCCCGCAGGTAGTACGCGCCCGCGGGCAGATCACCGAAGACGCACACACCCGCGCGGTCCGTGGCGCAGCCGCCACCGATCCGGGTGTCCGCGGGGACGGTGCCTGCGGCCCTGGTCTGGAGGCCGGTCACCCCGTTCGTCTCCTCCCAGACCTCGAAGACGGCTCCTGGCAGCGCCCGGCCGTTCTTCGCGTCGGTCTTGTGGACCTTGATGGTGCCCTTGACCGGGGGGATCGTGACGGTCGCCGTGACAGGGCCGCTCACCACGGTGTTCCCGGCCGGGTCCTCCCCGGCGGCCTGGGCGCGGTTGGTGACCTCGCCCTCGCGGCCGTCCGCCTCGGTGAGGACGTACGCGCCGGTGCAGGTCGTCACGGCGCCCGGCGCCAGGGTCGTCGCCGCGCAGACGACGGACGTGATGTGGTCGTCCGTCACCCGTACCCCGGTCAGGGTCCGGGTGCCGCTGTTGGTGACGGTGTACGCGTACTCGACGGTGTCACCGACCCGGTGGGGGCCGGGGCTGGTCACCCGCTTGGTGACGGAGATCGCGGGCCCGCCGGCGATCGGCAGGGTCGCCTGGGCCGGGGGTGAGGTGACGGTCCGGCCCGCCGCGGTACCCGTGGCGTTCGCGGTGTTGGTGACGGAACCGGCTTCGGCGTCCGCCTGGGTGACGGTGTACGTGCCCCGGCATTCGGTGCTGTCGCCGCTCTCGCCCTCCGGTTGCAGGGTGGTCGCGTCACAGGTGATGCCGGTGACCCGGTCGTCCGTCACCGTGACACCGGTCAGCGGGAGGCCCCCCGTGTTGCGGACCGTGTACCCGTACCCGACCTGGGTGCCCACGGTGTACGGGCCGGGGGTCGTGACCCGCTTCTCCAGCGAGATGCCCGGGGCGCGCGCGATCGGCACGGTCTCGTCGGACGGCGGCGAGCTGACCGGGGTACCACCCGAAGTGCCGCTCGCGACAGCGGTGTTGGTGATCGACCCCTGCGCCACATCCTGGGCGGTGACCACATACGTCGCCGTACAGGTGACGGTCTCGCCCACACCGAGCGTGGTGACCGGACAGCTCACCGGACCGACCTTCGGGTCGTTCACCACCAGTTGGGTGATCGGCGCGCCACCGGAGTTGGTGACCACGAAGTCGTACGGGACCTCGCTGCCCTCCTCCAGCAGACCTGGCAGCGGCTCACGGACCTGCTTCACCAGGTCCAGCGCGGGCAGCGGCCGTTCGGTGGCGATGGCGACATTGCGGATGAGGTGCACGTCGGTGAAGAGCCCGGTCGACGCGGCGAAGCCGAACTTGTAGGTGTCGGGGACCGGTTCGGGCGCGGGGGTGGAGATGACCTGCTGGAAGCCCGCCCCGTCGTTGAAGTCCACCGCCACCGTCAGCACCGGGTTCGGCGCCGGGGTCAGATGGACGTTCACCCGGCGGCGCGACGGCTCCAGCGCGGTCTCGGCCTCTGCCGGGGTGGCACCGGGCGGCAGATCCGTCAGCGGCCCCTGGAGCGAACCGGGCAGGGTGGACGGCCAGGGCCCGTTCGTCGTGAAGTTGCTCGTGGTGGCGGTCAGGAAGCAGTACCCCTCGATACCGTCACCCGGACCCCGGACGGTCACCATGTTGGCGCCGGGTGCGGGAATCCGGAACGCGGTGCCCGCCGGTGAGCGCTGGGCGCAGCCGTTGCCGCGCTGCTCCCAGTCGCCGAAGTAGTTGCCGAGGACATCCAGGCCGACACCGAGATACCCCCGGTCGACCCCGGGGACGAAGGGGTTGACGGGGTTGTCGTCGGGGAGCTTCTGCGCGTAGCCGAGGCTGCCGCCGAACGCCCCCGGATGGGTGAGCGAGGTGTCGCCGTCCACCAGGAAGAACGAGATGCCGTCGGCCGGGGTCGCCGGAGTGGTGCTGCCGTACTGCCACTGGTCGAAGGTGACGTCGAGTCCTTCGGCGGCGGGCAGCGCCTGGTCGTAGAGGACGGCACCCGACTGGTCGTTGGACGCGTCGGTGAGCTGGAGGTACCCGTGGGGCGCGCCGTCGGCCGGGGGGACCGGTCCGGTCCGCGCCGCCGGGCAGCCGCCGAGCGGGTGCCCGCCCGGCCCCGGCGCCGGGGCGGCCGGCGCCCCGGTGAGGCACGCCGAGCCCACGGCGACGAAGCCGGCGTCGGCTGTCGCGCCCGTGAACGTCTCCGCCACCAACGGGGTCCCGGCACGCGGGGCGGCGGCCTTGAGCGGGGCAGCCTTGAGCGATGCGGACCTGAGCGGGGCGGCGGCGGTCTCGGGGAGGCCCGGGGTGACGGCCGACGGCAGACCCGGGCTGACGGCCGACGGGAGGCCCGAGGCGGTGGCCGGTGCGTGGCCCGTGGCGGTGGCCGGTGCGTGGCCCGTGGCGGTGGCCGGTGGGGCGGCCGGGAGTACCGCTCCCAGCGCGCCGACCACCATCGCCACCACCAGACCTGCGGTTCTTCGTCCACGGAGACCCGCGGACGCCTGTGCTTTGATCATGGTCACGATCCGTATCGCGGGCCGGTCCCGCCACCGAGGGCCCCGGCCCGAAGTCGCCGCGGGTCAGCCTCCTGCGCCGGGAAGCTCCCCCGTACAGCCGTGCCGCGACACGGTCCGCCCGGCCGGCGTCCCCTGGCCGTCCCCTGGCCGGACCGGCCCGTGGCCTCATGCCTGCGCGAGCAGCGGATCGTAGGCCTTGGAGCGCTCGCGACCCGACATGAAGGACAGGAAGTCCTTCACGAAGGCGCTCCGGGAGCAGGTGCCGCCGGTGTCGGCCAGGTCGCGGACGAAGCCGGTGCGGAACAGTGCCCGGTACTCGTCCGCGTCGATGGACTGGTCGCCGTCGGTGTCGGTGGCGTCGAAGAGGACGTCCGCGACCCTGATCAGGGCGGGCCCGGCGAGCGTGGGTACGGCGGCGGCGTACTCCTCGGCGCTGACGCGGCCGTCGCCGTCGCTGTCGAGGGCCGTCTGGAGTTCCTTCCACCAGTCGGCGTAGGCGTTGTAGAGCCGGGTCTCCTCGGGTTCGTCCAGGTCGAGGCGGCCGGAGAGCTCGCGGGCCATGGCCGCGAGGTCGGGCCAGGTCAGATAGCCGTCACCGGTCTGGTCCAGCACCGCGTGGAAGAACTCCTCGGCGCCGCGCCGCGACCCGGCGCTGTCCGTGGACCCCGTGGACGGCGGCTCCGCGGGAAGTGGGGTGATCAGCCTGATCAGGGCTCCGGCCCGCTTGATCCCGTCGCGTACCGCCGTGACCGTCCTGGCGCGGGGGTCGTCGCTGTCGGGGGACAGGGTCAGCAGGCCGGCCACCGCTTCCGCCTGGATCCAGTCGTCGGGCAGGAAGCGTGCCAGGCCGATGGCCAGATAGGCGCTCTGGGTCAGTGTGCGGGCGCCGGGGAGTTCGGGCAGACCCGCGCGACGGCGGAAGGACTCCGGGAGTGACGCCACGGTGACCGCGCCGAGGACCGGTCCGGCGAGTGCCCGGCCGGCCGCCCAGACGGTGGGCAGCCCCTCCAGCACCGCCGGCGCGGGGAGATGGTCGAACAGCTTGTAGAGGATGATGCGCAGCGCCTCGGTGTTCTCCAGCTCCTCCTCGACCACGCGGTCGTAGTACGGCCAGAACTCCTGGAGCGTGGGTGGCAGATGACCGGCCTGGTCCCCGAGGACCGCGAGGAACGCCTGGAACTCGGCGTACAAGCCCTCCATGGTGCTCTGGTCGAGGGGCTGACCGCTGAGCCGGTACATGGTGACGGCGCTCTCGTACATCGTCGCCACCACCCAGGCCCGGACCTGGGGGTCCATCGCGTCGTACGGCTGATCGCGCGCGTCGGTGCCGCTCAACCGCGCGTGCATCCGGTTCAGGCGTGCCGCCTCCCGCTGCCGCACCTCGTCGTCGGCGCCGAACATGCGCTGCATGCTCAGGAGGGTGTTCCGGAGCCGCCGCCAGGGGTGCGCGACGAAGGTGGAGCTGTCGATCAGGGCAGCACCGATCTGCGGATGCGCGGCCTCCAGCACGGTGGCGCGGAGCATGGCCAGTGCCCAGCGGGGGTCGTTGAAGAACTGACGGAACCGCGCTCCCGGGTCGAACGCGGGATCGGCGTCGGCGGGCGGGAGCAGCTGCCCGGGCCCGTGGCCGGCGGTGGCCTCCGGCTCGCCGCTGTCGGGATGGGGGCCGGAGGCGCTGGGCACGCTGCTGGTCACGATCGGGGGGCTCCGTTCACGTCCGGTGCGACGCCGCCGAACCGGCGGTCGCGCTGCTGGTAGGTGTGCACGCACTCCACGAAGTGCGCCGCGCGGAAGTCGGGCCAGAGCACCGGCGGGAAGACCCATTCGGCGTAGGCGACCTGCCACAGCATGAAGTTGGAGATGCGCTGCTCCCCCGAGGTGCGGATGACGAGATCCACGTCGGGTGTGTCGGGGAAGGGCAGATGGGCGGCGAAGCTCTGTTCGGACACGGCGTCGGCCGCCACACCGCTGCGGATGAGCGACCGGGCCGCCTCGACGATGTCCCCGCGCCCCCCGTGGTCGAACGCCACGGTCAGCGTCATGCCCCGGTTGGCCCCGGTCAGCGTCATCAGGTCGTCGAAGTCCCGCGCCAACGGGGCCGGTATCCGCGCATCCGACCCGCCGAGGATGCGGCAGCGGATGCCCCGGGCGTGGAGCAGCGGCGCGTGTTTGCGCACCACCCGGCGCACCAGGTGCATCAGGAAGTCGACCTCGCTGCCCGGGCGCCGCCAGTTCTCCGTGGAGAACGCGTAGAGGCTCAGCCACTCCACACCGGCCGACCGGGCCGCCTCGATGACGTCGATCACCGTCGTCTCCGCCGCGCGGTGGCCCGACGTACGTGGCAGGGACCGCTGCGCAGCCCACCGGCCGTTGCCGTCCATCACGCACGCGACATGACGCGGCACGCTCCTGTGCCGCTTGCCCGCCGGACGGGGTGCCGCGCCCCCGGCCGGTGCCCAGGCCGGGACTCCGGTGTCCTCTTCGATCCGCATGTGTGCCCCCTCCCGTCGTCGCCGCGCGAACGGTCCGCGGTGGCACCGGCCCCCGGGACCCGGCGCCCGAACATGCCCCTCCCCCGGGACCGCCCTGAGCGTCGGACAGCAGACTGCCGGGCTCCCTCCCGGCGCACATAGGACTTCCCGCCTATTCACTCCTACGGGTTGTTCGGCATACCGGCGGTCGGTGATCGGCGTAGTGGTTGTCCGGTGTGCGACGCGGCGGCGCGCACCGCACACGGCCCAGCGCGTATACCCCCGCGCAACCGCCGGACGGGGAGCACTCGGAGCCGACCTCCAGCTCTGCTGCCACCGGATCGGGTCGCCGGGCTCCCGGACGAGGCCGGGCTCGTCGTGACCTCGCGCCTGGTGGAGGGACCCGCCGAGGGTGCCACGAGGAGCGTCGCCGCGTTCGTCGCCCGGAAGGCGGAACGGCCGTGACTCGCTTTCCGTGACGCTGCGGCGGGTGGGCCCGGCAGACGTTCTATGTCGCGCGCGCAAGCTCCAGCCCGACCTGGCGGTGCTGAGGGTCGACGTAGACGATCTTCACCGTGACCGGGTCCCCCACCGCGACGACCTCCTCAGGTGAGCCGACCGGCTCGTCGGTGAGGTCGGTCAGATGAAGAAGGCCCTCGATTCCCTCAGCGACGCGCACGAAGGCACCGAAAGGGACGAGCTTCACAATGCGGCCGGGGAGGACCTTGCCGACCTGGTCGGCGAACCCGAGAAGGGGATCTTCCTGCGGTGCCTTCAACGACACGGCCACTTGCCCCTGGCGCGTGTCCGCGTCGAGCACCTTCACGGTGACCCGTTGCCCCACCTCGACGGCGTCCGACGGATGATCGATGTGCGACCAGGACAGTTCGGGGCCCCGGATGAATCCCGTGCCGTCGTAGCCGGTGCGGTTCTCCGCAGGTTCGCCATCGAGGTTGACGAAGACGCCGAAGTTGTGGACGCCCGCCACCGTCCCGGTCATGATGTCGCCGCGCCGGATACCGACGAGGAAGGCCCGCAGTGCCTGGTCCTCACAGGCCCTGGCCGAGAGCAGGACACATTCCCTGCCCCGGTCGACCCCTATCACCTCGGCCTCGACCACTTGTCCGATGTCGACCAGTTCCGCCGGATCGTCCGCGCGACGCCATGACAGCTCGTGCCGGATGATGCGGCCCACCACCACTCCAGGCGGGGCCGTTGCCCCTTCAAGGTCCACGATGGCTTCCCGGCCTTCGAAGCCGGACACCGTTCCCCTCCTGACCTCGCCCGGCCGAACAGAGTTGAGGAAATTCTGCCGCACGGCGGTCGGCCCGGTTCCGGTCACGACCTCGACCCTACGCAATGCGGCTGCCGCCGCCCAGTGCCCGGCGGCAGGAAGCCCACTCCCCCGCGCCGCCGTCCGCTGCGGCCACCTCGCCGGTCCTCTGCCCGGCGCGGCCGGACCGGGGCCAGGACGCCGGACCGCGCAGCCACCTCAGGGGCGACGCCACCCACGGTCACCGCAAGATCCCGAGCCGGGTTCCCCGTTCAGCGGGCCGGGAGCCCGGCTGCGCTGACCACTGCGGCCCGGCACTCGACCGGGCCGAGGCCGGAGCTGGGGCTGGAGCCGGGCCCGGGGCTGGGGCTGGGGCCAGAGCTGAAGCTGGGGCCAGGGCCGAAGCCGGCGTTGGCGTTGGCGTTGGGGGCTGTCGAGGGCTGTTCTCAGCGTTCGTGCCGGGGGCGCCGCTTCCGCGTGCCCTGCTGCCGGTCTCCGGCCGCGCTCCGTGCGGGGTCCAGGCGCTCGACCTTGGTCCAGCCGGTCCAGCCGCGCCGTTCCAGCAGCTCGATCAGCCGACGCGCCGGCGGCGCGGCGTCGAACGCCAAGTTGTCCATCAGGGTGACGAACGGTGGCCCGATCTCGGCGTCGTCCACGTGGTCCTCGCCCTGTTCGTCGGCGAGCCGGTCGAGGTAGACGGCGAGCTCGTCGGCCAGTTCGGCCAGCCGTGGATCGTCGTCGGTCCGGTCAAGAGCCTGGCCCAGGGTGAGGTAGAAGTCGATGAGCTGCGGGTGGGCGAGCTGCTTCCGCTTGCGTGCCGTCCACTCGGCGACCCGCTCGGGTGAGTGCGCGGCCAGCGGAATCCAGCCGTCGCGTTCGACCTGGACGATCCGCTCGTCGACCCCGAGCGCCCGCAGCCGGTCGAGGAACCCGACCACCTCCGGAGGCAGCGCCAGGCCGTCCCCGAAGGCGAGGAGGGCGATCTGTTCGCGGTGCCGCCGACGCTCCCGGATCTCCGCGCGCAGCCGCTTGTCGATGTCCGCGACCGCCGCGGCGAACTCCTTCCCGTCGGCCTGGAGCAGCTCCGAGACGCGTGACAGTGGAACCCCTGCCTGGGCGAGGGTCCGGATTCTGATCAGCTCGACCACCGCGTCGGCGCCGTACCGCCGATAGCCGGAGTGGTCCCGCTCCGGCTCCGGCAGCAGCCCCTTGGCGTGATAGTGCCTCACCGCGCGCACGGTCACCCCGGCGTACGACGCCAGCTCGCCGATGGTCAGCATCGGACCAGTCTCCTATGACCGCTCAGGAAGCGGGCGCGGCCGACGGGTGGTGCGCGCGGCGGATGATCTCCGCGATCCGAGGAGCGTGTGTGAAGACCAGCTGGTGGCCGGTGTCGAGCCAGGACGTGGCGATGTGCGGCTGCTCGCGGACGAGCCGCTCGACGCCGCCGCGCCAGAGCTGGTTGTGCCGCGGCGCACGGCCTTCGGTGCTGTCACCGGCGATGGCGGTGGACATGATCATGTTGATGGGGCGGTCGATCTCCCGGTACCGGTCGAGGATTTTGGACCGCACCTCGTCGATCTCCTGTCCCAGGGCGAAGATGTCCCGCGCGGTGAGCAGGACCTGACGCGCGGTGCCCTTGGCCCGCTCGGCGCTTCGCGCCTGATCCCGCGCCATGGCGCGGAACTCCACCAGGTCGATGTCCGTGATGAACGGTTCGGGCAACGGGTTCGCCCCGTCGATGAGGACGAGCCCGGCGACGGCACCGGGCCGCTCGGCGGCATGGCGCACAGCCAGATCCGCGCCCAGCGAGTACCCCACGAGCACGGGCGCCGCAGCCGGGTCGTGACGTTCCAGCTCATCGAGTACGGCGACGAGATCGCTCAGGAACGCGTCGAAGGAGTACCGGTCGGCTCCCGATGCGAGGCCGTGGCCCCGGAGGTCGAAGGTGACCACGTCGTAGTCGCGTCGAAGGAGTTCGGCGAGCTCGCTCAGGTCCGCCTGGGTCGAGTTCAGTCCGGGGCACAGGACCAGCGGTCGTCCCCGGCCGCCGCGGGACACCGGGATCGTCACGCCGTCGTGGTGGACCGTGAAGTGCCGCATCGTCCCGTCGCCTCCGCCGATCCGGTGGCCCCCGTCGTCACCGGTCCGGTTGTCCCCGTCGTCACCGGTCCGCGTCGAGGTGCTCGCCGGTGGGCAAGGCCCCTGGCCGGCTCCGGGGGCCAACTCGTGCTCGTCGTACGGTTCACGCGGTCCCGTGACCTCGGTCGCGGCAGTTCTTGTCGTCATGCCGACCATGCTGCGCGGTTGCCCCTGCGTCAGGGTCAACCGCGGCGCCGCGTGGCCCGCGCACCGGCCGGGCGTCCGCCGCCACGAGGAGCGTGACATCCGCAACGGAGCCGTTCGGGACCGGTGTGTTGGCCTGTTAGTCGCTGGCACGGGCCCGGTCGGGCTGGCGACACTGGATGTATGGAGCCCCCGCCCGGTCTGCTCCTCCCGGATGCCGTCGCGTGCCGCCCGTGCCGAGGAGGCGGGACCGGAAGCCGTGGCGCACCACCGCACCGCCTTCGGCCGTAACTCTCTACGGTTTGTCGAGTCCTTTGCATGGCGACGCACGTCAGAAGGGCCTTCCATGACTGCCGAACCGAGCAGCACCACCACGAGTGCCGACTGGGGCAAAGCGAACTTCGGCGACATCTACGACTGCCCCGACCCCCGCCCGTACTTCGCGACACTGCGCCCGCTGGGGTACCAGATACCCCACCACGGCCAGGCCGCCTTCCGGGCACTGACCGAGGCACTGCGCCGGCTGCGCCCCGACCGGACGCCACCTGCCGTGGTGGACCTGTGCTGTTCCTACGGGATCAACGCGGCGCTCCTGAACCACCGGGTGACCCTGGCCGAGCTGTACACCCGGTACGCCACACCCCGCATCGCCGCCCTGTCGGCCCGGCAGCTCGCGGCCGAGGACCGGGCCTTCTTCACGGCGCGCCGTACCCCGGAAGCCGTTTCGGTGACGGGAATCGACGCGGCGGCCCACGCCGCAGGATACGCCCGTGAAGCGGGCTTGCTCGAAGACGCCTTCGCGGAGAACCTCGAAGTCACCGGGCCGAGCCCCGCCTTGCGCGACGCACTGGCGGACACGGACCTCATCACCGTGACCGGCGGCATCGGCTACGTCCGTACCCGGACGTTCGCCCGGCTCCTCGACTGTGTGGCGGCCCCGCCCTGGGTCGCGGCGTTCGTGCTGCGGACGGTGCCCTACGAGCCGATCGCCGAGTTGCTCGCCGGTTCGGGCCTGGTGACGGAGAAGCTGACCGGCCGTACCTTCCGGCAGCGCCGCTTCGCCGACGACGCGGAACGGCAGGCGGCGTTCGACGCCCTGGCCGCGACCGGGCTGCCCACGGCGGACAAGGAGGAGGACGGCTACTACCACGCCGACCTGTATCTGTCCCGGCCCGCCGCCGACATCGCCGCACTGCCTCTGGCCCGTCTGCTGTGATCCGGGCCGCGGCCGGCGCACCCGCACGGCCGACGGGAACACCCCTGCCGACGCGGCCCCTTGGGCCCGTGTGCCGGGTGCCGTCCGCCCGCCGGGTGCCGCCGCCGGCCGTCAGCGCTGGGTCACGTCTCCGCCCGCGTTGTGAATCATGCGCTGGAGAACCTTGAGGGTGATCAGGTACTCCTCGTCCGGGATGTCCGCGTGCACATGCTCGCGACTGGTCCGCTGGGTCTCGGCGGCGCGCCGGTGCAGTGCCCTGCCCTCGTCGGTGATCCGCAGCCGTCCCTCCGCGTCCGGGACGAGCAACGTCCGCTCCACCAGGAGATCGATGTCGGGGGCCAGACCAGCCCCGACGTCGAGGTTGGCCTGGAGCGCGCCGGTCAACTCGTCCCGGGTCACCCCGTGCTCGCTGTGCAGGGCCTGGTGCAGCACCCACCACTGCGGTTGGGTGATCCCGATCGCCGCGAGCCGCCCCCTGACGTACGCCATGAGCGTCTTGTTCGCCGCCCAGGTCCAGTATCCGACCGGCTGGCCCACCAGTTCCCCGTCCTCGTGCGAGTACTCCACCACTCCGCCTTCCGTTCCAGCCGATTCGCTTCGCCATGCGCCCTGGGCACCAGACCGCACCAGGCTTCGGGCTCCGGAGGTCGACCGGGGCCAGTTCCGCCACAGCGACCGTAGGACCTCGACTACGGTTCAGGTCAAGGGTGAAGGAACTCACTTCGCCCGCGAAGTCCGCTCCGCGATCCAGCCCGCCATGGCCCGTACGCCGATGCCGATGGCACGCTCGTCCGGGGCGAAGTCGGGAAAGTGCGGGTAACTCGTGGTGATGGGGGCGCCAGGCGCGCGGACGCCGAGGAAGGTGAACGTACCGGGGAGTCGGTCCAGGTAGAGGGCGAAGTCCTCGCCGCTGAAGGGTGGGAAGGCGGCATGGAGCCGGATGACGGCGTCCCGGCCACCGGTGCGGCGCAGATACCGGGCGAGCGCGCGGCCGTCGCGCTCCGGGCAGACCATCGCCGGGAACGGCCCGGCGGGGAAGCTCACCCGGGCCCCGGGGAACGACGCGGCCAGTCGGCGGATGTCTTCTCGGACGTCCAGGTACCGGTCCTCGGGCCAACAGCGGTAGGACACGCTCACCCCGGCCTCCTGTGCGCGGGCCTGTACGGTCACGAACCGGGCCAGCGGCCCGTCGGGCGTGCGGGCGTCGGCGACCAGTCGCTCAAGGTCCGCGGGAGTGCGCGGCAAGGGCACCGTCGCGAGCCCGCCGATCTGTTCGGCCAGTCGTCGCGCCGTACCGGGCGCGTCCGGCCCGGGGACGGTCACCTCCGCCTTGTCCTGGCCCGGCATCCCGAATCCCGGGGTCACGGCGAACCGGCCGACGGGGAACGGCCCGCAGTGCAGCGCGTGGATCTCCTCCGTACCGGTGCGCTCCAGCACGCCCGCGTCGATCAGCGCACGGGCTCCGGACAGGGTCTCCTCGGCGGGCTGGAAGAGGAACACCGCCGTTCCGTCCAGCCGTCGCCGCAACCGCGACAGGACCCGTGCGACACCCAGTGCGATGACGGTGTGGACGTCGTGCCCGCAGAGATGGGCCACCGACGGGCCGCCACCGATGATGTCCCTGGCCGGTACCGCGTCCATGTCCGCCCGGTACGCGACGGTCCGGCCCGGACGCGCCCCCCGCAGGACGCCGACGACACCGTGGCCGCCGACCCCGGTGGTCACGTCGAGCCCGGCCGCCCGCAGCTCGCGGGCCACCACACCGGCGGTACGCCGCTCCTGCCCCGGCGCCTCGGGATGCCGGTGGAGGTCCCACCGCAGCGCGATCAGCCCCCGCTCCAGACGTGCCGCTTCGGCGTCCACCGCCCCTTGGCCCACCGGCCGGGTCCGCCCGGCGGCGACGGCGCTCCCCTCGGCTCCCCACACCGTCCCGACACCAGCAGTCCCGGCACCGGCCAGCAGCGTTCGGCGCGGAAGACCGCGCTCCACCGGACGTTCCACTGTTCCCCCTCGTGATCCTTCGGTCGGCCTTCCGCGGCACCTGGCGGACGGCGGCTCCGCCCTCACCACGTGGCGGACGGCGGCTCCGCCCTCACATGGACGAACCGTCATCGCCGGACGAACGGAGGCCCGGACGCCCAACGATGGCCGTACGAAACGCCGTTGCCCATCCGGCGGGCCACCACTCGGAGGTGGGGGAAACCCCCTCATGGGGCCCTGCCGACGCGGTCCGGTCGGACGCCTGACGTACACGTCGGGCAGTCCGGCGCCGACGGGATGTCAGTCGGTGCTGGAAGCCGCGCCGGTGGTGGAGCGGGGTCCCTGGCGACTCAGCCGGAAGGGCAGTACGTACCAGCACAGGACGAACCAGATCATCACCACCGCGGCGATGATTGTGGCCACCGTCCCGGACAGCACGACGTGGAGGATGAGGAGCAGGGTGCATCCGATGGTCAGGGCCAGCAGCACCAGCCCGCACATCACCAGGCGGGCGGCGTAGCTGACGACCTCGTCCTTCATGCTCTGGCCGGAGAGGAACCGGTGGATCGACACGGGTGCGATCAGGGCCGCGGTGGCGGACGCTCCGAGCGCCACCGTCACCACGTACAGCACCTTGCTGGGCTCCTCCAGCTCACGGAAGGTCTGGGTGAAGGCCACACTCAGCAGGAATCCGAACAGGATCTGGACGCCGGTCTGCGCGACGCGGGTCTCCTGGAGTATCTCGTTCCACCGCCGGTTCACCCGCTCCCGCGGGCTCTCCTCGGATCCCTGGCTCCCGGCTGCGGGATGTCTCCCGCAGCAAGAACTTTCATGGTCCGTCGTGGCTGTACCGGACCCGTCCGTCGTCGTCATCCGAGTTCCCTCCCCTGGGTGTCCCAGCCCGGGTACCCCCATCCGACGTGGACATGCCCTGGAGACACCGGCCCCGGCCCGGCTCATGGCGACGGCGGCCGCATCGCGGCCACCGGACTCGCCGGGCTCGCCGGACTGATCGGGTCCACCGGCCTCGCCGCCCGGAGCGACAGCTGACACGGGACGGACATGGATCACGTCACGGGATCACCTCACCGGATCGCACCGGCTGCCGGTCGCACCGGCGAAAGGGTCCGACGGAACGCCGCGAACCACGCCGGGCCGCTCCGTCAGAGGAGAACCGTGAGAACTGTTCAGGACTGTGCCGTGAGCAGGATCGCGTGGAGGACCAGGACGGCGGTACCGACCGCGATCCCGGCCTTCGCCATGGCCGTGTGCTGAGGCTCCGTGCCTCGCATGGCCAGGTATCCCGTCAGGATGGCGAGCGGCCCCAGAATCAGGCTGAAGAAGAAGAATCCGAGGATTCCGAGGGCCAGGCTGAGAACCGCGAGACCCTGGACATGGGAAGGTGCGCTGATATCGGACATGCTCTTGGAGGCGTGCACGATCTGACTCCTATCGTCGATCCGTGGTGCACTCTTCTCATCCCTGCGGCTACCCCCTCCCGCCGACGACATGCCCGGGAATTCCCGGGTCCCGCGCTCCCGGGTCCCTGTCCCCCGGCTTTCGTGCTCCCGTGCTCCCGGAGACAAGGCGTCATCACTCCGAGGACAGTGTGGTGTCCGGCACCCGCCACGCGGCGATCACGAAGGCGAGCAGCGCCACGACGGCCCCGGTGAGGAAGACCGCCTGCATCGCGCTGACATAGCCGTCGAGGAAGGGCTGTGCGACCTGGGTGTCGACAGTCCGAAGAAAGGCCGAGTCCTCCAGGTTGAGACCGCCGTCGGGCCGCAGGACCCCTTCCAGCGCACCGGCGTTCGCGGGCTCGGCCTCCAGTTGGCGGAACGACGGTTCCTCACGGGCCTCGGCCAGCCCTTCGCCGATACGCGGGCCGGCCAGCGAGAAGAGGATCGAGAAGAACATGGCGGTGCCCACCGTGCCGCCGTTCGAGCGGAAGAAGTTGACCGACGCGGTCGCCGCGCCCATGTCCCCCGGGGGGACGTCGGACTGGGCCAGCGTGGTGATCGTCTGCATCGCCGCGCCGAGTCCCGCTCCCACGAACAGCATGCCGATGGAGACGTACCAGAGCGGGCTGTCCTCCCTCAGCGTCGCGAACACCGCCATGCCCGCGGTGAGCGAGCCGATGCCCGCCACCAGGTGCACCTTGAACTTCCCCGTCCGGGACATCATCCGGCCGACCGCGATGGTCGCCACCACGTTCGCCACCACGATGGGCAGGGAGGCGAGACCCGCGTTCACGGGAGTCATGCGCTGGGCGAGTTGCAGGTACAGGGGAAGCAGCGCCATCGCGCCGAACATCGGGATACCGACGACGAAGTGCAGGGCCGCCCCCAGGCGGAACGCCTTGATGCGGAACAGCCGCAGCGGCAGCAGGGCGGCGTCCCCCATCCGCCGCTCGACCAGGACGAAGACGAGCAGACCTGCCAGGCCGACCGCGCACAGGGTCAGCGCCCGGGGGGAGCCCCAGCCCCAGCCGCGTCCCTGCTCGGCGACGAGGAGCAGCGGGACGATACCGACCGCCAGCGCCACCGCCCCGCCGCGGTCCAGCCGGTGCCGCACCGGCTTGTGCGGTATGCGAAGGACGCGCAGGATCACGACGACGGCCAGGGCCGCCAGCGGCACGTTGATCAGGAAGATCCAGCGCCAGCCGTCGAGCCCGAGAAGCGTGGAGCGTTCCGCGAACACTCCCCCGACCAACGGCCCGGCGACGCTGGAACCGGCGAAGACCGCCGTGATGTAGCCCTGGTAGCGGCCGCGTTCACGCGGCGAGGTGATGTCGGCGATGATCGTCATCGCGAGCGACATCAGTCCGCCGCCGCCGATTCCCTGCACCGCCCGGAAGGCCGCGAGCTGGTGGATGGACGTGGCGAATCCGCACAGCAGCGACCCGACGGCGAACAGGACGATCGCCCACAGATAGACGGGCCGCCGGCCGTGGATGTCGGAGAGCTTCCCGTACAGCGGGGTGGCGATGGTGCCCGCCACGAGGTAGGCGGTGGTCACCCAGGCCTGGGCGGTCAGCCCGTGGAGGTCGTCGGCGATGGTGCGCAGCGCCGACGAGACGACCATCTGGTCGAGCGCGGCGAGGAACATGCCGAGCATGAGGCCGGAGAGAACGGTGACGATCTGCCGGTGCGTCAGCCGGGCCGGAGCGGCCTGCTCGCCCTGCGGGCCGCTCTTCGCATCGCGTGGGGTCGCGTCCGGGGCGGCCGGGCCGTCTCCCCGGCTCATGCGGTGGTGCCCGGACGTATGGCGCCGGACGGCTGTGCGCCGCACCAGCCCTTCAACGGTGCCGAGCACACCGTCGGAACCGCGCACACCGTCGGAACCGAGAGCACCGTCGTAACCGGCAGTCGGCGTGGACGGCCACGGCGGGCGGCGCGGTTCACGCCCGTCGGGTCGGGCAGCCGGTACGGGCGGCCGAGGTGCACGGCACGGTTCACGGCGTCAGGGATCATGGAGGGTGGGGACATCCTTGGCAACCTTCTCTGCCGCACGTGCTTGCACCGTGCTGTCGGACCACTGAAATGGGACTGGTGAACCCGGGTTGCTGAACCCGGGTTGCTGAACAGGGGGTTGAACAGGGGGTTCCGCGGCCGCCCGGCCGCCCGGTACGGGGTCCGGGCAGCCGCGGAACGGACGCGTCACCCGACGAGCTTCTCCAGGTCGGCGACAGCGCTCTCGATCTCCGGCAGTGCCAGCATCGACATACGGGCCCGACGGGCCCGCGCGGCGATGGCGCTGTCCGCCAGCACCTCGCGGCAGGTACCGGTGATGGCGTCCGGTGTGGATTCGGTGACCTTCCGGCCGAGGCCGAGTTCCTGGATACGCTGCGCGTTCTTGTGCTGGTCCCCGAACTGGGGCAGCACCGCCACGGGTGTGGCCGTGCGCAGCGCCTCCCGGATGCTGTTGAACCCTCCATGGGTCAGGAAGAGGTCCACGGCCTCCAGCAGCAGCGGCTGCGGCAGCCGCTCGGCGACGTGCACATGCGACGGCAGGCCGTCGGTGTCCACCGGGATGCCCATGGTCGCGACGATGGCGGTGCAGTCGTCGAGACGTGACACCGCCTCGATGATCGTCCGCAGCGAGTCGTTCGGGTCCGGCATCCGGAAGGGCATCTCGGGCATCTCCTCGCTGCCCTGCCTCTCCTGGAACATGGGGAGCGCGGTGCCCAGGGCGGCGAACACCAGGGGGCGGTCCGTGGGCAGTTCCGCGACCCATCGCGGCAGCACGGAACCCCGGTCCACGTTCACCGTCTGCCGGTACGACCACGACGCCGGCAGATACTTGGAGAAGGAGAGCTCCGGCGGCACGTAGTCGATGCGGCCGCGCGGGACGACGGACAGGGGGTCCTCATGGGTGGGCAGCCCGAGTTCCTCCCGCAGGACGTTCAGATGCGGAAGCAGGTCGGCCGGGTCGAGGGAGTTGCTGGTCCCTGACGGGGTGGGCAGCTGGGGGATGCCGAGCTTCTCACCCATCAGCACACTGGCGAGGTCCATGCCGTCGCGGAGGATCAGGTCCGGCTGGAAGTCCTGTGCCACGGGGAGCAGGGAGCCGAGGAGTTCACGTGCCATGCCGCTGGCCACCGACCGGGACATGACCTGCAAGGTCAGATCGTTCCGTTCCTTCTCGTCCAGATCCGTCCGCCCGGCGATCTCCACCAGCTCGGGCATCACATCGGCGCCCGGCATCACGTCGTCGATGGGGGTCGTCACCCGGACGTCGTCGTGCTCGAAGACCGAGCCGATGGGCGGGGTGGTGGCCGCGAGCACCTCATGGCCCGCGGCGGCGAGCGCCCTGGCGAGCGGCAGTTGGGCGCGCCCGTGCGAGGGGCTGCCGAGGGTGGTGAACAGTATGCGCACGAATGATGCCTTTCCGATGGGCTCTGCTGGCGCGAAGTCCGTTCGGGGCCGCCGCGGAAGGTCACCGCCTGCGCCGGGCCCGGCGGCGGGCAGGTGCCGACTGAACCGCGGCGTCGCCCCGGAGCAGGGCTCCCTTGACGGTGGCCGTACCGTCAACCGCCTTCGTCGCACACTCCATTGGCCCGGCGAGAGGCCGGCGGGGCGGGCGAGAAGGAGCCGGACGCCGTTGTCCGGCTGTACGCAGCCGGGGGGAGCTTGCGATTCCCTGCCGCAAATGAATAATTGTGGTCGACTCACGGGCAGGTCAACGGTTGATTTCATCGTGCGATGAATTTTGGACAGCTGAAAGCCGTACCCGCAGGACGTGCGGTATGAGGCATACGGAGGCAGGGCGGAGGAACAGGCCGGGCGGGTCGGCGCAGGAAGAAAATGCCCTTCGTTTGCCCATGAAGCGATACGGCGGGCACCCGCAACGCTTCTGCGGGCTATGGCACCCCGCATACCGCACGGTACAGCCGCGACGGCACCACGGCGTGCGGCATCACCGGGAGCGCGGGCCCTGAAGAGCCCCTGACACACGGCGACTTCGGCTCAAAAGAAGCACTCGTCACAGCGGCGTCGTGACTCCCAGGAGCGGCCCCGAGCTTCTCCACGAGGACGGTGGCGAGGACATCGGGATCACTGGATTCACCCCGCGGCCCCGGCGCCGCACCCGCTCGCTCGCTCGCTCGCTCGCCCCACGGGATACGTGACCTGCGTGATGACTGCGGGGGACCTGACGTACAGCTCGCCGGAATCACCGGTGAGCCCATTCTCACCGCGCAGAGCTGTGCCGACATCCGCGATGTCCGTGCAGAAAGCGACACCGCGCTTCGTCGGCCCTTTCGCGGCGGCGAAGGAAGACCGGTGGGGACGCGAGGTATTCGGCACGGCCCGTTCGGCACCGACCGCCGGTAGCCCACTCCCTATTCGGCACACATCAAAAGACCCGGTCTCCCTGAAGGAGACCGGGTCTTGATCGAGCGCTGGGCAGGCCTTGCACCTACATCCCCCCACGGGAAGTGGGGTGTCTTTCCTTGGACCACCAACGCATGCCCCGCCACCGCTTGTCACGGCCGCGAACACACATGAAGCATATCGCATGATGAACGCGCCCCCGCACGAACAGCCCACCGTCCCGCACCGGGAGAAGCGCCCCCTCTCGCCGCTACGGCCATCCGGACACCATCCGCGGTCCGCACCGTTACGCCTTGGAGCGCGTACGGGAACGGGGCGGTCACGGGCGCCAGTACAGCGCGGGGTCCGGGTGATCGGTGAATCCGAGCTCCCGGTAGAGGGGCGCGCCCTGGTCCCCGGACGGCAGCGTTACTGTGGCCGGCGTTGCGCCAACCGTGACGCCGTACGTCGGCACCGCGCGCGAGCCGTCCCCTGACCCGACTCCCGACTCCCGACTCCCGACTCCCGACTCCCGACTCCCGGAAGGATCATCAGCATGTCCGAGGCCCGTCCACCGCTGCCGCCGTTCGACGCCGACAGCGCCATCGCCAAGGTCCAGGCCGCCGAGGACGCGTGGAACACCCGCGATCCGCACAAGGTCGCCCTCGCCTACTCCGAGGATTCCGTCTGGCGGAACCGGGACGTCTTCCTCACGGGCCGCGAGCAGATCATCACCTTCCTCACCGCCAAGTGGGAACGCGAACTCGACTACGTACTGCGCAAGAGCCTGTGGTCGTTCGGCGGGAACCGGATCGCCGTCCGGTTCCAGTACGAATGGCACGACACCGAGGACCAGTGGTACCGCAGCTACGGCAATGAGTTGTGGGAGTTCGACGAGCGCGGACTCATGACCCGCCGCGAGGCCAGCATCAACGACACGGTCATCGCCGAGTCCGACCGGCGCTACTCGGGCCCCAGGCCCGAGCATGAGCGCGGCCCCGGACACGGCATCCCGCTGCGGTAGGCCCCCGCCCGGCCGGCGTGGGCCACGCTGCGATGCTGGCGTCATGTCGAGCACAGAACACCGCCCGGAGCCCGTCAGCCCGGACGCCACCACGGCGATCGCACGGCCACTGCTCACCCAGTGGTGGCTGGACCTCGCCTTCGTCCACTGGGCCGTGGACCCGGACCGCGTGGCGGGACTGCTGCCGGCCGGAACCGTGCCCGACACGTTCCAGGGGACCACGTACGTCGGCCTCGTGGCCTTCCGGATGCACCGGGTCGGCTGGTTCCGGCTGCCGGGTGTCCCGTACTTCGGCGCCTTCCCGGAAACGAACGTACGCCTGTACTCGGTCGACGCCGAGGGGAGGCGCGGCGTGGCGTTCCGCTCGATGGACGCCGCCCGGCTCGTACCGGTGGTCATGGGGCGGGCCGGGTTCCGGCTGCCGTACATGTGGTCCCGTATGTCCGTTCGCGCCGAAGGTGACACCGTCGCCTACACCACATCCCGGCGCTGGCCCGCGCCGCGCGGCGTCAGCAGCCGGGTCGTCATACGCAAGGGCGGACGCGTCGGCGAGCCGACAGAACTCGAACACTTCCTCACCGCCCGGTGGGGCATGCACAACGCCTTCCCTCGCGGCGTCGCCTATCTGCCCAACGACCACCCGCGCTGGCCGCTGTACCGGGCGGAACTCCTGGAATGCCAGGACGGACTCGTCGCGGCGGCGGGGCTGCCGCCGCGGCACGCGGAGCCGGTCAGCGTCCTGTACTCACCGGGAGTCCCGGTCCGTCTCGGCGCGCCCGCGCACCGGAGCGGGGGCCGGGCCCGGGCCCGGTGAACAGCCGGGCGCGGCAGTGGAGTCGGCGCGGAAGCCGTCCGCCGGACTGCACCAGCACGGGTGGGGCACGGTCCGGGCGGCGAAGGTGCGATCAGGTGCGGAAGGGGCCGGTCACCTCGTAGGTGATGCCGCCGGACGACGAACCGCTCGTGCCGCGCTGGCTGGAGAAGTACAGCCGTGAGCCGTCCGGTGAGAAGGCCGGTCCGGTGATCTCCGACGACGACTGGCCGTCGATCCGCAGGAAGGGCGCGACCGTCCCGGCCGGTGTGATCACACAGATGTCCATGGTGCCGCCGTCCTCGGCGACGAACAGGTCACCGGACGAGGAGCCGGTGACGTTGTCGACCCCGGTCAGTGGAGCGCCCCCGCTGACCAGCGAGTCGTCGTAGGTCAGTTCGTAGGTGTCGCTCGTGAGGTTCAGCTGCCAGACCCGGTTGTCGCCCTTGGTGGTGAACCAGACCTTGTCGTCGGCGTAGTGGCAGCCCTCGCCTCCGTCGAACCTCTTCGCACCCGGCACCTGGTCGCGGGTCACGGTCGGTGAGCCGCCGGGGTCCGGGACGTCCGCCCAGCCGAAGCTGCCGGAGACGGCGGCTCCGGCGGTGAGCACCTGGAGCCTGCCGGAGGACAGGTCGCCCCAGGTGGTGGGGAGGAAACGGTAGAGGCAGCCGTTCGACTCGTCCTCGGTCAGATAGACCGCCTCGCGCACGGGGTCGGCCGCGGCGGCCTCGTGCTTGAACCGGCCCATCGCGTCGCGCCGTGCGGCCGGGGCCGTTCCCCAGGGGTCCGCTTCATGGACGTAGCCCCGGCTCACCTCCTCGCAGGACAGCCAGGTGTTCCACGGCGTCCTCCCGCCCGCGCAGTTCTGCCGGGTGTCCGACAGGATGCGGTACGCGCCGGTGATCGCCCCCGTCGGGGCGAACCGCACCGCACCGGCTCCGCCCGGGGTGACCTCCGCGTTGGAGACATAGATCCATCCCGTGCCGTCGGCGTAGCACGCGCCGCCGTCGGGCGCGTCGTGCCAGGTGTACGGGGTGGAGCCGACCTTCTGGCCGGAACGGGCGACGACCCGGCTGGTGAACCCGCCCGGCAGGGCGATGCCGTTGGCGTCGGCCGGCCGCAGCGTGCCGTACGGGCCCGGGCCGGGCCGCGCGGGATCGGCGAGCGCCGCACCGCGCCACAGGGAGCCGCCGAACGCCGCTGTCGAGGTACCGATGACCGCCGTGCGGAGGAAGGTGCGACGTTCCATGAATCACTCCAGGGGGCTGGTGACCGGCCCGGACCACCGGTCGACGGGGCGGGATCGCACGACCAGGGAACATACGCGTCGCCCATGGCCGCGGGGCCAACGCCGGATGTCGCGTGCCGGTCGGGCACGAGCATGGCCGTCTGCGGCCGGGCGCCCGGTACGGAGTAGGCCATACCGGTGCAACGAGCCGGGGCTCCCTGGGGTGACGCCCGGCCGGCCCGCCGGGGGTCATCCCAGGGGCGGACACGGGTCGGACCGGGTCCGCCGGTCCGCACAGGTCCACGCCGACGGCCGGGCAGCGGCGGGATGTCTACGCCTGCGGATACTCCTGGCAGGCGGACCGGATCTCCCGCAGAAGTGCCGGATAGTCCTCGCCGTAGGTGACCACGGCCGCGAACACCGAATCGAGGGCGGCCCGGAGCGGGTCGGACCCGGCGGCACCGAACAGGGCGGGGACGGCCATGTGCGGCTGGGACATGTGGGGCGGCCGGACGGGCCGGCCGACCGTGGTCAGCGCGTACACCGTCGCTCCGGTGGGCGACGGGTAGTCCGAATGCGCCACCATCGCCGCGGGGCCCACGAGATGCACCACCGGCGAGGGCTGTGGAACCGGGGCGTCCACGCCGTCCCGGGCGGGTGGCTCGAAGGGAGGCCGCTCGGGCGGGACGGCCTCGGCCACGGTCCTGTCGGGGAAGCGCGGGTCGGACTCCAGGGCCCGCCACGCACGGTCCGGGTCGTTGAAGGGCGGCGGCAGTGGACGCCCTTCGGCGAGGTCCGTGAGTGCGGCGGCGACCGGGTCCAGCGCGGTCAGTCCGGCCGCTTCGCACGCGCGGCGCGCCGCCAGCACTGCCACCTGACGCTGGGTTGCGGAGCCCGCGGCGTCGAGAGCGTGGACAAGGGCCGGGTCGAAGCGGAGCAGACCGCGCACATTGCCGCCGACGGCGCTGAGCGCCGGGCTCGGCAACTTCCCTCCCCATTGCCACAGTTCGTAGGCGAACCTTTGCCGCCTCTCTGCTTCTGCTTCCGCGAGCCGGGCGAGGCGCGCGGCTTCGGCACGTTCGGCCGGGGTCGGCGGGGGCGGCTGCTCCTGGGCGTAGTCGTGCCAGTAGGCGGCGACCTCCGAGGTCTGCTTCAGGACGCGGTCCGGACCGGGCGGTGCCGGCCAGAACTGCAACAGATAGCGGTCCAGTTCGGCCTCCTCGGGGAACCGGGTGTCGTGCTGCTTCCCCTCGTCCATGCCTGCGGCGCAGTACCGGACCCGGTGGTCGATCTCGTCCAGGCCCAGGTCCCACGAACCCCCGCCTCCCCACTCCACGAGTGCGGTGCTGGTGGAGGCGGGCCGGAAGGAGACCTCCACGATCTCCTCCCACCCGTCGTCCAGCGGCGGGGCCTGGTCGTGCACCTCCACGGTGAAGATGACACTGCCGGTGTGCAGGCCGGTGATCAGCCACAGCAGACCGGGGGTCGCCGCCCCGCACAACCCGTTGCGCTGTCCGCCGAGCGCTTCCGCGAGTTCCGGGAAAACGCCGTCCGGATCGCTCTCGACATAGATCTGACTGTAGTGAACCTCAACATTGCCCTCGACCGGCCTGCGCACCACGACCCCCACTCGCTCCCGGGAACGGACCACGCCAAGCAGCTTAGGGACGACCACTGACATCGCCGGGTCGCCGGATCGCCAGGTCGATGGACCGACCCACCGCAGGACCGATGGGGGCATGAGCGCACGGGCCACTCGCCGTGCCGGTGCCGGTGCCGGTGCCGGTGCCGGTGCCGGTTGGGTGGACGGGGTCCGCCGGGGGCGGGTTGAACGGGCACGTGGGCGGACGCGGTGGCTCAGCGTCAGCCGCTCGCGCAACGGCGGCCGAAGGCGCGGCTCACCAGGTGCACCCGGCTCGCAGGTCGTGGATGCTGTCGGCGAGTTCGGCCGGGTGGGACGGCCAGCCCGTCGTGTGCCAGTGGGTGATCCGCCAGGCGAGCCGCCGCGGCCAGACGGGGGTGACGGGCAGTTGGCGGACCGGGATCCACACGGGGGCGCCGCCGTGGTTGTCGAGTGTTTCGCGGGCGCCGAGCTCTCCTTCGGCTTCCAGGAGGAAGTAGTGCTCGCGGCGTCGGTCCTTCCAGACCCGGGCCACTTCCCGGACCACGTCCCCGCTCAGGCCGGACTCCTCCCGCAGTTCGCGGACCACCGCGCGGTGCAAGGGTTCACCGTCCTCGACCCCGCCGCCGGGTATCTCGTAGAACGGCTGTCCGTCCTCCTCGAAGCCGATGAGCAGGATGTGCTCGTCGCGGATCACCACCGCACCGGCCCGGACCCGCACCGGTTCATCGACCGCCGGGTCGACCCAGGGAACCGGCCGTCGCACCGGACCGCGTGTCGTCCAGTCCCTCAGGACCTTCTCGGCGGTGCCTACCGGCCGGATACGTGCGTGGCGTGCCTCGGCCAGGGTCAGCGAGCGCCAGGTGCCGTCCGGCGCCTGGTCGTGGCGGGGGAAGCGGTACGTCCCGGCCTCGTCCGGGTCCTTCGCGAGGACGAGGCCGGTGCCGTCGAACAGGGGGTTGACCGTGAGGGGGACGTCAGCCATCCGGGAAGGTTAGCGGCCTGGTGCGCGAGCTTCGGCGAGCGGGTGCGGCGGCGTGGAATGCGCCCCGCCCGCTGTCCCGCCGCCTCGCTGTCCCGCTGTCCCGCTGTCCCGCTGTCCCGCCCCGGGTCGTACACCGTCGGCGTGCGTCCGGGGCGGGCATGGGTCGGATCAGGTCACGTCAGGCCAGGTCAGGACGACCGGCCGTCAGGGGTTGCAGGAGCAGGGAGAGGACGCGGTGACGCGGACATCGTCGATGACGGGTCCGTACGCACCGGGAAGGGTGCTGGCGAACCCGAGGGTCGTCGTCGGCGCGTTGGCCACGAACGTGACCTGCCGTTGCACATAGCCCATGGCGGCGCGCGTCTTCCCGGTGGAGTCGAAGGAGAAGTCCTGGAAGTTCTGCCCGTCGACCAGGACCTTGCCGGTCTTCACCGCGGCACCGCCCTCCGGGTTCGCCGCCAGCGCGTAGGTGACCGTGTACGTACGTCCCACCACGGTGGTGAAGGTCTGTGCGACCGCGCCCGGCTGGGTGGCGTTGAGGTCGACGGACTGGTCGCCCTCGGCGGCCTGCCAGAACCCGGCGCCGATCAGGTCCACCCCGCCGGCGCTCACCTTCCACGGCCCGATCGACTGCCCGGCGGTGACGGTCGTGAACGAGTTCGCCGGCGCGGTGGGGTACTCGAAGCTGCCGTCGTCGAACCGGCTCACGGCCACCGCCGACGGAGCGGCCGATGCCATCCCCGGACCGGTCGCGAGAAGTCCTGCCGCGGCGACGGCGACGACCAAGTAGCGTGCGACTGCCATGTCTGCCTCCTGAAGTAGGGGGTTCCGTGTCCAGCGGCATCAGCATTCCGGCAGGCCGGAAGGGATGAGAAGGCTTGCGCCCCGGCGCGCGGGGGTGCCGGGCAAGGGCGCGTGGTCCGCGGGCGCACCACCGCACTCCAACAAGCTGATTGGGGCGGCACGGGTGACCCACGGAGGCATCGCGGAGCCTCCCGCACATGGTTCGGGAGCGCCCCGGGGCGGGCGACCCCGAGCGAGGTACCGGTGTCCGGCGTGTACGTGAAGGCGCGCGCCCCTTGCCCCGGATCACCCGATCCGCCCAGGGTCCGCCCGGCCCCGCACACCGACAGCACGTGGTCCTGAGGCAGCCGTCGCGGACCGGTCCTAGAAGGCCAGTCCGGCGAGCCAGTCCTTCCAGGACCGCTCGATCCGCACGTCGGCCGCGCCGGCGTCGAAGACGTGGTGGCCCAGCACGATCACGTTGCCGCGGTCCGGTCCGGAGTGGATGAAGCGGTAGAGCCCGTCGGCGGTGCGTACGCCCAGGAAGGCCGGTGCGGCCAGGTAGTCGACGACGCCCTCGACCGGCGCGCCGCCCGGGACGGCCAGCCGGACCGCGTCGCCCTCGGTGAGGCGGTCGGGCAGGCCGAGCGCCTCCTTGAGGACCGCCCAGGCCCGTTCGGGTGCGGCGGCTCCCGGGCGGAAGGCGCCCACGGGTGCCGCGGTCCGGCCGGGGAAGTGGGTGAGGTAGGCGGCCAGGGTGTGGAGGTACATGTCCCATCCGACGGCCATGGCCTCGTACTCCGTCTCCCAGTCGTCACCCAGCACACCGCTCTGCACGAGCCGCAGTACGGTGCTGCCCTGGTCACGGCCCTCGACCAGGAACTCCATGGCCATGAACGAACCGTCGTCGGCCTCGGCCGAGCGGTGCGCGAAGCGCAGGGGCGGCTGCCACGCGGTGACGGTGGACTCCTGGACATGACCGCCCAGGTCCATACCGTTTCGGCCGCCCTCGCCCGGCGTCACCTCGTTGCGGCCCATGAACCAGGAGTCGATTCCCGGGCCGGTCGCGATCGCGTCCCAGACCTCTTCGGATGTCGCGTCCAGGGTGATCTCTTTGCGCAGCTCGAAGGGGTGCGGCATCGGGGGATCTCTCGTTCTTCGTCGGGAGCGTGGTCGCGTGCCGCGCGGGTGGCGGAGGCCACGCCCAGGCACTCCCGGGCGGTGCGCGGTTCCGGGCGGTGCGGCGCGGTGGCGGTCAGCGTGTGGCGGGGTTGTAGGTCAGGTGCAGCACTCCGTTGCCGAAGGCGCGGCTCCCGGCGAGTTTCAGTGACGACTTCGGTGCGCCCTCGGGGAAGAGCCGGGGGCCGGTGCCGAGCGTGACGGGGTAGACGATCAGGTGGAGTTCGTCGACCAGGCCGTCGGCGAGCAGCGCGCGGACCAGGGTGCCGCTGCCGCTGACGTAGATCCCTCCGTCGATGCTGTCCTTCAACCGGCGGATGGCGTCGGCGTCGTACCCGCCGAGGACGGTCGAGTTCTTCCAGTCGGCGTGTTCCAGGGTGGAGGAGACGACGTACTTGGGGGTCTCGTTCATGAACGGGGCGCCGGGGTCGTCCTCCACGGAACGGGTGGCCCAGGCGGGGGCGAACTCCTCGTAGGTGGTGCGGCCGAGGAGGATCGCGTCGCACGACTCCACGAAGCCGCCGATGGACTCGCCCATCTCGGGGGTGAACCCGTACTCCATCGTCCAGGTCGGCGCGCCGATCACTCCGTCGAGGGTGATGAACTCATGAACCTTGATCGTTCCCATCGTGCGCTCCTTCGGTGGTCGTCGCGGCCGTGGAGGTTCTCCGCGGCCGGTCGTGCTGGTGATGTCCGTCCCTGGGGGACGGGGCAAGCTCTCGCCGGACCGGTTCCGGTTCCTGACCGGTCCGGGTTCCGCTTCCGGACCGAACCGGTTCGGGTCGCGGACCGGATCAGGTTCCGGATCGGGCCGGGTGCGCGGGGCTGTTCGCCGCGCGTACGGCGTGGCGGTCGGGGCGGCTGCCACTGTGGGCGCCGTGTCAGGAATCCTCGGCGCTGGTGCCGTCCACCGGCGGAGCGACACTCGGGTGGAGGGCGACCACCACACGGTGGTCACGTCCGGCCTCGGCGCTCTCGGTGTGGTACTTGGCGACCAGGGCGGTGACCGCACCGGCCAGTTCCTCGGCGAACGCGGCACGGTCGGCCGCCGAGGCGAAGCGCACCCGTCCGTCCATCGCGAATGTCGCCAGGCGCTTGCGGGCCTTGGTCGCGCCGGTGATCAGCGCCCCGACGTCGCCCACGAGCTGGGCGGCGACGGCGAGCAGCCAGCGTGCGGACAGCTGGTCGGTGAAGCGCGCGGGGTCGGGCCGCACCCCTTCCGCGACCACTGGGGAGATCACGAAGGACTCGGCGGTGGCCCGCATGACGCGCTCGGTGACATTGCCCTTGCGCCGCTCCTCGACCAGCTCGATCAGGCCGTGCCGCTCAAGCGCCTTGAGGTGGTAGTTGACCTTCTGCCGGGCCAGCCCGACCCGGGCCGCCAGCATCGACGCCGATGCGGGCCCGGCCGCCAGCGCGGCCAGCAGTCCGGCCCGCATGGGGTCGAGCGACGCCTCGGCCGCTGCCGCATCCTCGATCACCGCTACTTCGAACATGTCCCCACTTTCACACCGAACTTTAATACTGTCAAGACAAATTAATTTGTCGGTGAGTCGGACGGGAGGATTCGCACGAAGGCTTCGGACAGGAGGGCTTCGGACAGGAGGGACGGACGACTGTCGTGACGGCGGGCCCGGCCCGGGTTCGGCCGACCCACGCCGGAGTCGAGGCAGGTCCGGGCAGACGCCCGGGGAGGCAGGGGCGTCCGGAGCGGGCCCGGGCAGCGACCGGTCGAAGAGCCCGCCGTGGGGCCGGAGGTCGCGCAGGCGGGAGCCGTTCTCAGGCCGCGGTCAAGTCCAGACCGAGGTGACGGCGGAGTTCGTCATGACCCTGTTCGGTGAGGGCCACGGCGCGCGTGGTGCCGACGCGGGTGATCCATCCGGTGTCGAACGCGTGGCGGCACAGGGCGGCGCCGACAGCACCCGCGAGGTGGGGGCGGCGTTCGGTGAAGTCCAGACAGGTGCGGACGGCGGGGCGGCGGGTGGGGGCGAGGGCGATCCCGAGGCCGGTGAGCCAGTCACGGCCCCGGGACGTGAGGGCTAGCCCATGACGGTCGTCGAGGAAACCGCGCTCGGTGAGGGCGTCGGTGACGGCCACACCGAGCATGCCCGCCAGGTGGTCGTAACAGGTACGGCCCCGGGCGAGGATACGGGAACGCCGGGCCGTGTTCAGCGAGCGGTGCGGCTCCCGGTCCCCCGGTGCGAGGGCCGCGAGGGATTCGACGAGCTCCGCGGCCTTCGGACCGGCCAGTCCGACGTAGCGGTGGCGGCCCTGGCGGTGCTCGGCCAGCAGCCCGGCGGTCACGAGCAGATTGAGGTGCCCGGTGGCCGTCGATGCCGCGACGCCCGCGTGACGCGCCAGCTCACCGGCGGTCCAGGCCCGTCCGTCGAGCAGAGCCAGACAGAACACCGCTCGGGTCGGGTCGGCGAGGAGAGCGGCCACGGCGGCCACCCCCTGTCCGGTCTCACGTGTGTCCATCCGTCCATCTTCCGCCGCTGTCGGTTCGGCGGGTACCGAACCGTGCACCGCCTACGGTCCTGGCCATGGAAACGAAGACGATCAACCCGAGCATCCTCTACTTCGGCACCCCCGTCGTGCTTGTCACGACCGAGAACGAGGACGGCTCGCCGAACCTCGCACCCATCTCCTCGGCCTGGGCCCTGGGCCAGGTGATCGTGCTGGGACTGGGACCGGACGGGCAGACCGCTCACAATCTGCTCGCGGGCCGACGGGAACTGGTCCTGAGCCTGCCCGGCCCGGAGCTGTGGCGGCAGGTCGAGCGGCTGGGCGGGCTCACCGGCCGTGGACCGCGGCCGGGCGATCCCCGCGGTCCGGTCGTGCACGAGCCCGCCAAGTTCGCCGCGTCCGGTCTCACCGCGGTGCCGTCCGAACTCATCGCGCCGCCGCGCGTCGCCCAGTGCCCGCTCCAGTTCGAGACGGTCGCGGCGGACGTGCGCCCCGACAGCGGCAAGGAGTTCCTGATCGTCGAGACCCGTGTGCTGCGGGTCCACGCGGCACCGGACATCACCGTCCCCGCCACCCATCACATCGACCCCGCGCGCTGGAGCCCGCTCGTGTACAACTTCCGTCACTACTTCGGGCTCGGCCATGAACTCGGGCACAGCGCCCGGTCGCAGACCGCGCGGGCGGCCCGATGACGGGGCCGGGTACGGGTACGGCCGCAGGGGCGGGTACGGCCGCACTCCCCCTCAGCCACGCAGCTCCGCGAGCCTGGCCACGGCGTCGCGCACCGCCCCCCGCTCCTCCTCGGTCAGCTCCGCGAGGGCGGCGGGGTCGGCGAGGTCCGCGGCCGCCACCGAGGCGGCCCGGTCCAGCATGGAGCGGGCCGTTCCGTCGTCGCCGAGCCGTTGCGCGAGATCGCCGCGGAGAACCAGCAGCCGCAGCGACTGCGCGGGTGTGGGCCGCTTGCCGGTCTGCGCGAGTGCCCGGTCGACGATCCGCACCGCTCCGGGCAGGTCCTCCTTGGAGTCCACGAAGAGATCGGCCAGATGCAGCGCGCGGGCGAAGGTCTCCGCGGGCAGGGGGCGGTGACTGCCGTCGTCGCTGATCGGCTGGCCGATCCGGATGGAGTTGCCCGTGGGGTCGGTCATCAGGAACTGCCGCACCCCGTAGGACATGTCCTTCAGCGGCCCGATGCGCGGCAGCCCGCGGGCGGGAATCCTTCCGTACGCGCTCTTGAGGCCGCTGCGAAACGCCTCGTACAGGCCCTCCACGTCGTCGGTGAGGATGTAGCAACCGGAGTACGAGGCGGCGGGGTCGTACTCCTTCATGCCGAGGAACTGGAGCTCCACGGCGCCCCGTTCGACCACCACGTACGCGTAGGGGCTCTTCTGGTGGAACGTCGTCCCGAACCCCAGCGCGGTGTAGAAGTCGAGCAGCGGCTCGATCAGCTCCGACCGGCAGGGCAGGAGGGGAATCGTCTTCTCAGCCATGGCGGCAGAGTAGTCAAAGTTGACCACTCTAGTCAAAGTTGATGAGCGTGCTGGAGTGCGTGCGGGAACCGGGTGCACGGGATGGCACCCTTTGTCCGCGCCCGCCCGCCCCTCGCGAGGTGGGCGGGCGGGCGCGGACGAGGAGCCGGTCAGCCGGTGTAGGCGGCAGCGATACGGGAGAACTCGTAGGGCGACTGGGGGATGTTGGTGCACAGGGAGAGATGACCCCCGGTGCAGGCGTTGCGGTCGCGGGTGACGTCCCAGTAGGAGATCATGCCGAGTCCGCGGCTGCGCGCGAAGGCGACGAGCTGACGGGTGTCGGCCTGGTCGTAGATCTGGTGGTCGTCGTTCTCCCCGAGCATGGGGGTGACACCGAGCATGCCCCAGAGCCGGGCGTCGTCACCGGCCGGGTAGAGCGACCTCAGCTGGGCGACGGTGGCCTCGGCGGCACTCAGGGCGGCGTCTCCGTAGTCGATGACCATGAAGTAGTCCATCGTCATGATGTTGACGATGTCCAGCTCGACGCCCGCGTCCCGGGCGGAGGCCACCACGGAGAGTCCGGTGGCCGTCAGCCCGCTGGGGGTGACCGGCAGGGTGAGCGAGATCCGCAGGCCGGGGTGGGCCTGTTGCAGCCGGGCGAGCGCGGCCGATCGGCGGGCGATGGATACCGGGTCGGCGGTGGCGGAGCCCTCGATGTCGAAGTCGACGTACTTGAGGTCGTACTGGGTGACCACGGCGTCGTACTCGGCGAACAGCGCGTCCACCGAGTCGCAGGTCTGGGCCAGCTCCCTGCCGCCCGCTCCGCCGAAGGACACCTTCACCTCGCCCCCGGCCGCCCGCAGCGCGGCGATGTCCGCACCGGCCCAGCCGGTGCGCGGATCGAAGTGGTTGAACCACATCGCCTTGCAGGTGGTGGCGGTGATGAAGCCGAGACTGAAGTTCTTGAGCCCGCTCTCCGAGGCCAGGGTGGGCAGACTCGGGGTGGGCCAGGCGCCCATGTCGACGTAGGGCGCGGTGGGCATGGTCCGGGGACGGGGACGGGGATCGCCCGTCCGGCCCGTGACCGCGGGGCTGTACGCGGAGGTGTTGCCTGCGGCGTCCTTCGCGCGGACGCGGAGCAGGTAGCCGGTGGCGGGGCTGAGACCGGTGACCCGGTAGGACGTGGCACCGACGACGGTGACGGGGGCTGCCCCGTCGAGGGATATCTCGTAGGTCAGGGGCGTGCTCCGGTCGTCGGTGGACGCCGTCCAGCCGATCTGGAGCGCGGTTTCCTCGACCGAGGTGACGGTGACGCCCGTCGGCACCGAGGGCGGTGTGGTGTCGGAGCCGTCGTCGCAGGGTCCGCCGTTGTTGAGGACGCAGTGCGCGGGGACTCCGTGGCCGTTGGCCACCCAGCCGAACGTAACGGAAGCGCCGGGTGCCAATGTGCCGTTGTAGCCCGCGTCGCCGAAGACATGACGGGACCCGTCACGGGTGAGACGGGCGTCCCACTGGGTACTGACCGTGGTGTTCGCCGGAAGGGTGAACGCGACGCTCCAGCCGTCCAGTCGGGTGCGGCTGCCGTTCTTGATGGTGTAGCCGCCCTGGTAACCGCTCTCCCAGGACGAGGTCTTGCGGAACTCCGCGGTCACCTGGGCGAGCGGACTGCTCGCGGTGGCGGGTGGGGCGAGCAGCAGGGTGAGGAACCCGAGAACGATGGCGATCAGCGACGCCGGTGGTCTTCGCATTGCTGCCTCCCAGGCAGGGAACGAGCGCGATTCGAGCGGGCCGGTACGGCAGCCTGGTCTATACCAAAGCCGCCCGCCTTGACTATCGGCCGCACGACGCCACGTCAAGGTGCCCAGGCCCCCCGAACGCGTCGGCGGCGTGCGTGACGGCACGCACGCCGCTGGTGCCGGCTCCCCCAGAGGTATCGAAGCCACGCGGGTATTCCAACGCCCCGTCATGCAGGCGCTGTTCGATCGCGCGGCGTGCCAAGCCAGGCCCGTGCTCCGGTACGGGCCTGGTCCCGCACCCAGGGCCGTACGAGCCGAAGGACCGGCCGGGCCCGTGCGATCCCGCTGCCGGGGTCGAACGGGCCCGGTTGGAGGCTCAGCTATCCGGGAAGCGGGTTGTTCCGGTCCACCAGGTGCCGGGGGCCTCGGGGTCACGGCTCGTCCAGAATTCGATGAGGCCGCCTATGAACTCCTCCCGGGAGAGGGTCCCGTCACCATCCCGGTCGAGGTGACGAAACGCCTCGGCGGCGGCCTCCCGCGTCAGGGTGGGGAAGTGGCCGTGCTGGAAAGCGAAGAACTCCTCCCCGTCCACCCTCCCGTCGCCGTCGGTGTCGGCGACCGCCAGGAACGCCTCCGCGAGGGCGCCGAGCGTCGCACGGGCCGCCGCGGGATCGTCCGCCAGCGACCGGGTGGACACGATGAACTCCGCCCGGGTCACCGCGTCCGCCCCCGGCGGCAGATGAGGCAGATGCAGGTCGCGCCAGATCGCCAGGTAGGCGGCGACCACTTGCTGCTCGGCTGGTGAACCCCCCGCGTGTCCGAGGGAGGCGGCGACCGACCGCCCCATCAGAACGTGGTCGTGTTCCGTGAGGCGGCCGTCACCGTCCCGGTCGAGATGGTCGAAACCGTGGCCGATCTTACGGATGAGCAACTCGTCCGCCATGGAGTGCCTTTCGGTCGGAGGTACGGGGATCTCTCCTCCTCGGCATCCTCTCCCTCTTGGAGGGCGAAGATTCCGCCTACCGCGCTGTTGAGGCTGCGGTGTCGTGCGGGTTCGAGATCGAGGGGCACCGGAGGGCAGACCGGCGCCAAGCCCTGGCGATGCCCGGGAAGGCCGCAACCGGACACCGCCGAGCGGGAATGACCGGGTGGCCCGGCTACGGGGTCGGGGGACGGCTACTTCTTGCGGGCGAGGGTGAGTCCGTCGGCGATATGGATCATGGTGGCTTCGACGCGGTCGTCGGTGCGGACGCGTTCGTTGAGCTGCCGGACCGCCTGGGTGGTCCCGGCGGTGTCGTCGGGGTCGATGACGCGACCGTGATAGAGGACGTTGTCGACCAGGATCACTCCGCCGGGCCGGACGCGGGGCACCACCTGTTCCCAGTACGCGGTGTAGTTCTCGTAGTCGGCGTCGATGAAGACCAGGTCGTAGGCCGGCTCGTCGGGCAGGGACTTGAGGGTGTCCAAGGCCGGGCCGAGACGGAGTTCGATGCGGTCCTGGACTCCGGCGGCCCGCCAGTGGCGGCGGGCGATCCGGGTCCACTCCTCGCTGATGTCCAGACAGGTCAGACGGCCGTCCTCACCGAGTCCGCGGGCGATGGCCAAGGCGGAGTAGCCGGTGAAGGTTCCGATCTCCAGGGCGGTGCGGGCTCCGGTCAGCTTGGCCAAAAGGGTCAGGAAGGCGCCTTCGTCGGGCGAGATCTGGAGTCGGGCCTCGTGTCCGAGAGCGGCGGTCTCGGCGATCAGCCGGGATTGCACAGCGTCGGGCGGGCTCCCGTTGGCGCACAGGTAGTCGAACAGTTCGTCCGACAAAGGCGTGGGCGTTCGAGTCATGGTCAACGACCCTATCGGTGCGCCGAGTTGGGGCGTGGAACTATCCCGAGGGCCAGGCCGACGCCCCCACAAGGCGTCCGGCCGCCGGGCGGGAGCGCACTCGCGGCCGAACGACGCGAGCGGGCCCGTATCCGCACTGAGAAGGGTGTTCGCCGGGCAGGGCGTCGCGCCACGATCGCGGCCTGAACGACTGATGGATCACCGCGGAGGCAAAACGCAACGGCAAGGAGGTCTCTCCTTGCCGTGCTCAAGGTATAGCGCACCGGGGGGCTTGCGGCAAGGCCCCCGTCATGGCGCAGAATCCTCAGCCGAGGCCACGACCTGCGGGAACGGCGGGACGAAGTGCCTGTGCCGCTGTCGACGTACGGGGACGCGGGGCGTCGGGCCAACGCTGGAACCGGCAGCGCGGTCATCGGCGCTCGGTGCGGGGTGTGCGTGCCACTCGGCCGGGCGGAGGGACCGGCCGAACCGTCGGAGGGAAGACAACCAAGGGATGAGGACGTGCGCGACAAGAGGTTCGGCAGAGCTGGCGGCGCCGGTCATTCGACCGGCCGGCGCAATGCGACAGGACACGACTGTTCCGGAGGTACCGCGATGATCGAGCAGTACGTGTTGGATCTTCAAGAGGTCGACGAGACGCAGGTCGCGGTCGTCGGAGGCAAGGGCGCGCACCTGGGTGGGCTGTCCAGGATCGAAGGCATCCGCGTGCCGGGTGGCTTCTGCGTGACGACGGACGCCTTTCGGCGGATCATGGCGGAAGCGCCGTCCATCGATGGTCAACTCGATCGGCTGTCGCGCCTGGACCCGGATGACCGGGAGGCGATCCGTACGCTCAGCGCGCGGATCCGCCGGACCATCGAGGGGATCGCCCTCCCGGACGATCTCGCGGCGGCGATCACCCGGGCGCTCGCACGGCTCGGCGAGGAGTCCGGCTACGCCGTCCGGTCCAGCGCGACGGCGGAGGACCTGCCGACAGCGTCCCTCGCCGGGCAGCAGGACACGTATCTGAACGTCGTGGGGCCCGCGGCGGTCCTTCAGCACATCAGCCGGTGCTGGGCCTCGCTGTTCACCGAGCGGGCCGTGACCTACCGCCGGCGGAACGGCATCGACCACCGTACGGTCCGCATGGCCGTGGTGGTGCAGCGGATGGTCCTCCCGCATGCGGCGGGCATCCTGTTCACGGCGGACCCCCTCACGGGCAACCGGAAGGTCGCCACCGTGGACGCCGGCTTCGGCCTCGGTGAGGCCCTGGTCTCCGGCCTGGTGAACCCTGACGTGTTCAAGGTGCGCGACGGCGAGATCGTCGCCAAAGCGGTCGCCGCCAAACAGCGCGCTGTTCACGCCAGGCCGACCGGTGGTACGGAGGAAGTGGCGATCGACCCGCGGCGCCAGGGAGAGCCGACGCTGACGGATGCGCAGGTCGTACGGCTCGTGGAGCTCGGGCGGCGGATCGAGGCGCACTTCGGCCGCCCGCAGGACATCGAATGGTGTCTGCTGGACGATGACTTCCAGATGGTTCAGAGTCGGCCGATCACGACGCTTTTCCCTGCCCCCGAGACCGGCGACCAGGAGAATCACGTCTACGTCTCCGTCGGTCACGGGCAGATGATGACCGATCCCATGAAGCCCCTGGGGCTCTCCATGTGGCAGCTGACGGCCCTGGTGCCGATGCACACGGCCGGTGGAAGGCTGTTCGTCGACGTCACCCGGCGCCTGGCGTCACCAGCGAGCCGCGCCGGACTCCTGGACGCGCTGGGGAAGGACGATCTGCTGATCAGGGACGCGCTGGAGACCGTCCTGGACCGCGACGGCTTCGTCCCGTCGCTCCCGCACGCGGATCCCGGCAGGCCGCCTGCCGACGCGTCCGTCCCTGTCGAGACCGATCCGGCCATCGTCGCCGGGCTGATCGAGCGCAGCCAGGCGTCCATCGCCGCACTGGGGCGCGACATCCGGACCAAGAGCGGACCGGCGCTGTTCGACTTCCTGCTGGAGGCCTTCGAGGAGCACAAGCGGATCCTCGGTGATCCGCTGAACTTTCAGGCGATCATGGCGGGGATGGATGCCACGCGGTGGCTCAACGACAAGCTGCTGGAATGGCTGGGTGAGAAGAACGCGGCCGACGCCCTGACGCTGTCCGCCCCCGACAACGTCACGTCGGAGATGGGGCTGGCGCTGCTCGATGTCGCGGACGTGATCCGCCCGCATCCGGAGGTGGTGGCGTTGCTGGAGGGCGTCGAGGACGAGGGCTTCCTGGACGAGCTGGCGAAGCTCCCGGGCGGGGCCGAGGCGCGCGACGCGATCGAGAACTACCTGGACCGGTACGGCATGCGCTGCATCGGCGAGATCGACATCACGAGGCCGCGCTGGCGCGAGCGCCCCTCCACGCTCGTGCCCGCCATCCTGGACAATGTCAGGAACTTCGAGCCGGGTGCCGCCGAGCGGCGGTTCGAACACGGGCGGCGCGAGGCCCAGCAGAAGGAACAGGATCTGCTGTCGCGCTTGCGGGCCCTGCCGGACGGGGAACGGAAGGCCGACGAGGCCAAGCGGATGATCGACCGGGTCCGGACCTTCATCGGGTACCGGGAGTACCCGAAGTACGGCATCGTCAGCCGCTACTTCGTCTACAAGCAGGCCCTGCTGGCGGAGGCCGAGCGCCTGGTGCGGGCCGGTGTGCTTGCTGAGAAGGAGGACGTCTTCCACCTCACGTTCCAGGAGTTCCATGACGTCGTGCGCTCCAACCAGGTGGATGACCGGCTCATCCAAGAACGCAAGGACGCGTTCCGGTCGTACCACGCGCTCACACCGCCCCGGGTGCTCACCTCGGACGGCGAGGCCGTCGCCGGGGTCTACCGGCGCGACGACGTGCCGGCCGGTGCCCTGATCGGCGTACCGGTCTCCGCCGGGACCGTCGAGGGAAGGGCCCGCGTCGTCCTCGACCTGGCGAAGGCCGATCTCGCGGCGGGCGACATCCTGGTCACGGCGTGCACGGACCCCGGCTGGACCCCGCTGTTCGTCGGGATCGCGGGACTGGTGACGGAGGTGGGCGGCTTGATGACCCACGGCGCGGTGATCGCCCGGGAGTACGGCCTGCCCGCCGTCGTGGGCGTGGAGCGGGCCACCCGGCTGATCCGCGACGGGCAGCGTATCCGTGTGCACGGAACCGACGGGTACGTCGAGATCCTGCCCTGACCCACCGCACAGGCCAAGAGGGACATACGGATACACGGACATCGGGCGGCACTACCTGCGGTGGGTGACGTCGTCCACCACCGGCGGCCGGTTCCTCGACGCCGCGGAACGGGAGACTGTTCCCGGGACGATGGGTGTCTCGTCCGGTATGCCGTCCGTCGTACCGGTCAGCTGGGTGACGTCTCGACGGTCACCGCTACGGAGCGGGCCCGAAGCCGGGCGGCTATGAGTTCCATCTCGACGAGAGTGCCCACCAACCCGGAAGTTCTCAACTCCTGCGCTTTCGAACGCGCTTGTGCCGGAGACAGCTCGTGCACTTCTCGCAGCACGCGCAGGACGGTCACTCGGTTCGCTTCGGGTGCTGTCAGCCGGAGTCGGGCGGGGCCGTGTTCCGTCAGGAGTGCCTGGCGGATCTCCTCGGGAGTCGCGCCGCCGCTGTCCTGCTCGCACCAGGCGGCGGGGCAGTTCCGGCAGGTTTCCTCCGTGCCCCACCACAGCGTTCCTTGGTCGAGGAACTGGCCGGTGTCGCGTATCAGGATGCCGCCGCAGGCTTCGCATGGTGCCGTGGTCCTCACGCCCTGGGTGATCACCGCGCTCCTCGTCATCGGACCTGCCCGGATGCTGCCGTACCGGCTCGCCTTCGGCGACCGCATTGTGGCGAACGCATTGTCTCGTCGGCTGCCCGTTCTCGCTCCAGCGGCTGGTCAGGGCTCTGGCGGAGCAAAAAATCGGATGCGTATGGGCTGGTTCGCGCTCTTATACTCGTGCGAGCTCATGGAGGGAGGGGAAGACGGTGAAGCTTGCCGAGGCACTGGCAGAACGTGCGGAGGCGACGCGCCGCGTGGAACAGCTGCGGGCGCGCGTCGTCAGCAGTGCGCGTTACCAGGAAGGGGAGACACCCGCCGAGGACGCGGCTCGGCTGTTGGCTGAGGCCGGTGAGGTGTTGGACGCTCTGGAAACGTTGATCAGGCGGATCAACCGGACGAATGCGACGGTAGTGATGGGGGCTGACGGCACGCTCACCGACGCCCTCGCCCGCCGGGATGTCCTGCGGTTGCGGCACTCCGTGATCACCTCGGCGGCGGACGCGGCGGCGGGCAAGGGCGAGCGGGGACACGGCCGACAGCTCCGGTCCGAGCTGATGATGCTTTCCGCGCTGCCGGTCGCGAAACTGCGCGGACAGGCGGATGCGCTCGCCCGGGAGATCCGAGAGGTCGACGTGCGGATCCAGCGTACGAACTGGGAGGTCGATCTGCTGGACTGAACAGGCCGGCAGGCCGGGACGATGTGGAGCAGGTAGCAGCTTCGGAGGCGTGCACACACCCGAGGGCCGGCGGTTTTCCGGCCCACTCCTGGCGTGTGAAGAGCAACGCGGGGGTTCGATTCCCCAGTGACCGTGCAGCTCAGCACCGCGTACAGGTAACGGTGTACATCGCACAGCACATCACCAGGTGCAGATCCGGGGCGGCGAGGGCGGGTTCGGGGCTTTCCACATCGCGGCACCATGAAGAACGGGGATCCTCGGCGGCGAGACATCCGCGGATGCCGAAGCGCTGGAGAACGTTGGCCGCCGCCCTGCCGGGAAGTCGGCATCACGCCCCGCGGCGCGGCGAGCGCGACGAACGCCCGACCACGTCGGCCGGAGGTTCAGTGGCGGGAACCGGGTGCTGAACGCTCGTCGTCGTGGGGTCAGCGGGCGCCGAGGGCTTCGGCCAGGATCTTGGCCTGTGCTGTGGTGAGGCGGATCGCGATCGGGATGGTGCGGCCCGTCAAGCGCTCCGCGATGACGGGGTTGGCGAGCATCCGGTCGCCCATGACGATGGCGATCTGGTTGCGTGGCTCCGGCCGGCCCGCGACCTGACCGGTCAGATCGGAGAACCGTTCCGCGTCCTTGCTGTTGAACGTGATCTCGACGATCCAGTCCCTGCCTGATTCGGTGTCCTCGAAGGTGCGGACACCGTCCAGCTTCCTCACCTCCAGGCCGCCGGGCGTGGAGACGGTGGCGCACGCGCTGCGGTCGTCCGCGGTGTAGGACCGTGGCGGTTCGGTACCGGGAGAGACCATGGGTTGATCCGGGGAATCGGTGGAGCACACGCCTTTGACCTTGCTGTCCACGGCGTAGAAGCCCACCGGTTCGTCCGGCGCCGCCAGGGTCGGCCCGGCGGTTTCCTGCCAAGGGCGCCAGAGCAGCAGCGCCCCCACCATGACGACCGCCGCCGCCCCCGAACCGATGGCCCAGAGACGTCCTCGCTGGCCCCGTCCGCCGGGCGGCGCGTCCTCGTGCTGGGGCGGGGACGGCAGCACTGTGGTGCGCCGGGGCGCTCCTACCGGCCCGGTCGGCGCGTCCGGGTCCACCCGCCGCCGCGCGTCCTCCACCTCTCGCGACCGGCGCTCGCCATACCGTTCGATCTCGCTGGTCCAGGCCGGGTCCAGCCAATGCCTGCCGCCCTGGCCGGTCGGCCGACGCAGCAGTTGCCCCGCGCATTCCTCCAGGATCCGGGCAGGCGTCGGGCGGTGAGCGGGGTCGAGCGCGAGACACGGCAGGATCAGGGCGTGGAGTTCGGGCGCCAGCCCGGACACATCGAGGTCGCCGGTCGCCGCCCGTACCAGTTGTTCCATCGCCGGGCCGGAGCCGCCGTCCCGGTACGGGGCCCGGCCGACCGCGAGATGGAAGAGCGTGGCGCCCAGCGAGAAGACATCCGAGGCGGATGTGCTGGCCTGCCCCTGGGCCTGCTCGGGCGCGGCGAACGCGACCGTGCCCAGCGCGGCCTGCGTCCTCGTCATGTCGACGGCATGGGAGATCCCGAAGTCGATGACCCGGGGGCCGTCGATGGGGAGCAGAACGTTCGACGGCTTCACATCACGGTGCACCAGCCCCGCGGCATGGATACTCACCAGCGCCTCCGCGATACCCGCGGCAACCCAGTACAAGGCCTGCGGCCGGAGGGTTCCGCAACCGGCCACCAGGTCTCGCAAGGAAGGGGCCGCGATGTACTCGGTGGCCATCCACGGCATCGGCGCGTGCGCGTCCGCGGCGACCACACTCGCGGTGTAGACCCCCTGCACCCGCTGTGCGAGCGCCACCTCGCGGGCGAAGCGGCGCCGGTCCGCCTGGGCGACGACACCGCTCGCGTTGTCGGCCAGCAACGTCTTCACCGCGACCGTCCGACCGCCCGCCGTGGTCGCCAGATACACCCTCCCCATGCCGCCACTGGCCAACTCCCCGAGCACTGTGAACGGCCCGAATCGACGCTCCGGCTGCGCCTGCTTCACCCTGTCGCTGTGCATTTCCGCCCGCCCCGGTCCGCCCCGCCCAGCACGCCAACGGCCGTTACTTTAACGGCGATTGACCTGCCAAGGGGGCCACACTCCAGAGCCTCGGAGTCGCACCGACCACCGACGCACCTCCGCCTCCGCCGCCGAACTCGAACTCCCGGCACCGCCGCCGACAAGCCGATCATCACCGGCTGGGCCCCCGACCCCGCCAACTCCGCACCCGTCATCGTCCGTCAATGATCTTGAGGCGCCGCAGAGGCACGGCGACGGCACCACAGAGGCCGCCCCGGGAAGCGCTCCGATATCGGTGGTACATACTGGTATCCCGTCGGGGCCGGGTTCGGTGGGAGTGTCCGTCTTCGTCCGTCGGCTGCCACAGCTCCACCGCACGTGTGGTCGCTCCCACAGACACGAAGGCGGCAGCCGATCACATGAAGACCACCTCTCGGCTCTCCTCGGTGACCGGCGGCGGCGCGGGGGTGCTGCGCGATCTTCGGTCGCTCGGTTCTGTGACCCGTCTGCTCATCCTCAGCGGCTTCGCCTTCAATCTCGGGTTCTTCCTGGTCCTGCCCTATCTCGCCGAACATCTCGGGGGCGCGCTCGGCCTGGCCGCATGGCTCGTCGGGCTGGTGCTCGGCCTCCGGACGTTCTCGCAGCAAGGACTCTTCGTCGTCGGCGGGGCGCTCACCGACCGCTACGGCGCACGGCGGGTGATGCTGGCGGGCTGCGCCCTGCGGATCGCCGGCTTCGGCTGGCTCGGTTTCGCGCACAGCACATGGTCGGTGATCGGCTCGGTTCTCCTCGTCGGCTTCGCCGCGGCGCTGTACGCCCCGGCGCTGGAGACCGAGATCGCCCGGCAAGCGGTCCGGCACGAGCAGACGGACAAGGTGGCCAGGACCAGGACGCTCGGCCTGTTCCTCATGGGCGGCCAGGCGGGCGCGCTCATCGGACCGATCGCGGGCACAGCGCTGCTCGCGGGTGGGTTCAGGGCGGCGTGTCTCGCCGGGGCCGTGGTCTTCGCGGTGATCCTGGTCGCGCTCCACCGTCTGCTGCCCGCCCCGGAACCCCGTACCGCGCCGGAACCCGTCACTCCGTCCACGTCCGCCAGGTCGGGCGTCGGCGAACTGCTGCGGAACCGGCGGTTCCTCGCCCTGTGCCTCGCCTACGGCAGCTATCTCCTCGCCTACAACCAGCTCTATCTGGCACTGCCGATGGAGCTGGAACGGACCACCGGATCCCAGGTCGCGCTGGGTTGGATGCTCGCGCTGTCGTCCCTCATGGTCGTGCTCGGACAACTGCCGCTGTCCGGCCGGGTCGCCGGGGCGATGTCCCATGCGGCGGCCGTCCGCTGGGGCCTGCTGCTCATCACGGGTGCGTTCACGGCGGCCGGAGCCCTCCCTCCACTGGCCGGCGGGCTACTGCCGTCGCTGGTCTTCGTGGTGCTGCTCACCGTCGGACAGATGCTGGTGATACCCGGGGTCCGGGCCTGGCTGCCCGACCTGGCCGACGACCGGCGCCTCGGCCTCTACACCGGCGCGCTGTCGTCGGTCTCCGGGGTGGTCGTACTGCTCGGCAGCGCCCCGACCGGCGCGCTGCTCGACACGGGCGGGGGGCTGTCATGGTTCGCCCTGGCTGCCGTCCCGCTGATCGGCCTGTCGCTGGTGCCGCGCCACCGCGATTGAGCCCGCCCGGGTACCGATCCCTGGGTACCGATCCCTGCGTACCGGGAGCGGGCGGCCCCAACCGCGATCTTGTTCGTGGCGTTCTCCGGGTACACCTGGCGGCAGCCCGAGCCGACATGACAGGCTCACGGCCGACAAGGGGGACGACGGCCGTGAGCAGCTGCGGAAACGGGCTCGCACCCGGAATGACACGATGTCCTAGGCGGTGAGGGCTTCCTGAAGTTCGCCGAGGATCTTGTCCGCCGCTGTGTAGCCGATGCCCTGCATCCACAGCGCGTCGTTCACGGCGTGGACCCGGTCGTTCTTCACGGCGGTGAGGTTCTTCCACAGCGGACCACCCGTGACCGCGGGGACCTTGGCCTTCTTCGGGTCCCCGTACACGGAGTGGAAGATCACGTCCGCGTCCGCCCGGTCGATGTTCTCAGGGCTCACGGTGAGGATGAAACCGTCCTTGGCCTGGTCCGTGACGGGGGGACGGTCCAGGCCGACATCGGCGAGGACGGTGCCGATGTAGTTCTTCTTCCCGTACAGGCAGACGTCCATCCCCTCGACGAACCGGACCATGCTGACCTTCGTCCGGCCGGCCCGCTTCTTGCCGCCGAGCGCGGCGGTCACCTCGGCGGCACGCGCGCTGTAGTCCGCGATGGTCTTCCCTGCCTCGGCCTCCTTGCCGAGCGCCTTCGCGTGCACGAGGAAGTTCTCCTTCCAGGAGGGGCCGGTGCCCTCGGTCATCACGGTCGGAGCTATCTGCTTCAGTTCGGCGTACTTTCCGCCGTGGCGCAGCTTGCTGGTGAGGATCAGGTCGGGCTTCAGCGCGAGGATGGCCTCCATGCTGGGCTCCAGCATCTGACCGACGATCTTGACGTCCTTGACCATGCCGGCGGGCAGATGGGCGGGGAAGCCGGACGGCGAGTCGGTGCGGGTCGCGCCGACGGGCTTCACGCCGAGGGTGACCGCCGAGTCCAGTTCAGCGGTGTCGAGCACGACGACCCGCTTCGGTTCGGCGGGAACCTGAACATCTCCCATGGCCGTGGTGACGGTACGGGTCTTCGCGCCGTCCCCTCCCCCGGCACCCTGCCCGCCACCCGAGCCGGAGCCGCACGCACTGAGGGGCAGGACGCCGGCGAGCGCGGCGGACACAGGAAGCACGCGACGGAACGGGAGGGTGGTGCTCGACATCGACGATCTACTTTCGGGCGAAGGAGCGGAGAGGACAGCCATGGGCGGACGTGCCGGCGGGAGCGCCGGACGAAGACGATCCATGCGGCCGTACACCGTCGCCCGTCCTCATCCCCGGTCGACGTCGCACCACCGCGAACGCCTGGCCCACCCGGCAGGCACCACAACAGCGGGCCCACCTCGCAGAAACCTGCTTAGGCTTACCTAAGTCAGCTTAGACGGCGGCCGCCGTCACTCGCACCGGGCCCCGAGCGTGGCCTCCGAGCTGATGTGCTCGCGGCGCGCACGCTGCGCGGCCTTCCCACGCTTCCGGCTGCGTTCACGTCGGCTGTGTCTACGGCGGCTGTGTTCGCGGCGGCTGCGCTCATGGCTGTGCTCACCGCCGTCCGGCAGGGACTCCCGGCCCCTCCGCGAGCGGATGCGGCGGGGAGCGCAAGGAGGCTCGCCGGTGAAGTTCTGCGCCATTCGTGGGGAAGTCGACCGCGAGGCGACAACGCGGGCCCACGGGAGGGGAGGGAGTGTGAGGACTCACCCGCACAGGAGGTTTGGATGCGCACATCCGTCACGGTGATGAGCGGCCTGCTCGCTCTCGGGCTCTCCACCACTGCCACCGTTCCCGCGGCCGCGGCTCAGTCAGGGGACGAGGGCAAGCGCTGCGTCACCTACATCGGGAACCACAACTGCCAGATCTCCGGCCCTCCCGGCCCTCCCGGCCCTCCGGGCCCCGCAGGTCCCGCCGGTCCTCCCGGCCCCGCAGGTCCGGCAGGCGCTGAAGGCCGTGAAGGCCCCGCCGGTCCGCAAGGACCTGCCGGGGCGCCGAAGCCCACGACCGTGGTCACCGGCACTCCTGTGACCCACGACCAGAATTCGCCCTTTCCCTTCCGGGTGACCGCCACATGCCCGGACGGGACCACGTTGACGGGCGGCGGATGGCGTGCGACGCCGAGCGATGTCCTCGGGGTGTCCAGCGAGTACCCCGACGCGGGGGCCACGACGTGGACGGTCGAGCTGCTCCCGAGCTTCAACGCGACCGGTACGTCCACGGCCACGGTGACGGCATACGCCCTATGCCTGCCGACGTCCTGAGCGGCCGGCCATAGGTCGCCGGAGGCGGGGAGGCGAGAGTTCGACCCGCGGCTGGGCCTACCGCCTGCTGTGCCGACAGATCAGCACGCTGTTGTGCGCCAGCAGGTCAGCACGCGTTGAGGGCGGCCCCCGCCCGTGCGGGGACGACAGGATCGCGCGGGTCATCTCCATGACGCGACACGAGCAGTCCTCACACACGCGGGAGCGGCACCAGTTGAACCGAAGCTCCAGCGAGGGGCGGCTTCGCGCACGCACTTCATGAGGTCTCCCCGCGCCGGTACTCGCGCATGCCACGCGGCCACGGGTGGCGTGCGCGATGACCGTACCTGTGGGGGGTCACGGGGAGACCTCAGTGATGTCCGGCTCCGGGGTCAGATCAGAACTTGACGTCGGAGCAGGCGTAGAAGGCGTTCGGGGTGTCGGCGACCGTCCACACCGCGAGGACCACATGGTTCCCGGTCTTGCCGGAGGGGACCTGGCCGGAGTGCGACAGGGTCCACGGCGGGCGCTGACCGTTGTACGGCACCGTCAGGAACGGGGTGGACTCCAGGGCGGCCCGCGTCAGCGGAGCGTTCTGGTTCCAGCCGTTCTTGGTGATGTAGTACTTGAAGTCGGCCGTGGCGTGCGCGGCCGTGAACTGCCAGCGGAAGTTGTAGCTCTGGCCGCCGGTCAGCTGCGTGGCGGGCCACGCGGTGCCGTTCGGCTGCTTCGGGTGGTCGAGGGCGCTGTAGCCGCCGATCCCCGCGGAACACAGCTTGCCGTCGGCCGGGCCGCCGGCCGGGAAGCCCTTGAGGCCCTCGACGCTCTGCGGCTCGTACTGGATGGAACCGCAGCCCTTGACGATGCCGCCGTTCCCGCACGCCTTCTGGCGGCTCAGGGGCTGATCGGTGTACCCGTGGCTGCTGGCACCACCGGACGAGAGCGTGACAGCTCCGACGGTGGCCATCCCGAGCATGGCCGCGTACATCTTCTTTCGCATGCTGCACTCCTGAAGAACGTGGGGTTCCGTGAGACGTACGCGCACTCTGGTCTAGACCAAGGCCCAAATTATCGGCGTTAGTTGAACGTGTCCATACCAATGATGGAGAGAATCTGGCCACACCACGTTCATCATTCCTTCACAAGCCTCGCGTGGGGGCCGGTCGTTGTCGGCCTGCCGGTGCGCAGCGGGGCCGTCCCCGTTCCGTCTCCGATCCTGGAACCATCGTTCCGCGCGGCCGTCGTTCATCCCGTTCGGGGCATCGGTCCCGAGCGTCAGGTGATCCCTACGAGGTCCGGGCCGACTCCTCCGCGCGCTGCTTCACATGTACGTTGCGCGCCAGAATGAGATTCCGCATGTACCGGGCGAGTACCACCGTCTCCACAGCCGCGCCCAACAAGCCGAACGGCGCGGCGAACTGGATCTCGTCGTGCATCACCGTGCCGCCCCGTCCGTCCGGCACGAAGCGGTGGGTGTGGTGCCACCGCCGGAAGGGCCCGGTCACCTGCTCGTCCACGAAGCTTCCTGGCTTCTCGTACGCGCTGATACGCGAGGTCATCCGCCACTTGATGCCGAAGTGCCGGGCCTCCCAGGTGACATGGTCACCGAGCGCCATACGTCCGGTGCGGACACCACCGATGATCCGCTCGCCGGATCGGGCCATGGAGGCGGTGTGCAGATCCACGTCCAGCGACAGGTCGAAGACGACGGCAGGGGGCGCGGCGATAGGCGTGACGGTCTCGAAATGCTTCATACCGGGATGCTCGCACGGGCCTCGTCCGGCAGGCCGGGCGGCTCGGAGCACCGATGGACGGCGAGCAGAAAATGCGGCAAGTGGCTGTTCAGCGGTCCAGGGGCAGGATGCCGGGATGGTCGTCGTCCCCTGGAGGACACCGGACTTCCCGGTCCTGCGACAGGCCACGCCGGTACCACCGGGACCGCCGGAAGCGCGAAGCCGCAGGAGCGCCCCAGACCAGCCGTACGAATCGGGCGGGATGACGGCCGATCGGTCGGCCCCACCCGCACCGCACGCTGGCGGCTGTGGCTATAGGCGCGTCGAGAACGGTCCCCGTTCGAGCACCAGCCGCGCCGTATCCCTCGTACCACCACGCCCGGACTGGCCCGGGCCGCCGCTTGAGCCAGTAGGGACCCTCCAAGCGCGGCCGGACATCGTTGTGGCGGTCAAGATCACCGATCTCATCCGCGCGGCCGCAGACTTGCGGGACGGGACGGCCGAAGGGGCCGCCGCTTCCTTGTCCGTGACAACACTGGGGCACCACACCGTGAGCGAACGCGTCATCGCGCCCAAGAACCGTGGCTTCCTGTTCCTTGACTCCCATCCCGGCGGCTGCCGACAGCTGGTGGACGAGATGTGGCAGGCCGTCCCCGCCCCCGTCACCGGCGGCGGGGACGGACCGGTGGCCCTGATCATCGGCTCGTCCGCCGGGTACGGCCTGGCCGCGACGATCGCGGGCCTGGCCCGGGCCGGCGTCCGCGGCATCGGTGTGTGCTTCGAGAAGTCGCCGGCCCGGCGCACCGGCACGGCCGGCTGGTACCGCACCGCCGCCACCGCCCAGCTCGCCCGACAGCACGGGCGGGACATGGTCTTCCTCAACGGCGACGCGTTCAGCGACGCGATGAAGGAGCAGGTTGCCGGCCTCCTCGCCGAGCGTTTCGGGGGACGGCTCGACTTCCTCGTCTACTCGGTGGCCGCGCCTCGCCGCACCGACCCGGACACCGGCGATGTGTATGCCTCGGTCCTCAAACCGGTCGGCTCGCCGCACACCACCAAGACCCTCGTCTTCGACGAGCACGGCGTCCCGGAGGTGAAGGAGGTCACCATTGCGCCGGCCGAGGGCGACGACATCGAGCAGACCGTGGCGGTGATGGGCGGCACCGACTGGGAACGGTGGGTCACCTTCCTGGCCGACCGGTCCCTGCTCGCCGACGGCTTCACCACCGCCGCCCTGTCCTATATCGGCTCGCCGCTGACCGCGGCGATCTACCGGCAGGGCACCATCGGCACGGCGAAGGGCCACCTCGAAGCCACGGCACGCACGTTGGACGAACTCCTCGGCAAGTCCCTGGGCGGCCGGGCCGTGACCTCGGTCAACGCCGCTGCCGTCACCCAGTCCTCCACCGCCATCCCCGGAATCGCTCTGTACGTCGGGCTGCTGCGCGGTGTCCTCGGCAGTGCCATGGTGGCCCCGATCCATCAACTGGTCGAGCTGTGGGACCAACTGACCGGCGTCCGCCCCCTCGACCTCGACGCCGAGGGCCGCGTCCGCCTCGACACCTGGGAACTCGCCCCCGCCGTACAGAGCGCCGTCGCCCAGCGCTGGTCCACCGCCACCAGCGAAACCATCACCGAACTCGCCGACCTCGACTGGTTCAGCGAAGAGATCCGTCGCCTCTACGGCTTCTCGGTCCCCGGCGTCGACTACACCGCCGCCATCGAGATCGACGTGCCCTGGCCAACTCCCACCGTCTGAGCAGTCCGCGTTGAAGTGGGCGACCGGAACGGCCACCACCCGAGGCCAACCCCGGCACGCGCTGCCAGCCCCCGAGGAGCCACGCCACCCGGCTCGGGACCCCCGGTCCGGACAGGCGTCCACTGCCAGAGGATCAAGGGGTGAGCTTCCGTGCCTACGCCAGACGCGTCCGCGACCGCGAGGTGTCCTCCGTGCGGCGCCATCGGGCCCTCAGGGATACTGCGGGCTGCTACCGCCCGCTGGGGTTCGAGGGGATGTGGGCGTCCCTGCGTACCGCGGGTGATGTGAAGAACGACAAGGGTGAACCGGCCGAGCTGGACATGTGGCTCGCCGGGTGCGTGTCGACCTGTCTCGCGGACAAGGGCGAGCTCGACACCTGGCGCCGGGGCATCCTCGTCGAGAGACTTCCTGAACTACGTGGGCACGTCGCCAGGCTCGGGTATCCGTTGACATATCCCGCGGGGTTCGACAACTTCCGCTGTCTGCTCAAGATGACCGAATCGATCGTCCTTGACACCGACAGCTGATCGTCCGCCATCCGTGCACCGCGTTCGGGACGGCGGGCCGCCGGTGGGGGCGGCCCGCCGGACTCACGGGATCAGCCGGTTCACACCCGGCCGATCACCCAGCGGGACGACGTCCCGCTGCTGGGCTTGTAGACGACATGCTCCCCAACGCGCCCGGCCGCGTGCAGGTACTTCCCGCCCCGGTCCTGGTTGATGTACTTCGGACTGCCGGACGTGGTCTTCCACTTCTGGTACCCGTCGGTGTTGCACCGCTTCGTGTAGACATCCGTGCCGTTTCCGTCGAGGCAGTGGTTCGACGCCGGGTTCCTGAAGATCCCGCCGCCGATGCGCCACACCTGCTTCGCGCTGCGATTGCAGGTGGCGAGGACGACGTTTCCCGTGCCTGTGTGGGCGTTGACCACCTGAAGGCAGGCGTTCCTGCTGTTGCCGTTGGCCACCTGGTAGTTCACCACCGGTGCCGCCTGCGCCGATGGGGCGCCGACCAGCGGTGTCGCGCTGAGCGCGATCGCCGCTCCCGCACCGGCGAGTCGAAGGAGGTTGCCCGTGAGTTCCATGATTGATCCCCTTGAGTACGGTTCGTCGGCGCGCCGCCGGTGGCGTCGCCCGGTCGTTCGGGTTGACGACGATCACCGTCCCGCGTGCCGTCCCCACGGCGTCCTCACCGCGTCCCCATCGACCGTCGAGCGGACCTCTCCGCGAACGCTATGCTCTGATCCGATTACTTTCGGTGAGGGGGGAAATCGGGGGGATGGACTTCCGTGTGCTCGGCGCGCTTGAGGTCTGGACAGGCTGTGGGCGGGTGCTGCTGCCGGGGGCGCGTCGTCAGCGGCTGTTGGCCGCTTTGCTGCTGGCACCGAACTCGGTGGTGCCGCTGTCCAGGCTCGTCGAGACGACCTGGGACGACGAGCCACCCGCCACCGCCGTCAAGCAGTTGCGGAACTCGGTCTCGGCGCTGCGGGATTGCTTGGGCGACACCGGCCAGGGGCTCATCCGCACCGAGGAACCCGGTTACCGGATCTGCGTCGGTGCGGAGCGGCTCGACTCGCTCCGGTTCGCCGCCGGGGTGGCCGACAGCCGCCGCCATGCCGCCGAGGGGAGGCTGGACCGGGCGACCCAGGCGATCCGGTCGGCACTGGGCCTCTGGCGTGGGCCCGCGCTCGACGGGCTGGGCACAGCGGCGCTGACCAGATCCGCCGCGCGATGGGACGAGCAGCGGCTTGGCGCGCTGGAGTTGTGTGCCAGATGGAGGACGGAACTCGGCGAGCACCACGAAGTCGTCGATGAGCTCGCGGACCTCGTGCACGACCATCCCCTGCGCGAAGGGCTGCACGCGCAGCTGATGACGACGCTGGACCACTGCGGCCGCCGCGCGGACGCGCTCCAGGTCTTCCACCGCCTCCGCACCAGTCTCGCCGAAGAACTCGGAGTCGGCCCCGGAGCCGATGTGCGGCGGCTGCACGAGCAGATCCTGCGGGGGGAATCCCGACCCCGCCGGGACGACGGCGCCCGGCCCTTCGGCGCCGTGCCTGCCCCGAGGAAGCCCTTCGCCGTCGCGTCACCGGTGCCCCGGCAACTGCCGCAGACGATTCGCGACTTCACCGGCCGCGCCGATCACCTGGACGCGCTCGACGCCCTGTTACCGACTGCCGGTGGGCAGGCCGTGGTGATCTCCGCACTCGACGGCTCGGGCGGAGTGGGCAAGACGACGCTCGCGGTGCACTGGGCCCACCGCGTCCAGGACCGGTTCCCGGACGGCACGTTGCACACCAATCTGCGCGGTTACGGTCCCGGCAGGCCCGCGAGCCCCGACGAGGTGCTCGACGATTTCCTGGTCGCGCTCGGCGTGCATCCGGCGGCGGTGCCCGCCGGGACCGGCGCCCGATCAGGACTGTTCCGCACGCTGGCGGCGGGGCGGCGGATGCTGATCGTGCTGGACAACGCCAACAGCGCCGAGCAGGTCCGGCCACTGCTGCCGGGGGCACCCGGGTGCATGGTGCTGGTGACCAGCCGCGACAGCCTCACCGGCCTGGTGGTCACCGAAGCCGCGCACCGGCTCACCCTCGACGTGCTGTCCCCGGCCGAGGCCCTGAGCCTGGTCGTCGGCATCATCGGCCCGACGCGGGCCCAAGCAGAGCCGGCCGCGGTGGAGGACCTGATCCGGCTGTGCGCGCGGCTGCCGCTGGCGCTGCGGATCGCCGCCGGGCGCGCGGCCGCGTACGAGCAGGTCTCCGTCGCCGACATCGTCACCGAGCTCGCCGAAGAGGACTCCAGACTGGACGCGCTGAGCTGGGGCCAGGACCCCTACGCGGCGGTCCGCAACGTACTCCAGTGGTCCTACGAACAACTGACCGCATCGCAGGCACAGCTGTTCCGGCGCCTCGGTCTGCACCCGGGTCCGGACATCTCGACGCCCGCCGCTGCGGCCCTCGCACATCGGCCGCCGCGCGAGACAAGGCAGTTGCTCAAGTCTCTGGCCGACGCGCATCTCATCGAACCGTCCGCGCACGACCGTTACCGCTTCCACGATCTGCTGCGCGCCTACGCGGACGAGTTGGCCGGTCCCCAGGACACCGAGGACGAGCGCCGGCACGCACTCGACGCGGTGCTCACCTGGTACACCCACACCGCTCACACCGCCGACCGGCGCCTCTACCCCACCTGCACACGCCTGGTGACACACCCCGCCGAGCCCGCTCATCCCCATCCCGTGGCCGACCGTGACCACGCCTGGGCCTGGTTCACCGCCGAACGGGCCAACCTGGTCGCCGCCCTGCACCACGCCGTCGACCGCGCCATGGACCGGTACGCCCTGCACCTCGTCGACGCTCTCGGGTTCCTCGTGCTCATGGGCGGCTGGGAGGAACGCATCGACACCGCCACCGCGGGTCTGCGCGCGGCGCGGCGGTCCGGCCGGACCGAGCACGAGGCCAACGTGCTGCTCGCTCGCGGGGAAGCGCTGGCGCACCTGCGGCATGCCGACGCCGAGCCGGACCTCGCCCGCGCCTGCGCACTCGCCCAGGACGTCGGCAACATCCACGTCCAGATCGCCGCCCGCACCGAACTCGGCCAACTGCTGCGTCGGCAGACCCGGTTCACCGAGGCACTGCACCACTTCGGCGAGGTGCGTGTGCTCAGCCCAGGGTTCGACACGGGACGGTGGGAAGCGGTGGCGGAAGGCAACATCGCCCAGCTCCACGCCGATCTCGGCAACCATCGGCAAGCCGTCGACCACGGCACCCGCAGCGCGCTGCTGCGCCGTCGGATCGGCGATGCCGACGGCGAGGCATGCGCGCTCTCGGCCATCGCCAGGGGCTGGCAGGGCATCGGCGACCACGACACGGCGATCATCCACTGCCGACGCGCGATCGCCCTCGGCCGCGCGTCCCTCGGGAGTCACGACGAGACCCTCGCCTGGCCTCTCGCCGTCCTCGCCACATCGCTGCACCACCTCGGACGCCGGAGCGAGGCCATCGCCTGCTGGCAGGAAGCCGCCGCGATCTACACCGACCGAGGGCTGGACGCCGACGCCGCCGCGATGCACCACCACATCCGAACGGCGGACCACCCGCTCACCGGGCCGTATCCCGCCGACGGCATCGCGGACCGAAGTCTCATCCGTTGAACCGAAGTGCCATCCACTGACTCGATCCGGCACACCTCTTGTGCCGTGCGGGGAACGCCGACGAGCACGGGTGGTGTACGAGAAAACCGGCGAGTTCGGGGGTGTACGAAGTCGCCCGAGGAACCCGAGCAGCCGTCCGAGCATCTGGTGGAGGCCGCTGGGAGGTCGGTCCCCGCGGCCACGCCGGAGCCGGTCCCTGTGGTCGCCGGGGAGCCGGTCCCCGCGGCCGCACCGGAGCCGTTCCGGAGGCCGTACCGAGGACACCTCGTCGGCAGGTCCGGGAGCTGGGGGCCCGGCTGGCCGTGTTCGCCGCCGCCCAGGTGGCACTGCTGCTCCTCGGACTGTCCTGGATCGAGGACCTGTTCACCAAGGGGTTCACCACCACCCTGATGAGCGGCGGCGGCCGGAACTCCGGCTTCGAGGGACTGGTCTACGGCGGCGGCCGGATCTGGACCTTCATCGTGCTCGTGGACCTGTGCTGGTCCTGCGGCCGACTGCTCATGGCACGGATACGCCGTCCGGCATCCGGGAGCGCGCCACCGGAGAAGTCGCCGCTGGACGCCGGGCGGTAGCCGGGGCCGGTCCCTGGACAACAACGCCGGGGGCACCGATCCCGTCCCGTGGGCGAGGCCACGCCGGAGCTGTGGGCCACGGCGTACCAGGTCAATGCGGTCCCGGCGGTCCGGATGATCAGGGCGTTCGTGCCCGGCATGTGCCAACGGGGGTGGGGGCGCGTCATCCGGATCGGCGGAGGGCTGGCCGTGCGGCCCAAGGCGGTCCAGCCGCAGTACTCCGCCACGCTCGCGGCGAGGCACAATTCCGCGGTGTCCCTGGCGCGCGACCTCAAGGGGTCCGGTGTCACCTCGAACCTGGTGTCACCCGGGCCGGTGCTGGTGGTGCACATCCGGGACCGGCTGCTCGAAGTCGGGCCCTCACCCGTCGTCGTGTCGGCGTGGACCCGGTCCCACCGCCGACCAGGCCCCCTCGAAGCAGCGCTGCGAACACCCGCTCCGCCGCCCGCGTCCGTCACGCCCCGCTGTCCGCCTAGGTGCTTCGCCACTGTGCGAGAAGGTGCCGGGTAGCGGCGGCGGTCGGATGGGCGGGGCCGAGGGTGCGTTCCATCGCGGCGACGATGGTGATCATGTCTTCGACGGCCGCACTTGGGTCGGAGCCGGTGCGGTCGTAGCGCAGGATCGTGAGGGAACTGCGGGCGATCAGGACGATGTTGTGATCGGGTCCCAGCTGCTCGGTGCCCAAGGCGATGACGTCCGCGAACGCCGCTTCGGCCTCGGCGGTGAAGCCGTCGCTCTTGAGCCACCCGGCGAGGCAGTAGCGGGCGGCGAGAACATCGGGGTGTCCGGGATCGAGGACTGGTGTCATGTCGCCGATCAGTTCCCGCATCGCGGAGAGGCGGTCGGGCAGGTCACCCGTCTCGCCCCGCACCTGCAAACTCAACGAACGGGCGGCCAGGGTGTCGGGGTGATCCGGCCCCAGTACGCGGGTCAGGTCCGGCAGGACCAACCGCAGCCGGGTCAGCACAAGGCCGATCCGCCCCTGTTGCATACCGTGCGCCGCCGACAGGACACGGGCGCGCAGGAGGGCCGGATCGTCGCCGCCGAGCCGTAATTGGGCCAGGGCCAGCGGGAACGGAACCTCGCGATGCGCCAGTCGTACGAGCAGTACGAGCGCGCTCAGCGTCACTGCCAGGTGGAGCCAGAGCATGTCACCGACCGGCACCACCAGAGCGCCCGCCGAGGTGAGCAACAGTCCGGCCAAGGGCCAGCGCCACGACTTCGAGATTCGCTTCATTCGATAATCATTGCGCCCACGGCGACCGAGAGGAAGGAGTCGAACCTCTTGCTCACCTCAGCCAAGGAGCACGATGAGGGAAGACATGACGAGTGACGTCCTGCCCGCCTGGAACGCCATCACGGACTGGCTGGCGGTCCACGCACCCGCCTCGCACACCGTCATGCGACCAGGCGCGACCGAGGCCGACATCCGTACGGCGGAGGAGGAATGGGGAGTGCGCCTGCCCGCGGACCTGGTGAGGCTGCTGACGGCCTGCGACGGAACGGTCGACGCCTCAGCCCTGGACCGCGACCCGGACGAGTACGAACCGGGCCTTTTCCTCGCCCAGCACCATTTGCTGCCGCTCAAGGGGATAGAAGCGGTCAGGGACAGCGGGGGTAGCGCCGAACAGTTCTGGGGCACCTGGATTCCCTTCGCGGTTTCCGACTACGCCCTCACCCCCTGGAGCGGCCTGGCAGTCGACGCCGACGGTCGGCTCGCGGCCTTCGGCCTGGCCGACGGTGAGCCGCCGTCCGCACCGCACGACTCCCCCGGATACGTATCCCTCGGTGAGTTCCTGGACGCCCTGGCACAGGCCCTCACCGAAGGCACCGGCCCACTGATGGACGAAGCCACTCCGGGCCTTCACCGGGGTGCGCTGGTGTGGGGACCACTGCCGGGGGACGACTCCCCGTGGACGGCGGCGCACCCGGATTCCGGCTCCACGGTCTGAACGGCCTCCGGCGGAGCAGCCCAAGGGAACCGCGCCGACCGTGCCTGATCGGCGCGCGGCCTTCCAAGCGCCGCCACCCATCCGACGCGCGGCGCCCCACCCGCTATGATCCGTCCCAGGCCACGCGTACCGCACCGTGCCCGTGCCCGTACCCGACGCCGGATGCGTCCCAACGCGCATGGTCCCGCTGCCGCGACGGAACCGGGCCTGGCAGGCGCGTTCACGCCGGACGCCGACCGTTTCCTGAGTCGATGTCAGGGCACCCGGAGACGCATGAACATCGAAGCGTCGATAATTGTGGCCTCTGACGGCAGCAGCAACCCGGTCCTCATCCCGCTCCTGTGCCTCTTCCTCGTCATGGGACTGGTTCAGGTCCTGCGCCCTCAACTGCTCTGGAAGCTGAACAGAAATTTCCAGCGGGGGTGGGTGAAGGACCCGGACGCGACGGAGCCCACCGGCAAGGGGTACGCCATGCAGCGAGCGACCGGGGCGGTCTTCCTGGCGTTCGTCATATGGATGCTGGTGCAGCAGATCTGACCGGTAGCCGGTCGGATCCGTGAGATCGAAGCCGGTGACATCGCGGCCCGGCTACGGCCCCCTGACCTCGTGACACCGGGCAGGGCGGTCGGCCTGCCCTTGCCGCGCCGCGACTCGCCGCCTCCGGCCGCGATCCGGTGCACCGCGCCGATACATGGCGCTCTCGGGCCAGTGTGACCTTCTTACGGACGCATCCGTCTCTTCCTCGCCGTGGCTCGCGCCTGCCACGGGCACGGTCCCGACAGCGCCCATCGCCCTCCTCGACTCCGCGAACCCCCCTGTACGAGAGTGCCTGCGTCGGCTCAGGTGGCGGCGGTCCTTGCTTACCGCCGAACCCGGTCTCTGCACCGTCACTGCCGCCTGCCCGGCCCCCGACGGCTCCCGCACCGTCTCCGCGCCGGGCGCCTTCCGCGTCCGGGCGCCCGCGGCCCCCGTCCCCGTCCACTCCGGCGCCCACACCCACGCCCACGCCCAGGCCCGTGACGGAGGCGGAGGCGGAGGCGGGAAAACCCACCTGTCACAGGGCTATCGCCCCCGGCGATTCGGCCATCGCGCGCTGTGGGGACACTCCCGGCGCGGCACGGGTCGATGGCTGCTACAGCCTCCAGAATTCGCTTCTTCATGCGGTTCTCGCCACGACTGAAAGACGTGTGTTCGAGAAGGCGGCCCGGTCGTTGTCACGGATACCGCAGCACCGAGACCCGAGATCGTTCCGCCCATCCGCCCCGCGAGTGGCCGCCGGGCCGATGAACGCCGCGCGCCCCGCGGCGCGGAGACAAGGAGAACCGCCGATGACGTCGACGACCCGCACCCCGGCTCCACCCCTCGAAGAGGGTCCGCGCGCCCGGCGCCCTCGGCCGACGGCGGGGAGGCGCGGATGACCGGGGCGCAGAGCGGGGCCGCCCGTACCGGAGGGCGGCGCGTCCCGCCGCCCCGCCCGGCGCCCGGGCTGGAGCTCCCGCCGGCGCGGGTGCCGGCCGGGCCCGCCGACGGCGACGACATCACCGACGGACTGAAGACGCCGTACTGGTCAGTGCACGACGGGGCTTCGGCGAAGGCGAGTGTCGGGGAGATTCTCGGCCGGCTGCCGCAGATCCTCCGGCAGGTCGGGACGCTGGCCTGGCGGGCCGATCGCCGCAACACCTTGCTGGTGGTCGTCCTCCAGCTCGCGTCGGCGGCGATGGCCGCCTTCGGTCTGGTCGCCTCGGTCGGTGTCCTGCGTGAACTGTTCGGGACCGGTCCGACCCCCGACAGGGTTCGTGCCGCGCTCCCCCAACTGCTCCTCGTCGTCGGTCTGCTGTCGCTGCGGGCACTGCTGGAGGCCGGGGTCGCCGCCGCCGAGGCGAAGCTCACACCGAAGATCCGGGTCGCGCTGGAGTCCGAGTTCTACGACCTGGCCGCGCGGGTGCGGCTGGAGGCGGTCGAGGACCCCGACTGGCACGACACGGTCCACCGCGCCTCCGACAAGGGCTTGTACTACGCCCGGCAGATCGTCGGCAACGTCGTCGCGCTCGCCGCCGCGGCCCTGGACATCATCGGCACCGCGAGCGTCCTCACCGTGCTCCATCCGCTGCTGATCCTGATGCTGCCGCTGTCCGTCCTGCCGGTCGGGGCCGCCGCCGTACGCGCCGCCCGGGACCGCTTCCACTCCCATATGCGGTGGAACGCGATGCAACGCCGGCTGCGGGTGTTCACCTGGCTGCTGCTCGACCAGGATTCCGCGGCCGAGTTGCGCTCGACCGCTTCCCAGGGCGCGCTGCTGTCCGAGTACCGGCGGATCGCCGAGCGGATCGCCACCGAGGAGACGAGGCTGGGTGTGAGCGCGGCCCGGATCAACCTCGCCGGACGAGCCGTCGGCGGCCTGGGTGCCGGGCTCACCTACGCGGCGCTGTGCCTGATGCTGCTGGACGGCTGGATTCCGCTCGCCGTCGGTGCCGGGGCCGTCCTGGCTCTCCAGACCGGCCGTACGTCACTGACCACGTTCGTCAACCTCGCTCATCTTGTGTTCGAGAACGCCCTATGGGTCTCGGACCTGTTGACGGTGCAATCCCATTGCCGCACCCGTCTGCCCCGCACCGGCGGCCTGCCTGCCCCCGAGGCGGTGAAGGAGATCCGGCTCGACGAGGTCACCTTCAGCTACCCGGGCAAGGACGCCCCCGCGCTCGACGGTGTGACCCTGACCCTGAAGGCCGGGGAGACCGTCGCGTTCGTCGGCGTCAACGGCTCCGGCAAGAGCACCTGTTCCAAACTCATCGCCGGCCTGTACGACCCGACCGCCGGAACCGTTTCCTGGAACGGCGCCGACGCACAGCACCTCGACCCCGTCTCCCTTCAGCGGCGGGTCTCCATGGTCCTCCAGCAACCCGCCCACTTCCCCTTCACCGCACTGGCGAACATCACCGTCTCCCGCGGCTCCATCACCGACGCGGACCCCGAAGCCGCCCACCGCGCGGCCACCGCCTCCGGCGCCGACCAGGTCATCGCCGCCCTCCCCGACGCGTGGACCACGCTGCTGTCCAAACGCTTCCGCGGCGGACAGCAGCTCTCCGCAGGACAGTGGGCGAAGATCGCGGTGGCCCGCGGCTTCTACAAGCAGGCGTCCGTCCTCCTCCTCGACGAACCGACGGCCAGCATGGACCCGCGCGCCGAACACGCCGTCTATCAGGCGGTCCTCCAAGGACCCCGGCTCCCCGGGCAGATCACCGTTCTCATCTCGCACCGCCTCGCCTCGGTGCGAGGCTGCGACACGATCTATGTCTTCGACAGCGGGAGGATCACGGAATCCGGTACGCACCAGGAGCTCATGGACCTCGACGCGTCGTACGCCGCCATGTTCCGCCTACAGGCGTCCGGATACCGCACCGCTGACTCCGGCCCGGACGCACCCTCGGACCGGGCTCGGCTGCCTGGATGACCCACCCGGTGCCGGGCGGGACCACCCTGCCCGGCACCCGCTTCCCGCACCCTGCGCACGAGGTGACCCGGTCCGGACCAGGTCACCTCGACCGCGCGCGCCGATGAGCAGCGCAAAACTGTCTTCTCCGACTCCGGGGCCCGGGCGCATCGCCGGTCCCGCCAAGGCTGGACGGTAGGCTACCCGCGTGATTCTGCCGACGGTCGACGAGGTGCGCGCGCTGCACGAGCGGTACGCGCCGTCGCGTGAGGCGCTGGACCTCGTTCTCACCCACTGCGAGATCGTCGGCGACATCGCCGCACAGCTCGGGGCACGGACCGCCCTCCCTCTCGACACCGACCTTGTCCGTATCGGCGCCCTGCTGCACGACATCGGCGTCTACCGGCTCTACGACCGCGCGGGTCGGCTCGATCACCGCGACTACATCCGCCATGGCGTCCTCGGTCACGAGATCCTGCGCGAGGAAGGCTATCCGGAGGCTTTGCGCCGCTTCTGCTCCTGTCACACGGGAGTCGGACTGACCCGGCACGACATCCGCGAACAGAAGCTTCCGATACCCGAGGCCGACTACCTGGCCGAGACCGTCGAAGAGCAACTGGTCATGTACGCGGACAAGTTCCACAGCAAGACGACACCACCCACGTTCCTCACCGCCGACACCTACGCCGCACGGGTGGAGAGGTTCGGCGCGGACAAGGTCCACGCGTTCGGCCTGCTGCGTGCCAGGTTCGGCGTACCCGACCTGACCTCGGCAAGGGCTCGGTACGGGCACGCGCAGGTGTGAGGCGGGAATGTCGTGGGACGGTCCGGCCCGCCACCGGCGAGGCGCAGCCGATCCACACCGGCTCTGCCTGCCCACGAAGCCACTCGCCCGGCTCGTCCCACGCCGAGGCCGGGGCGGGCGGTCGCCACGACCTGTGGATGGCGGTCCGCCCGCGCCGCCCGACGGCCGCGCCGTCGATGACGTGCTTCAGGAGCGCCAGCGGTACTCGATGATCGCGCCGGGGTTCTCCAGCGGGCCGGCCGCCGGAGCGCCCCGCGCGTCGCGGACGGGGCCCGCGGTGTCGGTCGCGACGTAGAGGGACCTGCCGTCGGCGCTGAACTCCGAGTCACGGAAGCGGTTCCGCTCCTGGAAGAGCTTGGTGACCTTGCTGACCTCCTGACCGCCCGCCGCGAGATCGACGCGGTAGACGGAGCCGTCCTTGAGGGTGGTCATCAGCAGCGAGTTCCGCCAGCCGGGAATGCCTCCGCCCGACGATGCGGCGGATTCCCTGGACGTTCCGTAGTGCTCGAAGCTGGAGGGCGCGATGGTGGGCCAGCACACCGCCCACATCTCGCCCTTGGCGCACTTGGGGTCCTGGAACTCGAAGCCCGAGTCCACCGTGCCGAAGGTGTGGACAGGCTGTACGAAGGGCTGGTCGAAGTCCGTCTCCCGCTGGACCGGCACCGTCTTGGGGATCTTGAAGTCGCTGAAGGTCAGCTTGTCGCACGGTGTCGGCCACGAGGCGGACCAGTTGCCGTAGACGTAGGCCTTGTCGTCGCGGTAGCCCGAGACGTTCGGCCAGCCGTAGTTGGCGCCCTTCCGCAGGACGTTGATCTCGTCGTCGGTCTTCGGGCCCTGGTCGTTCTGGTAGAGCGTGCCGTCGGGGCCGAAGGCAAGGCCCTGCGCGTTGCGGTGCCCGTAGGTGTGGACGTGACTGCGCACGCCGTCGAGGGAGGGGTTGTCCGCGGGGACCGAGCCGTCGGTGTTCAGCCGCAGGGTCTTGCCCTGGTAGGCGATCCAGTCCCTGCCCTGGACCTCGTGGGCGGTGGGCAGCCGCTGGGGGTAGCTGGGCCGGCAGAAGTTCGCGAACTGGTTGGTGCCTTGGTCGCCGATCGTGTAGTAGAGCTTGCCGTCCGGGCCCAGGCGCACCCGCGCCGACTGGTGGTCGCTGCCGGACGGCATACCGGCGATGACGGTCTTCGGACTGTGCAGCCGCTGCCGCCCGGCGTCGTAGGTGTAGCGCTCGATCTTCGTGCGGGCCTGTACGGCCGGGGTGGGATCGATGTCGTAGCTGTAGGCGAGGTACGCGTACAGTTCCCCGCTCCTCGGCCGTTCCTCGACGGCGAGGCCGAGCACACCGTCCTGTCCGCCCTGGCTGTGGACGGCCTCCGGCAGGCTGAGCAAGGTGGCCTTGGCACCGGACTTCGGGTCGGCGCGGGTGACCTTCTTGCCGCTCTTCTCGGTGACCCAGAGGGCTCCGTCGGGAACCCTGACCACCTCGTAGGGGTTGTTGAGGCCGGTGGTCACCACCCGCTTGGTGAACGTCCCCGAGGCAGGCGGTGCGGTGCCGTCCGGAGCGGAGACGTCCGTGCCCGTTCCGCCCGAGGGATCTCCCCCGGTGACGGCGGCCCCGGCGAGCGCGGCGCCGAGGGCCAGGACGACCGCTGCCGCCAGAGGGCCGCGTATGTGGGTGTGCTTCATCGGATTGTTCCTTCCGGTCACCCCCCTTCGCCCCTCCCCTCCAGATCATCACTTTATGGATATGATTCAGCACTTTAAGTGTTCGGGTGGCGGGCTGTTCGGGTGACGAAAGGCGCCTCCGCGATCGGCGGCCTCCGCCCCGGTCGCGAAAATCGGCCGGGTACCGGGCGCTTCCGCGTCGGAGGCCCAGCGTCTTGGCGGGAGTACCCGACATCGTTCGTCGCGTGCGCGTCCGCCGCTGCGGGAGGCCCCGCCGAGGGAGTTCTTGCCGTACGGGGCCGGGCCCCCCATGCGCCGAACCTCGACCCCGTCACCCGTGGTCACCGCACCGCGGCCCAGCCACCCGGAACGCCGCTCAGCCACCCGCGGCCCGGTCACCAGCCGATTCAGTCGGCCGCGGCTCTTGCCAGCAAGACCTGAACGGGGTTTCAATGTTTCAGCGGGAAGAAATGAATCCGTATTCAAAACAACGGGGTGGAAGATGCCGTACCGCTCGACGGCCACCACGCGACGCAACGCGGAACTCAAGCGGGCCGCGTTCCTGGGCGCCGCGCGTTCGCTGGTGGCGACACAGGGTTTCGGTGGCGCGACCGTCGCGGTCATCGCCGAGCGGTGCGGCGCCAGTGTCGGTTCGGTCTACTCCTACTTCGACAACCGTGAGCAACTGCTGGCGGAGGTGTTCCGCAGCGCCGCGACGCACGAGCTCAGAATCGTGCGCACGGCCGTCGCCGATGCCCCGCCCGACGCGACGGACCAGCTGAGTGTCCTGATCCGGACGTTCGCGGGCCGTGCGTTGCGGGGCCGTCGGATGGCGTGGTCCCTGCTCTTCGAGCCGGTGACCCCCGCGGTGGAGGCCGAGCGGCTGGTCTACCGGCGCTCGTACACCGAGCTCGGCGAACAGGTCATCCGCACCGGTATCGCCCAGGGCCGCTTCGCCGACCAGGCACCGGCTCTCGCCGCCTCGGCCGTCATGGGGGCGATCTCCGAGTCGCTGATCGGCAGCCTGCGCCCACCGGAGACCTCCCGGACCGCGCTTCCCGACGACGCCGTCGTCGACGGCATCCGTACGTTCTGCTTCCGGGCACTCGGCACGACTCGGCACTGAGGAGACGGCGTGAGCACCACACATGAGGTTGTCAACCAGGCTCCGCCGCGGGAGGGCCTGAACGAGTACCTGACCAATCCCGCGCTCACCGAGGCGGTGAAGCGGTTCGACGCCCAGTGGGCGGCCGACGGGCTGACCGAGGTCGGCGCGCTGGTCGGACGGCCGGACTTCCAGCACGACGCCGAACTGGCGCACACGCAGCCGCCGCGCCTCTCCACCCACGACCGGTGGGGCAACCGCGTCGACACCGTCGAGTACCACCCCGCGTACCACCGGATCCTCGGCGCGGCGGTCGAACACGGCGCGCACACCAGTTGCTGGGCCGATCCTCGCCCGGGCGCCCATGTGGCCCGCGCGGCGACGTTCATGCTCTTCGCCCAGGTCGAACCCGGCCATGCCTGCCCGATGAGCATGACCCACGCCGTGGTGCCCTCGCTGCGGCTCGCTCCGGAACTCGCCGAACAGTGGCTGCCCCGCGTCTACGCACGCGGCTACGATCCGGCGCCGCGCGCGCCCGAGGCCAAGGCCTCCGCGCTGTTCGGGATGGCGATGACGGAGAAGCAGGGCGGGTCCGACGTCCGGGCCAACACGACCCGGGCGGCCGACGCCGGCGACGGCACCTATCTGCTCACCGGTCACAAGTGGTTCTGCTCGGCCCCCCAGTCGGACGCGTTCCTCGTACTGGCGCAGACCTCCGGTGGCCTCAGCTGCTTCCTCGTGCCCCGGGTGCTGCCGGGCGGCCAGGCCAATGTGTTCCGCATCCAGCGGCTCAAGGACAAACTGGGCAACCGTTCGAACGCCTCGGCCGAGATCGAGTTGGACCGCACCGTCGGCCGGCTGGTCGGGGAAGAGGGCCGGGGAGTCCGCACCATCATCGAGATGGTTGCCCAGACCCGGCTGGACTGCGTCCTCGGCAGCACCGCCGGAATGCGGCAGGCCGTGGCCGAGGCCGCCTGGCACACCCGGCACCGCGGCGCCTTCGGCGCGCTCCTCGTCGACCAGCCGGCGATGACCGCGGTGATCGCCGATCTGCAACTGGAGGCCGAGGCCGCCACCTGGACCGCGATCCGGCTCGCCGCGGCCTACGACACGGAGGACGCGGAGTCGGTCGCGTTCCGCAGGCTGGCGACGGCCGTCGCCAAGTACTGGGTGTGCAAGCGCGGGCCGCACCACGCCTACGAGGCATTGGAATGCCTGGGCGGCAACGGTTACACCGAGGCGTTCCCCCTCGCGCGCCGCTACCGCGAGCAGCCCGTCATGGCGATCTGGGAGGGCTCGGGCAACGTCATAGCCCTCGACGTCCTGCGGGCCATGGCGCGCGAACCGGAGTCGGTGGAGGCTGTCGACCGCGAGCTGGCCTCGGCCCTGGGTGTCCATCCCGCCTACGACGCGCACATCGCCACCACCAGGACACTGCTCGGCAGGACCATGGCGCAGCCGGACCGTGCCCCGGCACAGGCCCGCCGTCTCGTCGAGGCGCTCGCCCTGGCGCTGCAAGGCGCCGTGCTGATCCGCGAGGCCCCGGCCGCGGTGGCCGACGCCTTCGTCGCCGCCCGGCTCGGCGCCGACCGGAGCCTGGAGTACGGAGCACTCGCCCCAGGACTCGACCTCGCCTCACTCGTCTCCCGGGCCTGACCCGGCCCCGCACACGGCAAGGACCGAAGCCATGCATCTGACCGCCCTGCTGGAACGCGCGGCCCGGCGCGCACCGGACAAGCACGCCCTCGTCACCGACGACGAGTCGGTCACCTACGCCGACCTGCTCGACCGGGCCCGGCGGGCCGCCACCGTGCTGATCGACGCGGGTCTTCGACCCGGTGACCGGGTCGCGGTGATGACGTTCAACACGCCGGGTTTCGTCGTGGCGGCTTTCGGTACCTGGTTCGCCGGTGGTGTGCTCGTCCCGGTCAACCACAAGTTCACCGTCCCTGAGACCCGTTACGCCGTCGAGCACTCCGGTGCCGGGCTCGGCGTCGTCTGCGCCGGCCTGGCGGCCACGGCCCGCGCGGCCCGGCCGGACACCGTCTGGATGACCACCGAGTCGGGGGTCGACGGACTTCCCGACTTCGACGCCCTCACCGCGGCCGCCGCGCCGCTGGCGAACGCCGTGACGGAGGACGACGAGGCCCCGGCCGAGATCCTCTTCACCTCCGGCACGACCGCCTCGCCGAAGGGGTGCGTGCATACCCACCGCGGGCTGTCCCTCGTCGCCCCGCTCATCACGAGCACGGTCGGCTTCACCTCGGAGGAACGATTCCTCCTGTCGATGCCGATCTGGCACGCGGCCCCGCTCAACGACTGGCTGCTGACCATGATCTTCCTCGGCGCGACCACCGTGCTCCAGCGCGAGTACGACCCCGCCGGGTTCGTGGCCGCTGTGGAACGGCACCGTGCGACGGCGTTCTTCGGGGCGCCGATCGCGTATCTGGCACCGGTCCAGCTGGCCCGCCAGGGCAAGCTGTCGCTGGCCGACGCCGATCTGTCCAGCGTCGACAAGTGGCTCTACGGCGGAGCGCCGCTCGGTGCGGAGACAGCCCGCGCCCTCGCCACCGCGTACCGCAGCGACCGGTTCTTCCAGGTGTACGGCATGAGCGAGATGGGACCGGTCGGCACCGCCCTCTACCCCCACGAGCAGGTGGCCAAAGCGGGCTCGATAGGCCGGGGCGGTATGCCGGGGGTCGACCTGCGCGTCGTCGCACCCGACGGGAACGACGTCCCGGCGGGCGGCACCGGCGAGATCTGGCTGCGCGCGGACACCCGGATGAGCGGATTCCACCAGAACGCTCCCGCCACAGCGGCGGTGTTCACCGGTCCCTGGTTCCGCACCGGCGATGTGGCACGCGTCGACGAGGACGGCTATCTCTACATCGTCGACCGCCTCAAGGACCTCATCATCGTCGGCGGAGAGAACGTGCATTCCCAGGAGGTCGAGGAAACGCTGCGCGGGCACCCCCGGCTCACCGATGTCGCCGTCGTCGGCAGACCCCACCCCGAATGGGGCGAGACCGTCATCGCCGTCTGCGTCACCGCCGACGGACAGCCGATCACCCTGGAGGAGATCCGCGGCTACCTCGGCGACAAGCTCGCCCGTTACAAGCTCCCCCGCGAGGCGGTCACGCTTCCGGAGCTCCCCCGCAACCCTTCGGGCAAACTCACCAAACACGTCATCCGCCGGAACCTGGTGACCTGAGTGAGCGCCTGAGAACTCGTCCTTGCTCCCGGTTGACGAGTAGCCCGAGTCCTACGCCGACTGCGACGGACCGCCGGGGCTGCCGCCGCGCGAGGAGTACACGCGGGTCAACCGGCTATCCATGGAAGGTCGTGACTTCTTCGAGCGCGGCCCGCCCGGCCGTGACGTGGTTGACCGGCGCCGCTTCGTCGGCGTAGCCGAAGGAGACACCTACGAGCAGTTGCCCTCCGCCGACCCCGAGTGCGGCGCGGACCGTGTCGGCGTAGAAGCTCAGCAGCCCTTGCGGACAACTCGCCACGCCGTAGGCGGTCATCGCCAGGAGCAGCGTCTGCATATAGGCACCGGCGTCGGCGGCCAGCCGGGCCCCGCCGCCCCCGGTGACGAACAGGAACGCGACGTGCGGCGCGCCGTAGAAGCCCAGGCTCTGCGCGTCGTAGTCCGCCCTGGCCTCGTGATCGTGAGCACCGATCCCCAGCGCTCCGTACAGCTGGGCGCCGAACGCCGCCCGGCGGGCCTGGAGCACCGGTGTGTACATGTCCTCGGAATACGGAAGGTCGACCGAGATCCGCTTCTCGGCGTGCGCCGTCCGCAAGGCGTCGGCCAGGCGCTCACGAGTATCGCCGCTCGCCACCTCCACCCGCCAGGGCTGCGCGTTGGAGTTCGACGGCGCGGCGCCTGCCAGCGAGAAGATCGCACGCATCGTGTCCTCGGGCACGGCTTCCGGACGGAACCCACGGGTCGCGTGACGGCCGCGTATCAGCTTCTCCGCACAGTCACTCAGCTCGGTGGGGACCAACAGGCTCATGGAACACTCCTCGACAGCAGCCAATGTAAACGCAACCGTTTACTACGCATGACCGTAACAGGCGGCACCTCCTGAAGTAAACGCGGCCGTACACTTGCTGCATGAGTGCGACGACTACGGCATCCCAAGGGCGGGGGCGTGGCGGACGGGAGCGCATCCTGGCCGCCGCCGCCCGGCTGTTCGCGACCCACGGGATCAACCCGACCGGTATGGAGCAGGTGGCGGAGGCGGCGCCGGTGTCCAAGCGCACGCTCTACGCGCACTTCCGGACCAAGAGCGACCTGGTGATCGCCCACCTCCACGACCTCACCTCGTCGGGAGCCATTCTGGAACACGTGCTGACCCGCGAGGACATCCCCCCGCTGGAGCGGATCCTCGGGCTGTTCGAACCCATGCCGGACGCGACACCGGTACGAGGGTGCCCCTTCATCGACGCCGCGGCGGAGTTCCCCGATCCGGAGAGCGCGGTCCACTCCTACGCCCGCGAACAGAAACTGCTGATGGTACGGCTGGTCACCGAACTGGTGACGGAACTGGGCTGCTCCGAGCCCGCCGAAGTCGCCGAACAGCTGGTCACCCTCGCGGACGGGGCCGCCAGTCGTGCCATGGTGCTCGGTGAGGCGGACTACGGCCGGCACGCGCGGAAGGCAGCGAAGACCCTTCTCGCGCACGCCCTGCCGAGCACGGCCTGAGGCGGAGGAGTTCCGCACCGCGGCCGAGCGCCGTCGGCCGATTCGGAGCTCGGCCCCGGCACTCACGCCGTCGCCGCCCCTCCGGGCCCCTGCGAGCAGGCGGCCCTGAGGGCACTTCCGCTCAGGGGCGGCGCTTGGGGTGAAGCAACTGCTCCCGCAGAGCCGTGAGCTGGTGCGAGGTCTCCACCGCGCGGTTCTCGTCGAGTGTGGCCAGCGCGAGCAGCAGCGCGTCCGCGACGATCAGGCCGGTCAGGGACTCCGCCGTGATGCCGGTCGGGGTGTGCGGGGCGGTGAGGACGGCCTCGACGTGGTCCGCGTACTCCTCGCCCAGCTCATCCGTCACCAGGACGGCCTTGGCGCCGACCGCGCGGGCGCGTTCCATCATGACCGTGAGCTCCACGAGCCGGCGGCCCGGCTGGAAGATCACCACGATGTCGCCCTGCCCCAGGGCCAGCAGCTGGTCGGCGAGGGCGAAGCCGGTCTCGGAGACGAAGCGGGACCGGCGGCCGATCCTGCCGAGCGCGAGCGAGAGGTGGCGGGCGCCCGGTTCGGAAGCGGCCACTCCGTAGCAGAACACTTCGCGTGCTTCGGTCAGGGCGGCCACGGCGCGCTTGAACGCCTCGGGTTCGGTGAGGCGTCTGGCGTGGTCCACGCGGTCCTGGGCCTCGTCGAAGACATCGGTCCAGATGGACTCCAGGTCCTGGCCGACATGCGCGATGCGCTGCTTGAGGCGTTCCTCGGGGGCGACGGCCGCGGTGAAGTCGTTGGCGAGCTCGCGTTTCAGGGCGGGCAGGCCGGCGTACCCGAGGCGTTGCAGCGCCCGTACGACGGTGGCGTTGCTGGTGGAGCTCGCGGCTCCCAGCTCCTGAGCGCTGGCGAAGAGCAGTTGCTCGACGGGGACGCTGGCCAGGTGCTGCGCGACGGCCCGCTCGGATGTGGACAGATCGTCCCATTGGGCCCGGATCACTGCGCGCAGCCGGGTCGCCGCGGTCCCGTTCTCTGGAATTTTCATTACAACCATTGACTTTCACGAGGCCGACGTTACTGTCCTGGTCAGCGAGTTCCAAGTGGAACGTAACTTGAAATCAACGTTACAGGATCGTCCTGGTCCTTTGGCGTCGTTCCGCGTTCCGCAGCGAGGAGAAGAATGACACCCCGTCCCACCGGCACCGGACCCGCCCGGGTCCTCCCGGTCATCGAGATCTCCGGCGGACCCCGCCGGCGCGGTGTCCAGTACGGCGAGGCCGTGCGCCCCCAACTGCACGCCGCACTCGGCTACTACGAGGAGGCGTTCGGCCGCTCCTCCGGGCTGACCTGGGACCGGGTCACCACCCTGGCCGCCCGCTGGCTGGAGCCCGTGCGTGACTACGCGCCCCACCTCGTCGAGGAGATGCAGGGCATCGCGGACGGCGCGGGCGTCGGCCTGCTGGACGTCCTCGCCCTGAACGCCCGGGGCGAGGTCATCTACGACAAGTCCTTCGCACGGATGGAGGCCGACGGGCAGCCGGGCGAGGAGGAACCCGCCGAGGGCTGCACCTCCTTCGCCGCCTACGGCGAGGCCAGCGGCGACGGCCATGTCTACGCCGGGCAGAACTGGGACTGGCGGGCCGGTGTGGCCGACACCGTGGTCATGATCCGGATCGTGCAGCCCCCCAGACCGACCCTGATCATGCAGGTGGAGGCCGGACAGATCGGCCGCCAGGGCGCCAACTCCGCCGGGATCGCCTTCAACGCCAATGGTCTCGGCGGCCGGTTCGACGACAAGGTCGGGCTGCCCCAGACCGTCGTACGCCGCAGTGTCCTGGACCAGGGCAACATCACCGACGCACTCGACGTGCTCTGCCGCACCCGGGCCCATATCGCCAGCAACGCGCTCCTCACCTGCCGCGAGGGCTTCGCCATCGACCTGGAGACCACCCCGGCCGGACACGGCTGGATGTACCCGACGGACGGCCTGCTCGTCCACGGCAACCACTACCAGGCGGGCATCCCCGCTCCGCTCGCCGCCACCGGGTACCGCCCCCTGTCGTCCGACTCCCTGGTCCGTGTCCCACGCGCCGAACAAGGGCTCAAGGCCCTGCGCGACTCCGCCGGGCCCGACGAGTCACGCGCGATCATCCGCGAGGCGATGTCGGACCACCTCGGCCACCCCGAGTCCCTGTGCACCCACGCCGACCCCCGGCAGCCCGCCGTCGAGCACTGGACGACGCTCGTCTCCTCCCTGACCGATCTGACCACCGGTGACTACCACGTGACCGCCGGAACCCCCTGCGACCGCGAGTACCAGCACCTCCCCTGGAACCTCTACGACGGCCCGCACGGCCGGAACTGACAGGACATCAGTGTGATGACCCACGCCTCTTCAAGAACCAAGGCCCTGGCCGCGGGCCTCGTCACGGCCGTGACCCTCGCCGCCGCCGGATGCAGCGGAGCCACCCGGGACACCACGGACGGCTCCGGCACCGCCGACGCCGCAACGCTCGCACTCACCCCGGTCACCACCCCGGCCAAGGGCGCGCTCGCAAGCGCCGACTGGCTCCTGGAGGACGAGCCGGACTCCCTCGATCTGGACACCCAGGGCACCAGCGCGGGCCGCGTCGTCCTCACCAATGTCTGCGAGCGGCTCTACCAGCTGCAACCGGACATGTCGACGAAACCCTTCCTCGCACAGAAGGCCGAGACCCCCGACGACAAGACCCTCGTACTGACACTGCGCGCCGGTGTCACCTTCCACGACGGCACCCCGATGACCGCCGACGACGTGCTGTGGAGCCTTCAGCGGCACGCCGACCCCGACATGGAACAGGGCGACGAGTTCGCCAACATCGCCGCGATGCGCAAGACCGGCGACCGCCGGATCACGATCACCTTCAAGACGCCGGACGCCATGTTCTTCAAGGCCCTCGCCGGTGACGCGGGCATCGTCTGGAACAAGGAGCAGGTCGAGAAGGCGGGCGAGGACTTCGGGACACCGGGACAGCCCGACGCCTGCACCGGCCCGTACCGGCTGAGCGACTGGAAGTCCGGCAACTCGATCACCATCGAGCGCTACGACGACTACTGGGGCAGGAAACCGCTCACCAAGCAGGTCACCTTCCGTTGGGCCGCCGACAGCGCCCTCGTCAACGCCCTGACGACCGGGGCCGCCGACGGCGCGTACGCCGAGTCGCCCAACACCGCGGCCGCGCTGAAGAACAAGAAGGGCGTCGAGCAGCACTACGGGCCCTCCACCGCCTCCCTCGTCCTCATCCCGACCGAGCGCGGCGGGCTCAAGGACCCCAAAGTCCGCCGGGCGCTCTCCCTCGCGCTGGACCGTGAGGGCATCGCCGCGTCCGGCTACGGCGGCATGGTCCAGCCCTGGGGCACCCCGGTCGGCTCCGGCGCCTGGGGCTACGCGAAGCCCGTCTTCGAAGCCGCCCAGAAAGCCGTCGCCCACGCCCCCGCCAGCCCGAGCACCGAGGATCTCAGCACCGCCAGGGAGCTGGTGAAGAAGTCGGGAGCCGACCCCGCCGAACCGATCGTGATCGGCACGGACTCCAGCCAGGGCCGTTCCGTCGTCGCCAACGCCGTCCGCGCCGCGCTCCAGCGGATCGGCCTCAAGGGGCAGATCAAGACGGTTCCCGCCGCACAGTTCGAGCAGTTCTACAGCGCCCCCCAGGAACGCGCCGACATCGATGTACTCGTCGGAGACTGGTACATCTCCAAGGCCGACCCCATGGGCTTCTACGACAACGCCCTGTCCGACTCCTCCAACAACTGGGTCGGCTTCAAGGACGACGCCTACGACGCCAAGGTGAGGAAAGCGCTCGCCACACTCGACGACGCCGAGCGCGCGAAGCTCACGGTCGACATCCAGAAGACGTTCACGGACGCGGCCGTCTGGATCTCGGTGGCCCAGGTGCCGTCCGTACTCGTCCTCAACAAGGACATGACCGGGCCGCCCGCCTCCATGGCCTACCTCTACTACCCGTGGGCCGCCGAGCTCGGCGCGAAGAAGGGCTGACCGCGCATGCTCGCCCGGATCTCCCGGCGACTGGCCGGACTGCTGGCCACACTCGTCGCCGCCTCGTTCGTCATCTTCGCCGCCGTGTACGCGGCACCCGGCGACCCCGCCGTGTTCCTGGCCGGGGGCCGCGACAAACTCTCCCCGGAGAAGCTGGAGCTGGTCCGGGCCCAGTACCACCTCGACGAACCTCTCGTCGTGCAGTACGGGCGCTGGCTCGGGGACTGCCTCCAGCTCGACCTCGGCCGCTCCTTCAAGTACAGCGACCAGGTCGCCGATCTGCTGGCCGCCCGCTTCCCCACGACACTCGCCCTCGTCGCGTACGCGACCGTGCTCTTCGTCGTCCTCGGGGTCGGCGCGGGTGTCCTCGCCGCCGTGCGCCGCGGCACCTGGATCGACTCGGCGATCGTCGGCGGGACGACCCTGGCCGCCTCCGTCCCCTCGTTCGTCTCCGCGATCGCCCTGGTCGCGGTCCTCGGCGTCCAGCTCGGCTGGTTCCCGGTGTCCGGCAGCGGCACGGGACTCGCCGGTACGGTGCACCACCTGACACTCCCCGCGCTGTCCCTGGCGCTCGGCGCGCTCGCCCTGATCAGCCGGGTGACCCGGCAGTCGATGGTCGACGCGGGCACCGCCGACCACGTCGAGGTCGCCCGCGCCAGCGGTGTCCGCGAACGGGACATCGTGGTCCGGCACATCCTGCGCAACGCGCTCGGCCCGATCGTCACCATGTGCGGTCTGGTCATGGCGGGCATGCTGGCCGGCACGGTCGTCGTGGAGACCGCCTTCGGGATCAGCGGCATCGGCTCGCTCCTCGTCGGCGCGATCAACACCCATGACTTCCCCGTCGCGCAGGCCGTGCTCCTCGTCATGGTGACCGGATACATGGTCGTGACCACCCTCGTCGACCTGGCCCATCCGCTGCTCGACCCCCGGGTGAAAGGAACCGCCGCATGAGCGCGCTCACCCTTGCCCCCGCCGGGCGAAGGAGCGGAAGGAACCGGCCCCCGACAGGCGTCGTGATCGCGGGCACGACACTCGTCCTCGTCGTCCTCGCGGCACTCCTCGCACCCCTGCTCGCACCGTACGCACCCGATGCCATCGACCTCTCCGCGTCACTGGTGGGAACCGGCCCGCAACATCCGCTCGGCACCGACTCCTCCGGACAGGACCTCCTCTCCAGGGTGCTGTACGGAGCCCGCACCAGCCTGATCGCCCCCGCGCTGCTGCTGGCCATCGCGGCCGTCCTCGGCGTCACCCTCGGCACGCTCGCCGCATGGCGCGGCGGCTGGGTGGACACCGTCGTCTCCCGCCTCACCGACGTGATGTACGCCTTCCCCGGGCTGCTGTTCACCGTGCTGATCATCGCGGTCTTCGGCACCGGGACGACGACCTCGGTCATCGCGCTGGGCCTCGCCTACACGCCGACCGTCGCCAAGTACACGCGCTCGGTGGCACTCTCCGAACGCCACAAGCCCTACATCGACGCCTACCGCGTCCAGGGCATGGGCGGCGCCCGGATCTGCGCCCGCTATCTCGTCCCCAACCTCGGCCGGTCGATCACCGGATATCTGGTGGTGCTGTTCGGCGAGGCCCTGATGTCCCTGGCCACGCTCTCCTATCTGGGCTTCGGCGCCCAGCCACCGAGCTCCGACTGGGGTCTGATGGTGCAGGAGGGACAGGCCGCCGTCGTCCAGGGCGCGCTCCTGCCCGCCCTGGTACCCGGCGTCGCCATCGCCCTGGTCGTGGTCTCCTTCAACGTCGTCGGGGTCTGGGCCGCCGACCGACTCGGCACCAGGAGGTAGCCGCATGCTCCTCGACATCGAGAACCTCACCCTCGAATACCCCGGCACCGCCCGCCCCGTACTCAACCGCGTCTCCCTCCAGGTGGCGAGCGGCGAGGTAGTCGGCCTCGTCGGGGAATCCGGCTCCGGCAAGTCGACCACCGCCAAAGCCGCGTTGCGCACCCACCCCGGCGCGGCGGCGGTCTCCGGCGCGGTGCGCGTCGACGGCACGGATGTCCTCGCCCTGACCGGGGAGGCCCTGCGCCTGCACCGGGCCCGCACGGTCGCCATGGTCCACCAGGACCCGCGCTCCGCGCTGAACCCGGTCCGCCGCGTCGGGGACTTCCTCGCCGAACGGCTCTCGGGGACCGGGCTCGGCGGGAAGGCGGCCCGCACCCGGGCCGTCGAACTCCTCGGCACGGTCGGCATCCCCGATCCGCGACGGCGCGCCCGTCAACGCCCGCACGAACTGTCCGGGGGCATGCTCCAGCGCGTCGTGATCGCCGGAGCCCTGGCCGCCGGACCGAAGCTGCTCCTCGCGGACGAGGCGACCAGCGCCCTCGACGTCACCACCCAGGCCGAGATCCTCGCCCTCCTGCGTACCCTGCGCGCCGAACGTGGCCTGGGGCTCCTGTTCATCACGCACGATCTCCAGCTGGCCGCCGCGTACTGCGACCGGGTGTATGTGATGTACGCGGGACGGATCGTCGAGGAGCGGCCCGCCGGGGACCTCTTCGACCGGCCCCGCCACCCCTACACGAAGGGTCTGCTGGCCTGCTCCCCGACGCTGGGGGCGAGCGGGAGGGAGATCCGTCCGATCCCGGGCCGTCCGCCGTCGCTGGCGGACGCCTTCAGCGGCTGCGAGTTCGCCGACCGCTGCCCGGACGCCGAACCGGAGTGCTCGACCTGGCGGCCCGAACCCGTGCCGCTGGCCGACACGGGCACGGCGGCCTGCCGCCGCCTGTCCGCGCCGGTGGGCCAGGGCGCCGAGAAGAGGAGTCACCGATGACGCCCCAAGCGCCGACGGCCGCACCGCTGCTGAGCGTGAACGGACTGCGCAAGACCTACCGACTGCCCGGCGGAGGCCGTCTCACGGCGGCGGACGACATCACCTTCAGCGTCCCGGCGGGCGGCTCACTCGGGATCGTCGGCGAGTCCGGGTCCGGGAAGACCACCGTGGCCCGCATGCTGGTAGGGCTGGTGAGCCCGGACGCGGGCACCGTCGCCGTCTCCGGACAGCTCCGCGCCCCACGCACCCCGCGCGGCCGGAAGGCGCGGCTGGCACGGGCCCGGCAGATCCAGATGGTCTTCCAGGACCCCTATGTCTCGCTGGACCCCCGGCTCACCGCACGGCAGTGCGTCACCACTGCCCTGCGCCTTCACGGCCGGGACGCGAAGGCGGCCGACGGACTGCTCGACCAAGTGGGGCTCGGCGCCCGGGAAGCGGACGCCGGACCGCACCGCCTCTCGGGCGGCCAGCGTCAACGACTGGCCATCGCACGGGCACTGGCCGTCGAACCGCGGGTGCTCGTCCTCGACGAAGCGGTGGCCGCCCTGGACGTCTCCATCCAGGCACAGATCCTCCAGCTTCTGGGCGAGATCCGCGACGACACCGGGGTGGCCCTCGTCTTCGTCAGTCACGACCTCGCGGTCGTCCACCACATCACCGACGAGGTCGTGGTGATGCGGCACGGCACGGTGGTGGAACAAGGACCGACAGCGGATGTCCTCGCCGGACCCCGGCACCCCTACACGCGGCTGCTGCTGGCGTCGGTGCCGCGAGCCGGCTGGGACCCGGCCGACGCGGTCACGGCGCGAGCCGCCATGGTCTGAGCACCGCGTCGACGGGGCAGCGGGGGGGGACGGCCCGGGCGGGACGCCGCTGCCCGGAACCGTGCGGTACAGGCCGACCGGCCGCGAGCAGCACCTGTTCGCTCGCCTGTCGGCTACCAGCTGTCGTCTGCCTCGCGGAGACCAACCAACGCCTTAGGAACGGCAGTTGAGGGAGAGCGGGACAGAGGCGGCCGACGTGGATGGATCTTACGTTGATACCATCGGCGCCATGGGACCTCTGACGCCAGAGCTAGCCGACCTCGTCATCGCCCTGATCAGCTTCCTCACCGTCTTCGCGATCTTCACGCGGGTCCTTCTCCCCCGTATCGAGAAGGTCCTGAAAGAACGTGACGAGGCGATCGACGGCACGACCGCCCGAGCCGCCGACATCGAGGAGGAAGCACGCCGCGTCCGCGACCAGTACCGCGCCGATCTCACCGCCGCCCGCCAGGAAGCCGCCCGGCTCCGCCAGACCGCAGCCGAAGAAGGCGCCTCCCTCCTGGCCGTCCTGCGCGAGGAAGGACAGAAGGAGCGCGAAAAGGTCGTGGCATCGGCGAGGACACAGCTGGAAGCCGATCGGATCATCGCGGAAGCCGAACTGCGGGAAGCCACGTTCGCCCTGGCCCTTGAACTCGCGGGCCGCATCGTCGGTGAATCAGTCGACGACCTGCCGAACGCCCGTACCATCGCGGACGACTTCTTCGCCGAGCTCGACGAGCCGGAGGAATCTCTCAGGACCTGACCAGACAGGTCGGTTCCTGCGCCGGTCGGTTCCTGCCGCGCCTCCGGGTCTCGCGCAGCGGACGGCTTTGGCGGTGGAGTGGGCTGTCCGGGGTGAATCCCTGCACGGCGGACCTCGAACGGTGGGCCGACCATGCCACCCCGCGCGTTCAGCGGCGGCTCAACCGGAAGGCGGGACGGGGCACTTGCCCCGTCCCGCCTGGTGCGGTCGGCCCGCTCAACGGCTCCCCGGCCTGGGCCCGGGTGTCAGTGGGCCTGGCGCACGGGGACGTCGTCCCGGTCCGGGGTCCGGTCCTCCGGGTCGGGGTCCTGTCGCACGGCGGGTGAGGCGGCCGGGCGGGTGCCCTGGTCGAAGAAGGCGCCGATGACCACCACGACGGCTCCGACGATCAGGATGAGGGAGACGCCCCAGGTGGCGTTGGTCGCGCTGGCGCCGACGATGGCCAGGGCCGCCAGCGGGGCCAGGCCGCCCGAGAGGGCCGCGCCGAGCTCCCGTCCGGTGCCGACCCCGCTGACCCGGACGTCCGCCGGGAACTGCCGGGAGAGGAAGGCGCCTTGCGGGGCGAACATGGCCGGTGCCAGCACGCCCGTCGCGATGATCAGGCACACCCAGATCACGACCGAGTTCTGGGTGTCGAGCAGCACGAAGAACGGGAAGGCGAAGAGCGCCGAGGCGACGCCGCCGCACGCGAGGACCTTGCGGCTGCCGAAGCGGTCGCTCGCCCACCCGAAGAGCGGCACGGTGACGATGGCGGTGGCACTGGCCAGGGTGACTCCGAACGCCCCGACGCTCGCCGAGACGTCCTGGAAGTCCGAGAGATAGGCCAGGGAGAAGGTCTTGAAGATGTAGCTGAGGGCGTTGTAGCCCAAGGAGACGGCCAGGACCACGAGGAGGCCGCGTCGCTGCTTGCGCAGCAGGGTGACGAACGGCAGCTGCTGGGCGGAGCCCTCCTGCTCCTTCTTGTTCTGGTGGAAGTCGGGTGACTCGGGGACGCGGCTGCGCACCCACAGGCCCACGCCCGCGAGGGCGAAGCTCGCGACGAACGGGACGCGCCAGCCCCAGGTCAGGAGTATCTCCTCGTCCAGGCTGGTGAGCACCGTGACGGTCAGCGACGACAGCAGCAGTCCGAGGTTGAGTCCCAGGGCCGGCCAGGCGCCCTGCCGGCCGCGCCGGTTCTCGTCGGCGTGCTCATAGGCGACCACCGCCGCGCTGCTGTACTCGGCCCCGGCTCCGAGACCCTGGAAGATACGCAGGACCACCAGGGCGATCGGCGCCGCGACGCCGACGGACTCGTAGGTCGGCAGCAGTCCGATCAGCCCTGTGGAGATGCCCATCAGGACGAAGGTGATGATCAGTACGTTCCGTCGGCCGATGCGGTCGGCGAGGTGACCGAACATGATGCCGCCCAGCGGGCGGGCCAGGAATCCGGCCGCGAAGGTCGCGAAAGCGGCCATGGTGCCGGCCGCGTCATCGCTCTGCGGGAAGAAGATCTTGCCGAAGACCAGCGCGGCCATGGAGGCGTAGAGATAGAAGTCGTACCACTCCAGCGCCGAGCCCACGATGGTGGCGGTGGCGACGCGGCGGCGCGCGACGGCGGGAGGCGGTCCGGGGTTGTGCGGGGCGTTCGCCATGAGCTGTCCTCGATCTCCGTTGAAAGAAGAGGGGAAGAGAGGGGAAGGGGAAGAGGCGGCGGGGCCTGCGACTGCGGGGAGCGGTCAGGCCGCGGCGGACTCTTCGCGTACGGTGCGGGCGGAATCCTCGTGGCCGAGCTGTTCGAAGACGTCGGCGGCGATCCGGCTTCCGATACGCAGGCTCGATGTGGCCGCGGGTGACGGCGCGTTGAGCACATGGACGGCGCGCGGGGTGCGGCTGATGACGAAGTCGTCGACCAGTCGCCCGTCCGCCGTGACGGCTTGCGCGCGGACGCCGCTTCCGTGCCGCCGCATGTCCTTGCTCTCGATCTCCGGGACCAGACGGCGGACATCGCGGACGAACAGCGGCCAGATCAGCGAGCGGCTGATCTCGGTGACCCCGTGCCGCCAGAAGCGCCGGGTGAGGCCGCGCAGCGCCGGGTCCCGCAGCAGCTCGGCCACCATACGGGGGTCGACGTCGCGCCAGCGGTAGCCCTGACGGGCCAGCGCGGGGACGGCGTTGGGTCCCACGTGGACGGAGCCGTCGAGCATCGGGGTGATGTGCACGCCGAGGAAGGGGAGCTCGGGGTCGGGCACGGGGTAGACGGGGTTGTTGACCAGCCCTCGGCGGCCGGGCCTGATCTCGGCGTACTCGCCGCGGAAGGGCATGATCCGTACCGTCGGGCGGTCACCGGCCGCCGTCGCGATCTTGTCGCTGTGCAGGCCCGCGCAGTTCACGAGGGTCCGGGCCCGCAGTTCCTCACCAGGGGTGTGGATCACGGTCCGGTCCGCGGTGGCGGTGAAGGAGAGGGCCGGCGACCGGGTGCGCAGCTGGGCGCCGAGTGCGTTCAGCTCGGCCGCCAGCGCCCGGCACACCTGGGCGAAGTCGGTCATGGCGGTGTCGGCGACCGACAGCGCGGCGACCCCCGCGACATGCGGTTCCCGTTCGGCGAACTCGGCGCGGCTCAGCCGCTGGACCGTGACACCGTTCGCCCGGCCGCGCTCCGCGAGCGCGTCCAGTCCCGGGAGCTGGGACGTGGACGTGGCCACCACGAGCTTCCCGGTGCGCTTGACGGGCACCTCGTGCTGCTCGCAGTACCGGATCATCTCCTCCCCGCCGGCCCGGGCCAGCCGGGCCTTGAGGGAGCCGGGCGCGTAGTACAGGCCGCTGTGGATGACGTTGCTGTTGTGCCCGGACTGGTGGGCGCCCCAGTGCGCCTCCTTCTCCAGGACCGTGACGGACAGATCCGGGCGGGCCCGCAGCAGCGCCCGGGCTGTGGCGAGCCCGAGCAGCCCCCCTCCGATGACGGCGACGTCGACGTCACGTGACATCCGGTGGCCCTTTCTGGTGGCGTGGAACAGACGATCCGCAGCGGCTGTATACAGTCGCTGCGACTGGAGAGGTGAATGTATACAGCCGCTACGTGGGTGCACAAGAGACCGGGATAGAGTGTCGAGGTGACCCGAGCAGCACGGACCCCCCGCACGAGCAACAGCGCCGGCGTCATCGCCGAACGGCTACGCACCTCCATCCGCGACGGCGGACTGCTCCCGGGCACCCGTCTGGTGCAGGAGAAGCTCGCGACCGAGCTGAAGGTGAGCCGCATCCCCCTGCGCGAGGCCATGCACACGCTGGCCGCCGAGGGCCTGATCGAAGTGCGGCCGCAGCGCGGCATGGTCGTCGCCGAGCTCAGCCACGGCGAGATCGCCGAACTCTTCGAACTGCGCCTCCAGATGGAGCCGCACCTGGCCGACGAGATCGTGCGCGGCTGCCGCGACCGGGACATCGACGAACTCCAGGACCTCGCCGACGAGATGCGCCGCCAGGGCGGCGACGCCGCGGGCCGGGCCTCCCTCAACTACGAGTTCCACCGGCGTATCTACGCCCTCTCCGAGCGACGGCTCACCCTGCGCTTCGTCGACCAGCTGCTGCACCTCGTCGAGCCGTACAGCCGGCGCTGGGCGCGCTCGGGCCACGACCTCGACCGCATCGACGACGAACACCAGCGGATGGTCGACGCGCTGCGCGACCGTGACGCGGCGGCGCTGCGCCACGTGATCACGGCGCATGTCGAAGGCGCCCGCGATCACGTCATGGCCGCCCAGCGAGGCGAGTGACCCCCGGGCCGTCGCCGCCGGGCGGACCCACGGCCGCGTGACGGCTTCGGCCTCGCTCCGACGACGGCCGACGCGCGCACCCCGCCCCCAGGGTTCGACAGCACCCCGCCACACCCTCCCGGCCTCGCAGGGCCGGACGGCGGCCCGACATACCCTCCCCGCCCCGCGGCCGGTGTCGGCCTCCGCCCCGCATCCAGCCGGTGCTGACCCCCGCTCCCCGCATCGCTCCTGCCCGGCACGCCGATAACGATCACCGACCGGCAGGATTTCGCGCGAACTCCGGATTCCTTCACCTTCGGGCTGCTCATGATTCGCGACCTTCACAAGTCGGCCCACATAGGACCGGATTTGAGCGGGCGGATATTTTGACGGGTTTTCATCGGTTCCACGGTCGCCCGTTCGGGTGGTAGCGGTGTAGCGGTGGGGTGACATGGCCGATATCGGGGAGGGAAAGAGGCGAGCGGGCACCGGCTTGCATGCCGACCAACTGAAAGGGGTGGGGTTGGTGTTGGGGATGAATGCGGTGGTGCTGGGCGGCGGGATGAGCGGGTTGATGGCCGCGCATGTGCTGGCGGGTCATTTTGAGCGAGTGACGCTGGTGGAGCGTGATGGCGGCGGGAGCGCGGATCCACGGCGCGGCGTTCCACAGGGATGGCATCCGCATGTTCTCGCGTTGAAAGCGGCACCGCTGCTGGAGCGTTTGTTTCAGGGGCTCGGCGAGGAGTTCATCGCGAGCGGCGGGCTCCGCGTGGGGATGCTGGACCAGCATCGGATCAATTACTACGGCCATCAGTTCCGCCAGTCGAAGAGCGAACTGGAAACCGTGTGGGCGAGCAGGCCGTTTCTTGAGGAAGGGATTCGCTCAAGGGTACGCGCTCATACGAATGTGACGACGCGGTTCGGATGGGAGGCGGTGGCCCCGATCTCCGGCCCGCCCGGTCGGGTGACGGGGGTCAGAATCGCTCGTATCGACGACGGCGAGGCCGAGGATCTCACGGCGGAGCTGGTGGTCGACGCGACAGGCCGCGGAGGCCGCGCCCGGGGCTGGTTGGGCGAGATGGGATATGAGGCACCCCGGGAGGACCGGGTCCAGGTGAACCTGGGTTACGCGAGCCGGTTGGTGGAGTGCGCGCCGGACGTACTGGGCCACGATCGGGCGATCGTGGTGGGACCGAGGCTGGATCGCCCACGGGGCTTCTACTTCACCGTCCAGGAGGCGGGGCAGTGGACGATGACGGTCTTCGGCTACGGCGATCACCGTCCGAGCGTGGACCCCGACCGGTTGATGGCCCAGGCGGAGGCCCTGGCCCCTCCCGATGTGTGGGAGGTCATCCGGTCGGCGCGGGTGTCGCCCGAGGTGCATTCCTTCCAGGTGCCCAGGACCTTTCGGCGCCGCTACGACCGACTGTCACGTTTCCCCGAGGGGCTGTTGGTGACAGGGGACGCTCTGGCGGTCCTGAATCCCCTTTACGGTACGGGAATCATGTCTTCGGCAGCGTATGCGCTGGTTCTTCAAGAGCGGTTGCGTGAAGGGCTCGACGGTATCCATCGAGGATTCTTCCGGGACGCGGCGCGAGTGGTGCTCGAACCGTGGTTGTTCTCAAGCCTCTCCGACTCCTTCCTTCCTGGTGTGAAGGGCTTCCGGGCACCCGGTTCGGGAGTCGCTTCATGGTATCTGCGCCGTATGGTGGCGGCCGCGCAGCATGACGCGACGGTAGCGGCCGCATTCGTTCGCGTCGCGGGAGCGCTGGACAGTCCGCTGGCGTTGGCCCGGCCCGCGATCATGCGTCGGGTGATCGGACCGCGGAAGGGTTGACCTCGGCGTCGCGGCCGTACGACCGACGCCGCGGGTACCTGCCCGCGCCGGGAAGTCACCCGCACAACGACATGTCTACGTGGGGACGGGCTGACAGCAAACGGAGCGAGGGGTGTTCATCCCGCTCTCATTCGCCGGTAATTTCTCGTACTTGGGCAATCGAGTTCCGTCGACGGGTCGCTTTTCGCTCCCCGGGGTGAGAGGTGGCCACAGCCGAATACGCGCCCTTGTTGGAAACCCGGCGAAGGCGCACCATGGGCGACGAGGGCCGGTAACAGACCTGACCGATATCCGTGATTCGAGGATTCCGAAACAATCCGAGAGCATGACGGTGGACTGGAGTCGCACATGGCTGGGGAGAAGCACGCACCCGTGACGGTCATCGGGCTGGGTGCGATGGGTGCCGCGCTCGCGGAGGCGTTCATCAGGACCGGACATCCGACCACGGTGTGGAATCGCAGCCCCGCGAAGGCCGCGCGACTCATGGAGAAGGGCGCGGTGCACGAGGCGGCCGTCGAAGCGGCCGTCCGCGCGAGTCCACTGATCGTCACCTGTCTGACCACGTACGACGTCACACGTCGGTGTCTGGGACCGGCGGTCGAGGCGCTGGCCGGCCGTACGCTGGTCACGCTGAACAGCGGCACCCCCCAGGGCGCGCGCGAGATGGCCGGCTGGGCGGCGGAGCACGGGGCGGCGTTCCTCGACGGTGCGGTCATGAGTGTGCCGGAGGCCGTCGGCGCGCCGGACACGCTCTTGTTGTACGGCGGTGACGACGCCATCTTCGGCGACCACGCGGCGGCACTGCGCGCGCTGGGCGGCGACACCGTTCATCTCGGCGCCGAGCCGGACAGCGCGGCGCTGTACGACTCGGCGCTGGGCGGCATCCTGTTGCCGACCCTCCTCGGATTCCTCCAGGGCGTCGCCCTCATCACCGCGCGGGGCCGCCCGGCCGGCAGCCTGGCGCCGTACGCCGCCGCGTGGCTGGAGAAGATCGGAGCCATCCTTCCCGCCCTCGCGGAAGAGGTCGACACCGGCGAGTACGGCGATCCCGCCTCCTCGGTGGGCATCTTCCACGACGGGATCGAGTCGCTCGTCCGTGACAGCGCGTCGGAGGAGGGGGCGAGCATCGATGTCGCCTGGCTCGCTCCCGTCCAGGACCTGCTCCGGCGGGCCATCGCCGACGGCCATCGGGACCAGAGCATCTCGGTACTGGTCGAACTGCTCAGAAGGCCGGGCCGAACGGCATGACACCGGCCGAAGGGCCGCTCCGGTCGCCCACGTACCTGTCCCACCGACCACAAGCCCATCGGGAACCGGGTACGGCCCCCCGACCACCGACGCCAAGGAGTTGAACCGGTGCACGGAACTGAAGCTCCGACGGATCGGCGCCCGACAGCATGAGCGCCGATCCGTTCACCACCGCGCGGCACATCAGCCTGACCACGTTCCGGGCGGACGGGACGGGGGTCGCCACGCCCGTCTGGTTCGCGCAGAAGGACGGGAAGCTCTACGTCTGGACGCCCAGCGACTCCTGGAAGGTCAAACGGCTGCGCCGTGACCCCCGGGTGGTGATCACGGTGTGCGACGCACGCGGCAGGGTCCGCGAGGGCGCCCACAGCGCCGAGGGGACCGCCGAACTCCTCGACGACCCGTCCGGGGTCCGCGAGCTGCTCGCCCGCAAGTACACATGGCAGTTCCACCTGGTCGACCTCCAGCGCAAGGCGCTGCGGAGAACGCAGCCCGCGAGCGGCGTCGTCCTCACTCTCGCCGTCACCGACGCCTGACCTCCGCCGACCGGGACGCCCGAGGCCCCCGGGCCCTTCCGAGTCCGCCGGGGACCCGGTTCCCCCGAAGCGGCGGAAGCACACCGCCGCCGGACCGGAGCGCCGCCGGGGGCTCCGCGACACCCCCGGGGTGCCGGTGGGTTCCCGCGCGGTTACCGGTCGTGCGGGGAACAAGGCGGGGCGGTTACGTATCGCCTGATAGGTCTTCCCCGACCGTTCGTCAACTCCAGCAGGGAGCCCCCATGAACGTGAACACCGACGAACACGCAGACGAGGAGGCCGCGCACCCGGCGGCGGGCGTCGGCGGGCTGTACGACCGGAACACCGAGCTCGTGGACGGGGCGGCCGACGGGAACATCCACTTCGGCTACTGGGAGGGCGACTCCGACAGCAGCTCGTTCCTGGAGGCCACGGACCGGCTCACGGATCTGGTGGCGGAGCGGGTACCGGCCGGGTCGGGGCGGCGGCTGCTCGATGTGGGCTGCGGCACCGGCAGACCCGCGCTGCGGCTGGCCGCGGCCTCCGGGGCGCATGTCGTCGGGGTGTCGATCAGCCATCAGGAGATCGAGCTGGCCCAGGCACGGGCGGCGAGGTCCGGACTGGGCGACCGGGTCCGCTTCGCGTTCGCGGACGCCATGACTCTGCCGTTCGACGACGCGTCCTTCGACGCCGCCTGGGCCATCGAATCGCTCACTCATATGTCGGACCGGACGGAAGCGCTCCGTGAGATCCGCCGGACGCTGCGTCCGGGCGGACGGGTCGTCATCTCCGACTTCCTGCTGCGCCGTCCGCCCACCGGGGCGGCCAAGGAGATCGTCGACCATATGTGCGAGGTGTTCCAGGCTCCGTCGGTCGCCGGGCCGGACGAGCACTGGTCCGCGGTGCGGGGGGCCGGTTTCGAGGTGGTCGAGTTCACCGACATCGGCGAGAACGTCCGCCGTTCCTTCATCGAGATCCCTGAGTTCCTGGGACGGGCCGGAGCCGCGGTCGAGGAAGGCGCCGACATCGAGTTCCTGGCCTCGGCCGACTCCTTCTCCCAGGCCGCCACCCTGTCCGAGGTGGGCTATGTCCTGATCGTGGCGGAGCGCCCGGCCGACTGACAGCCCCTCCGGGGCCGACCGCCCGGGAAGGTCCGGGCGGAAGGGCAAGCGACACGGGCCGGACAGGCGGTACGGGCAGGACAGACGGGCACGGGCCGGACGGGCGGCACGGCCTCCGCGATCGTGCCGGAGGGGTCGTGACGGGGCCGAGCCCGCCGGTCCCCTCTCCCCCGCCGGGGCCCTTCCCGGAGCCGCTCAGTGCCAGCCGCTCCGCCGCCAGACACCCGGACCGCGCCAGCCTGGCTGCCGACGTACCCAGGGCGTACGCCGGTACCCGTGGTGCGGCTCGCTCCCGCCGAGATCCGCGGCGCGCCGGGTCCGCACGGCGGTGAGGACCCGTAGCACCACCAGTACGGCGGCGATCTCCTCGTCGGTGGGCGTGCCGCGCAGGATCCGGACGGGCCGCGGGCGGGCGGGGTTCACAGCGGGATGTTCCCGTGCTTGCGCGGGGACCGGGTGACGCGCTTGTCCCGCAGTGCCCGCAGGGCCGCGGCGGTCTGCCGACGGGTCTCATGAGGCATGATGACCATGTCGACATAGCCGCGTTCGGCGGCCATGTACGGATTGCAGAGCGCCTTGTCGTACGCGGCGCGCAGCCGCTCGCGCTCGGCGTCCGGGTCGTCGGAGGCCTCCAGTGCCCGCCGGTGGAGCACTCCCACGGCGCTCTCGCCTCCCATGACCGCGATCTCGGCCGTCGGCCAGGCGAGATTCACATCGACGCCCTGGTGCTTGGAGCCCATCACCCCGTATCCGCCGCCGTATGCCTTGCGGGTGACCACGGTGACCATGGGCACGGTCGCCTCGGCATAGGCGTAGAAGAGCTTCGCGCCTCTGCGGATGATCCCGCTCCGCTCCTGTTCGAGGGCGGGGATGAAGCCCGGTACATCGACGAAGGTCAGCAGCGGGACGTGGAACGCGTCGCAGGTCCTGATGAACCGTGCCGCCTTCTCGCTGGCGTCGATGTCGAGCGCACCCGCCATGACGGCCGGCTGATTGGCCACGACTCCCACGCTGCGGCCCTCGACCCGACCGAATCCGCAGATCATGTTGCGGGCGAACAGCGGCTGCACCTCAAGGAGTTCACCGTCGTCGAGCACGGTCTGCACCAGGCTGAGCATGTCGTAGGGCTGGTTGCGGTCGTCGGGGATCAGCCGGTCCAGGGCGAGGTCCGCCGCACTGGTCGCGTCCGTCCAGCCGGGGTCGTGGTGGACGGGCGGGTCCTCCATGTTGTTCGACGGCAGATAGCCCAGGAGCTGGCGTACGTAGGCGAAGGCATCCTTCTCGTCGGCGGCCAGGTAGTGGGCGTCGCCGGAGACGGTGTTGTGGACGCGGGCGCCGCCCAGGGTCTCGCGGTCGACGCTCTGGCCGGTGACAGTGCGCAGCACCTCCGGTCCGGTGACGAACATATGGGAGATGCCGTCGACCATGACGACGAAGTCGGTCATCGCGGGGGCGTAGACGGCTCCGCCCGCGCAGGGGCCGGTCATGAGGGAGATCTGCGGCACCACGCCCGAGGCGTCCACATGCCGCTTGCCCAGTTCGGAGTAGAGAGCGAGTGCGACGACGCCTTCCTGGATGCGCGCGCCGCCGGAGTCGTTGATGCCGATGATGGGGGCGCCGGTGCGCAGGGCGAAGTCCATCACCTTCACGACCTTCTCGCCGAAGACCTCGCCCAGGGAGCCGCCGAAGACGGTGAAGTCCTGGGCGAAGAGACAGACCCGGCGGCCGTCGACGGTGCCGTATCCGGTGATCACCCCGTCGCCGAGGGGCCGGTCCCGTTCGAGGCCGAAGTTGTGGCTGCGGTGCCGGGCGAGGGCGTCGAGTTCGACGAAGGAGCCCCGGTCGAGCAGGGCCTCGATACGTTCGCGCGCCGTCAGTTTGCCCTTGGCGTGCTGACGCTCGACGGCCCGGGAATCCTCCGGTCGGCTCAGCAGGGCCCGGCGTCGGGCCAGTTCGGCGAGCCGCTCCCGGGTGGTCCCGCCGTCGCTGTCGCCGGATTCGGGGGGCGGGGGCTTCGCGGGGCCGGGGCCGGTCATCGGGAGACCTCCGCGGAGCGTACGGGCGCGGGGGGCGGGGGGACGGCGGCGGAGCGCAGGGTGCCGTCCGTGTACCGCTGTGCGCACTCGCGTCGCCGTACCTTGCCGCTCGATGTGCGGGGCAGCGTGCCGCGGCGGACGATCAGGATGTCGTCCGCCGCCAGGCGGTGGTGTTCGCGGATCGCGTCGTGGACGTGCGCGCGCAGCAGCCGCTCCCCCGGCTCCCTGAGTACCTTGCCGTCCGCTTCGACGACGACCACCAGCCGCTCGGCCGTGCCGTCGTCGGTGGAGAAGGCGGCGGCGCAGTTGGGGTGCAGGCCGGACACCGCGGACTCCGCGGTGAGTTCGAGGTCCTGCGGGTAGTGGTTGCGGCCCTGGCGGATGATGATGTCCTTGAGTCTGCCGGTGACATACAGTTCGCCGTCCCGTACGAATCCGAGGTCGCCGGTACGCAGATGGGTCCCGGGCGCCCCGGCGGACGACGGGGCGTCGGCGGCGGTACCGCTCAGCCGGGCGCGGAACGTCGCCTCGCTCAGTTCCGGCCTGCCGAGGTATCCGGCGGCGACGCACGGTCCGCTGATCCAGATCTCACCGATCACGTCCGGCGGGCACGGTTCCAGGGTGACCGGGTCGACGGCGCGCACTTGTGTGTCCAGGACCGGAACTCCGCTGCTCACCACCGGTGTCGCGTCGTCGTCGGTCCCGCTCACCGGCCGGACCCGGTTCTGGCCGAGGGCGTCGGCGGACAGGAACAGCACGGCGGGTTCGCGGTCCTGGGGTGTGCCGGTGGCTTTGAGGGTGTTCTCGGCGAGTCCGTACCCGGGGGCCATGGCGCGGGCGGCGAAGCCGTACGGGGCGAAGGTCTCGGAGAAGGAGCGGAGTGTCCTCCAGCGGATGGGTTCCGCGCCGTTGCCGGCCACCCGCCAGCTGGAGAGGTCGCCCACCCGTGCGGTCCGGCCCTCGCGGGCGGCGCGCACACACATCTCGTACGCGAAGCTCGGTGCCGCCGAGTGGGTCGCCCGGAAGCGTGAGACGGCCTCCAGCCAGCGGGCCGGGCGGCGGATGAAAGCGCCGGGCGCCATCAGATAGGACGGTGCTCCGGTCCACAGCGGGAGCAGTACGCCGAACAGCATGCCCATGTCGTGGAAGAGCGGCAGCCAGGAGACGAAGACGCCGTCCTGTCCGAGGGGCCAGAGGGCTTCCGTCTCCATGGCGTTGCAGCGGAAGTTGGCGTGGGTGACCATCACGCCTTTTGGGTCGCCGGTGGAGCCGGAGGTGTACTGGAGCAGGGCGATGCCTTCGGGACGAAGGTCGCGGTCGTCCCTCGGGGCCGTCACGTCGCGCGGTGCCGAGGCGATGGTGTCGGTGGCGAGCAGGGTGAGTCCGGCGAGCTCCGGCAGACCGCCGAACCGCTCCCGCAGGTCCCGGGCGACCTCGGCGGTGGTCAGCACCGTGGTCGTGCCCGCGTCATGGGCGATACGGCGCAGCGTCTCGACGTCCTGGCGGCGCCGGGGGACCTGGACGGGGGCACCGGCGACATCCGCGTACATGCAGCCCAGCAGGGCGCGGATGAACTCCGGTCCGGACGGATGGAGCAGGATCGCGGTGCGGCCGGCCAGTCCGGCTTCCTCGAAGACGGTGGCCCGGGAGCGCGCCGCGTCGTCGAGCTGCCGCCAGGTGAGCCGTTCGCCGGGTTCCTCGCCGTCGCGGAGGAAGACGTAGGCGGTCCCGTCGGGCTGTTTCTCGCTGCGTGTCCGCAAGGCGCCGGGAATGGTCCGCGCGTGGTCGGGGGGCGGCGGTGTCATGAGGCCGCCCCGACGGACCGGGGACGCTCCGGGGGCGTGGCGGTGGCCGTGCGGCTCAGGGAGAGGACGGCCAGGATGATTTCTCTGGTGCTGGGCATCGCGGAGAGTGGGGAATGGCCTGCGGGGGCCGTGTTCGCTGCCACAGCCTCGGCTATTTTTTCCACGGGCATGCCTCTTTTGCAGAGTATTGGCGTGGCGGTGATCGGAAGAAGCGCCTGGCATCGGCGATTTACCGGGGACCCTACCCGAGTACCGGCGCCCTCCGCGTCAGAGCGCAGTCATGAGGCGGTAACCATTCATCGAGCCAATGGGATCGGTTCCGGCAGTCCTGGCCGGAAATACTTGATTCGCCTGTCCCGGTGCGGTCGTCGGATATCCGAAGGGATCGAATAGGGATTCATACGGTCAGGTCCGGGGCGTCGCGGATAATTCTCCCGAGGGCTGGGAAGACACCTTTGGGCACCCGCTCACGCTGGATTCATCGAGTGGTAACCCGAATCGTTCGGCACGGCGACGGACCGCATGGCGAGCGGTGATGAGCCTGGCATCCACCGAAACGGAAGTGATTCCTGTGAATCCACTCGCCCGCCGCGCGGACGCGATGCGCGTGCGGTGGCATCCGCCATCCAAAGGCAATTGATTTCCGTATGGATCGCACATACTCTGAGGTGCGTACCATTCCAGGATTACCGAATATTCGTTCGATGGATACACGGCCGGAAAGCTGGCCCGCGGACGTCCTTCTTTCGGACCCGCGCCGCCCCACGCGTACGGCCTTCCACATTTCTCTCACTTTCGCCGCACCCACACTTCCTGGATCCGGCCAGTTCGTATCAAGTGAATACACCACATTTCGTGACGCGCTAGGGAGCGACGGTGGAGTTTCAGATCTTGGGGCCCATGGAAGCCTTCGACGACGGTCGCCCGCTGGCACTCGGAGGGACCAAACAGAAGGCGACCCTCGGCTATCTGCTGTTGCAGGCCGATCGGGCCGTCGCGACCAGTCAACTGCTGCATGCCCTGTGGCCGGTAGGGGAAGCCCCGGTCTCCGCCCGGAAGGTGCTCCAGAACGCCGTATGGGGTCTGCGGCGGGCACTCACCACGTCGGGGCCGCCGGACGGGACACCCGCGCTGGTCACCCAGCCCCCCGGGTACAAGCTGCGGGTCGACCCCGACGACATCGACTTCTTCCGATTCCGGAGCCGGGTGGAGGCGGGCCGGACGCGGCTCGCGGCCGGTGAGCCCGAGCGGGCCGCGCTGACACTGCGCGGCGCGCTGTCGCTGTGGCGCGGCCCCTTGCTGGCGGATGTCGTCGAAGCGGGCATCTCCTGGCCCGAGCTGACCACCGCGCAGAACGCGCGATGGGACGCGATGGAGGACTACTTCGAGGCCGAGCTCGCGTGCGGGCGTCATCTGGCGGTGCTCGGCGAACTGGAGGCCATGGTGGAGGGCATGGCACTTCGGGAGCGCTCCTGCGGGCAGCTGATGCTGGCCCTCTACCGGGGTGGCCGCCAGTCGGACGCGCTCCATGTCTACAGCAGAGTGCGCACGGCACTGGTGGAGAGGCTGGGACTGGAGCCGGGCCGCGACCTCCAGTCGCTCCAGCAGGCGATCCTGGCCCACGACCCCGCACTGATGCTGCCCGGCGCGGACGCCTGCCGGCCGGGCCGGACGGGAGCCGAACTCGCCGCCGCTCCCCGGGCATCCGCCGCGCCACGCGAGGAAACGGTGCCGTCCCAGCGGCAGCCGGCCGACAGCGACCGGTGGACCGTCTACGGCGTTCCCGCACCCGGGGCCGAGTCCGGCGCACGCGAGTGGGTGAGCACCTTGCTGGTGCAGTCCCGGTTCACCGAGGGTGCCGTCGGCGGCCGCGGGGCCGAGGCGGACGATCTGCTCGACGACATCGCCGCACGGGTCAGGGACACCGCCGAGCGCTTCGGCGGCGCGGTCAGCGCCACCCTGGGCTCCGTCACGGTGCTGCTGTTCGGCAACAAGGCGGAGCGTCAGGGCTCCGCCGAGCGAGCGGTGCTGGCCGGGCTGGCCATCGCCGACGAACTGCGGTCCGGCGCGGGGGCGCTGCCCCCGGGGGTGTCGGTCCGCGCCTCGGTGGGCACCGGCGAGGTACTGGTACGCAGCAGACTCTCCGACGGCGCTCCGCTGACGTTCTCCGGGGTCCTGCTCGGCCGGGCGCACGCCCTGCTCTTCCACGCGGGCGACGACGAGATCCGGGTCTGTGACGAGACCCGCCGGGCCACCACGGCGCTCGTCGGCCACCGGCTCGACGACACCACCGGTGAGTGGATCGTCGACGGCGCGCTCGGGGAGGAGTCCCTGCCCACCGTGGAGCGGGAGTTCGAGCTGGGGCTCGTCCGGCAGCTCGTGGAGCTCGCCCGGCACCGCTCCACCTCGCATCTCGTCACCGTGCTCGGCGACGCGGGAACCGGCAAGTCGCGCTTCCTCACGGAGGTCGGCCGGGAGGTGGCCGACCGGTCGTGCCTGGCCCGCTTCCAGGTGCCGCAAGCCGCCTCGGACCCGGCCGCGGCGACCGCCTCGGAGCCGGTCCCGAGCGAGATCCACGCCTTGGAGTGCGCGATGGTCAACGCCCTCTGCGGCATTCTGCCGGGCGACTCCCGGCAGCTCGCGACGGACAAACTCCTCAGTTCCTTCCGCCGGCTGGTCGACCATGACACCGAGGGGCAGGTGGGCTGGCTCAAGGAGTGTCTGATCCCGTTCGTCGATCCCGGCGCGGGCCCGGTCCCGCCGAAGGACACTGCGGTGGAGATCGACGAATGGCGCAGGTTCCTGGAGCAACCGGAGCTGGGGAACCCTCTCGTCCTCGTCATCGACGACCTGCACCGCGCCGACGACGAGTTGCTGGAGTTCATCGACGGGCTGACCGATCTGTGGTGGGTGCCGCTCATCGTCGTCGCGTCGGCCCGTCCGCAGCTGCTGCACCGGCGGCCCGGCTGGGGCGGCGGCAAGCGGCATGCCACGACGATCACACTGGAGGCGCTCTCGGACGCCGCGGTGGACGAACTGGCCGACTTCCTGCTGCTGCCCGCGCTGAGCGAACGCAAGGGGCCCGCCCGGTGGTTCCCCGACCGGGTGAGCGGTGGCCCTGTGGAGAAGCCGGACGAGCGGCGCCGCTATGTCCGCGCCCTGCTGAGCATGGGAGCGCCGCGGCGTATCGTCCGGAGCGCCGACCGGGCCGCGCCCGAGCCCCTGCTGTCGCCGTCCAGCGGGAGGTAGCGGCGGCCCTTCGGCGCGACCTGGCCGTCGCCCTCCCCGGCGAGAGGCAGCTGTGGGGCGCGATGTGACCCGCCGGGCGCCCGGCGGGTCCTCATCCGCCGGTGAACGCCCGCCCGTCCTGGTCACGGAGGATCCCGCAGAGCGTCCGCAGCGCTTCACCGAGCCTGCTGACCTCGGCCTCGGTCAGAAGCACCGACGGTTCGAAGCGCAGGGTGTGCACGGCGCTGGCGGTGGGGAAGGTCCGGACGCGGTGCGCGGTGAGCAGATACCCGGAGACGGCGTACCCGAAGACGCCCGCGCGGGCCGCCGCACGGATCTGCGGCGCTTGCGCCCCGGACTGGTCGTGGAACTCCAGTCCGAGCATCAAGCCGGCGCCCCGGACGTCCTTCACCACCCCCGGGAACTCCTCCCGCAGCGCGGTGAACATCGCGGTCAGCCGCTCGCCCCACTCCCGCGCCAGCCGGTAAGCCCGCCCTTCGTCGGCCTCCAGCAGTTCGAGGACCCGCAGCGCGATGGTGGAGGAGAAGGTGTCCTTCGCGAAGGTCGAGGTGTGCACCAGCTCGAACTCCGGGCGGTAGCGCCTGCCGCGGATCAGGGTCACCGCCGTCTTGGCGATCCCTCCGCCGAGGCTCTTCGCCAGGGTGTAGTAGTCCGCCCGCAGACCGATACGGGAGCTGGCGAAGAAGGCGCCGGTACGGCCCATACCGCTCTGGATCTCGTCGACGACGACGGGACACCCCGCGGCGGAGCACGCGCGCTCGATCTCCCGGGCGGCCTCGGGCGTCATCTCCCGGATACCGCCCTCGCCCTGGATCACCTCGCAGAAGAACGCGCCGAAGACCGGGAAGGACCGCTCGACCACCGCGATCCCGCCGCCGTCGACCACGACGTCGAGGACGGTGCCCCGCTCCCGTTCGAAGAGCTCGCGCAGGGCCTCGGGCCGGTCGACGTCGATGAACCGGGCTGGTGGGGCAAGCGCCGCGAACGGCTCCCGGTACGCCGCGTTGTACGTCAGCTGGACGCTGCCGACCAGTTTGCCGTGGAAGGACCCCTTCAGGGCCAGGACGAGCGGCGGCCTCGCGGTACGCCGGGCGTTCTCCGCGCGGACGGCGGCGGCCAGCCGCTCGAATCCCGCGGCACCCGCCGCACGGTCCTGCGCGACGACGCCCAGGGCGTCGAACGCCGGGGCCGTCACCTCGGCGAGGCCGTCCCGGACCGCGGTACGGGCCTCGTCCAGATGCCGCGCGATCTCCTCGGTCACCGCCCGCAGGGCGAGGACCCGGTCGAACTCGGCGTGCTTGAGCGCCACCTCGATCGATTCGGCGCCGCTGTTGGAGAACACGGAGAAGTAGGGCTCGCTCGCCCCGAACTCACGCTGCGCGATGGCGCTCAGCGTCTTCGCGACCTCGCTCGCGGCAGGCTGGAGCGAGCCCTGCGCCAGGACGGGGCTGCCGGAGTCCAGGAAGTCCCGGGCGGCCCGCACGATATCGGGATGATTGTGGCCGAGGATGAGTGATCCATAGCCGCCCGCGAAGTCGATGACGGGAATCTCTTCGCCCGCCCCGTCGAGGAAGTGGAGGGTATTTCCCCCGCCGCGCACATATTCGACACCGAAACCGAGGGAACCCAGCCATTGGAGCATCATCGGGTCGGCGAGTTCGGTCTCCGGTTCGGATTCGGGGAATGCTGAGGTCCGGTGTGAGGCCATGGCCCGACCATAGCCGCGGAATCCCCGCCACGGTTCAGCCCGCGGTCATGGCCCGGTAACCTCCGCCGCTCCCCCGCCGTGGGCACCGGATGGATTCCCCGTGAACGGCCGACAGCTCCCGGCGGCGGCCGATCGCGGATCTCCTCAGGCGGCCGGCGGCGCCCCGCCGAAGGGGTTGTCGACGGCGAAGCGCCATGCGCCGTCCGCTCCCCGGCGGAGCACGTCGACGCCGGTGCCGTTCATACGCTCCACGCCGTCGGGGGCGGGGATGTCGATGGACCAGTCGACGATCAGCAGCGCCGTGTCACCGGCGACGAACGACTCGCGCAGTTCGGCGGTCATCCGGGGTTTCCACGCGAGGAATTCCCGTAGCGCGTCGGCACGGGCCTGCCCGGAAAGCGGGTTGCCGGGCTCCCACACGGCGATCGCGTCGCTGGTGTAGATACGGTCGAGTGCGTCGAGGTCGCCCGCGTTGAAGGCGTCGAGGAACAGCCTCGCGTGCTCCTGTGGACTTTCGGCGTGAAGGAAGGGCCGCTGGTCGGACATGGCGAGAATTCTCCCACTCTCATCGGCACGGGGCTCCGGACGGCCGGGCACGCTCGAAGGTATCCGACCGCCGTCCGTAACGGCTCATCTCCCGTCAACGAAAAGATCAATGGACTTCCGAACTGTTCCGATTACCGCCCCCTTACCGGTATTCGAGTCGGCCGGAGTACAAATGGTTCCGCACTCCCGGATATCTAGCGGCCGCCGCCGGTGGTCATGAGGGGAATCGCTCGGCCATGAAGAAGATCGCCGTCATTGGGCTGTCCTGCCGACTTCCCGGGGCCGGCGACCCCGGGGCCTTCTGGGACATGCTGAGCACCGGTGGAAGCGGCGTCTCGGACGGGCCGGACGGCCGACGGCGCGGATCGCTCGCCGCCACCGACGAGTTCGATCCCGGCTTCTTCGGCATATCGCCGCGCGAGGCGGCGGCCATGGACCCGCAGCAGCGGCTCGTCCTCGAACTCGCCTGGGAGGCCTGCGAGGACGCCGGTACCGCCCCCGCCACGCTGCGCGGCAGCGGTACCGCGGTGTTCGTCGGCGCCTCGCGCGACGACTACGCGAGTCTGCTCTACCAGCACGGCACCGACGCCATCACCCACCACACCATGACCGGCCTCAACCGCGGTGTCATCGCCAACCGGGTCTCCTACCACTTCGATCTGCGCGGCCCGAGCCTCACCGTCGACACCGCGCAGTCCTCCTCCCTCGTCGCGTTCCATCTCGCCTGCGAGAGCCTGCGGTCCGGTGAGACGGACACCGCGATCGCCGCCGGGGTGAGCGTGAGCGTCCTGGCCGAGCACTCCGTCACCGAGGAACGATTCGGCGGGCTCTCACCGGACGGCGAGTGCTACGCGTTCGACGCCCGCGCCAACGGCTTCGTGCCCGGCGAGGGCGGCGTCGCCGTGCTCCTCAAGCCGCTGGAGCGGGCACTGGCCGACGGGGACCGCGTCTACGGTGTCGTCCACGGCAGCGCGGTCAACAGCGACGGCACCACCCCGGGGCTGACCGTGCCCAGCCGGACCGCCCAGGAGAGCGTGATCAGCGAGGCGTACCGGCGCGCCGGGCTCGATCCGCGCGATGTGCAGTACGTCGAGGCGCACGGTACGGGTACCCCGGTCGGTGACCCCGTCGAGGCGGCGGCGCTCGGCGCGGTACTCGGCGCCGGACGGCCGGACGGCGAGCCGCTGCGGATCGGCTCGGCCAAGACCAACGTCGGTCATCTGGGGGGCGCTTCGGGTCTCGTCGGGCTGCTGAAGGCACTGCTCAGCCTCCACCACCGGGAGCTGCCGCCCAGCCGCAACTTCGAGACGCCCCACCCCGCCATCCCGTTCGGTGAACTCGGCCTGGCCGTACAGCGCGCCAGGACGCCGTGGCCGCGCCCGGACCGGCTCCTCACGGCCGGGGTCAGCTCCTTCGGTATGGGGGGCACCAACTGCCATGTGGCGCTGGGCGCGGGTACACCGCCCGCGGCCCGTGCCGGGGACGCCGTACCGCCGCCCGTACTGCCCTGGGTGCTGTCCGGGCACGGCGACGGTGCTCTGCGGGCCCAGGCGGAGCGGCTGGGCCACGCCGTGCGTACGGGTCCGGACGGCCCGGACCCGGTGGACATCGGCTGGTCGCTGGCCACCGGCCGGGAGACCTTCGAGCATCGCGCGGTCGTCCTCACCGAGACGGGGGAGGACAGCGCGGCCGTCCGGGACCGGCTGCTGCGCGGAGTCGGCGCGCTGGCCTCCGGTACGCCGTCGCCCGAGGTGGTCCGCGGGGTCGCCCGGCCCGGGCGGCTCGCTGTCGTGTTCAGTGGCCAGGGCAGCCAGCGCACGGCCATGGGGCGGGAGCTGTACGCGGCGTATCCGGTGTACGCGGAGACCTTCGACCAGGTCGTCGCGCACCTCGATCCGCTGCTGGGGCGCTCCCTCGGTGAGGTCGTCGACTCCGGCGCCGGGCTCGACGACACGCGTTTCGCCCAGCCCGCGCTGTTCGCGGTGGAGGTCGCGCTGTACCGCCTGGTGGAGTCCTGGGGCGTCCGGCCCGCACTGCTCACCGGACACTCCGTCGGCGAGATCACCGCCGCCCATGTCGCGGGGGTGCTCACCCTCCCGGACGCCGCGGCGCTCGTCGCGGCGCGGGCCCGGTTGATGGGCGCGCTGCCCACGGGCGGCGTCATGATCGCGGTGGCGGCGGCCGAGGAACAGGTGCTGCCCCTGCTGGTCGAGTACGCGGACCGGGTCGCGGTCGCCGCCGTCAACGGCCCCGAGGCCGTCGTCCTGTCCGGTGAGCGGGCGGCCACGGAGACCGTCGCCGCCGGGCTCGCCTCGGCGGGCGTACGGACGCGGCGGCTGCGGGTCTCCCATGCCTTCCACTCCCCGCTGATGGAGCCGATGCTCGACGGTTTCCGGGCCGCCGTGGAAACCCTGCGCTTCCACCCGGCGGCCATGGACCTCGTCTCCACGGTCACCGGCCGGCCGGTGCGCGACGGCGAGATGTCCTCCCCCGGCTACTGGGTCGAACAGGTGCGGCGACCCGTGCGTTTCCTGGACGCCGTACGGGCGCTGGAGGAGGCGGGTGTCACCACCTGTCTCGAACTGGGCCCCGACGGAGTGTGCTCGCCGATGGTCGCCACCTCGGTACGCGACCCCGGGGCGCTCCTCCCGGTCACGGCCCTGCGCGCGGACCGCCCCGAGGCCCTCACCCTGACGACCGCCCTCGCCACGGTGTTCACACGCGGCGCGGCGGTGGACTGGGCCGCCGCGTACGCCGGTACGGACGCCCGCCGCACGCCTCTTCCCACCTACGCCTTCCAGCGCGAACGGCACTGGTTCGACTCCGCGCGCCGGGTGACTCCAGCGCCGGGTGCGACGCCTGAGGTGTCTCAGGCGCTTGAGGTATCTGGCGCCCTTGAGGTACCCGCCGCGCCGGAGGTAGCCGCCGTACCTGAGGTATCTCAGGGGCTTGAGCCGTTTGAGGCGGACCCGGTTCCCGGCCGGGGCGCTCGGGCGGTCACCGATCTGGTGAGCGCCCATATCGCGGCGGTCCTCGGCCACGCCGACCAGCGGCGCGTCGAGCACCACCGCACCTTCGGGGAGCTGGGGTTCGACTCGCTGACCGCGGTGGAGCTGCGTTCGGCGCTGTCGGACGCCACGGGACTGCGGCTGCCGACCGGACTGCTCTACGACCGTCCCACGCCCGCCGAGTTGATCGCCCATCTCGCCGAGCGGCTCGCCGGACAGACCGCCGGGGAGCGCACCGACCCGCCGCCGGTCGGAGCGCCGTACCCGGTGGGGGACGGCTCGGCGTACCCGGCGGGGGACGGCTCGGCGCGGAGGACCGCCACATCGGCCGGTGACGACGACGCGGTCGCCGTCATCGGCATGGCCTGCCGCTACCCGGGCGGGGCCGTCTCCCCCGAAGAGCTGTGGCGACTGGTCGCCGACGGTGTGGACGCCGTCTCGGACTTCCCCGCCGACCGGGGCTGGGCGGAGGACCTGCACGTCCCCGGTGACGGCCGGCCCGGACGCAGCGTCGTGGGCAGCGGCGGATTCCTGCACGACGCGGGGGCGTTCGACGCGGCGTTCTTCGGTATCTCGCCCCGCGAGGCCCTCGCCATGGACCCGCAGCAGCGGCTGCTCCTCGAAACCGCCTGGGAGGCGGTGGAACGGGCGGGCATCGACCCCCGCGCCCTGAGCGGCACCCGCACGTCGGTCTTCGTCGGGGCCACCGCGCTCGACTACGGCCCCCGGATGCACGAGACGGACGGCGGGGCCGAGGGACATGTGCTCACCGGCACCACGTCGAGCGTCGCGTCCGGCCGTCTCGCCTACCAGCTCGGTCTGCTCGGCCCCGCCGTCACCGTCGACACGGCCTGTTCGTCGTCGCTGGTGGCGCTGCATCTGGCGGTGCGCTCACTGCGTTCCGGGGAGTCCACGATGGCGCTCGCGGGCGGCGCGGCCGTCATGTCGACGCCCGGTATGTTCCTGGAGTTCTCCCGGCAGGGCGGGCTCGCCGCCGACGGCCGCAGCAAGTCGTTCTCCGCGGACGCCGACGGCACCTCGTGGGCGGAAGGGGCGGGCCTCCTCCTCGTCCAACGGCTCTCCGACGCGCGACGCGACGGCCACCGGGTGCTCGCCGTGATCCGGGGCAGCGCGGTGAACCAGGACGGCGCGTCCAACGGACTCACCGCCCCCAACGGCCCCGCCCAGGAACGGGTCATCCGCCAGGCGCTGGCCGACGCCCGTCTCGCACCCGCCGACATCGACGCCGTCGAGGCCCACGGCACCGGCACCCGACTCGGCGACCCCATCGAAGCAGATGCTCTGCTCGCCACCTACGGGAGTGACAGGGCAGACCGCGAACCCGTCTACATCGGCTCCCTCAAGTCGAACATCGGCCACGCGCAGGCAGCCGCAGGTGTCGGCGGCGTCATCAAAATGGTCCAAGCCCTGCGCACCGGAGTACTCCCCCGCACCCTCCACATCACCACCCCCACCCCCCACGTCGACTGGACCACCGGCACAGCGGAACTACTCGCCGAGCAGCGAGCATGGCCCCACACCGGCCGACCCCGACGCGCCGCCGTCTCCTCCTTCGGCATCAGCGGCACCAACGCCCACCTCATCATCGAAGAACCCCCACCCGAGACCCCGGTCCCCGTCGCGGCGAGCACCGCGCCCGCCCTCGTGCCCTGGGTGGTCTCCGGCCGCACGGACGCGGCGCTGCGCGCCCAGGCCGTCCGGCTGCGCGAGCGGCTGCTGCGTGACCCGGGACCGAGCCCGGCCGACATCGGGCACTCCCTGGCCACCACCCGTACCGCCTTCGAGGAACGCGCCGTCGTCACCGGGGTCGAGGCCGTCGACCTGCTCTCCGGGCTGGACGCCCTGATCCGCGGCGAGGACTCCCCCCGTCTCGTCCACGGCACCGCCGCCGACCGCACCGCCACCGCGTTCCTCTTCACCGGGCAGGGCTCCCAGCGACCGGGCATGGGCAAGGAGCTGTACGGGACGTACCCCGTCTACGCGGCCGCCTTCGACGCCGTGTGCGCCGCGCTCGGCCCCCATCTCGACCGTCCGCTGCGCACGGTGCTGGACACGGCCGGGGCCGACGCCGCGATCCATACGACCGAGTACGCGCAGCCCGCGCTCTTCGCCTTCGAGGTCGCGCTCGCGCGGCTCCTGGAACACCACGAGCTCGCACCGGACTTCGTCGCCGGTCACTCCGTCGGCGAACTGGCCGCCGCTCATATCGCGGACGTGTGGTCGCTGGCCGACGCGGCGCGTTTGGTCGCCGCCCGGGGCAGGCTGATGCAGGCGTCCCCTCCCGGTGGCGTCATGATCGCCGTCGAGGCGACGGAGGCGGAGACACGTGCGGCGCTGGCGGGCCTCGAACGGACGGTCACGGTCGCCGCCGTCAACGCCCCCGACGCCGTGGTGATCTCCGGCGACGCCGAGGACACCACGGCCGTCGCAGCGGTCCTCGCGGCACGCGGACGCCGTACCCGGGTGCTGCGCGTGAGTCACGCCTTCCACTCACCGCACATGGACGGGGCGCTGGACGAGTTCCGTTCGGTGGTCGGGAGCCTCAGCCCCCGGCCGCCCCGGACCGCGTTCGTCTCCACCCTCACCGGCGAGCAGGCCGACGCCGACTCCCTGGCGTCCCCCGACTACTGGGTACGCCAGGTCCGCGAGCCCGTCCGCTTCCTGGACGCCGTACGGACCCTGGAGGCCCGGGGTGCCGGCATCCTGCTGGAGGTCGGGCCCGACACCGCGCTCGCCGCCCTGGCGGAGCGGTCGCTGGGCGAGGCCGGCGGAGTGACGGTCATCCCGCTCCAGCGGGAGGGCCGCCCGGAGGCCGAGGCCTTCGTCACCGCACTCGGGCGCTGCCATGTGGCGGGCGCCGTCACGGACATGGCCCCCTTCTTCCCCGGCGCTCGCCGGGTCGACCTGCCGACCTATGCCTTCCAGCGCCAGCGGTACTGGCTGCTCCCCGAACCGCGCGGCGACGCCCGGAGTCTCGGTCTCGATACGTCGCGGCATCCGCTGATCTCCACGGCCATGGAACTCGCGGACCGCGACGAGACCGTGCTGACCAGCCGTCTCTCCCTCGACAGTCACCCCTGGCTGGCCGATCACACGATCGCCGGTTCGATCCTCGTACCCGCCACGGCCTTCCTCGAACTGGCCGTGGCCGCGGGTGACCGCAGCGGTGCCGGACAGGTCACGGAACTCACCCTGGAGACCCCGCTCCCGCTGACCGGTTCCCAGGCGGTACGGGTCCAGATCGTGGTGGCCGCGCGGGACGGCCGGGGCGACCGGCCCTTCACCGTGCACGCCGCCCCCGACACCGGCGAGGAGGACCGGCGGACCTGGACCCGGCACGCCTCCGGTCTGCTCGGCGGCGCACCGGCGGCCGTCCCCGAGCCGCCCGGGACCGCGGAATGGCCGCCACCGGGCGCGGTCGCCGTCTCACTCGACGACGTCTATCCGCGCCTCGACGCCCTGGGCCATTCCTACGGCCCCGCTTTCCAGGGCCTGCGCGCCCTGTGGCGGTGCGGCGACGATCTCTGCGCGGAAGTGCGGCTGCCCGGGGAGCCGGACGCGGCCTCCGGCGGGTACGCCGTCCACCCCGCGCTGTTGGACGCCGTGCTCCACCCCCTCGTACTGGCCGCCGCAGGTCCGGGCGCGACCGGTACCGTCGCGCTGCCCTTCGCCTGGAGCGGCGTCACCGTCCACGCCACGGGTGCCACCGAACTGCGCGCCCGGATCTCACCGGCCGCACCCGGCGCGTACCGGCTCACGCTCCTGGACGGCGGCGGCCTGCCGGTGGCCACGGTCGAATCGCTGGTCCTGCGGCCGCTGGCCAAGGACGCCCTGCGCGGCCCGGCCAGTACGGCGGCCGACGCGCTGTTCGGCGTGGAGTGGCGGCGGATCGACGGCCCCGGCACGGACACGGCGCGCTGGACCGGGATCGCGGACACCGGCGAGCTGCCCGATCCGGGGCACGGCGATGTGGTGGTCCGGTTCGGCGGGGGGACGGCCGCCGAGGCCTCGGCCGCGCCCTCCCGGGCGCTGGCCTTGCTCCAGGGGTTCTTGGCGGATGAGCGGTTCGAGGGGTCCCGGCTGGTGTTCGTGACCACAGGGGCCGTCGCCGTCCGGCCCGGCGAGGACGTACCGGGGCTCGCGGAATCGGCGGTCTGGGGACTGGTCCGCGCCGCACAGACGGAACACCCGGACCGGTTCGCCCTCGTGGACCTGGACGTGGGCATCACTGAGTTGCCCGGACCGGGGAACGGCGGTCCGCTGGGCACGGCCATCGCGTCGGGCGCGCCGCAACTGGCAGTGCGGGAGGGCGAGTTGCTTGCCCCACAACTGGCGCGGGCCACCTTGGGCGAACCCACGCCCCCCACGTTCGACCCGGCGGGCACCGTACTCATCACCGGCGGCACCGGAGCACTCGCCAGCGCCCTGGCACAGCACCTCGTCACCGCTCACGGCGTACGCCGACTCCTTTTGCTGAGCCGACGGGGCGCCACCGCCCCCGGCGCCACCGAACTGCGCACCGCACTCGAAGCAGCCGGAGCCGAAGTCACCTTCACCGCCTGCGACATCACCGACCGCGACGCACTCACCACCGCACTCGCACACGTGCCCGCACAACACCCCCTCACCGCCGTCATCCACACCGCTGGCATCCTCGACGACCACACCATCGCCACCATGAACCCCGGACGACTGGCCCGGGTCATGAGCCCCAAGGCGGACGCGGCCTGGCATCTGCACGAACTGACGGCAGGCCTGGACCTCGCCGCCTTCGTCCTCTTCTCCTCCGTCTCCGGCCTCGTCGGCACAGCCGGGCAGGCCAACTACGCCGCCGCCAACACCTTTCTCGACGCCCTCGCCGCACACCGCCGGGCGCGCGGGCTGCCCGCGCTCTCGCTCGCCTGGGGTCTTTGGGACGACGAGCGGGGGATGGGCGGTTCGCTCGACGCCGCGGGCCTCGCCCGGTGGACGCGTGCGGGCTTCCAGCCGTTGCCCGGCGAACTCGCCCTAAAGCTGTTCGACGCCTCGCTCGCGGGAGACCACGCACTCACCGTGCCCGCGCTGCTCGATCCGGCGGCCATCGACGGCACGGCCGGTCCGATGCTCCGCGGACCGGCCCGGAGCCGGGTCGAGCGCCGGACCGCGTCCCGGTCGGCCGGGGAGCCGGACGGGACGGACTCCGGCTGGGCGCGGCGGGTGGCCCAACTGCCGGAGCACGAACGGCTCGCCGCGGCGGCGGACGAGATCCGGGCCCTGGCGGCCTCGGTGCTCGGGCATCCCGACGCCGGCGGCATCGATGCCTCCCGGGCCTTCCACGAGATCGGGGTGGACTCCCTCGCGGGCGTCGAACTCCGCAACCGGGTGAGCGCCCTCACCGGGCTGAGGCTCTCCCCCACCACCGTCTTCGACCATCCCTCGCCGGTCGCGCTGGCACGGCATGTGCTGGAGCGGGTGTCGGGTGAGGTGGCGAAGCGTGACGTCACGAGCCCTGTCGTGGTGGCCGACGACGACCCGATCGTCATCATCGGAATGGGCTGCCACTACCCCGGCGGCATCACCTCACCCGACGACCTCTGGAACCTCGTCACCCAAGGAAACGAAGGCATCACCACCTTCCCCACCAACCGAGACTGGAACCTCGACACCCTCCACCACCCCGACCCCGACCACCCCACCACCACCTACACCCGACACGGCGGATTCCTCCACGACGCCGACCTCTTCGACCCCCACCACTTCGCCATGTCACCCCGCGAAGCCACCGCCACCGACCCCCAACAACGACTCCTCCTCCAAACCACCTGGGAAACCCTCGAAAACGCCGGAATCAACCCCACCCACCTCCAACACACCCGCACCGGCGTCTACACCGGCCTCATGTACCACGACTACGCGACTCGTCTGCCGAGGCGTCCGGCCGAGTTCGAGGGCTTTCTGCTGGCGGGGAACCTCTCCAGCGTGGCGTCCGGGCGGCTGGCCTACGCGTACGGGCTGGAGGGTCCGGCGGTGACGCTCGACACCGCGTGCTCCTCTTCGCTGGTGGCGATGCACCTCGCCGCCAACGCCCTGCGCCAGGGCGAATGCGACCTCGCCCTCGCGGGCGGCGTCACCGTGATGAGCAGTCCCGACACCTTTGTGGAGTTCTCACGTCAGCGCGGGTTGTCGGTGGACGGCCGATGCCGCTCCTTCGCCGCCGACGCCGACGGCACCGGCTGGTCGGAGGGCATCGGGCTCGTCCTCCTCGCACGCCTCTCCGACGCACGCCGCGACGGACACCGGGTGCTCGCCGTGATCCGCGGCAGCGCCGTCAACCAGGACGGCGCCTCCAACGGCCTCACCGCCCCCAACGGCCCCGCCCAGGAACGCGTCATCCGCCAAGCACTCCACAACGCCAACCTCACCCCCGCCGACATCGACGCCGTCGAAGCCCACGGCACCGGCACCCGACTCGGCGACCCCATCGAAGCCCAAGCCCTCCTCGCCACCTACGGACAAGACCGCGCCGACCGCCAACCCCTCTACATCGGCTCCCTCAAATCCAACATCGGCCACACCCAAGCCGCCGCAGGCGTCGGCGGCGTCATCAAAATGGTCCAAGCCCTCCACGCCGGACAACTCCCCCGCACCCTCCACATCACCACCCCCACCCCCCACGTCGACTGGACCACCGGCACAGCGGAACTGCTCGCCGAGCAGCGAGCATGGCCCGACACCGGCCGACCCCGACGCGCCGCCGTCTCCTCCTTCGGCATCAGCGGCACCAACGCCCACCTCATCATCGAAGAACCCCCACCCGGACCCGTGATCACCGCACCGGCGCCCGTCGCCGCCCTCCCCTTCTTCCTCTCCGCCGACGACGGGACCGGAGTCCGCGCCCAGGCCGCCCGGCTGCACGCCCATCTCGTCAAGGAGCCGGAACCCTCGCTGGTGGACATCGGATGGTCGCTGGCGACCACCCGCGCCACGCTCAAGGAACGGGCCGCTGTCGTCGGCGCGGACCGGGACGGGCTGCTGGCCGGGCTGGACGCGCTCGCCCGGGGTGAGGACGACGAGCGGGTGGTACGCGACGACAGCGCGACGGCCCGGGGCAGAACGGTGTTCCTCTTTCCCGGGCAGGGCAGTCAGCGGCCCGGGATGGGCCATGAGCTGTACCAGCGGGTACCACTGTTCGCCAAGCACCTCGACACCGTCTGCGCCGCCTTCGACGACGAACTCGAACACCCCCTGCGGGACGTGATGTTCGCGCCCGCCGACTCCGCCGCCGCACTCCTCCTGGACCGGACCGACTTCACCCAAGCCGCGCTGTTCGCCCTCGAAGTGGCGTTGTTCCGACTGGTCGAGCACCACGGTCCGGCCCCCGATCTACTGCTCGGCCACTCCCTCGGGGAGATCGCCGCCGCCCATGCCGCCGGGGTGTTCTCCCTCCAGGACGCGTGCGCTCTCGTCGCCGCGCGGGGCCGCCTCATGCGGGCCGCCCGTGACGACGGGGCGATGGCCGCCCTCCAGGTCTCGGAGGACGAGCTGCGACAGACCCTGGCGGGCTACGGCGAACCGGCCCCGGTCTCGATCGCCGCCGTCAACGGGCCACGGGCCACGGTCGTCTCCGGCGACGCGGAGACCGTCGGGGAGGTCGTACGGATATGGCGTTCCCGGGGTCGCCGGGCCAAGCGGCTGACGGTCAGCCATGCCTTCCACTCCGCGCACATGGACGGGACCCTGGCGGAGTTCCGGTCCGTGGCCGAGCGCCTCACCTTCCATGAACCGCGTATCCCTGTCGTCTCCAACATCACCGGCGAACCCGCCGCCGGGGAACACACCTCACCCGCCTACTGGACCGAGCACATCCGCCGCCCCGTGCGCTTCCACGACGGGATGCGGTACGCGGAGTCGGCGGGCGTCACCGACCATCTGGAGCTGGGGTCCGGTGTCCTCACCGCGATGGCCGCAGGGTGTCTGACCCGTGAGGCCGGTGCGATGGTGCCCCTGCTGCGGCCCGGACGGCCCGAGCCCGTCGGCGTGACTGCGGCGCTGGCGCTGCTCCGGCTGCGCGGCGCGGCCCTCGACCCGGACACGGTGTTCCCCGGCGGGAGCCGGGTCGCGCTGCCCACCTACGCGTTCCGCCGCGATCGCTACTGGCTCACCGCCCCGGCCGCCGAACCGGCTGACGCCAGGGAGCTCGGCCTTGAGCCGGCGGAGCACCCTCTCCTCGGGGCCGCGCTGACCGTCGCCGGCCGGGACGTCCGGATCTTCACCGGCCGGATCTCGCTGGAGACGCACCCCTGGCTGGCCGGTCACTCGGTCCATGGAGCCGTGCTGTTCCCCGGATCGGGTCTGCTGGAGCTGGCTCTGCGCGCCGGTGCCGAGGTCGGGCTGCGCCGGGTCTCGGAACTGACGCTCACCGCCCCGCTGGTGCTCCCGGAGAGCGGCGGCGTACGCGTCCAGCTGGTGGTCGGTGAACCCGGCGAGGACGGTGGCCGGGCGATCGACGTCCATGCCCGGCCCGACGACGAGGTCCCCGGACGCGCGTGGACGGCTCACGCGAGCGGACGGCTGACAACCGCCGGGCAGACGGCGTCCACCGCCGACAGCCAGGAGCCCTGGCCGCCCGAAGGCGCGGTCGAGGCGGATCTCGACGGCGTGTACGAGCGGCTGGCCGAGGCGGGATTCGGGTACGGGGGCGAGTTCACCGGGCTGCGCCGGGTCTGGCGGGCCGGGGACACGGTCTACGCCGAGGTGGCCCTGGAGGAGCGGTTCCGGGCCGACGCCGACCGGTTCGTCGTTCATCCCGCGCTGCTGGACGCGGCGCTGCACCCCTTGCTGCCGGGGGTCGTCGACCCGCAGGCCCCGCCGAGGCTGCCGTTCGTCTGGAGCGGTGTCGAGGTGGACGCGGCGGGCCCGGCGGCACTGCGGGTGCGTCTGACGGCCACCGGTCCGCAGCGTGTCGCCGTGTCGCTGGCGGACATGACGGGTGCGCTCGTCGCGTCGGTGGATTCGCTGGAGCTGCGTCCGGTGAGCCGGGACACGGTTCGCGCCGCCGCCGATTCCGTACGGGACGGGCTGTTCACCGTCGTGTGGAAGCCGCTCGCCGCCGGGCCGTCGGAGAACGGCCAGGCACCGGACGGCCGTGCGCGGGCCGAGGCCGTCGGTGACGAACTGCCGCCGCCCGACGGCGGTGATGTGGTGGTGCGGATGACCGTCGCGGATGTGCCTGACGACACCCGGCGGGCCGTGTCGGTGACGACGGCCCGGGCGCTCCGGCTGGTGCAGGGGTTCTTGGCGGATGAGCGGTTCGAGGGGTCCCGGCTGGTGTTCGTGACCACCCGGGCCGTCGCCGTCCGGCCCGGCGAGGACGTACCGGGGCTCGCGGAGTCGGCTGTCTGGGGACTGGTCCGTACCGCGCAGACGGAACACCCGGGCCGGTTCGCCCTCGTGGACCTGGACCAGCCGGACGCCCCGGTCCCGAGCTCGCCGGAGCCCCAACTCGGCGTACGGAACGGCGAGCTGTTCGTTCCACGGCTGACGCGGGCCGCGCCCCCCGGCGAACCCACGCCCCCCGCGTTCGACCCGGCGGGCACCGTACTCATCACCGGCGGCACCGGAGCACTCGCCCGTGTCCTCACCCACCACCTCGTCACGACCCACGGCGTACGCCGACTCCTCCTGCTGAGCCGACGCGGCGCCAACGCCCCAGGCGCCACGGAACTGCGTACCGCACTCGAAGCAGCCGGAGCCGAAGTCACCTACACCGCCTGCGACATCACCGACCGCGACGCACTCACCACGGCACTCGCGGCCATCCCCGCCCAACACCCCCTCACCGCCGTCATCCACACCGCGGGCATCCTCGACGACCACACCATCGCCACCATGACCCCCGGACAACTGGAGAAGGTGCTCCGGACGAAGGTGGACGCGGCGTGGTATCTGCATGAGCTGACGGCCGGCCTGGACCTCGCCGCCTTCGTGCTGTATTCGTCCGTGGCCGGTCTGCTGGGCACGGCGGGTCAGGCCAACTACGCCGCCGGGAACGCCTTCCTGGACGCGCTGGCGACGGACCGTCACGCGCGGGGACTGGCGGGATCGTCGCTGGCCTGGGGACTGTGGGAGGAGACGGGCTCACTGGCGGGGCAGTTGTCGGCGGCGGATCGCCGGCGGCTGGCCCGGCTGGGGCTGGTGCCCGTCGCCTCCGCCGAGGCCATGGAGCTGTTCGACGCGACTGTCGCGAGCGGTGCCCCGGTCACCGCTCTGACCAGGCTGAGCACCGCGGCTCTGGGGGACATGGAGGGGTGGCCGCCGCTTCTGCGGGGGCTGGCGCCCACCGGGCCCGCTCGGGGAGCCGGGGTCCGGAGCGGTTCCCCGGCGAGCGGGTCCCCGCTGAAGGCGGGGCTGTCCCCGGCGGAGGCGCGGAGAGCGGTCGCCGAAGTGGTCCGCACCCATGCCGCGGGCGTGCTCGGACACGCTGACCCGTCCGCCCTGCCGGGGGAACGCGCCCTCCAGGAAATGGGCTTCGACTCACTGACCTCACTGGAGCTCCGCAACCGGCTCGCGGCGGCGACCGGGCTCCCGCTGCCGGTCACGCTCGTCTTCGACCATCCCTCGCTGGACGCGCTCACCACCCATCTGGTGGAGCGGGTGTCGGGTGAGGTGGCGAAGCGTGACGTCACGAGCCCTGTCGTGGTGGCCGACGACGACCCGATCGTCATCATCGGAATGGGCTGCCACTACCCCGGCGGCATCACCTCACCCGACGACCTCTGGAACCTCGTCACCCAAGGAAACGAAGGCATCACCACCTTCCCCACCAACCGAGACTGGAACCTCGACACCCTCCACCACCCCGACCCCGACCACCCCACCACCACCTACACCCGACACGGCGGATTCCTCCACGACGCCGACCTCTTCGACCCCCACCACTTCGCCATGTCACCCCGCGAAGCCACCGCCACCGACCCCCAACAACGACTCCTCCTCCAAACCACCTGGGAAACCCTCGAAAACGCCGGAATCAACCCCACCCACCTCCAACACACCCGCACCGGCGTCTACACCGGCCTCATGTACCACGACTACGGCTCGCAGCTCCGGACCATCCCAGCGGATCTGGAGGGCTACTTCGCGAGCGGGAACGCGGGCAGTGTCGCGTCCGGGCGCGTCGCGTACGCATATGGGCTGGAGGGTCCGGCGGTGACGGTGGACACCGCGTGCTCCTCGTCGCTGGTGGCGATGCATCTCGCGGCCAACGCCCTGCGCCAGGGCGAATGCGACCTCGCCCTCGCGGGCGGCGTCACCGTGATGTCCACACCGCGCTCGTTCATCGAATTCTCGCGTCAGCGGGGGCTGTCGGTGGACGGCCGATGCCGCTCCTTCGCCGCCGACGCCGACGGCACCGGCTGGTCGGAAGGCGTGGGCCTGGTGGTGGTGGAACGGCTCTCCGACGCCCGGCGGCTCGGCCACCGGGTCCTCGCGGTGGTACGCGGCAGCGCCGTCAACCAGGACGGCGCCTCCAACGGACTCACCGCCCCCAACGGCCCCGCCCAGGAACGGGTCATCCGCCAAGCACTCCACAACGCCGGTCTGACCCCCGCCGACATCGACGCCGTCGAAGCCCACGGCACCGGCACCCGACTCGGCGACCCCATCGAAGCCCAAGCACTCCTCGCCACCTACGGACAAGACCGCACGGGACACGAACCCCTCTACATCGGCTCACTCAAATCCAACATCGGCCACACACAAGCCGCCGCAGGCGTCGGCGGCGTCATCAAAATGGTCCAAGCCCTCCACGCCGGACAACTCCCCCGCACCCTCCACATCACCACCCCCACCCCCCACGTCGACTGGACCACCGGCACAGCGGAACTACTCGCCGAGCAGCGAGCATGGCCCGACACCGGCCGACCCCGACGCGCCGCCGTCTCCTCCTTCGGCATCAGCGGCACCAACGCCCACCTCATCATCGAAGAACCCCCACCCGAGGCGGAGGCCAAGCCCTCAGCCGCCCTGCCCGTACTGCCCTGGGTGGTCTCGGCGGGTTCGGCCGAGGGGCTGACCGCACAGGCGCGTCGGCTGCACGCGGCGGTGTCGGGGGCGGACGGCCCGGCTCCGTTGGACGTGGCGTACACCCTGGCCACCGGCCGGGCGGCGCTGGAGCACCGGGCGGTCGTCGTCGGCGCGGACCGGGCGGAACTGGTGGCCGGGCTGGGCCGACTCGCGGCCGGGGGCTCCGCGCCCGGTGTGGTCCGGGGCGTGCGCACGACAGGCGGAACGGCCTTCCTCTTCCCCGGGCAGGGCAGCCAGCGGAACGGGATGGGCCATGAGCTGTACCAGCGGGTACCACTGTTCGCCAAGCACCTCGACACCATCTGCGCCGCCTTCGACGGCGAACTCGAACACCCCCTGCGAGACGTGATGTTCGCGCCCGCCGACTCCCCCACAGGCCCCCTCCTGGACCGGACGGCCCTGACCCAACCGGCGCTGTTCGCCTTCGAGGTCGCGCTGTCCCGGCTGATGGAATCGTGGGGTGTACGGCCCGACTTCGTGGCTGGTCACTCGGTGGGTGAGGTGACGGCGGCGCATGTCGCCGGGGTGTTCTCCCTCCAGGACGCGGCGGTCCTGGTGGCGGCCCGTGCCCGGCTGATGGAGGCGCTGCCCCCGGGCGGGGCGATGGTGGCGGTGGAGGCCACCGAGGACGAGGTGACGCAGTCCGTGGCGCGGTGGCCGGGCCGGGTCTCGGTCGCGGCGGTGAACGGGCCGCGCTCGGTCGTGGTGTCCGGCGACGAGGACGCCGTGCTGGCGGTGGCCGGCGGGCTGGCCGCGCTGGGCCGCCGGACCCGTCGGCTGACGGTCTCCCACGCGTTCCACTCGGCGCGCGTGGACGGGATGCTGGAGGAGTTCGGGGAGATCTGCGAAGGTCTCACCTATCACGCCCCGCACACCCCGGTGATCTCCCATCTCACCGGTGGACCCGCCGACGCCCGCGCCCTCATGAGCGCCGCCCACTGGGTCCGGCACGTCCGTGAGCCGGTCCGGTTCGGCGAGGGGGTGCGCGCGCTCGGCCGGGCGGGCGTGGCCAACTACGTCGAGGTCGGCCCGGGAGGCGTACTCACCGCGCTCGCCGCACAGACGCTGGACGAGCCGGAGGACGGACAGCTACACGACGACGGGCGGGACGGAGTCGGCGTCGTTGGCGTCGCCCTGCCGCTGTTGCGACCGGGCCGGCCGGAGAGCGAAGCTCTGCTGACGGGTCTGGCGGAACTGCACACACGCGGTGTGCCGGTCGACTGGCCCGCGTTCTTCCGGGAGAGCGGCGCCCGCCGGACCGGGCTGCCCACGTACGCCTTCCAGCGTGAGCGCTACTGGATCACCGCCGACCCCGCTTCCGAAGCGCCCGGCGGGCCCGGTTCCGCCGATGCCCCGCAGCCGTACGCCGATGGGCTCCTCCAGATCGGATGGCGACCGGTCACCGACGCGACGCCCGGAGCGGCGGTGCGGTGGGCGGTCCTCGGGTCCGGGTTCGGCGCCCATGGTCTGGAGCACCACGACACCTTCGCGGATCTCGCCGCCGCCCGGTCCGGCACGCCGCCCGACGCCGTTCTGACGCGCTGGGCACCGCCGGGGCCCGTCACCGAACCGTCGGAGGCCGTGACCGCGCTGTCCGAGGCCGTGGCCGAACCGTCCGAGGCGGTGACCGCACCCTCGGAAGCCGTGACCGGGCTGTCCGAGGCCGTGACCGCGCCATCAGGGACCGTGACCGCACCCGGCGCCGTCCACGAAGCGGCTCATCGCGCGCTCGCCCTGGTACGGGAGTGGCTGGCCGACGACCGGCTCGCTGCGGCCCGGCTCGTGGTGGTGACCAGCGGCGGCGCCCGGACGGGTCCCGGCGACCCGGTGGACCTGCCGACCGCGACCGCCCTCGGGCTGCTGCGGTCGGCCCAGACGGAGCACCCGGACCGTATCGTCCTCGTGGACCTGGAGAGCTCAGAGGCCACCGCGAGCGCCAGGAGCACCGACGGCACCGGCCCTGGTGAGCTGCCGATCGAGCTGTTCACCAGGGCCCTTGCCTCGGGCGAACCCGCGATCGCGGTGCGTGGCGGACGGCTCCTGGCGCCCCGGCTGCGTCCGGCGGACGCCGTGGACGCCGTGGACGCGACGGGCGTACGCGTACCGGCACGGGCGCTCGACCCGAACGGCACCGTACTGATCACCGGGGGCACCGGCGCGCTGGGGAGCTTGTTCGCGCGTCACCTGACCGTGCGTCATGGGGTGCGCCGTCTGCTGCTCCTCGGCCGCCGGGGCGAGGCAGCCCCTGGCGCGCGGGAACTGGCGTTGGAGCTGACGGAGTTGGGCGCCGAGACGATGTTCGCGGCCTGTGATGTCGCCGATCGGGCCGCGCTCGCCGGGGTGCTCGGCGCGATCCCGCCGGAACATCCGCTGACGGCGGTCGTCCACGCGGCGGGCCTCCGCGACGACGACGTGGTCGACTCACCCGGCGCCGACCGTCCCGACACCGGCCATCTCCATGCCGACCGTCTGGACGCCGTGCTGCGGCCCAAGGCCGACGGCGCCTGGCAGTTGCACGAGCTGACCCGGGGCGCGGACCTGGCGGCGTTCGTCATGTTCTCCGACGCGGCCGGTGCGCTGGGCGCGCCCGGACGCGCGGACCAGGCGGCGGCGAACGCGTATCTCGACGCGCTGGCGGCCCATCGGTCCGGGTGCGGGCTGCCCGCGCTCGCCATCGCCTGGGGCGGCTGGGATCTCCCGGAACGCTCCGGCACCGGCCAAGGGCGTCCCGTCGGGCGGGAGTCCGGGCCGCGCGAGGGGTTCCGGCCGCTTCCGGCGATCGAGGGCACGGCGTTGTTCGACGCGGCGCTGGCCACCGGTCACGCCACGCTGGTCGCCGCTCCTGTGGATCTGCCGGTGCTGCGTGCGCGGGGCACCGTACCGGCGCTGCTGCGCGACCTGGCCGGGGTCCCGAACGGCGGGGCGGTCCCGACCGGTTCGCTGGCGCTGCGACTGGCGGGAGCCGGTGACGACGAGCGGCGCCGGATCGTCCTGCGGCTGGTGCGGGACCGGGTCGCGGAAGTCCTCGGCGGGGGCGACCCGGGATCCGTACGGACCGGGCAGGCCTTCCATGAGATGGGGTTCGACTCGCTGACCTCGCTCGACCTGCGGAACCGGCTCAAGACGGAGACCGGACTGGCGCTGCCCGCGACCCTGGCCTTCGACCATCCCTCCCCGACGGCTCTCACCGAGTACCTGCTCACCGCCTTGGCCGGGGCAGGGCCGGTCGGGCCGAAGTCCGACCCGGTGCTGGTGGGGCTGGACGGGCTCGAAGCCGCGATCTCCGCCGCCGGGCCCGCGGCCGTCGAGCGGCCCGTGGTCGCCGGACGGCTGCGGGCGCTGCTCGCGCGGCTCGGCCCGGCAGCGGAGGCAGAGGCGGCGGAGGCGGACCAGGAGGCCGACGCGGGCTCCCGGCTCGCCGATGCTTCCGCCGAGGAGGTCTTCGCCCTCATCGACGGCGAGCTGGGCCGTGGCGCCGACTGAACGGCGTGGCTCCACGGCACCTCCGGAGACCCAAGGAGAGCGACCCCAAGGAGAGACGGACTCCCATGCCGAACGAAGAGAAGCTGGTCGAGTACCTCAAGTGGGTGACCGCCGATCTGCGGAAGTCCCGCCGGAGGGTCGCCGAACTGGAGGCGGAGCGGGCGGAGCCCGTCGCGATCGTCGGTATGGCCTGCCGTTTCCCCGGCGCGGCCGGTCCGGACGAGCTGTGGCGGCTCGCCCTGGACGGGGGCGACGCGATCTCCGGCTTCCCCACCGACCGGGGCTGGGATCTCGATGCCCTGTACGACCCCGATCCCACCGTTCCCGGCCGGATCTACATCCGGCACGGTGGATTCCTGGACACCGCGACCCGGTTCGACGCGGGCTTCTTCGGTATCCCGGCGCGTGAGGCGCTGGTGATGGACCCTCAGCAGCGGGTGCTGCTGGAGACCGCCTGGGAGGCTCTGGAGCACGCGGGCATCGATCCCGGTTCGCTCAAGGGGAGCAGCACCGGAGTCTTCGCCGGGCTGGTGGAGCAGAGCTATCTGGACCTGGAGTGCCCGGAGGAGTTCGAGGGCTACCAGGTCACGGGGAAGCTCAGTTCGATGGCGTCCGGCCGGATCTCGTATCTCCTGGGCCTGGAAGGGCCCTCTGTCTCCCTTGACACCGCCTGTTCGTCGTCGCTGGTGGCGCTGCACCTCGCGGTGCGGTCACTGAGGTCCGGGGAGTCGTCGCTGGCGCTCGCGGGGGCCTCGTACATCTGCGCCCACCCCAGCGGATATCTCGACGCGGCGCGGGCCCGCGCCCTCTCCCCCGACGGTCGCTGCAAACCCTTCTCGGCCGCCGCCGACGGCATCGGCTGGTCGGAGGGTGTGGGCCTGGTGGTGGTGGAGCGGCTTTCCGACGCCCGGCGGCTCGGCCACCAGGTCCTCGCGATGGTGCGCGGCAGCGCCGTCAACCAGGACGGCGCCTCCAACGGACTCACCGCCCCCAACGGCCCCGCCCAGGAACGCGTCATCCGCCAAGCACTCCACAACGCCAACCTCACACCCGCCGACATCGACGCCGTCGAAGCCCACGGCACCGGCACCCGACTCGGCGACCCCATCGAAGCCCAAGCACTCCTCGCCACCTACGGACAAGACCGCACGGGACACGAACCCCTCTACATCGGCTCACTCAAATCCAACATCGGCCATGCCCAGGCGGCGTCCGGGATCGGCGGGCTGATCAAGATGGTCCAAGCGCTCCGGCACGGAGAGCTGGCCGGGCTGTTGCATCTGGACGAACCGACCCCCTATGTGGACTGGTCGGCGGGGCGGGTCGAACTGCTCGCCGGGAACCGGCCGTGGCCCGGGACGGGCGCGCCCCGGCGCGGCGCGGTGTCCGCCTTCGGCGCCAGCGGCACCAACGCCCATGTCGTCCTGGAGCAGGCGCCCCCGGAGGACGAACCGTCCGGCGGCGCGGCGGATCCACCGGCCGCGACCGTGCCGTGGCTGCTGTCCGCGAGATCCCGCGGCGCCCTGCGCGCCCAGGCCCGACGGCTGCGTGACTTCGCCGCCGGGGCCGTCGCCCCCGCCACCGGTGACATCGCGTTCTCCCTGGCCACCACCCGTACGGCCATGGAACACCGTGCGGTGGTCATCGGCGGGAGCCGTGCGGAACTGCTCGCCGGGCTCGACGCCCTCGCCGAGGACGACATGTCCGCCAAGGACGCGTCGGCCGATCCCGGTACCGGTGGCGCACAGGTCGTCCAGGGAACGATCGTGGGCGACCCCGGGGAGCTGGGCAAAACCGTATTCGTCTTCCCCGGCCAGGGCGGCCAGTGGCCCGGGATGGCGCGGGAGTTGCTGGACACCTCCGAGGTCTTCGCGAGCGCGATCGAGCGGTGCGGTGACGCGCTGAAGCCGTATGTCCACTGGACCCTGCGGGATGTGCTGCGCGGCGACGCGGCGGGCGCGGCTTCGCTGGAGCGGCTCGATGTGGTCCAGCCCGCGTTGTTCGCGGTCATGGTCTCCCTCGCGGAGCTGTGGCGCTCCTACGGAGTGGAACCGGCGGCCGTGGTCGGGCACTCCCAGGGCGAGGTGGCCGCGGCCTGTGTGGCGGGGGGCCTCACCCTGGAGGACGCGGCGCGGGTCGTCGCCCTGCGCGGCGCCATCGTTCCGAAGCTCCAGGGGAGCGGTGGCATGGGAGCGGTCGGTCTGCCGCGCGCGGAGGTGGAGGAGCGGCTTGCGCCGTGGGCGGACCGGCTCTGGGTGGCGGTCGAGAACGGGCCCGGGTCCGTACTGGTCGCCGGTGACCGGGCGGCGCTCGGGGAGTTCATCGCCCGGTGCGCCGCGGACGGGGCGCGGACCAAGCGCTTCCCCACCGACTTCGCCTCCCACTCGCCGCTGGTGGAGCCGGTCAGGGACGAGTTGCTGGCGGCGCTGGCGCCGATCCGGCCGCGAACGGGGACCGTGCCGTTCTTCTCGACCGTGACCGGCGACCGGGTGGACACCGCCCGGCTGGACGCCGCGTACTGGTACGGCAATCTCCGCGGCCGGGTGGAGTTCGCCCGGACCGCCCGTGCGCTGGCGGACCAGGGTCATGGGATCTTCGTGGAGATCGGCCCGCATCCGGTGCTGACCTCCTCGCTCCAGGAGAACCTGGGCGACGGCGCCCTCGTCACGGGCACCCTCCGACGGGACGAGGGCGGCATCCGCCGCTTCCTCCGTTCCTGGAGCGATCTTCTGGTGCGCGGCGGCCAGGTCGACCGGTCGCGGCCGTTCCAGGGCACCGGCGCGCGCCGGGTGGAACTGCCCTCCTACGCCTTCCAGCGGGAGCGGTACTGGTACGCGGCGGGCTCCGGGTCCTCCGACGCCGCCGGTCTGGGTCTGGGCGGCGTCGATCATCCCTTGCTGGGCGCGGCGGTGACCGTGGCCGGTACCGGACAGACGCTCCTCACCGGCAGGCTGTCGGCGCACCGCCACCCCTGGGCCGCCGGGTACATGGTCGGCGGAGCCGCCGTACTGCCGTCGTCGGTCCTCGTGGAACTGGCGCTCCGGGCCGGGGACGAGGTCGGCTGCACCTCCGTGGACGAACTATCGGTGCTGGCTCCCTTGGTGGTGCCCGTCTCCGGCGGCGTCCAGCTCCAGGTCACCGTGGACGGACCGGACAGCGACGGGGTTCGTGCGCTCGCCGTGCACGCCCGCCCGGAGGAGGGCGAGGAGCCGTGGACGGAGATCGCCCGCGCCCGCCTGGCCGTACGGGGCCGGGGTGAGGCGTTCTCGCTGGAGCCGTGGCCGCCGGACGGCGCGCGGTCGGTGGACCTGGCCGAGGCTGGCGCCGACGCCGACGTGGGCCGTGACGTGGCCGACGCCGACGCCGACGACTGCGAAGGGGTCGGTTCGGCGGGCGGTGAGCGTGAGCGGGGTACGACGGCAACAGCGATGGCAGAGGCAATGGCGGCGTCAGCGGCACCGGAACCGGAACCGGGAAGCGCGCGGGGCGCGTCGGCGTCCCAGCGCGCCCCGCACTTCCCGTCGGTCACCGCCCTGTGGCGGGAGAACCCGGACGACGAGCGGGAGAACCCGGGCGACGGGCGGGAGAACCCGGGCGACGGGCGGGACCGCCCGGCCGTCAAGGGAGACCGCCCGGGTGTCAACGGAGTCCCGTCCTTCTGCGCGGTCGTGGCCCTGCCCGAGAAGGCCGTGGGCGAAGCCGCCGGCTTCGGCCTGCACCCGGCGCTGCTCGACGCGGTCGTCCAAGCCGCGCTGCTCACCGGGACCGCTCCGGGCGGGCTCTCCCCTACCGCTGTCGGCTGGGGCGGGGTGCGGCTGTACGCCACCGGGGCGACGGAGCTGCGGGTACGGCTGTCGCGTTCCGGCGACGGAACCTTGTCCGCCCGGCTCGCCGACCGGGCGGGGCGGCCGGTCGCCGAGATCGGCTCGCTCACCCTGGGCCCGGCCGACGGGGCGGGCATGAGGCGGTCGGATGTGTGGCGGTCGGGCTCCCGGCTCCGGGACTCCCTCTTCCACGAGCACTGGACCCCGATCGCCCTCACGCCGCCGCAGGAGCCCTGGCGTGTCCGCGAGGTGGACCCCGAGAACGCGGGTCGGTTCCGGGCCGGGGGCATCGACGCGGCCTTCGTCCGGCTCACCTCCCCGGAGGAGACCGGCCCGGTGGCCGCCGCCCATGGGGCCGCCCGGCGGATGCTCGCCGTGATCCGTGCCTGGCTGGCGGAGGACCGGTTCACCGGTACCCCGCTGATGGTGCTGACCCGGGGCGCGGTGGCGACCGTTCCCGGTGAGCCGGTGCCGGACCTGGGCGGTCGCGCCCTGTGGGGCCAGGTGCGCTCGGCGCAGTCGGAGCACCCCGGGCGGTTCGTCCTCGTGGACTGCGGCACGGAGGAGCCCGCACCCGCGCTGCTGGCGGCGGTCGCCGCCTCCGGCGAGACCCAGGTCGCTCTGCGGGCGGGCCGGGTGCTGCTGCCCAGGCTGCGCCGGGTGCCGCCGCCGGCCAACCGCGGCACTGCGCCCGGGTCGGCCGTGGACGGCACCCCGTCCGGGTCCTGGGACGCCCGGGGCACGGTGCTGATCACCGGCGGTACCGGCACACTGGGCGCGCTCTTCGCCCGGCATCTCGTCACCGTGCACGGTGTCACCCGGCTGCTGCTCACCAGCCGCCGCGGACCGGGCGCGCCGGGCGTCGCCACGCTCCGCGAGGAACTGGCGGCGCTGGGGGCCGAGGTGGACGTCGTCGCCTGTGACGCCACCGACCGCGACGCGCTGGCCCGGGTGCTGGCCGCGGTCCCGGCCGACCGTCCGCTGACGGGTGTGGTGCACGCGGCGGGCGCCCGGGACGACGGTCTGATCACCGGTGTGACCCCGGAACGGCTCCGGGAGGTGCTGCGGCCCAAGGTGGACGCGGCCTGGCATCTGCACGAACTCACCCGGGACCTGGGCCTCTCGGCGTTCGTCCTGTTCTCCTCCTTGGCGGGGACCGTCGGCGGCGCCGGACAGTCCTCCTACTCCGCCGCGAACACCTTTCTCGACGGTCTCGCCGCCCACCGGGCTGCCCTGGGCCTGCCCGCGACCTCCCTGGCCTGGGGGCTGTGGGCGGCCTCCGGGGCCACCGGTGAGCTGACTCAGGCGGATGTCGACCGCATCGCCCGCGCGGGCTATCCGCCGATCGCGTCGGAGCTCGGCCCGGCGCTGCTGGACCTGGCGCTGGGCCTGGACCGCCCCACCGCCGTGGCCGCGCCGCTGAACCACCGGGCGCTGCGGGAGCGTCCGGGTGAGCTGCCGGCGATCCTCGGCGACATCGTGCGGGTCCCGACCCGGCCCGCCGCCGTGAACGACGACGCGCTGGGCGGCTCCCTCGGCCTGGAGTTGAGCACGCTGTCCGAGGACGAGCGGCGCCGGCGCGTCCTGGACCTCGTACGGACGGAGGCGGGCACGGTACTCGGGCATCCCGACCCCGGGGCCATCCGTGACCAGCGTTCGTTCACCGAGCTGGGCTACGACTCGCTGAACGCGGTGGAACTCCGCAACCGTCTCGGGTTCCTGACCGGGCTGCGGCTTCCCACGACGCTGGTCTTCGACCATCCCACGGTGACCGCGCTGGCGGGATACCTCCTCACCGCGCTTCTGGCGGAGGGCGGCGCGGACGGTGCGCCGGTGGCCGACCCGGGGGTGGACTTCGCGGCGGAGACCGTGCTCGCCGACGACATCCGCCCGGCCGGTGAGGTCCACCGGGTCGCCACCGACCCCCGGACGGTGCTGCTCACCGGCGCCACCGGCTTCCTCGGGGCGTATCTGCTGCGCGATCTGATGCGGACCACCGGGGCCACCGTGCGCTGTCTGGTGCGCGCGGCCGACGGGACGGCGGGGCTGGAGCGGCTGCGGTCCAACCTGGAGTGGTACGGGCTGCTGGACCAGATCGATCCCGCCCGGCTCTCCGTGGTCGTCGGGGATCTCGCGCTGCCCGGACTCGGTCTTGCCCCCGGGCTCTTCGACGAACTGGCGCGCACGGTCGACTCGGTCTACCACGCGGGGGCCGCCGTCAACTGGGTCCAGCCCTACGCCACGGTCCGCGCCGCCAATGTGTCGGGCACCGAGGAGATCCTGCGGCTCGCCGCCCGGCACCGGACGGTACCCGTGCACCATGTCTCCACGCTGGGCGTCTACGCGGGACGGGAGAGCGACGGCAGCGCCATCAGGGTGTCGGACCCGGCCGGTCCTGGCGGGAGTCTGCCGACCGGCTACACCCAGAGCAAGTGGGTGGCCGAGCAGCTGGTCGAACTGGCCCGGGGCCGTGGGCTGCCGGTCTCCGTCTACCGGGTGGACCTGATCTCCGGCGACCACGGGACCGGCGCGTGCCAGACCCATGACTTCGTCTGGCTGACGCTGAAGGGGATCCTCCAGGCCGGTACGGTCCCCGAGGACATCCCCGTGCTGTTCCGGCTGATGCCCGTGGACTACGCCAGTGCGGCGATCGCGCACATCTCGCGGCGGACCGGGACGGACTTCCGGACCTTCCATGTCTGCGGTCGCACCGGTCTGACGCTCGGCACGATGACCGAGGAACTCCGCTCCCACGGCTACGACTTGGAGCAGCGGGACCGGACGGCGTGGCGCGCCGAGGTGGCGGCGGACCCCGGCAACGCGCTGGTTCCGCTGCTGGACGCCTTCGACGTGATGGCGGCCGACCCGGCGGGCTTCTATCCGCCGGTGGACGACACCGAGACCGTCGCGGCGCTCGACGGCAGCGGGATCGAGCTGCCCGAGGCGAGTCGCGCGTCGTTCCGCAGACATGTCGCGTTCTTCGTCCGCAAGGGGTACTTCCCGCCGCCGGACCGCCCGCGAGGGGAGTCCCGTTGAGCCCTGGGGCGGCGGCCCGTCACCGTCGCGGCGGCACCTCGTTGTGCATGGTCGACGGCCGCCTGGTCAGGGGGTGATGGCGGGCCCGAGCGGTCCCGGCCCACGACGGGAAGACGATCACCGTACCCGCGCCGCCACGCGAGTCCACGACACTTGAGGAACTGAGGAGAGGCATGTCAGCAATCGGTGCCCACGCGGTAGTGCTGGGCGGCGGCATGAGCGGGCTGATGGCGGCCCATGTGCTCGCGGATCACTTCGAACGGGTGACCGTCGTCGAGCGTGACGGCCATGAGACCGCCGCGCCACGGCGCGGCGTCCCCCAGGGATGGCATCCCCACGCGCTGGTGCTCAAGGCCGTCGACCTCCTGGACGAACTGCTCCCGGGGATGAAGGAGAGCTACGTCCAGGACGGCGGCGTCCCCGTCGGGATGATGAGCCAGCACCGCCTGTTCTACTTCGGCCATCAACTGCGGCAGTCCGAGGCGGGTTTGGACACCGTGTGGGCGAGCCGCCCCTTCCTGGAGAAGGGCATCCGCGAGCGGCTCCGGGCCCGGAGCGAGGTCACTCTGCGTCAGGGCTGCTTCGCCGTGCGGCCCCTGGCGCCGACCCGGGGGCGGATCACCGGAGTCGTCGTCGAGAAGCCCGACGGCGGCGGGCCCGAGTCCCTGGCCGCTGATCTGGTGGTCGACGCGACCGGCCGTACCGGCAGGACCCGCACCTGGCTGTCGGACCTCGGCTATCCGCTGCCACGTGAGGAGCGCGTCAAGGTGAACCTGGCGTACGCGAGCCGGATCCTGCGCTGCGGACCGGACGTGTTCGCCAACGACCGGGCCATCGCGGTCGGCCCCCGGCTGGACCGCCCGCGCGGGCTGTACTTCACGGTCCAGGAGGAGGGCCGGTGGACGCTGACGGTCTACGGGTACGGTGACTTCCGGCCCAGCGCCGACACCGACGAGTTCATGGCACAGGTACGGGAGTTGGCGCCCGACGACGTGTGGGCGGTCATCGAGGCGGCGGAGCCGCTGACCGAAGTGCGTGTCTTCCAGGTCCCGGAGACCTACCGGCGCCGCTACGACAAGCTTCCGCGCTTCCCCGAAGGGCTGCTGGTGACGGGTGACGCGCTCGCCGCCCTCAACCCCCTCTACGGCACCGGGATGATGTACTCGGCGGCGTACGCGCTCATCCTCGACCGCCGGTTGCGCGAGGGGATCGACGGACTCCCCCGCCGCTTCTTCAAGGACGCGGGCCGGGCGGTCGCCGGGTCCTGGCGGTTCTCCAGCCTCTCGGACTCCTTCCTGCCGGGCGTGGGCGGCTCGGGCCTCCCCGGCGCCGGGCTGGCCCTGTGGTACCTGCGCCGTCTGGTCGCCGCCGCCGAACACGACGCCGCCCTGGCAGCGGACTTCATCCGCGTCGCCAGCGCCCTCCGGAGCCCCGTCGCCCTGGCCCGTCCCGGGGTACTGCTGCGCACCCTCAGGCCCCGCACCACCCGGACCCGTCTGCCCTGACCACTCGGCGGCGCCGGTACCCGAACCGCGCCGGGAGCCGGGTTCCAGCGGACTCGCGCCGCACCCCCGCGCCCGGCTCAACTATCCGCCAGGTGAGGTCCGTTCAGCCGTTCACGGGAGGCACGGGATCGTTGTGCCCCCGGCGGTGGGCCGCGGCCGGGTTGCAGCGCAGCAGCCGTCCGACGATCAGCCGGGTGCCGTGGAGGGCTCCGTGCCGGTGGAGGGCCTTGACGGCGTAGGTCGAACAGGAAGGGGTGTACGGGCAGCACGCGGGCCGGGTGGGGCTGACATGAGTGCGGTAGTGGCGTACCGCTCCGTACAGCGCGGCGGCCGCCCGTCCGGCCGGGCGGGGAGCCGCGGGGTCCGCGGGAGTCCTCCCGAGGGGCGCGGGCCGCCACAGGGCCAGGAAGAGCGCGTTGATCGCGGTGAGCGGGCAGGCGTGGAAGCAGTAGTACTGACAGTCGTCCATCGCGCCGACACAGCAGCCGACCTCGCCGTCCTGCTTCCCTTTCCTCCCCTTCCGCCCTTTCCGCTTCTTCCGATCCGGTCGCTCCCGGGCCACTTCTTCCCCCTCCGGTCATGCTTCACGGCATCGTACAAATGCCCGCGGTTCGTTCCTCCCGGTGGCCCCGGAGCCGGTCGGAGCCCCTGTCGCCGACCGGTGGGACGGCGCCCGACCGCCCCTGAGGAACCCCCGCCGCACCTGACGTACACAGTCGTGCGGACCCGCCCGTTCAGCACGCCGGGAAGGCCGCTCAAACCCGCTCGTCGGAAGGTGGCGGGAATTTGTAGCATACTCAGCGGAAATTTGGCACGACTGTGAGTACGGGGGCCCTGTGACGTTCGAGTATGCGGTGCTGAGGAAGACGCGCGGGGAGGACCCCGCCGGAGGACGGGGACCGGCACCGGCGACATGGCGGGGGCGCGCCCTATGAGCGGCGGTTCCGGCATAGCCCTGGCGACCCCGTATCTGGACACCGACGCCGACCAGCTCGCCTTCTCCCTGGGGCAGCCTCCGCACGAGGCCCTCGCGGTGCGCGACCTCACGGTCGGCGGCGTCGAGGTGCAGCTCCGGCTGCTGGGCGCCTCCCATCAGGTCTTCGCCGGCCCGGTCCGGGAAACCGTGGCGTGCCTGCCCGGGACCCCGGGCGGCCTGCCCGACACGGTGCGGACGTCCGACGGTTGGCAGTACCGTTTCACCGCCCGGGTGCAGGACTTCACCCCGGAGGAGTTCAGCAACGAGGTGGCATGGGTCCGACGGATGTCGGACACCCACCCGCGGGCGCTGTACGGGATCTTCCCCGGGGCCCAGGAAGCCGTCACCGCGCTGGTCGTGGACCCGCTCGCCGACGGGCTGGCCTGGCGGACCTGGCACACCTATCCGCAGAGCCGCCGGATCGTGGCGACGCACACCCGAATGGAGGCCCGATGAAGACCGCACGACGCGTCAGCGCGACGCTCCTCGCCACGGTGGCGCTCGCCGCCTGCTCCGACAGCTCGGACGAGCAGGCCAACGCCGTCCCGTACCAGTGGATCAGCAGCCAGTACGCCCGCGTACCCGTCGGCCATGTGGACAAGAAGGACCGCCCGGGCTCGGTCGCCGACGAGATCTCCGGGCACACCTCGGCACGGGACCGGGGCCGCGACGGGAACACGGTGTACCTGCGCTACCGCGAGGACATCGTCTCCATCGCCCCCTACAAGCGGGGCAGCCGGATCGAGGTCGTGGACTACCGCACCGGCTATCAGCGCTGGTACGGGAAGCTGCCCTCGAAGTGGCCGCACCCGGACAGCAACGAATTCCGCGGCGGGGGCCCCGGCGCGGGCAAATAGCCCACCGCCGCCCGTCCGAGCACGTCAACGACCCCAGCGAAAGGCACCACCGTGGCAGAGATATTCGAGTCGGCGGGCATCGCCCTGCTCTACGGCCTCGTCGGCTTCGTCGTGATGGCCGTGGGCTTCGTCGCCCTCGACCTCGTCACCCCCGGCAAGCTGTTCCATGTGGTGTGGACCGAGCGCAACCGCGGGGCGGCGATCCTCCTCGCCGGGCAGACGGTGGCCATCGGCCTGGTGATCGAGCAGTCGATCCGCGCCAGCGAGTCCGAACTGGGCCTCGGCCAGGGCCTCGCCAGCACCCTGCTCTACGGGCTTGCGGGAGTCGTCGTGATGACGCTCATCTCGCTCGTCGTGGGGCTGATGACCCCGGGCCGGATGGGCGCCGTCGTCCTGGACGACAGCGGCGACCGTCCGCATCCCGCGGCCTGGGTCCAGGCGGCGATGTACCTGGGTACGGCCTTCATGGTCGGCGCGGCCGTCTCCTGACCGCCTCCGTGAGCACCGACACCGTCCCCCGCACCTCCGAACCCGCGTCCCGCGCGCAAGGGCCCCAGTCGCGGGCGGCACGGTTCCTGCTGCTGCTCGCCGTGTTCATCTGCGCCGCCTGCGGACTGACCTACGAACTGGCGCTGACCGCGCTCGGCAGCTACCTCATCGGCAACTCCGTGGTGCAGACCTCGGTGGTGCTGTCCGTCATGGTCTTCGCGATGGGCATCGGCTCGCTGGCCGCCAAACCGCTCCAGAAGCGGGCGGCCGGCGGCTTCGCCCTCATCGAGGGCACCCTCGCCCTGGTCGGCGGACTGTCGGTGCTCATCCTGTACGTCTCGTTCGCCTGGCTGCGCATCTACATGCCCGCCATGGTGGTGGTGTCCTTCGCGGTCGGACTCCTCATCGGCGCCGAGATCCCCCTGCTGATGACTCTTCTCCAGCGGATCAGACGGCAGGAGGCGGGCAGCGCCGTCGCCGATATGTTCGCCGTCGACTACATCGGCGCCCTGGTCGGCGGACTGGCCTTCCCGTTCCTGCTGCTGCCCGCCTTCGGGCAGCTCCAGGGCGCCCTGGTCGTGGGCGCCGTCAACGCCACCGCCGGTGTCGTCGTCGTACTGTGGATCTTCCGCCATGAGATGCGCCGTATCGTGCGGATCGGTCTGCTCGCGGGTATGACCGCCGTCCTCGGCATCCTCGGCACGGTGTACGTCCTGGCCGACGAGATCGAGGTCAGCGCCCGTCAGCAGCTCTACCGCGATCCGATCGTCCACGCCGAGACCACCCCGTACCAGGACATCGTGATCACCCGCTCCAGGGCGTTCACCGGGTCCCCGGACACCCGGCTGTTCCTCAACGGCGACCTCCAGTTCTCCTCCGTGGACGAGTACCGCTACCACGAGGCACTCGTCCACCCCGGTCTGTCGAAGAACCGCTCGTCCGTACTCATCCTCGGCGGCGGCGACGCGCTCGCCCTGCGCGAGGTACTGCGCTACGACGACGTCGAGGACGTGACCCTGGTGGACCTCGACCCCGCGATCACCCGGCTGGCACGCGACTTCTCCCCGCTCGCCGCACTCAACGACAAAGCCCTCGACGACCCGCGGGTCACCACCGTCCACGCCGACGCCTTCAACTGGCTGCGCGACGCGACACGGCGCTACGACGCGGTCCTCATCGACTTCCCCGACCCGGACACCGCGGCCCTCGCCAAGCTGTACAGCGTGGAGTTCTACCATCTCCTCGGCCGGGTCCTGAAGCCGGACAGCCAGGTGCTCGTCCAGGGCGGTTCGCCGTTCTTCGCCCCCAAGACGTACTGGTCGATCGCCGAGACCATGGCCGAGGCCGGATACACCACCACGCCGTTCCAGGTCGATGTGCCCAGCTTCGGCAACTGGGGCTTCCTCCTCGCCACCGCCGGAACCGACGCCCCGCCACCGCTGCGCCTCGCGGGCGACGCCCCGCCGCTGAGGTTCCTCGACGGCTCCGTCCTCAGGGCGTCCACCGTCTTCCCGGTCGACCGCCGCCGCCAGGACGTACGGGCCAGCACCCTGATGGACCCCGCGGTCCTGGAGTACACCCGCCACGAGTGGCGGAACTACTAGCCCGGCGCGTTCCAGCCAGTCCCTTCGAGCCGGGCCCGGACCGTCGGGCCCGGCTCGTCGGTCGTGACACCGGGGCACCCGGCCGCATGGGGACCTCCCCGCACCCGGGCCTCCCGTCCCCCCGCCCCCACCACCCAACGCGGCACGTAGAGTGGGGTGTTCGTCAGTGGTACCGCGTCGCGAGCGGGTCGGCGCGCGAGGACAGGGCATGCGCACAGATGTCGTGCGCGGGGACACGGACGGGAAGCCATATGTACGAGGACGTGCGGCGTGGCCGCGATGCCGGGGCAGGGGTGCTGGGATGAAGTTGCTCGCCATCAGCGACCTCCATGTCCGCTACACCGAGAACCGTGCCATCGTCGAAGGGCTGCGCCCCGAGTCGGACGACGACTGGCTGGTGGTCGCCGGGGATGTCGGGGAGACCTTCGACGACATCGTGTGGGCGCTCGGCACACTCAACGAACGCTTCGCCAAGGTCATCTGGGCTCCCGGCAACCATGAGCTGTGGACCCCGCCGAAGGACCCGGTGCAGCTGCGGGGCGACAAGCGGTACACACACCTGGTGCGGACCCTGCGCGACCTCGGGGTGGTCACACCCGAGGACGAGTACCCGGTGTGGCCGGGCGCCGACGGACCGGTCGTGATCGCGCCGCTGTTCGTGCTGTACGACTACACGTTCCGGCCCGAGGGGACATACACCGTGGAAGGGGCGCTCGACGTCGCCCACCAGGCGGGTGTGGTCGCGACCGACGAGTATCTGCTGCATCCCGACCCGTATCCCAGCCGTGAGGCGTGGTGCCGGGCGCGGCTGTCCTACACCCGCTCACGCCTGGACCGGATCGACCCCGCGCTGCCCACCGTGCTCGTCAACCACTTCCCGCTGGTACGTGAGCCGACCCGGGTCCTGCGCTACCCGGAGTTCGCCCTGTGGTGCGGCACCGAGGCCACGGCGGACTGGCATGTGCGGTACCGCGCGATCACCGTCGTCTACGGGCATCTGCACATCCCGCGCACGATCGAGTGCGACGGGGTGCCCCACCGCGAGGTGTCGCTCGGCTATCCGCGCGAGTGGCGCGGCCGACCGGTCGCACCCGCCGGGCTCGTCCGCATTCTCCCGCAGCAGTAGTCCTCCCGCGCCCACAGCTCTCCCGTACTTGTGGAAGCCGCGGTGACCGGCCCAGGGGCCCGGGTCGGGGCCGAGTCGGGCCGCTCCGGTGCCGAGCCGGGGTCGTGTCCAGGCCGCGTGGAGGTCGTGTCGGGGCCATGTCGGAGCACGTCGGGCCGTGTCAGGGCATGAGGGGCGTGGCGAGGACTTCCAGGACGGGTTCGGCCAGTACGCCGAGGGCTAGGGAGGCGGTGGCCGTCACGCAGGCGACTCCCGCGGCCGTCCTGGGGCCGGTGGCCGCGTGCCGGTGGGTTCGGGGCGAGACGGTCGGGGCGATCCAGCGCAGGTAGTAGAAGAGCGAGGCGACCGTGTTGACGGCGGCGAGGACAGCGAGCCAGGCGTAGCCGCCGTCGAACGCCGCGCTGAACACCTGGAGTTTGCCGAGGAAGACGGCGGTGGGTGGTGTGCCGACCAGACCGAGGAGGCAGACGACGAGGGAGGCGATGAGGACGAGCCGTTCCCGGGCCAGTCCTCGGTAGTCCTCGATGGTGTGCGCGTCGGGCAGGGCGCAGACGACGGCGAACGCCCCGATGTTGGTGACGGTGTACGCCGCCAGGTAGAAGAGCAGCGCCCGCTGGTCGAGGCCGGTGGCGCCGACGACCGCGACGGGCATCAGGAGATAGCCGACCTGGCTGATCGTCGAGTACGCGAGCAGGCGTTTGACGTCCCGCTGGAAGAACGCGGCCAGGTTCCCCAGGGTCATCGAGGCCGCTGAGAGCACGGCCACCAGTCCGGGCCAGGGGATCGCGGTGTCCGCGAGGGGCACCGCGGCGAGGCGGTAGAGGGCGACGAGGGCGCCGATCTTGGGGACGGTGGTCAGGAACGCGGCCACGGGTGCCGTGCTGCCCTGCACGGTGTCCGGCACCCAGAAGTGGGCCGGCACTCCCCCGGCCTTGAAGAGGACGCCTGCCACCAGCGCGATCGTCCCGGTCGTCACCAGTGCGGCGGAGGCCATGGGCAGTTCGGCTCGCAGTATCGGGTACATGGTCGCGCGCCCGGCGGCGAGCAGCACCGTGATCCCGCCGAGCATCACCACGCCGAGGGCCGCGCCCACGACGTAGTACTTGAGGGCCGCTTCCGTGCCCGCCGCGTCCTTACGGAATCCGGCGAGGGTGTAGGCGGGGACACTGGCCAGCAGATATCCGGCGGCGAGCAGCAGCAGGTCCTGGGCCCCGGCGAGCATCAGGGCGCCGAGGGCGGCGAGTTGCAGCAGGACGTAGAACTCGGTCTCACGGGGGTGCGCGTGGAGCGGGCCGACCGCCAGGGCGAGGACGAGGAGGGTGCCGGCGAGGATGATGATCCTGCCCGCTCCGGTGACGGGGTCGACGCTGAAGGACTCGCCGAACGCGGTGGTGTCGGGACCGGCCGCGGCGACGGCCGCCGCGGCGATGCCCGCCGTGCAGGCCGCGGCGGCGAGGGCGCCGGTCATCCACTGGCGGTGCCGGGGCAGCCAGGCCCCGAGGAGCAGTCCGATGACCGCGGACGCGGCGAGCAGCGCCTCGGGGAGGAGGTCGAGGGGGTTCTCGTTCATCCCGTTCATCGCGCGAGCAGGTCCAGCACCTGGTGGGAGGCGGGTTCGATGATGTCGAGGACGAAGCGGGGCATGAGGCCGAGGACGATGCCGAGTGCGAGGAGGGGGAGGACGGCGGCGCTCTCGTGCGGCCGCAGATCGGGGAACGGTCCGGCCGCGCCGGGGGCCAGGGCGGGCAGTCGTGTCGGGCCGAGGAAGATCTGCTGCATCGCGCGGACGAGGAGCGCGGCGGTGATCAGGATGCCCAGCAGGGCCAGTCCGGTCGCGACGGGCCGGGGGCCGAGGCTGCCGGCGAGGATCTGGAACTCGGCGATGAAGCCGGAGAAGCCGGGCAGTCCGAGGGACGCGAACGCCGCGAGTCCGGTCGCCGCGGCGAAGACCGGGGCCCGGTCGGCGACCCCTGAGTACGCGGCCATCTCGTAGGTGCGTCCGCGTGCGTACAGCACGCCGGAGAGCAGGAAGAGCGCGCCGGTGAGCAGACCGTGGCTGACCATCTGGAACACGGCTCCTGTGACGGCGAGTCGCCGGGCCTGTTCGCCGGTGCCGACGGCGGCGGCGGCGCCGATCGCCAGCAGGATGTAGCCCATGTGGTTGACCGAGGTGTAGGCGATCATCCGTTTGAAGTCGGTCTGGGCCATGGCGACCAGTGCCCCGTACAGCACGGAGACCACGCCGACGACGACGAAGACCAGGGCGTACTCCGTCCAGGCGCCGGGGAGTACGGGCATCGCGATCCGCAGGAATCCGTAGGTGCCCATCTTGAGCAGTACACCGGCGAGGACGACCGATCCGATGGTGGGGGCCTCGGTGTGCGCGGGCGGCAGCCAGGTGTGGAAGGGGACGGTCGGGGTCTTCACCGCGAGGCCCACGCCGATGGCGAGCAGTACCAGCGCGCCGTACAGCGAGCGGCCGGCGAGGGGGTTCGTCCCGGTGAGTTCGACGATGTCGAAGGTGTGCGGATCGGCGGCGAGGTAGAGGCCGATGAAGCCGAGCAGCAGGGCGAGGGAGCCGAGGAAGGTGTAGAGGAAGAACTTCAGGGCGGCCCGGTGCGCTCCGGCGTGCCCCCAGCTCGCGATGATGAAGTACATCGCGACGATGGACAGGTCGAAGAAGACGAAGAAGAGGATCAGGTCGAGGGCGGCGAACAGTCCGAGGCAGGTTGTCTGGAGGAAGAGGAAGAGCGCCGCGAACTCCCGTACCCGCCGGGTCTCCCGGAGTGCGTAGACGGCACAGGCGAGGAAGAGCAGGGAGGTCATGGCCATCAGCGGCAAGGACAGGCCGTCGACACCGATGTGGTAGCTCACCCCGGCACTGGGGATCCATGTGACCTGTGTCTCGTACTGCATTCCGCCGTCGGGCCGGTATCCCGCCCACACGGCCAGGGTGAGGGCGAGTTCGGCTGCCGCGGTCGCCACCCACACGGTGAGGAAGACGGAGCGCGGGGCAGTGCGCGGGACACACATCAGGAGTGCCGCGACGGCGGTGGGGAGCAGGATCAGGGCCGTGAGCAATGCGGTCACCTCACGAGGACGAGTGCGATGGCAAGGACGGTGAACGCCGCGACGGTCTGGGCGAGGTACTGGTGGAGCTGTCCGCTCTGCGGTCCGCGGGCCCATCGGCCGAGCGCGCGTGCGGCGGACGCGACGCCTTCGACGGCGCGGTCGACACCCGTTTCGACGCGGCGGTCGGTCCACCGGGCGAGGGCGAGGACGCCGCGCGCCACGCCGTCGACGGCCCGGTCCAGGACCCGGTCGTCGAAGACGGCCAGGGCGTGGGCGACGCGGATCGTGGGGCGTACGAGGAGGAGTCGTGCCGCGGCTTCCAGGCGGAGCCAGTCGGTCCACGGCGCTCCGAGGGCGGGGGCGCCCCAGGTCCACACGATGGCGGAGGCGAGCAGGGCCAGCCCACCGGAGAGGGCGAACTCCCAGGCGACGGGGACCGGTTGCGTCGCGCCCCCGAGGACCCGGGCCACCGCGTCCCGCGCCGGAGGCACGGCGAGCGCGGTGAGGCCGACGCATGCGACGGCGAGGAGGACGAACGGCGGCGCCTCCACGCGCGGCAGCCGGATGCCGGAGGCGGATGGCTCGCCGGGTGGGCGGCTGCCGGGCGCAGCTGGCATGCGGGGTAGGTGGGTGCCGGGCGCGGGTGGCTCGCCGGGAGGGCCGCTGCCGGACACAGTTGGCCGGCCGGGACGGCCGCTGCCGGGCGCGGGTGCCGTGCCCGGCAGGCGGGTACCGGACGCGGATGGCTCGCGGCGCGGAAGGCCGGTGCCGGACACGGGTGTCACGCTCGGGACGCCGCTGCCGGGAACCGGTGCCGGACGCCATACGAACCAGAGTGCCTTCACCGCGTACACGGCGGAGATCACCCCGGCCGCCAGCCCCACCGCGTACAGCCAGGCGCTCTCCGCCAGGGCGCCCGCCAGCAGCAGGTCCTTGGCCGCCCAGAGGGAGAGCGGCGGAATCCCGGCGAGCGTCAGCGCGGACACGGTGAAGGAGAGGCCGGCCGTCCGATGGCGGCGGGCCGACCCGCGCAGGGCGGGCAGGGTCCGTACGCCGAGGGCGGTGAGCCAGGCACCGGCGACGAGGAACGCCAGGCTCTTGGCCGCCGCGTGGGCCATGAGCTGTACGGTCCCGCCGGTGACGGACCCCGTCCCGGCCGCCATCACCATGAAGCCGATCTGGGCGCAACTGGACGCCGCGAGGAGTTGCTTGAGGTCGGCCTGGGCGACGGCGACCAGTCCGAGCAGTACCGCTGTGGCGGCGCCGGTCCACGCGACGGCCGGGCCGCCCCAGCCCGAGGCGCTGAGCAGCGGCTCCAGCCGGAGCAGCAGATACGCCCCGGCCACCACCATGGTCGCGGAGTGCAGCAGCGCGGAGACCGGGCTGGGCCCCCGCATGGCGTGTGAGAGCCAGAAACTGAAGGGCAGCTGGGCGGACTTCCCCAGGGCCGCCACGATCACCCCGGCGGTGACGGCGGAGAGCCAGGGTTCGGCGGTGCGGGAGAGTCCGTCCAGGGCCAGGGCGTTCGCCTGGCCGCCGGCCAGGGCCGCGCCGGCGGCCAGATAGAGCCCGAGGTCGGCCGCGCGTGTGGTGAGGAAGGCCGTGTTCGCCGCGCGTCCGCGCGCCGGGTCGCGCCACCAGAAGCCGATGAGTGCCCAGGAGGTGGCCCCCATCACCTCCCATGCCATCAGCAGGACGGGGAGGGAGGCGGCCGTGACCGTGGTGAGCATCGAGCCGCTGAACAGGAGCATCAGACCGAAGAAGCGGGCGCGGGATTCCCCGGGGCCGATGTCGCCGGCGCTGAAGAGCAGGACGGCCGCGGTGATCGCCGCCACGGTCACCGCCGTCAGACCGGACAGGCCGTCCACCGCCAGACGTACGGGCAGGTGCTCCAGCAGGGGCGCCTCGGCGGTGGGGTGCCGCAGGGCGGCGGCGACGGCGAGACCGAGGGTCGCGGTGGCGCAGGCGACCGCCACCGCCGGGGCGGCCCGGTCGGCATACCGTCCGGCCGCTGTCAGCAGCGCGCCGACCGCCAGCGGCAGGGCGATCAGCGCCCACAGCAGTGCGCTCATCTCTTGAGCTCCGCCGCCATGTCGGTCGTGTCGACCTCGCGCGTCCGGAACAGCGCGGTGACCACCGCGAAGCCGACGGCCATCTCCACCGCCATCACGGTCACCGCGAGGACGACCAGGACCTGCCCGTCCGCCGCGTCGGGGGTGAGGAAGTGCCAGATCGCCGCCGCGCCGACGATGACGCCTCCCAGCATCAGCTCCAGGCCCATCATCAGCATCACGACGGACTGCTGGGTCAGCGCGCCGAACAGTCCGATGCTGAACAGGGCGGCGGCGAGCAGCAGAAGCAGGTCCAGGCTCACCGGCCCCCGCCTCCCGGGACCGGGTCGTCGGCGGGGCGGGTGCGCAGATCGTCGCCGAACCGGTCGTAGCGGCCACGCCGGGTGGACAGGACGACGGTCGAGACGATGGTGGCGAAGAGGGCCATGCCCAGGGTCACCATCGTGAGCATCTGCGGCCCCATGAGCGACATACCGAGCGACATGGTGGGGTCGGTGGGCGGACGGCCCCGCCGGGCCGGCCATCGGGCGAGGAGGATTCCGGTGGCGAGTGCGGCGAACACCGTCGTACAGATGACGGCCGCGCCCTTCTTGTTGTGCAGCATCGACATCGGCATGAGGCCGGCCGGGTTCATCATGAACATCACCATGAACACGGCCATGAGGGCCATCTCGATGGTCATCATCAGCACGATGACCACGCCGAGGTAGTCGAGCCCCAGCAGCAGGACCTCACCGCCGACGCAGAGCAGCGACAGCAGCAGCGCGTATGTGGCGCGGGCCATGGAGTCGAACCGGAAGACCATGACGCCGGAGGCGACGGCGAGGACCGCGAGCACCCAGAAGACGATGTCCTCGGTCACCGGATGGCACTTCCTCTCAGCGATTCAGTACGACGACGGCGACGACAAGGGCCTGCAACAGCGTGGCGGGTACGAGCACCAGCCAGGCGAACTCCGTGTAGCGCTCCATCCGCAGGGTGGGCAGGAGCCTGCGCCCGGCGACCAGCGCCGCCAGGACCAGCGCGGTCTTCAGCAGGGTCCATGCCCAGGGGGGCAGCAGCGGGCCGTTGCCCCCGCCGAGGAACAGCGGCACGCTGACGGCCGCGGTCACGACCATCAGCAGCCACCGGCCGCCCAGGAGGACCAGCCGGTCGACACCCGACAGCTCCATGGCCGCCCCGCCCGCGGTGTCCCTGCCCAGCGGATGCCCGAACGGTCCCCAGAAGGACATCGCCATCGCGCTGAGCAGATAGACGAGGAACGCGACCGGCATCCACACCGCGAACCACAGGCCGTCCTGCGCCGCCACGACCTCCCCGACCCGGAGGGACCCGGCGCCCAGGGCGGCGGTGGTGATCGCGAACATGTGCGGCAGTTCGTACGCGAGGCCCTGCGCGAGGAAGCGGTAGCCGCCGATCAGCGACAGCGCGGAGTTCGGGCCCCACCCGGTCAGCCACACCGCCGCCCAGGCCAGTGCCTCCATCGCGTTGAACCACACGATGCCGACGGCCGGGTCGCTCACCGGGCGGAACCCGAGTGGCAGTACCGCTCCCGCCAGTACGGCCGCCACGGGTACCAGCACCACCCCGATCCGGCCCAGCGCGACATCGGCCGCGATGGTCCGGCGTGGCTGCTGCGCGAGCAGCCGAAACGCCTCGCGCAGGGGAGCCGCCGCCCAGGTACCCACCTCGCGCGGCGACCCCGGGCGGCCTCGCACCGCGGCGGCGGACAGCACCGCGTCGAACCCGGCGGTGACGACCGCGACGGACACCAGGGCGACCGGCAGGATCACCGTCGCCCACAGGGGAGCGGCGTCAGGCATGCGCGCCCTCCGTCGCGGGTACGGCGACGGGCTCGTCCAGATCGGGGTCCAGGCTCGCCACGATGAGCCGGGCGCAGCCGAGTTCGGTACCGGTCAGCAGCTCCGGAAGAACGTCGAGCAGCGCCTGCGAGGGAGGTACGGTCCCCTCGACCGTGCCGCGTGGTCCGATCAGCCGCCCGGTGGACAGCGGGCGGCCGTCGTCGAAGTCCCGGACCGCCCGGCGGGCCTCCCGCGACCATGTCAGGAGCCGGTCGTGGACATCGCCGTCCGCCTCCAGCGCGGGACCGGTCACTCCCCGCTGCCGCGCCCGCTCCGCGGACAGCCTTCCCAGACCGGCGAGGCCCCAGCGCAGCGTCCGCGAGCGTTCGACGCGCTTCGTGAGGGCCTGGAGCCGCTCACCGCAGTGCACGGACGGCGCGCCGGCGAGTACGTCGTCCCGCAGCCGCCTCAGTCGCGCCGCCGTGTCCGGCCGGCCCGCCAGCGAGAGAAGGCGGCCGAGGCTGTCCAGATGGGCCGCGCAGCGGCGGCGGGCCGCGGCGCCGCGCTCGACCGGTTCTCCCCGAGCCGCCCGCGACCAGGGTTCGTTCCAGAAGGAGGTGCCGTCCGATGGACCAGGGACACGGTCCACATGGACTTCCTGGACGATGTCGCCCTGCAACGCGCAGCGCAGGATCAGCCCGGCGGGCCAGTCGGCCAGCACAGGGCCCAGCGGCAGGTTCAGCCGGTCCAGGCTGAGCCCGTCCCGGTCGGCCGCCCGGTCGGCCATCGGCAGCCCCGCCACCGTGGACATCGTGTGCGCTTCATGGCCCGAGTGGCCGCCGGGTGCGTCCTGCCCGGGGTGACCTGGACCTGCATGCTCATGATGTGGCCCATGAGCGGGCCCTGCGGGTGCGGTGCCCTTGGCGGGGTGCGCGTCGTGCTTCCCGGCGGCGGCGTCCTCGTGTCCCAGGGGGGATTCTGAACGTGAGGCCGCTTTGTCGCGGAGCAGGGCGAAGCCCTCGTCCAGAGCCTGTGCGGCATGCTCGGGCCGTGTCACATCGACGCGTGCCGCCGGCTGCGACATGGTCCGTAGCAGGGTGTCGAGCCGCCGGTCCTCCTCCGGATACGGACTGCCGCAGACCACCAGCAGATCCGCCGCCGCCGGGGCCTGTGCGGTCTCCCAGCCCCGCCGACGCAGTTCCGCCTCGACGCCGAGGCGCGCTTGCGTCGCTCCGGGCAGGACCGCCGGCAGAGCCACGGGGCTGCGCACCGCCATACGCCGCAACCGGCTTCTCAGGTCCACCGGAAAGCCCCCTCGCGCCACGCGTACAGGACACCGGCGAACAGGATTCCGAGGAAGAGGAACATCTCGACGACCGCGGCGACGCCGATCTCCGGCACGACCTTCACCCACGGGTACATGAAGAGCATCTCCATGTCGAAGGCGAGGAAGATCATGGTGATCGGGTACCAGCGCACATGGAACCGTGAGAAGGCGTGCTGCTCCGGTGCGCGGCCCCCGCTGAACGGGTCGGCGTCCACGGCGGATCGGGCGGGCGCGAGCCACGTCGACACCCCGTAGAGCACCGCCAGCCCCGCCAAGGCCACCGCCAGGAGCAGCAGGATCGGTGTCCACGCGTTCAACACACCGCCGCCTCCGCTCGCTTCGCCCATGCTCCCCGCGCTACGGCGACCGGCAGCCAGGGCGGACCGGCGAGCGCGCCAGGGGCTCATGGTGGCTCACCCGTGAGGCAGGAACGGGAAGGCGCGGCCGACAAATATCCCAAGTCATGGTGAAGCGGCCTATACCCGTCGAACAGACAACGGCACCCGGGTCCGCCCACGGTCACTCGCTGATCCGGCGGCCCGACTTGTCCGCTTATCGTAGGCACCCGGCGAGGCGATGTCTCGGGTCGCACGCCCCTACGCATATCGGAGTTCGCGGACCGATCGCGGACCCGGCGCGTTCCGCGACCGACGCGGGCCGGGGGCTCCTCACGGCTACGGGCATCAGGGCCACTGCGGGGCCGCATGGCGTGCGGCCCCCGGACCCCGGGCGGGACGGCTCAGAAGCGGTTCAGGTGCTGCGGCAGCGGGGACTGCTGGGTCCGCGAGGTGCGGGGCGTGCTGGGAGCGCAGGTGGTGTCGCTCGCCGGAAGCTTCCCCGTCCGCAGGTACGACGCCACTGCCGCGTCAGCACACGCGCTTCCGCCGGAGAGGTAGACCCCGTGGCCCCCGCCGCCCTTGACGGTCACCATCTTCGAGCCCTTGAGCGCGCGGCGCATCCCCTTCGCGGCGACGAGCGGGGTCTGGGAGTCCCACTCGTTCTGGACGATCAGGGAGGGCACCCTGTTGTCGACCTTGGTCACCGGCTCACGGGACTTGTTCCAGAAGGCGCACGGCATGATGTTGGACGCGAAGTCCCCGTACAGGGGGTAGCGCTTCTTGTCCCGGACCGCGTCCTTGCGGTACTGCGCCGGGTTCTTCGGCCAGGCGGCGGAGTGGTCACCGCAGGCGACGGCCCAGAACGACGCGTTGTAGTTGTCCGCCGGTATCTCCTCGGCGAAGGCGGGCAGCGCGCGCCGCGCGGTCGGCGCGAGGGCGGTCCGCTGCCCGGCGGCGGCCTTCTTGAGTTCCACGACCAGTGTGCTGGCGTACTCGACACCGAAGGTCGAGAACCGCATGTAGGTGCGTATCCTGTCGCCGTCGAGCATTTCGCCCTGGTACTCGAAGGGTTGCCGGTCGGCGCGGGCGATCAGGTCCCAGAAGCTCTTGCTCACCTTCTGGGGGGTGTCGCCCAGTCCGTAGACCGGGTTGCGCTCCGCGGCCCACTTCGTCCACCGCCGGAACGCGGGCTCCGCGCCCTCGGCCCAGCCCTGGATCATGCCGCGCCAGACGCGCCCCGGGTCGACGGCGCTGTCGAGGACGAAGCGGCCGGTGCGCTTGGGGAACATCTGGGTGTAGACGGCGCCGAGATAGGTGCCGTAGGAGTAGCCCAGGTAGTTGAGCTTCTTCTCGCCGAGGACGGTACGGATCAGATCCATGTCCCGGGCGGTGTTGCGGGTGGTGATGTGCGGCAGCTTCTCCCCGGACCGCGCGCGGCACTTGGTGGCGACCGCCTTCGCCGTGGTGACGTCCCTGGCGTAGGTCCTCGCCTTGTACACACGCGGCCAGCGGGACTCAGCCGGGGAGAGCCCGCAGGTGACCGGGGAGCTCATGCCGACGCCACGGGGGTCGAAGCCGATGAGGTCGTACCGCTCCCGCACGGACCGGGGCAGTTCGGCGTGGAGCATCAGGGGGAAGCTGATCCCGGGACCGCCGGGGCCGCCGGGGTTGGAGAGCAGGACTCCGTGGCGTTTGCCCGGCGTACTGGTGCGGTAGCGGGATATCGCGATGTCGAGCTTCTTGCCGCCGGGCTTGGCGTAGTTGAGCGGAACCTTGACCTTGGCGCACTGGAAGGCGGCCGGCTGCCGTGGGTCGCAGCGCTTCCAGGTGGGGTTCTGCTCGGCGTACCGTGCCAGGGGACTCGTGGCGGGTGCCGGTGCGGCTGTCGCGGTGGTGGTCACGGCGGGGACCAGGGTGGCCATGACACTCACCGCCAGCACGGGAACGAGTCGTCGTCTCTGCATGAGGTTGTCCTCCGGTGGATGAGCTCGCCCCGGTGCGGAGCGAGGCCAAGCGGCCTCTTCGCCACGGAAGATGGCACCGCGAAAGCCGTGGTTCATCTCCGGCTCACAGAAAGGGCACAGCGTTCCGGAAGACCATCGCGGCGACCTCAAGCTGAGGGCGAAGGGGCCGGTCCGGTGACGCGGCGAGGCGAACCGCCCGGCACAGGATGATGCCCCGCAGCGGTCGGGTGCCAGGGATTCGGCTGAACCGATCGTCCGGTGCGCACGTATGGGAAGTGCGGGAGGGCTCTCGTCCGTCGGCCCCGCCCCGTGTCTCCCAGGGAGGCGCCGATCGATCCGAGGAGCACGCGCCGATGAGCACATCCCCCTTGAGCGACAGACTCTCCCGTCACCAGCCTCTCGTCCTCGGGCTGTTCCGTGTCGTCCTGGGTCTGCTGTTCACCAGCGAGGGCGCCGCCACGGTCTTCGGGGTGCTGGACCGGCCGAGGAGTCCCGTCGGCGACTGGCCGTTCTGGTACGCGGGGGTGATCGAGCTGGTCTGTGGTGCTCTCGTCCTCCTCGGAGTGGCGACGCGTGGCGCGGCGTTCGTCAGCTCGGGGATCATGGCCTTCGCGTACTTCACGGAGCACCAGCGGGACGGTCTCTTCCCGCTCCAGAACGGCGGCCTGTCCCCGGCGCTGTTCTGCTGGGGCTTCCTGCTGCTGGTCTTCTTCGGGCCGGGGCTGCTGTCCCTGTCGAGCCTGGTCCGCGGCGGCGGCGCGACCCGGCGGGGAGTTCGGGCGAGGCGCTGACAGCACGGTGAGGTGCGACCGGCGTCCCGTGGGTACGGGACGCCGACGGCTTCCGTACCTCCGCCGTCAGGCGTCGGCGGGCTCCACGATGTCGCGGTTCTCCGCCGCCCCGGCGGGGGTCAGCTCCAGGCGGTGACCCCCGCCGCGTACTCCTGGAAGGTGCGGGCCGGGCGGCCGGTCAGCCGGGGGACGGTGTCGGCGGGCTTCGAGTCGCCCAGGGACCGCAGGGCGGTGTAGGCGGTGAGCTCCCGCTCGATCTCCTCGACCGGGCGGCCGAAGGCGGTGTGCGCGGCGCGGTAGCTCTCGGGGTCGCCGTGGAACTTGAACGGATGTCCCGTGGTGTCGCCGATGATCGCGCAGACCTCGGCGAAGGTCAGCGCCTGCGGGCCCGTCACCTCGTAGGTGCGACGGAGGTGTTCCGTGGCGGGGGCGGTGAGGATCACGGCGGCCACGGCGGCCACGTCGGTCAGGTCCACGAACGTCTGACGGCAGTCGCCCATCGGCATCGCCAGTTCCTGGGCGTGGACGGAGTCGAGGAAGGGGCCCTCGTCGAAGTTCTGGTCGAACCAGTCGGCCCGCAGGATCGTCCAGCCGGTCCCGGACTCCTTGACGGTGTCCTCCGCGTCCAGCAGACGCTGATCCCCTATGACCTCGATGGCGCGGCTGGAGAGCAGCAGCAGGTGCTCCACCCCGAGGTCCGCCGCCAGGGCGACGAAGCCGGGGTTGACGGGGACGCGGTCGGGGGCCATCAGGAACATCCGGCGGATGCCGCGCAGGGCCGGTTCCCAGGTGGAGTCGTCGTCCCAGTCGAAGGGGATCGCGGTGTGCCGTGCGGCGGGGCGGGTGGTCGCGCCCAGGCTCCGCAGCTGGGCGTCGAGCCTGCCGCCTACGGAACCGGTGGCGCCGAGGACGAGGATCGGCGGGGCGTCCGGGACGCCTGTGGTCTCTGGGGTGTGTGTGGCGCGCATGTCTTCCTGAACGAGGGGGCGGACAGCGGGAAACGGTCCGCCGGGTTCCGGGCGGCCGTGGATGCCCTCACACGTTCCTCTGTAGAGGACTTCACAAACCCCTCATGCGGTTCTGTGCTTTCTGCGTTGACGGTGGTGAGCGGCCGAAGATAGCTTTTCGTAGTCTCGCCATTGTGCTGGCTTGAGGCCGACGGACCTTTCGCGCCCCCATTCACCCGGCCGCCGCGCGCCATCGCTCCAGCTCCCCATAGGAGTGCGCGTGCCGCTTCCGGCCGCGCGCCACCGCATTTCACATGCGGTGTTCCGCACGGGCGGGGGGCCGTTGTTCCGCAGCCGTCCGCTTGTCCCCCGAGAATCCGGAAGGCAGCAGAGATGTCCTTGACAGAGACCACAGCGCGGACGACGGTTCCGGAACCCCCCGCGCGCATCATCCGGCCGGTCGTCGACCATGTGGGGGTCCAGACGGACGACCTGGAGAACTCGCTGGGCTGGTACGTGGAGTTCTTCGGCGCCCAAAGGATGTGGGAGCTGGACCGGTTCTCCCCGCTCACGCTCAGCAGGCTGCCGGGGATCGGGCGGCTGGTCGAGGTGGCGGTCGGTGATCTGCGATTCCATCTCTTCGACCGGGCCGGACACACCCGGGCGGTGCCGGAGGCCAGGGGCTACCAGTTCCAGCACGTCTGTCTGCGGGTCGACGGACCCGGGGACCTGGAGGTCTTCAGGGACCGGTGGAACGAGCTGTACGACTCCGGGCGGTTCATCTTCGCCCGCGACGAGCGGCCCAGCGACATCGTGGTCGACGACGAGGGGGTGCTCAGCCTGTACGTCCTCGACGTGAATGGGCTGGAGTACGAGTTCACCCATGTGCCGGACGGGAACCGTCCGGAGGCCGGCCGATGAGCCTTCTCGCCGCTCCCCCCACGGCCGGAGCGGTCCGCGTCGGCGACTGGGACTTCGGGGACTTCCCGTACGGGCTGGAGCCGCTGGTCATGCCGCCCGCCGGACACGCGCGGACCGCGTCCGACCGTCGGCCCCAACTGCCCGGACGCGCGCCGGAGGAGATCTGCCGGGAGCTGCTGGCGCTGACCGGGAGCGGGCCGGTGGCCGCGCGGCTCGAAGTGCCCACGGCGCCTTCGTACGACCAGTTGTTCTGGTTCCGGTGGATCACCGGGCACCAGGTGACGTTCGCGCTGTGGCGGATGCTGGGCCGGGTGCTCGACGAGGGCGGCGACCGGGATGTGGTGCCCGGGTCCGCGGCGATGGCCCGGCTGGAGGCCTACACCCACGGGTACTGCGCGATGCTGCTGTACAGCGGTTCGTGTCCGCGCGGGCTGTACGGGACGCTGATCCGCTCGGCGATGTTCCTCCAGCACCGGGGCTTCAGCGGCACCTGGGCACCGGACTTCGCACAGGTCCGCGGGCTGATGCGGGGGCGGTCGGTGCCATGGCTGGACGACGACCGGGCGGCCGGGCTGCGCGCGGCGGTCGAGGCCCACCAGGACGTGCACGACACGGTCGCGGCCAGGCTGGTGCCGGGCGGACGGTCGCTGCTCCAGCACGCCATGGCGGAGAGCCCGGTCCGGCCTTCCGAGCGGACGGCGGTGCTGTACGACAACTTCTTCATGACCCTGCGCGGCCAGGTGACGGACGAGGCCGTGGCCGCGCAACTGCTGAGCAGGCTGCGGGCGGTGGCCCTCGACCTCGCCGTCAACGGGCTGTACCCGCTGGGCCGCACCGACGACGGCGAGGAGCCCGAGGTGTGGAACGGGTCGGTGGCCGGGTGCGAGCGCCGGCTCGGTTCCGTACTGGCCGTCGCGGGGCTGCACGCCGCCGAGGTGGCGGCCGGGGCCGACCCGACGACGGCCGCGTCGGCCGACGGCTGAGCCTGTGCCGGACCGCTGAGCCTGTGCCGGGCCGCTGGGTCCCGCACCGGACGGTCGGGCTTGTACCGGACAGCGCCGGGCGATCAGCGCGGCCATCCGGCCCTTCCGCTTCCGTTCCCGCGCGTACCGGCGCGGAAACGAACCGCTGGCCGAGAGGAGTGCCGCGCGTATGCGCCACGGAGTGCTGATCCTGCCCGAGCACCGTTGGGTCCGGGCCCGCGAACGCTGGGTTCTGGCCGAGAAGTTGGGCTTCGACCACGCCTGGACGTACGACCATCTGATGTGGCGGTGGTTCAGCGACAAGCCCTGGTTCGCCGCCGTGCCGACGCTGGCCGCGGCGGCCGGGGCGACTTCACGGATCGCGCTGGGGACCCTGGTGGCCAGCCCCAACTTCCGTCATCCCGTGAACTTCGCGAAGGAGTTGCTGTCCCTGGACGACATCTCCGGGGGCCGGATCGTGTGCGGGGTGGGTGCGGGGGCCGAGGGGTACGACTCCCGGATACGGAACGATCCGCAGCTGTCGCGCGGCCAGCGGGCGGCCCGGTTCGGTGAGTTCGTGGAACTGCTCGACGGGTTGCTCCGTGAGGAGCGGACCACGTTCCGCGGCGACTGGTACACCGTCGAGGACGTCGTGGTGAAGCCGGAGTGCCTGGCAGCCCCGAGGCTGCCGCTCGCGGTGGCCGCCGCCGGGCCCCGGGGTATGGCCCTCGCCGCGCGGCACGCCGACATCTGGGTCACCAGCGGGGCGCCGAACATGTTCGAGAGCGAGCGCTACGACCGGGTGGTGCCGCTGCTCAAGGAACAGCTCGCCGAGCTGGACAGGGCGTGCGTGGCGCAGGGCCGTGACCCGGCGGGTCTGCGGCGGCTGCTGCTGACCGGCGGTTCGGTGGGAGGCGTCCTGGAGTCCGTCGAGAGCTGGCGGGACGCTTCGGGGATGCTGGAGGACGCGGGCTTCACCGATCTGGTGGTCCACTGGCCCCGGCCCGACTTCCCCTTCGAGGGCCGGGAGGACGTGCTGTACGAGTTCGCGGCGGCGGCCGGGCTGGGAAAGGACGGCACACGATGACAGGTGCCCGTGACTACGAAGTGGTCGGGATGTTCGGGGTCCGGGCGGGCGGCGGGAGCCCGCTCGCCGTGGTCCATGACGCCGAGGGGCTGTCCACCGGGGAGATGGAGTGGATCGCGGGCCGACTGCGGGTGGACGAGACCGTGTTCGTACTGCCGCCGACCGTGCCACGCGCCACGCACCGGGTGCGGGTCTTCACCCGGCGGGGCGAGTCGCCGTTCGGCGGACACTCCGCGGTGGGCACCGCGGTGGCGCTGGTGCGGTCCGGGCGGCTGCCGTCCGGGCGGGTGGTCCAGGAGTGCGGCGGGAAGCTGCTGGAACTCGAAGCGGACGGCGAGCGCGCCACGGTGACCGCGACCGGGCCGCCCCCGGTGGCCGCCCTGGCGCCCGGTCCGCTGCTCGCGGCCGTGGGGCTGACCGCCGGGGACCTGGGCGAAGGGCCGGTGCTGGCGGCCGGGTTCGGACCGCTGTTCCATCTGCTGCCGGTACGGGAGAAGGCGGTCGGGGCGGCACGGCCCGATGTGGCGGCGATGTCCGGGAGCGGGCTGCCGGACCTGTTCGTCTTCCACTGGGACGGGACGGCGCGGATCGCGACGGCCCGGCTGTTCGCCCCCGGGTACGCGATCGACGAGGACCCTGCGTGCGCGTCGCTGGGGCTGGCGCTGGGCGTGTGGCTCGGTGAGCTGGGCGCGGTGGACGGGTGGACGGACTTCCGGATCGAGCAGGGTGCCGGGATGGGGCGGCCCGCCGAGCTGGAGTGCACCGTCGCCGTCGACCCGGACAGCGGCGCGTTGCGGGCGACGGTCGGCGGGCGGGCCCCACAGGAACTGACCGGGGAACTCGCCGTACCGCCGGCCGCCGTCGGACAGCTCCCGTAGCGACGACCGGCCCGCACCGGGCTGCTGGCAACGACCGTCCCGAACGGTGGGCGAGGCGACGACTCGTCAGGAGCGGCCGTCTGGGCCGCCCCGCCCCCTGAACCGCGCCGCCCCGCGGACCGCGAAACCCCCGCGCGGCGCTCTGCCGGGCGGGGGGACCGCGCGACGCCTCGTCCGACGATCTCACGCGTAGGGGTCAGCCCTCGGTACGGACCAGGGCCCGGCGGACGTCCTCCGCCGCGTAGTAGGTGCGTCCGTCGAGGCGGCGGCGCTCCCAGCCCTGTTCGCTGGCCAGCCGGTAGACGCTGCCGCGCGGCACGCCCCACAGGGCGGTGACGTCCTCCTGGCGCAGCCAGCGCGGCGTACGGACGGCTACCGCGGCAGTGGGCAGCGGCGCCCGGGGCGCGGCGGGCCGCTCGCCGGAGGTGTCGGCGGTCTGGAGGCGGCGGCCGAGGGAGAGCCATTCCGGGCCGCTCCAGGTGTGTGCCGGGTCGGTGTCGCAGGTCACCCGGGCGGGGTCGTCGCGGTCGCGGGCGGCGCGGGCGGTGAGCCGTCCGGCGCAGCCGGGTTCCGCGCAGGGGCCGACGGCCGTACGGCCTGTCCGCTCGGGCCGGGCGACGCGTTCGGCGCGGTCCCGTACATCGGCCACCTCGGCGGCGAACTCGCCGGCCGCCGGGTGGCGGACCAGGAAGCCCAGGTTGCGGTGGAGGAACACACACAGATCACCGACGGCCCGCCGGGGAGCACGTACCCCGGTCTTCTGCACGGTCGTCCCGGCCCAGCACGCGAGCACGCCGAGCACGGCGTGCCGGACGTCGGAGGCGGGTACGTGCAGCGGTCCGGTCGGTGGCCTGCGCGGGCCCGGGGCCTCGGCCCAGGCGGGGGTGCGGGCGCGGAAGTGGCGTTCGCCGCACTCCTGGTAGAGGGCGGGCAGCCGGGCGAGGGCGTCCGCGAGGCGGGTGCGGCAGGTCAGGCACAGGACCGTGCCGGTGACGGCGCGGGCGGCGTGCCCGGAGCCGGTCCGGCACCGCGGTCCCGTGCACGGGGTGCCCGCCGGGTGGGTGCGTACCGGACGGGTGGTGTCGGGTCCCGTTTCCCTGTCCATTTCTTCCCTTCGTCCAGGCGTTCTCTTCGAATCGTCCATGTGTTCCGGTAGCCGCGCCGATTCCGGAATTCGGATTCCCGGCGCTGTCCGGCCCATCTCACCAAGGGTATTCGGAGGTTTTCTTTCCAACCCTCCTCGAAATGTTTCCTCAAGGAACCTTGAACGCCTCTGCACAGGTTTTCAGGTTCCTTGAAGCTCTATTGACAAAAGGAGAGTTGACCCTTTGACGGGAGTGAAGTCAGAAATCCTGGCAGTGCGCGCCGACGGTGTCCGCCGGTGTTCGAATGCTGGTGTCCGAAGGGAGTACGACCATGGAATCCACTCGTGAGTGGGCCGAGAAACAGGACTCCGAGGACCCGCTCTCCTCCTTCCGCGCGGAATTCGATCTGCCCCCCGGGGTGATCCAGCTGAACGGGAACTCGCTGGGCCCCCTGCACGGTGGTGTGCCGGAGGCGCTGGACCGTGTGGTACGGCGTCAGTGGGGCGAGCATCTGATACGCGGCTGGAGCGAGGACGGCTGGTGGGACGCGCCGGTGCGGGTCGGCGACCGGATCGGGCGGCTGATCGGTGCCGGGCCCGGACAGACCGTGGTGGGCGAGTCGACATCGGTGCAGTTGTTCAACGCCCTCACCGCCGCCGCCCGGCTGCGCCCGGAGCGCACGGTGCTGGTGTCCGACGCGGCGAACTTCCCCACCGACCGCTATCTCGCGGCGTCGGTGGCCCGGACGCTGGGCCTGCGGCTGGTCGAGACGACCGTGGACGGGCTGCCCGGGGCGCTGGCCCGGCACCGGGGCGAGGTCGGCCCGGTGCTGTGCGGGGCGGTGGACTTCCGTACCGGTGAGCTGTGGGACCTCGTACGGACCACGGCCGAGGTGCGGGCTGCGGGCGGGATCGCGGTGTGGGACCTCAGTCACGCGGCGGGCGCGGTACCGGTGGAGGTGGACGCCGCCGGGGTGGACCTGGCCGTCGGCTGCGGCTACAAGTACCTCTCGGGCGGCCCCGGCGCGCCCGCGTTCCTCTACGCCGCCGCCCGCCACCACGACACGCTGGATCTGCCGCTCACCGGGTGGCACGGGCATGTCCGGCCGTTCGACATGGCGGACGAGTTCGTGCCCGCGCCCGGTATCGACCGGGCCCGTACCGGCACCCCGCACATCCTGTCGCTGCTGGCGCTGGAGGCGGCGCTGGCGCCGCTGGAGCGGGCCGGGGTGGCGGCGGTGCGGGAGAAGAGCCTGCGGCTGGGTGACCTGCTGGTCCGGCTGCTGGCGGATCGCCTCCCTGCCCCGGCCCGGCCGGAAGTGGTGACGCCCGCCGCGCACCACCGGCGGGGCAGCCATCTGGCGCTGCGGTGTCCGGATGCCTCCTCGGTGTCGGCGGCGCTGATGGAGCGCGGCATCGTCACCGACGCCCGGCCGCCGGACCTGCTGCGGCTGTGCCTGAACGGGCTGTACGTGTCGTACACCGATGTCTTCGACGCGGTCACGGCACTCGGGGACGTCAGGAAGGAGATGTCCGGATGAGTGGCGCGGGATGCCCGTACGACAATCAGTACGTCGACTACGCGCGGATGGACGACCTGCACTCCTTGCAGGAGCCGCGTACGGACTCACCGTTCGAGATGTCGTTCATCCTGATCAGCCAGGTGAAGGAACTGCTGTTCCGGATGGTGTACCTGGAGGTCGACCAGGCGCGGGCGCGGCTGCGGGAGGACCGGCCGGAGGCGGCCTGCCGCGCGCTGGGTCGGGCGGTGCGCAGCCAGCGGGTGCTGATCTCCTCCTGGGAGAGCATGAACGCGCTGACCGTGGACGAGTTCCTGGGCTTCCGGGAGATCCTGGGGCAGGCGTCGGGCACCCAGTCGTTCATGTACCGGATGCTGGAGTTCGCGCTCGGCAACCGGGATCTGACGATGGTGCGCACCTCGGACCTCGACGCGTTCCCGCAGCTGCGGGCCGAATGGGAACGGCCCAGCCTGTACGACGAGGTGCTGCGGTTCCTGGCCCGCGCGGGCCTGCCCGTACCGGAACGTCTGACGGACCGGGACCCGAGCGCGCCGTACACGTCCGACCCGGATGTGGAGAAGGTCTGGGTGGCCGTCTACCGCACTCCCGGGGAGTTCCGGACGGTGTACGACCTCGCCGAGCAACTGCTGGAGGTGGCCTACCAGTTCTCGCACTGGCGAGCCGCCCATCTGCTGGTGGTGGAACGGATGCTCGGCGGCAAGCGCGGGAGCGGGGGCAGCGACGGCGCGGCCTGGCTGCGGGCGGTCAACGAGCACCGGTTCTTCCCCGAGCTGTGGACCATGCGTTCGGCCCTGTGACCGGCCGCCCCCGCCTCCGCCCGCCCCGCCCCGCGCGAGCCCCCGCCCGTCCGTCCGGCGCCAACCCGTCCGGACCCTTCCCTCCCGAGTCTCTTCCCCCCGCGAACTCTCCGTCCGAAGCGACCCCTCACCGCACGAAGCGCACCGCACCCCCGACCGGAGGAACCCCGTCATGAACGAACTCGGCCTCGTCATGGGGCAGGACGCCTACGCACACGCCATCGCCGAGCAGGACCGCGAGCTGGAGTTCACCCTGCTGGACCGGCAGTGGACCCAGCTGGGCGGGGTGCTCGGCGGCGAGTACAACTACGCGACCGGGATGTTCGCGTCCGCGCTGCCGCACGAAGGTGTCACCAGCATGCTGGAGATGGGCTGCGGCTGCGGTGTCGCGTCGGTGATCGCCGCGCTCGCCGGGGTCCCGGAGGTGACCGCGCTGGACATCAACGAGGCGGCGGTACGCACCACCGAGCTGAACGCCCGGCGGCACGGAGTGCTCGACCGGGTGACCGCGAAGACCAGTGATCTGTTCGCGGCGCTGAAGCCGGACGAGTCCTTCGACCTGATCTTCTGGAACTCCCCGTTCATCGAGGCACCGCCCGAGCAGCGCCACGAGTCGGCGCTCGCCTACCACTTCTTCGACCCGGGGTACGCGATGCACCGGCGGTTCCTCGCCGGGGCCGCCGAGCGGCTGACGCCGCGAGGGCGGCTGTTCCTCGGGTTCAGCTTCGCGATGGGCAGCGCGGAGCGGCTGCGCGAGGTGGCCGGCGAGGCGGGGTTCACGGTGGGCGTCCACCGGCAGGAGTCCTTCTCGGTCCCCGCGCAGGAGATGGGCGACTCCCCGGTGTACGCGGCGCACGCCGACGACACCTCCCAGGTCCATATCGACTTCACCCTTCTGGAGCTGTCCCGATGAGCCTTGCCCCCGCCCCGCCGAGGGCGGTGCCGTTCCATGTCCCGCACACCGCCGAGCGGCAGGACGACTATCTGCGGCAGGTACTGGCGTCCGGGGACCTGGACGGCAACGGCCCCTACAGCGCGCGGGCCACCGAGATACTGGCCCGGATCACGGGCTCGCCGCATGTGCTGCTGACCCCGTCGTGCACCCACGCCCTGGAGATCGCGGCACTGCTGCTGGAACTGGCCCCGGGCGACGAGGTGGTGATGCCGTCGTTCACGTTCGCGCCGACGGCCAGCGCGGTGGCGATGCGCGGTGCGGTGCCGGTGTTCGTCGACTGCCATCCGGACACCCTGAACATGGACGAGTCGCTGCTGGAGGCGGCGCTCACCGAGCGGACCCGGGCGATCGTGGCGGTGCACTACGCGGGCGTGGCCTGCGAGATGCGGGAGATCCAGCGGATCGCCGACGCGTACGGCGTCCCCGTCATCGAGGACAACGCGCACGGTCTCGGCGCCACGTACCAGGGCAGGCCGCTGGGCGGCTTCGGGACGCTGTCGGCGCAGAGCTTCCACGCCACGAAGAACGTGCACTGCGGGAAGGGGGGCGCGCTGCTGGTGAACGACCCGGAGCTGGTCGAGCGGGCGACGATCATCCGCGACCGGGGCACCGACCGGCACCAGTACTTCCTGGGGCAGGTCGACAAGTACCGCTGGGTGGACCTGGGTTCGAGCTACATCCTCCCCGAGGTGCTGGCGGCGCTGCTGGCCGCGCAGCTGGAGGAGTTCGACGCCGTGCAGAAGCGGCGGCACGCGCTGTGGGACACCTACCACTCGGGGCTGGCCGGATGGGCGGCCGACGAGCGGGTGGCGCTGCCGACGGTGCCCGCCGACCGCGAGCACTCGGCGCATCTGTACCACCTGGTGCTGCCGTCCGAGGAGGACCGTACGGCGCTGCTCCAGCATCTGGCGGAGCGGGACGTCCGGGCCAGCGTGCACTTCCTGCCGCTGCACACCTCGCCCGCCGGACTGCGCTACGGGCGCAGCGCGCCGGGCGGCTGCCCGGTGTCGGAGCGGATCGCCGACCGGCTGGTGCGGCTGCCGCTGCACACCGAGCTGAGCGACGCGCAGGCCGGGCGGGTGGTGGAGGCGCTCGCCTCCTTCCGTACGGGGACCACTGCTGGCGCGGAGCGCGCCACCGATCGAGAGGACCGGTCATGACCAGCGACAACGTCCGATTCGTCACCGCCTGCCGGGTCTGCGGCGGCGAGGAGTGGCAGCAGGTGATCTCGTTCGGGGAGGTGCCGCTCGCCAACGGGTTCCTGGAGGGAGCCGACTCGGCCGCCCAGGAGCAGTCGTACCCGCTGGAGGTGATCTCCTGCCGGGGGTGCCGGCTGCTGAGCCTGACCGCCGTCGTCGATCCCCGGCTGCTGTACCGCACCTACTCCTACGTCACCTCCGACTCGGAGACGATGGCCCGCCATATGCGGACGGTGGTCCGGCTCTGCTCGGAGGGCGCGCGGCTGGCCGACGGCGATCTCGTCGTGGAGCTCGGCAGCAACACCGGTGACCAGCTCCTGGCGTTCCAGGAGGTGGGCGCGCGGGTGCTCGGCGTCGATCCGGCGCGCAACCTCACGGCGATCGCCGAGGACCGGGGGGTACCGACGGTCCCGGAGTACTTCGGCTCCGTGACAGCGGGAGCGGTGGCCGCCGAGCACGGCAGGGCGAAGCTGATCCTGGGCCGGCATGTCTTCGCGCACATCGACGATGTCGCCGATGTGCTGGCGGGGGTACGCGCGCTGCTCGCCGACGACGGGCTGTTCACCATCGAGGTGCCGTACGCGGTGGACCTGGTGGACGGGCTCGCGTTCGACACCATCTACCACGAGCACCTCTCGTACTTCCTGATCAGCACCCTGGACACACTGTTCGCCCGGCACGGGCTGCGCACGGTGGACGTGGAACGGCTGGCGGTGCACGGCGGTTCGGTGCTCGTGTCGGCGGGTCTCGCGGAGGGGACGCGTACGACCGGTGACCGGGTGCGTGAACTGATCGCGCACGAGCGGTCGGCGGGTCTGCTCACCGACGCGGTGTACGAGGACTTCGCCACCCGGGTACGGGGGACCTGCGACGGGCTGCGCGAGCTGGTGCGCGGGCTGGTCGCCGGTGGCAGCCGGGTCGCCGGGTACGGGGCGTCGGCCAAGGGCACCACCTTGCTGAACATGTGCGGGCTGGGCCGCGACGAGCTGGAGTTCTGCACCGACACCACCCCGCAGAAGCAGGGCCGGCTGACCCCGGGCACCCATCTGCCGGTGCTGGCGCCCGAGGACGTGGAGCGGCAGCCGGACTACTACCTGCTGCTGGCCTGGAACTACGCCGAGGAGATCATGCGCAAGGAATCGGCCTTTCTCGACGCGGGCGGCGGCTTCGTCGTCCCCGTGCCCGAACCGACCGTGCGCTCGCGGGCGGTGAGCGCTTCGTGAGCGGAAACGACGCGCGCTCCGCCGAGGAGCTGGGCCGGCTGGTGCCGGTGCTGTTCGGGTACGCGGCGTTCCAGCAGCTGAACGCGGGTTCCCAGCTGGGGCTGTTCGAACTGCTGGACGCGAAGGGGCCGCTGTCCGCCGAGCGGGTGGCGGAGGAACTGGGGATCGCCCGGCGGTCCGCCGACGTGCTGCTGCTGGGCACCACCGCGCTCGGTCTCACCGAGGCCGTGGACGGGACGTACCGTAACGGGCCGTCGATCGCCGCCGGGTTCCGCGAGGGGCTGTGGCCGGTGCTGCGGGACATCGTGGAGTTCCAGGACCGGGTCTCGTACCTGCCCGCCGGGGACTACACGGAGTCGCTGCGCACCGGCGAGAACGCCGGTATCCGGCACTTCCCGGGCACCACCCGCGATCTGTACACCCGGCTGTCGGGGGTGCCGGGGCTGGAGGAGCTGTTCTACCGCTGCATGCACTCCTGGTCGCGGCTGTCCAATCCGGTGCTGGTCGAGCAGACGGACTTCTCCGCCACCCGCCGGGTCCTGGACGTGGGCGGCGGTGACGCGGTCAACGCGATCGCCCTGGCCCGCGCGCATCCGTCGCTGCGGGTGACGGTGCTGGACCGGGCGGGCGCGCTGGAGGTCGCCGAGCGCAACATCCGGGAGGCCGGTCTGTCGGACCGCGTCGAGACGCACGCCGCCGACATCTTCACCGGCGCGTACCCCGGCGGCCACGACTGTGTGCTGTTCGCGCATCAGCTGGTGATCTGGTCGCCGGAGCAGAACGTGACACTGCTGCGGAAGGCGTACGAGGCGGTGGAGCCGGGCGGCCGGGTCCTGGTGTTCAACGCGTTCAGCGACGACGACGGGTCGGGACCGCTGTACGCGGCGCTCGACAACGTCTACTTCACGACGCTGCCCTTCCGGCACTCCATAATCTACCGGTGGGCACAGGTCGAGGGCTGGCTGCGCGAGGCGGGCTTCACCGAGGTGGGGCGCACCGTATCGGCGGGCTGGACCCCGCACGGTGTGGTCGGCGGCGTGCGGCGGGCGCCGTGAGCGACGCCCGGCAGGCGGTCGGCACGGCACGGAGCCGGATCGACCGGGAGCTGTCGCCGAGCACCCGGGCCAGGGACGCGGCGGGCACGCTCGCCGCGTACCGCACCCGCAGCGCGGCGGCCCGTGAGTCGCTGGCGTACCGGGCCGACATCGCCTACGGGCCGCATCCGGCGGAGCGGCTGCACCACTTCCCCCCGCGCCGGGCGGGTGCGCCGCTGGTGGTGTTCGTGCACGGCGGGCACTGGCAGGAGTCGAGCAAGGAGGACGCCTGCTTCGCGGCGCCCGCGCTGGTCGGGGCCGGGGCGGGCTATGTGGCCCTGGGTTACGGGCTCGCGCCCGAGCGGCCGCTGACGGAGCTGAGTGCCTCGGTAGAGCTCGGGCTGGCGTGGGTGCGTGAGCACGCGGTCGAGCTGGGCGGGCGGCCGGACGCGGTGTTCGCGGCGGGCAGCTCGGCCGGGGCGCATCTGGTGGCGATGGCGGCGGGCGGTCCGGACGGGCTGCCGCTGGCGGGGCTGTTCCTGCTGAGCGGTCTGTACGACCTGGAACCGGTGGTCGGGAGCTACGTCAACGACGCGCTGGGACTGACGGCCGGGCAGGCCCGGGAGCAGAGCCCGCTGTTCCGCGCGCCGCCGCGCGGCGGGCGGGTGCTGCTGGCCCGGGGCGAGCACGAGACGGACGAGTACGCCCGGCAGCAGGACGCGTTCGCGGCGATGCTGCGCGATGCGGTCGGCGGGGCGGGTGGTGGGGCCGGTGGCCACGGCGGACGGGAGCCGTCCGGGGTCGGGCCGGGTGGTGCCGGTGGCCGGGAGTCGTCCGGGGCCGGGCCGGGTGGTGCCGGTGGCCGCAGCGGCCGGGAGTCGTCCATGACCGGGCGCGGTGGTGCCGGTGGCCGTGAGGGCCAGGGCTCGGCCCCAGACGGCTCACCGACAGCCGGTCCGGCCGCGGACGGCAGGGCCATGGGCGGCCTGGCCGTCGACGACCTGGTCGTCAGGGGCCGCGACCACTTCGATCTGCCGTTCGACCTCGGGGACCCCACGACGGTGCTCGGCCGGGCGGTGCTCGACCGTCTCGGGCTCGCGCACTGAGCAGCCGTAGGTGCCAGGGGTCCGATCCGCAGCGCAGGGAGGCCGTGGTATGGAAGCACGGGAACTCGCCGTCGAGGGCGCGCTGGAGATCGTCCCACCGCTCTTCCCCGACCGGCGGGGCGCGTTCTGCCCGCTGTACGAGGAGGGCGGCTTCGCGGAGCTGCCCGGGGCCCCGCGGTTCCGGGTGGTGCGCAGCGGGCTGAGTGTGAACCACGCGGGGGTGGTGCGCGGGGTGCACTACTCCCGGGGCCTGTCCGGCACGGCGAAGGTCGTGCTGTGCGCGGCGGGTGAGGCCCTGGACCTGGTGGTGGACGTACGGGCCGGGTCGCCGACCTTCGGCCGCTGGGAGGGGGTACGGCTGTCGGCGGCCCGGCCGCGCGCCGTGTACTGCCCGCCGGGTGTCGGTCACGCGTTCGTGTCGCTGACGGAGGGCACCACCGTGGTCTATCTGATGTCCACCCCGTACCGGCCGGGCGACGAGCTGGCCGTCTCGGTGCTCGATCCCGTGCTGAGACTTCCGGTGCCCCGCCACCCCGAACCGGTGATGTCCGAGCAGGACCGTGCCGCGCCGCCGCTCGCCGAGGCGCTGGAACGCGGTCTGCTGCCGAGGTACGGAACGTCTACCGGGAACTCTTCGCCGGGTGTCCGGGAGAAGGAGGAGTCGACATGAAGGGCATCATCATGGCCGGCGGGTCGGGCAGCCGGCTCAAGCCGCTGACCGGCGTGCTCTCGAAGCAACTGCTGCCGGTCTACAACAAGCCGATGATCTACTATCCGCTGTCGGTGCTGATGCTGGCGGGGATACGGGACATCCTCATCATCTCCTCCCCCGCCCATCTGCCCATGTTCCGGGCGCTGTTCGGTGACGGCGGCGGTCTGGGGCTGCGCTTCACGTACGCGGAGCAGGAACATCCCGGCGGTATCGCCGAGGCGTTCCTGGTGGGGGCGGAGCACATCGGGGACGACTCGGTGTCGCTGGTGCTGGGCGACAACCTCTTCCACGGCCCCGGCTTCTCCGCGCTGCTGCGTGACCGGGCGCGGAACCTCGACGGGTGCACGATCTTCGGCTACCCGGTGCGTGACCCGCGGCGTTACGGCGTCGCCGAGGTCGCCGAGGATGGGCGGCGGCTGCTGAGCATCGAGGAGAAGCCCGAACGGCCGCGCTCCGAACTCGCCGTCACCGGGCTGTACATGTACGACAACGACGTCGTGGAGATCGCCAGGGGGCTGACCCCGTCGGCGCGCGGCGAGCTGGAGATCACCGACATCAACCAGGTGTACCTGGAGCGGGGCCGGGCCGAACTGGTGCGTCTGGGAAGGGGGTTCGTATGGCTCGACACCGGCACGCACGACGCGCTGCTGGAGGCCGGGCAGTACATCCAGATCCTGGAGAAGCGCCAGAGCGTACGGATCGCGTGTCTGGAGGAGATCGCGTACCGGATGGGCTTCGTCGGCGCCGATCAGTTGCGGCGGCTGAGCCATGAACACACGGACACCGACTACGGCACCTATCTGACCGAGCTGGCCGAGGCGGCGGCCGGTGAGCGGGTGCCCGACTCGCTGCCGCCCGAGTTCACCGCCGATCCGGCGGGACTGCCCTACGCGCCGCCCCGTGCCGGGGCGGCAAGGAGCTGATGATGCGATACCTGTTCACATCGATGCCGGTCTCCTCGCACCTGATGCCGCTGGTGCCGCTGGCGCACGCGGCGCTCGCGGCGGGCCACGAGGTACTGGTCGCCACCGGCGGCCCGGCGGCGCGCACCGCACGGGCGGCCGGGCTGGTCACCGTCGAGGCGGGCGAGAGGCTGCGGGCGCGGGAGCCGTACGAGGACCTGTTGCGCATGCTGGAGCGGGGCGAGGCCGGGACGGCCGCGGACGACGCGACCGCGTTCGCCGTGCACGGGCGGGCGTTCGGCGAGGTGGGGGCCCGGATGCTGGACGATCTGATCGGCATCGCGCGGACCTGGGGCGCGGACGCGGTGGTGTACCCGGGCATCCACTCCGCCGCGCTGATCGCCGCCCGCGCGGTGGGTGTCCCGGCGGTGCTGCACGGGTACGGCACCCCGCTGCCGACGTTCGGACCCGCCCTGGAGCATCTGGCCCCGCACGCGGCACGGGCCGGGGTGGAGAAGGTGTGGGAGGCGGAGATCGAGATCGACGTACTGCCGCCCTCGCTGTCCAACTTCACCGAGGTACCCACCGACATCGGACGCCCCGAGCATGTGCTGCGGATGCGCTACGGATGCTTCAACAACGGCGGCGATCTGCCCCGCTGGGCGCTGGAGCGGGGTGACCGGCCGCGGGTCACCGCCACCTGCGGGTCGGCCGCGACGATGACCCGGGAGGGCGCGCTGTACCGCGACATCGTGCTGGCCACCGAGGAGCTGGGCGCGGAACTGGTGCTGCTCACGGCGGACGCCGAGCTGCCGAAGCTGCCGAAGTCGCTGCCGCCGCATGTGCGGCCGGAGCGGTGGGTGCCGCTGCGGGAGCTGCTGGACAGCTGCGCGGCGGTGGTGCACCACGGCGGCTCGGGAACGATGCTGAGTTCGTTCGCGGCCGGGCTGGCGCAGGTGTCGCTGCCGATGCCGGGCACGGTCAACGTCAGCAACGCCCGGACGGTGACCGAGCGGGGCGCGGGCCCCACCCTCGACATCGACACGCTCGGCCCGGAGGCGGTGACGGCCGCGCTGGAAGCCGTACTGCGCGACCCGGCCCACGGCCGGGCGGCGCGGGAGGTCGCCGAGGAGATGGCGGCGATGCCGTCGGCCGCCGTGGTGATCGACCGGATCGGTGAGCTGCTGCCCCCGGCACGGGGCGCGGCGGCACGGGGCTGAGGCACCCGTACAGGCCCGGTCGGGTGCCGGTACGGACGGCCCTGGCCGAGCGGTCCCGGGCGAAGGGTCCTGGACGAAGGGTCCTGGACGAACGGTTCGGCACCGACCGACGCCGACCGCACCGGGTCCACCGCACCGCGCCGCCCTTCACCGCACCGCGCGACACCGCACCCCATGCACGCACCGCACCGCACCGCACCGAGGAGACACCGTGAGGATCGCTGTCAGCGGCGGCGGCCCGGCCGGGCTGGCGTTCGCCGCCTTCATGAAGCTGGCCGCCCCGGGGACCGAGGTCACCGTGTGGGAACGCCACCGGGTGGCCGACACCTACGGGTTCGGCGTCATCCTGCCGCCCGCCGCCACCGACACCGTCCGGCGTGCCGACCCGGTGCTCGCCGACGCGCTGGAACCGCACCTGACCCGATGGGCGGAGATCGCCGTGCGCCGGCACGGGCGGACCCTCAGCGTGTCCGCGCCCCCGCTGGGCGCGCTGAGCCGACGCGCGCTGCTGCGGGTGCTGCGCCGCCGGTGCGCGGAGCTGGGAGTCGTCCTGCACGAGGGCGTCCCGGCCCCGGACACCGACGCGCTGTCCTGTCTGTACGACCTGGTGGTGGCGGCCGACGGGGCCGGTTCGGCGACCCGTACGGCGCTGGCCGACCGCTTCGGCACCATGACCGCGCACACCGCGCCGCACTACATCTGGCTGGGGGCCGAGCGGGCCTTCGACTCGCTGTCCTTCTTCGTCGCCGACACCCCGGACGGCCCGGTGGTCGCCCACGCCTATCCGTTCGGTCCCGGGCGCGGCACCTTCCTGGTGGAGGCCGCGCACCGGCCGGACACCGGTGAGGTGGCCGCCCTGTTCGCGAAGCCCCTGGCCGGGGCGCGGCTGCTGGAGAACCGGTCCCGGTGGAGCCGATTCGTCCAGGTGCGCAACGCCGTCTGGTCCAGCGGCAACGTCGTGCTGCTGGGCGACGCGGCGCACACGGCGCACTACTCGATCGGTTCGGGCACCCGCCTCGCCCTGGACGACGCCCACGCGCTGGTCACCGCCCTGTGCGTGGAGCCGTCGCTGCCGAAGGCGCTGACGGCGTACGAGGCGGCCCGGCGCCCGGCGGTGGAGCACACCCAGCGCATCGGGGCGGCGAGCGCCGAGTGGTTCGCGGGCCTCACCGGGGCGCGCGGCGGTACGGACGCCTCGGCGGAGAAGTTCCTGGTGGACCTGGTCACCCGGGGTGGCCGGATCTCGATGGGCGACCTCGCGGCGGACGCCGCCGGGACCGCCACGGCGGGCACAGTGGTGAGAGGCCGATGACAGCAGGTCAGCGAGTGAACAGCGGCAAGTGAGGAGAGGGAATCGCCCATGCGCGAGGACAGGCAGCACATCGTGGTGACGGGGGCGCGGGCCAACAACCTCAAGGGGGTGGACCTGCGCATCCCGCTGGGCGTGCTGACGGTGGTGACCGGGGTGTCCGGCTCCGGCAAGTCGTCCGTCGTGTTCGGGACGATCGCGGTGGAGTCGCAACGGCAGCTCAACGAGGTGTTCCCCGCGTTCATCCGCAACCGGCTGCCGCGTTACGAGCGCCCCGAGTTCGACCTGATCGAGAACCTGGCCCCGGCGATCGTCGTGGACCAGAAGCCGGTGGGCGGCGGCACCCGTTCCACGGTCGGCACGATGACCGAGGTCAATCCGGTGCTGCGGGTGCTGTTCTCGCGGTACGGGGAGCCCAGCGCCGGACCGTCGAACTTCTACTCGTTCAACGACCCGCAGGGCATGTGCCCGCACTGCGACGGTCTCGGCGCCACCCTCCAGCTCGACCTGGACAAGCTGCTGGACCTCGACAAGTCCCTGAACGAGGGCGCGATCCGGCACTCCAACTTCGCGGTGGGCACCAACTACTGGAAGCGCTACGCGCAGATCAGCCGGTACGAGAAGGGGCGCGCCCGGGAGCAGGACCTGGAGCCGGTGTTCGACGCCGACAAGCCGCTGGCGCGTTACACGAAGCAGGAGATGGACCTGCTGCTGCACGGGGAAGGGTTCCAGACGATCCGCCCCGACGATCTCAACAACGTCGCCATCAACGACTACGAGGGTGTGGTGCCCCGCCTCACCCGGCGGTTCGTGAAGCCGGGTCTGGAATCGCTCAAGGACAAGGAGCGCAGGTCCACCGAGCAGGTCGTCACCGAGCGGACCTGCCCGGAGTGCGGGGGCGCCCGGCTGTCCCGGGCGGCCCTGGACTCGACGATCGACGGCCGCAACATCGCCGACTACTGCGCGATGGAGATCGGTGACCTGGTGACGGAGCTGGAGCGGGTGGCCGGGCGGTGGCCCGGCCCGGTCGTACCGGCCGCGCTGGCCTCGCTGCGCCGGATCGCCTCGGTGGGGCTGGGGTATCTCACCCTGAACCGGCCGACCCGCACCCTGTCGGGCGGTGAGGGGCAGCGGCTGAAGACGGTACGTCATCTGGGTTCGGCGCTGACGGGGATGACGTACATCTTCGACGAGCCGAGTGTGGGACTGCACGCCCATGACGTGGACCGGCTGAACCGGCTGCTGCTGGATCTGCGCGACAAGGGCAACACCGTGCTGATCGTGGAGCACAACCGCGATGTCATCGCCATCGCCGACCATGTCATCGACATGGGTCCGGAGGCGGGTGCGCGGGGCGGTGAGATCGTGTTCACCGGCACCGTGGAGAAGCTGGCGCACAGCGGGACGCTCACCGGCCGGCACTTCCGGGTCCAGCCCGGTCTCAAGCCCGCGCCCCGGACGGCGACAGGGCAGTTGTCGGTGCGTGGCGCGCGGCTGCACAATCTGCGCGAGGTGGACGTCGACTTCCCGACCGGGGTGCTGACGGTGGTCACCGGGGTCGCCGGGTCGGGCAAGTCCACCCTGGTGTCTAAGGTGTTCACCCAAGAGCATCCGCGGGCGATCGTGCTGGACCAGTCGGCGGTGGGCATGAACCCCCGGTCCACCCCGGCGACGTACACCGGTATCTGGGACATGGTGCGCAAGCAGTACGCGAAGGCGCACGGGCTGGACGCGAGCCTGTTCAGCTTCAACGCCAAGGGCGCCTGTCCCGAGTGCAAGGGGCGCGGCACGATCACCACCGATCTGGCGTTCCTGGACCCGGTGACCACGGTGTGCGAGCTGTGCGAGGGCAGCCGTTATCGCGCCGATGTACTGGAGCACCGGGTGAAGGGCCTCGATATCGCCCAGGTGCTGGACCTCACGGTGGCCGAGTCCCGGGACCACTTCGACGACCCGGCCGTCGTACGCCGTCTGGACCCGCTGCACGAGGTCGGCCTGGGCTATCTGACGCTGGGCAGGCCCTTGTCGATGCTGTCGGGCGGTGAGCGCCAGCGGGTGAAGCTCGCGGACCGGCTGCACGAGCGCGGCAGTGTGTACGTGTTCGACGAGCCGACCACCGGGCTGCACATGGCGGATGTCGGCAATCTGCTGGCGCTGCTGGACCGGCTGGTGGACGCGGGCAACACGGTCATCGCCATCGAGCACGACCTGGACGTCGCCAAGCACGCCGACTGGATCATCGACATCGGGCCCGGTGCGGGCGAGCACGGCGGCCGGGTGGTGTTCACCGGTACGCCCGCCGAGATGGCGGAGTCCGCCGACACCACGACCGCCCGGTTCCTGAGGGCGTCGCTGCCCGCGGCGGAACCGTCCACCGCCTGACCCGTCCCCGTCCCTTCCGCCCCCCATATCTCCGTCACGACGACGGCCCGGCGCACCCGGTGTGCGCCGGGCCGTCGTGCGTCCACCCGACCTTCCGTCCGCTGGAGTCTGCATGCATGCCATCGAAGAACTGAAGGACGTGCCCGCTCTGACCACCGCTTTCGAGACCGCCGCCGCGGTCGCGGCGGAGAAGACCGCGCTGGAGTACGGAACGGCCTCGCTCACCTACCGCGAGCTCAACGCGTCCGCGAACCGTCTCGCCCGCCGGCTGGAGCGCGAGGGGGTGACGCCGGGCAGCCGGGTGGGCCTGCACATGTCGCGGTCGCTGGAGCTGTACGTCGTCATCCTGGCGGTGCTGAAGGCGGGGGCGGTGGTGGTGCCGCTGAATCCGGCGCACCCGGTGTCCGTGCGCCGGGCGATCGTCCGTGAGGCGGCGCCACCGCTGACCCTGCGGGACGTACCGGCGGGCCTGGGGTCGGTGACCGCCGAGCGGGACGTGCACGAGCTGCTGTCCGACAGCGCCACGTACGGGAGCGGGAACCTGCCGGAGCCGGTGGACCCGGCGAGCACCGCGTATCTGATGTTCACCTCCGGGTCCACGGGCCGTCCCAAGGGGGTGCTCGTCCCGCACCGGGCGATCGCCCGGGTCGCCGAGCACAACGGCGAGGCGGAGGTGCGTGACGACGACTGCTTCCTCCAGCTCGCCCCGTACTCCTTCGCCGCGTCCACCACGGAGATCTGGCTGAGCCTGCTGCACGGGGCACGGGTGGTGGTACCGCCGCCGCAGCTGCCGTCGCTGCCGGATCTGGCGGCGACGATCACCGAGCGGAAGGTGACGTTCCTGAATCTGCCGTGCGGACTGTTCAACCTGCTCGTGGACGGCTACCCGCAGGCGCTGGCCGGGGTGCGCACGGTCATCGTCAGCGGTGACTTCCCCTCCCCCGTCCATCTCTCACGCGCCCTGAAGGCCGTCGGCGGCACCGTGTACAACGCGTACGGCTGCACGGAGAACTCGGCGCTGACCGCCGTGCACGCCCTCGACGAGGACGATCTGCGCCGCCAGGTGTTCCCGGTGGGGCTGCCGTTGCCCGGGGTGGGGCTGCATGTGCTGCGTGACGATCTCACCCCGTGCGGGCCCGGTGAGGTGGGTGAGCTGTGCGTCAGCGGCGCGGGGCTCGCCCAGGGCTATCTCGACCAGCCGGAGCTGACCGCCCGCAAGTTCCCCGAGCTCGACGGGACGCGGGTGCTGCGTACCGGCGACATGGCACGCACGACACCGGAGGGCGAGGTCGTGCTGTCGGGGCGGGCGGACCAGATGGTCAAGATCCGGGGCTTCCGGGTGGAGCTGCGCGAGGTCGAACTCGCCGCGGAGGAGACCGGCGCGGTGAAGCGGGCGGTGGTGCGCGCGGTGGACGCGGCGGACGGGCTGCGCGAGCTGGTGCTGTTCTGCACGACCGCCACCGGGGAGCCGCCCGGCACCGAGGCGCTGCTGTCGCAGCTGCGCGGACGGCTGCCCGACTACATGCTGCCCGCGCGGGTGCACCATCTGTCCGAGCTGCCGCTGAACCACAACGGGAAGCTGGACCGTATGGCCCTCCAGGAGCCGCGCGCGGTGCTGGTCGAGCCGGACGACGGGCAGGCCACGACGGCGGCCGACGATCCGGTCGCGTCGACGGTCGTCGGACTGCTGGCCGGGGTGACGGGCCGCGAACGGATCGGCACCGCGGACTCGTTCGTGCTGTCCGGCGCCAACTCGCTCCAGCTCATCCGGCTCGCCGCGAACATCCAGGACGTGATGGGGGTGGGCGTACGGGCCGAGGACATCTTCCAGCACGACAACGCCGAGTCCCTGGCAGGGCACATACGCGCGCTGCGGGACGGCACCGCCGGGGACGGCACGGCCCCGGACGGCGGACCCGCGGACGAAGAGACGGCACGGAGGTGACCGCTCATGACTGACCCCCTGCTCAGCGTCGTCCTGGACCGCTGGCGGCACACCACGGGCCGCCCGGACGCGACGGCCGACGACCCGTTCGCCGCGAGCCACGCCGACGCCTACGCCGCCGATCTCAAAGCCCTGCTGGGCCTGGACGTCGGCGCGCGCGACATCGCCCGGTGCGGCACCCCCCGCGCCCTGTCCGACCTGCTGCGCGCCCGCCGCCGGGAAGGCGCCCCCCGTACCGGCCGGGCGGCCGGCACGGACACCGGGACCACGCCGGGACCGGCAAGCGGAGCCACCGACAGCGGCATCGGCACCGCGACCGACGCGGAGACCGAGGCGACGTCCGGCCAGGCCGGGATCTGGTACGCGTGCGAGTTCGGTGACCCGACCGCGTACAACTCGCCCGTGCTGCTGCGTTTCCCCCGGTCGCTGGACGCCGGGCTGCTGCGGCGGGCGCTGCGGCATGTCGTCGCACGGCACGAGAGTCTGCGGACCACCTTCGCGATGGCGGACGACGGGCGGCTGATGCTGCGGGTGGCGGCCGAACCGGACTTCGGCTTCGCGACGGCGACCGCGTCCGGCGAGGACGCCCTCACGGCTCTGACGGCCGAGTTCGCGGGCAGGCGGCTGGACCTGCGGTCGGGACCTCTGCTGCACGTACTGTGCGTGGAGACCGGCACGGGCGGTACGGACGGTGCGGACGGCATGGCCCGTACGGAAGGCGCGGACGCCACGAGCGGTACGGAAGGTGCGGGCGGCACCGGGGGCGCGGGCGGCACGGCCCTTCTGGTGAACGTGCACCACGCCGTGTTCGACGGGTTCTCCTGGTCGGTCCTGCTGAACGAGTGGCTGACGCTCTATCAAGACCTCGCCGCAGGGGCAGAGTTCACTCCCCCGCCGCACGCCCCGCAGTTCCGGGAGGTCGTGACCGGCCGGACGGGCGGGCCGGACCCGCAGGCGTCACTGGAGCACTGGACGAAGCATCTCGCGGGCGTACCCGCGCTGCTCGATCTGCCGCTGGACCGTCCGCGCGGGCCCAGCGCCGCCACGGCACACGCCGTACGGACCGTACTGACCGGCGCCGAGGCCGGGCGGCTGCGGGAGCGGGCGGCTGCGGAGGGCGTGACCCCGCTGATGGCGCTGCTCGCGGCCTACGCCGTGCTGCTGCACCGGCACACCGGTCAGACGGATCTCGCGGTCGGGGTGCCGGTGTCGCTGCGCGACCGGGCCATGGACCAGGAGGTGATCGGGCACCTGGTCAACACGGTCGTGCTGCGGCACCGGGTCACCTCCGGGGACACCGTGCGGGAGCTGCTGGCGCGGACCCGCCGGGAGGTGCTGTCCGCGATGCGCCACAAGGACGCGGCGTTCGAGGACGTGGTGAAGGCGGTGGGCTCGGGCGAGGACGGCGGCCGTTCCCCGCTGTTCCGGACGATGGTCACGCTGATGCCCAGGGAACGCCGGGTGCTGGGGCATCTGGGGTTGGGTGTCACGGAGTGGCGGCATGTAAGCGGCGCCCCCAAGTACGACCTCGCGCTGATCGTGGAGGAGGGCGCCGAGGAGCTGGGGCTGACCTTCGAGTACGACCCGGCGCTGTTCGACACCGCGACCGTCGAGCGGATCGTGGGCCGGTTCCGTGTGCTGCTGGCCGATCTGCTCGACCGGCCGGGCGGTACGGTCGGTGAGCTGCGCTGGGTGCCCGAGCGGGAACTGCGGGAGCTGGCGGCCGTCTGGCACGGGCCCGCCGACGACCGGCCCGCGAAGGGGTCGGTGACCGACCTGTTCGAGGATCGGGCGGCACGGTCCCCGGACGCCACCGCCGTCGAGACGGTGGACGGGACCGTCCTGTCGTACCGTCGGCTGAACACCCGGGCGAACCGGCTGGCGCGGGCCCTGCGGCTGCGTGGCGCACGGCCCGGGACGCGGGTCGGGGTCCTGCTGGAGCGCGGCCCGGAGGCGGTCGTCGCGCTGCTGGCGGTACTCAAGGCCGGGGCCTCCTTCGTGCCGCTGGACCCGGCCTATCCGGCGGAGCGGGTCGCGCTGATGCTGGCCGACTCCCGGCCCCGTCTGCTGCTCACCCGGGGGGTCACGGACATCCCGCGTCCCGACGGGACCGAGGTGTTCGACCTGGCCGCCGAGGCGGGGCGGCTGCGGGAGCTGGACGGGGCGGACCTGCCGGAGCGCCGGCGTCCGGACGACGAGATGTACGTGGTGTACACCTCGGGGTCGACGGGACGGCCGAAGGGGGTGGCCATCCAGGACTTCACCCTGACCAATGTGGCGTACCGCCAGGCGGAGCTGTCCGGGCCGCGCGCGGCCTCGCGGATGCTCCAGTACATGTCGCTGTCCTTCGACGTGTCCTTCGAGGAGATCTTCGGCGCGCTGTGCGCCGGGGCGACACTGGTCCTGACCGACGAGGAGACCCGGACGGATCTGCACCGGCTGGCCGGGTATCTGCGGGAGCGGCGGGTGGCCCGGATGTTCCTGCCGTACGTGGCCCTCCAGGAGCTGGCGTCCGTCGTCGTGCGCGGGAACATCCCGCTGCCGGAGCTGGCCGAGGTGTACACCACGGGCGAGCAGCTGGTGGTGACACCCGCGCTGCGGGAGATGTTCGGCCGCTTGACGGACGCCGGGCTGATCAACGCGTACGGGCCCTCCGAAGCGCATCTGTGCACCGCGCTGCGGCTGCCCGCGGACCCCTCGTCCTGGCCGGAGCGGCCGTCCATCGGGCACACGGTGGGCGAGGTGCGGATGTATGTGCTGGACGGGGACCGGCGGCCGGTGCCGTTCGGGGTGCCGGGCGAGCTGTACGTGGGCGGGCGGGTCCTGTCGCCGGGATATCTGAATCTGCCGGAGCAGACCGCGGAGCGCTATCTGCCCGACCCGTACGACACCACGCCGGGTGCCCGGCTGTACCGCACCGGGGACCTGGTGAAGTGCACCCCCCGGGACGGGTTCACGCATCTGGGGCGGGTCGACGAGCAGATCAAGATCCGGGGGCACCGGATCGAGCCCGCCGAGGTGGAGGCCGTCCTGGGTGATCTGCCGTCGGTGACCGCGTCGGCCGTGGTCGCGGTGGAGCACGGGCCCGGGGACCGGCGGCTGGTCGCCTTCCTGCGGTCCGACCCCTCGCCCGGCCCGGACGGCGAGCCGGACCGTGAGCCGGACGAGGCCGCGTTGCGGCGGCTGCTGGGCCGCACGCTGCCCGCGTATCTGGTGCCGTCCCGCTTCGTGCGGGTCGTCCAGCTGCCGACGGCGCCCAGTGGCAAGACCGACCGGGCGGCCCTGGCCGTCATGGCGGCGGCGCTGCCACCGCCGCGCGGGGCCGTGACCGCCGAACGTCCGCTGACGGAGACCGAGCAGGGCGTCGCCCGGGTGTGGGGCGAACTGCTGGGCGGGGCCGGGAGCGGGCCGGACGACGACTTCTTCGGCCAGGGCGGCCACTCGCTGCTGGCGGTGCGGCTGCGCGGCCGGCTCCAGGAGGAGTACGGGGTCGAGGTCCCGCTGAGCGCGCTGCTCAGCCAGCCGACGGTGGCGGGTATGGCGGCGCGGGTGGAGCGGGCGCTCACCGGGGACAGCGGGCCGGACGACGCGGGCGAGCCCGATCTGTGGGCCGATGTACGGCTGCCGGACAGCGTGGACGTGTCCCACGGCGCGCGGCCCATGGGTCCGGGTGTCGCGCGGACGGTGCTGCTGACCGGAGTGACCGGCTTCCTCGGGGTCCATCTGCTCCGCTCGCTGCTGGCCGCGGGCTGTGTCGTGCACTGTCTCGTGCGGGCCGGCTCCACCGAGGAGGCGACGCGCCGCGTCCTGGACAGCGCGCGCCTGTACCGGGCCGACGAGGGGCTGGACCTGTCGCGGGTACGGGCGGTGCCCGGGGATCTGTCGCGGGAGCGGTTCGGGCTGGCCGACGGGGTGTACCGGGAGCTGGCCGGCCAGGTGGAGGCCGTGTACCACGCGGCGGCGCACATCAACTTCGCCGCGCCGTACGCGTCGGTGCGGCCGACGAACGTGGACGGGTTCGTACGGGTCGCCGAGTTCTGCGCCGACACCGTGCTCAAGCCGCTCCACCATATGTCCACGCTCGCCGTGTTCTCGCCGGAGGGACCGGCCGGGTACATCGACGAGGACACCGTGCCGGAGGTGGCCGAGGGACTCGGTATCGGCTACGCGCAGAGCAAGTGGGTCGCCGAACGGCTCGCGATGGCGGCCCGCGAACGCGGGGTGCCGGTGACGGTGTACCGGATCGGGCGGATCGGGCCGGACTCCGTGAGCGGCGCGTGCCGCACGGACGACTTCTTCTGGCTCCAGATCAAGAGCTTCCTGCAACTGGGGCTCGCGCCGGAGGTGCCGGGGCCGCCGGTGGACCTGCTGCCCGCCGATGTCGTCGCGGACGCGGTCGTCCTGCTGTCCGGGGCCGAGGCCGCGTTCAACAGGACCGTGCATGTCTTCCATCCGGTCGGCATGGGCTGGGACTCGGTGTTCGCGGCCCTGGAGTCGCTGGGCCGGGCGCCCCGCATGGTGTCGGCCGACGAGTGGCTGGCGGCGCTGGAGGCGGGGCCCGCCGAGGACGGTGACCGTTCCCTGGCGAGCCTGGTGCCGCTGTTCCGTGAGGGCGTCATGGAACTGGCCGACCACAGCTACGGCAACGACCGCACGGTCCGGCTGCTGCGGGACCTGGGGCTGGAGCTGCCCGTCCCCGAACCGTCGTGGATCACCTCCATGGTGCGGTACTTCACCGAGACGGGCCAGGTCCCCGCACCGCGCGTGCCGTGAGGCGCACCGCGAATGCCATGCGACGCACCCCGCCTGCTGTGAGGCGTACCGCGTGTGCCATGCGACGCGCAGCGCCCGGAACCGCACGGCCCCCCGTCGAGGACGTCAGGGCCCGCGGCGGAACCCCACCCGCCGAAGGCCGTCCCGCACCGGGGCCGACACCCCCACAGGAAGGAACCCCCCGTGTCAGAAGCCAGGCGCCGCGTCAGGGCCGTCATCGTGGGAGCCGGCCCGGTGGGCTGCCTCCTCGCCATCGAGCTGCGCCGACGCGGCTTCGAGGTGGAGATGCACGAAAAGCAGTCCGCCGGGACCATGACCTCCGCCGGGACCGCCCGCTCCTTCAATCTGACCCTCACCCACCGCGGGTCGAGCGCGCTGCGCCCGGCCCTGCGGGCCCAGCTCTACGAGGTGGGGCAGGTGCTGCGGCAGCGCACCGTGCACCACCGGGACCGTACGCCCACCCATCAGCCGTACGGGGTGCGGGACGACCACCATCTGCTGTCGGTGCCGCGCGCCGCGCTTCAGCGCATCCTTCTGGCTCAGGCGCTGGCCGCCGGGGCCGTGGTGCACTTCGGGCACTCCTGTGTCGCGGCGGACGCGCATCGCGCGGAGGCGGTGTTCGTGACCGGTGACGGCGGGGTGTGCCGGGCCACCGGGGACATCCTGATCGGCTGCGACGGCGCGAACAGCACCCTGCGTCATGAACTGTCGAAGTCGGGCGCGCGGATGCGTATCCATCAGGAGTACATCTCGCACGGCCATGTCGAGCTGACGATGGAGCCGGATGCCGCGCGGGCACTGAGCCGGGACCGGATGCATCTGTGGCCGCGCGGCGACCACTTCCTCCAGGCGCAGCCCAACCGGGACGGCACCGCGACGACCACCCTGTTCATGCCGGTCGACAGCCGTGCCGGCGAGCTGCGGTTCCGGGCCTTCCCCGGCCGGGACGCCGTACGCGGGCACTTCGAGCGGGAGTACCCGGACATCGCGGACGCGCTTCCCCGGGTGACGGGTGAGGTGTGGGACGCGCGCCCCGCGCTGCTGAAGGTGGTGCGCTGCGCCCCTTACCACTACGCGCGCGCGGTGCTCGTCGGGGACTCGGCGCACACGATGGTCCCGTTCTACGGCCAGGGCATCAATTGCAGCTTCGAGGACGCGGAGGTGCTGTGCGGGCTGCTGGACCGTCATCTGGCCGCCGACGCCGACCGGCACGGGGCGATACGGGCGGCGGTGGCGGACTTCAGCGAGCTGCGGGTGGAACCCGGCCAGGCGATAGCGGATCTGTCGATGGCGAACCTGGAGGAGCTGAACACCCATATAGACGACGAGCTGTTCCATCTGCGCAAGGGGCTGGAAGCGCGGCTGCATCAGCGCTACCCGCGGGACTTCACCCAGCTCTACCAGCTCGTCGCGTTCACCCGTACCCCGTACGACGAGGTCGTGCGGCGCAGCGAGCGGGACCGGCATGTGCTGGACCTGCTGTGCGAGAAGTACGACCCGCGGACCCAGGCCGACGAGATCATCGCGTGCTACCCGGACCTCGCCCGCGATGTGGAGAGCACCGCGTCGCCCGGGCCCATGCTGTCGCCGGGTCCCGCCGGGACCTCACGATCAGGGGAGCTGTCATGAGCGATCATCCGTACGACGTGGAGCTGGACCCCCGGTACACCAGCCCGGGGGCCCAGCCCGCCCAGTGGACCGAGACCCGGACCACGCTCGCCGAGGCGGAGCTGTACTGGATCTCCACGGTCCGCCCGAGCCCGCGGCCGCACATCACGCCGGTGGCGGGGGCGTGGCACGACGGTGCGCTGTGGTTCTGTTCGCAGCCGCACGAACGCAAGGTCCGCAACCTGGTCTCCAATCCGCGCTGCTCGCTGCTGACCGGTACGAACCGGATGGACAGCGGGGTGGACATCGTGCTGGAGGGGCAGGCGGAGCGGGTCACGGACACGCGGCGGCTGGAGGAGGCCGCCGAGGTCTTCCGCCACAAGTACGGCCCGCGCTGGGACTATGTCGTGGAGAAGGACATGCTCAGCGGTTCGGTGGGCCGGTCGTGGGCCTTCTCGGTGGCTCCCCGGACGGTGTTCGCGTTCACCAAGGGCCTGGTCGCGCAGACCCGTTGGAGCTTCGCACCTTGAACAGCCGGGGCAGGGCCAGGTCGGCCACGCCCGGCGTCCGGTCCGGTTTCACCGGGCCGGGGGCCGGCTGGTCCGGCTCGGCGGCGGACAGCCCGAAGCGGAAGCCGACCCCGCGGATGGTGGTGATCCATTCGCTGTTGCCGAGTTTGCCGCGCAGGCTGCTGACATGGGTGTCGATGGTCCGGCTCTCCTGGACGCTGATCCGGTTGTCCGCCGGATAGTCCCAGACGTCGGACATCAACTCCTGTCTCTGGAATATGCGTTCGGGTTCCGCGGCCAGCCGGTGGAGCAGGTCGAACTCCTTCCGGGTCAGGGTGAGCGTGATCCCGTCCAGCCGGGCCTCGCGGCGCTTCGGATCGATGACGAGCGGGCCGAACCGCAGCAGTTCGGTCATCCCTCCCGTGGTCGGTTCGGTCGGGTTACGGGTACCGGTGCGGCGTAGCACGGCCTTGATCCGGGCCACCAGCTCGCGGGCCCGGTAGGGCATGTCGACGCAGTCGTCGCAGCCCGCCTCCAGCAGCAGCACCCGGTCCACCTCGGCCTCGGAGGAGGTGAAGCCGATGATCGGCACATCACTCACCTGCCGGATGAACTGGCACACCGACACCCCGTCGAGATCGGGCAGGTCGGTGTCCAGCAGTACGAGGTCGCTGTCGTGGTGGGTGTCCAGCGCGATGCTGCCGCTGGCGGCGATCGCGGCGGCGTATCCATGCCGTTGCAGGTCCTGCTTGAGCGTTTCGACCGATGGACAGTCCGAGGCGACCAGGATGTGCGGTCTCGGGGCGGCGGGTCCGCGGCGCTCGGTCTGAGCGGCGGCCGGACCTCCCTTGACGCACGTGATCCTGCGTAAGTTCCGGCCCTCGCCAGACACAACAAGTCTCCCTGTTCGTGAAGTCCTTCTTCGGCCCTCAGTACGGACGTGACAGTGCCGTGCTCGCACCGCCTTCCCCGCGATCCACACACCATGCACAGTCCTTGCACACACCACGCAACGCGGAATCACGTCACCGTACGGCCGATGACATGCCGTCAGCAGTGTACGTACCGCTCCGTCCCGGCCGGGACGGCAGTGATCACGTTCCGCTTGCCTCGACGGGCGAACCGCCCTTGGAAGAAGGAGCGTGCCATGCCTACCCGCATTCTCGTGACCGGTGGTGCCGGATTCATCGGATCGCACTACGCCAGGGCCCTGCTGGCCTCGGACACCCGGCCTCAGGTGACGGTGCTCGACAGCCTGACCTACGCGGGGAACCTCGCCAATCTCGCCGATGTGCGCGACCGTCCGGGGTTCCGCTTCGTGACCGGGGACATCTGCGACCCGCATATCGTGGACCGGGTCGTGGCCGACACGGACGAGATCGTGCATCTCGCGGCCGAGACCCATGTGGACCGGTCGATCACCGGCGGCGCGGAGTTCGTCCGGACGAATGTGCTCGGCACCCAGGTGCTGCTGGAGGCCGCGGTACGCCATGGGGTACGGCGTTTCGTGCAGGTCTCGACCGACGAGGTGTACGGCTCGCTGCCCGAGGGCTCATGGCCCGAGGAGCATCCGCTGGCGCCCAGTTCGCCGTACTCCGCCTCCAAGGCGGCCGGCGATCTGCTGGTGCTCGGCCATCACACGACGTACGGGCTCGATGTGCGGGTGACGCGCTGCTGCAACAACTACGGGCCCGGACAGTACCCGGAGAAGATCGTCCCGCTGTTCGTCACCCGGCTGCTGAACGGCGGCAAGGTCCCGCTGTACGGCACCGGTGGCAACACCCGGGAGTGGATGCATGTCGACGACCATGTCGCCGCCCTGGAGCGGGTGCGCACCGCCGGGCTGCCGGGCCGGACGTACAACATAGGCAGCGGCGTCGAACTCACCAACCGGCAGCTCACCGAAGCCCTGCTGGAGCACTGCGGCGCGGACTGGGACAGCGTCGAGCTCGTCCCCGACCGGCTCGGGCACGACCTGCGCTATGCGGTCGACAGCGGGCGCATCCGCCGCGAGCTGGGCTGGGAGCCGCGGCGCGACTTCCGCACCGCGCTGGCCGAAACCGTCGACTGGTACCGCAAGAACGACGACCGGTGGCCCGCCGCCCAGGACCACCGGCACCTCGCGCGCCCCTGAGTGCCCCTCACCGGAGCGCTCCCCGTTTCTCCCGTTCCACCCGGTGCGGTCCAACCTCGTACCGGCTCACCCCGTATCCGCAAGGAGCGTTTCATGACGTCCGCACGACCCGACCACGGCGCCGAGACCGGCCAGAGCCCGCCCCGGGCGGGAATGCGGGAGTGGGTGGGGCTGGCCGTCCTGGCCCTGCCCGCGATGCTCATCGTGATGGACATGACGGTGCTGCACCTGGCCGTCCCCCAGCTCAGCGCCGATCTCTCGCCCACCGGCTCCGAGCTGCTGTGGATCACCGACATCTACGGGTTCCTGGTGGCCGGGTTCCTCGTCACCATGGGCAATCTCGGTGACCGTGTCGGCAGGCGCCGGCTGCTGCTGTTCGGCGCCGGGGCGTTCGCCGCGGCGTCCGTGCTCGCCGCGTACGCCACCACCCCCGAGGCCCTGATCGTCGCGCGCGCCCTGCTGGGGCTCGCCGGGGCGACCCTGATGCCGTCCACCCTGTCGCTGCTGCGGGTGATGTTCCTCGACGAGCGGCAGCGGACCATCGCGATCTCGGCGTGGATGATGTCCTTCACCGTGGGTGCCTCGATCGGCCCCCTGGTCGGCGGGGTGCTCCTCGAACACTTCTGGTGGGGCTCCGTGTTCCTCGTCGGCGTGCCGGTGATGGTGCTGCTGCTGACCCTCGGCCCGGTGCTGCTGCCGGAGTACCGCTCGCCGTCCGCCGGAAGCCTCGACCTCGCCAGCTCGCTGCTCTCCCTGGCCGCCGTACTGCCGGTGGTGTACGGCATCAAGCAGCTCACCCGGCACGGGGTGGAGGTACTGCCCCTGCTGGCGCTGGCCGTCGGTGTGGCGGCGGGTGCGGTGTTCCTGCGGCGCCAGCGGCGGCTGGCGGACCCGTTCATCGACCTGAAGCTGTTCGGCGAGCCGAGGTTCCGGGTGTCGCTGGGCGCCCTGGCCACCTTGTCGTTCGTGATGTTCGGCATCAATCTGTTCATCGTGCAGTCGCTCCAGCTGGTCCACGGGCTGTCGCCGCTGGAGGCGGGACTGTGGATCCTGCCGGGCACCGCGGGCGGTGTGCTGGGCACGGTCGTGGCCATCGCCGCGCTGCGGCGGGTGCGTCCGGCGTACATCATGGCCGCGGTGCTCGCGACGGCCGCGGGCGGCGCGGTCCTCGTATGGCTGGCCGACAGCTCGGACTTCGCCCTGCTGGTGACCGGTCTCGCCGTGATGTCCACGGGTATCGCTCCCGCGCTGAACCTGGGCACCGACATGGTGGTGAGCTCCGCTCCCCCGGAGCGGGCCGGTGCGGCCTCCGCCGTATCGGAGACCAGCAACGAGTTCGGCGGCGCGCTGGGGCTGGCCGTCCTCGGCAGCATCGGCACCGCGCTCTACCGCGACCAGGTCGAGGACACCGCGCCCGCCGGTATCCCGTCGGACACCCTCGGCCCCGCCGAGGACACCCTGGCCAAGGCACTCGAAGTGGCGCGGGACCTGCCGGAGGACCTCGGCGCACAGCTCGTGGCGGCCGGCCGGGAGGCGTTCACGTACGGGCTGAGCGTCATCGCCCTGATCGCCGCCGTACTGGTCGCGGTCTCGTCCCTGCTGGTGGCCACCTCCCTGCGGCACGTCAGGCCCGGCGGCGGCGAGACGCAGGAACAGGGCGAGGGCCAGGAGCAGGAACACGAGCCGGACGACCGGAACCAGGAGCAGGGGACGGACGGGAAGAGGGCGACGACCGGATCGGAGTCCACCGCGCTCTGATCCGGCTCCAGAAGCACAGGGCTCCCCGCAAGACCTCCGTACGGCGTCCGTACGACCCCGTACGACCCGTTCAGCCTCCAGAAGGCCTCCATCAGGCAAGGGAAGAGGGAACACATCCATGGACATCTCCCCCGGCACCTCCGGCCCGCCGCACACCGGCATACCGACGCCCGACGGCACCACGCGGCACACCGGCACGGCCTTCGGCGACGGGCCCGCTCCCGGCGGCGGGCCGGTCGAACTCCGCGACGAGGAACTCGGCCGCACCTGGGAGGAGTTCAAGCTGTCGGGTATGCCGGACCTGCTCGGCGCCCTGCATCTGTGCCACGCGCTCCACGCGCTCGCGAAGTCCGGTCTGCTGGAGCGGCTGCGCGAGGGGCGGCACAGCACCGCGAGCGGTCTGTACGACGGAATGAACCACCGGGTGTCCTCGAACACGCTGCGCTATCTCGCCCTCAAGGGCGTACTGGAGCAATGGCGGGGCAGTTACCGGCTGACCCGGCGCGGCGAGCTCCTGACCTCGGACATCTCGCTGGCCCGGCTGGGCTTCTATCTGGAGGCCTACGGTCCGGTCGTCGGGCGCGCGGACGAGCTGATGACCGGCGCCGCGGAGTACGGGACCGATGTGCACCGCAGCAACGGCCCGCTGAGCCGCCACTGCGGAACCGTCTTCGGCCGCTACTACACCCCGGTCGTACTGGAGGCGATGCGTGACCGGGGCGCCAAACGGATCATGGACCTGGGCTGCGGCGGCGGCCGGCTGCTGGTCGACGCCTGCCTGAACGATCCGGAGATCACCGGGGTCGGTCTGGACATCGCGCCCGCGGCGGTGGAGGTGGCCCGTGAACTGGCGCGGAGCCACGGCCTGGAGGACCGGCTGGAGTTCGTCGTCGGTGACGCGTTCGACCCGGGGACATGGCCCGAGGAGGTGTGCGCGGACATCGAGGTGATCACCGGCATCGGGGTGCTGCACGAGCACTTCCGGGACGGCGACAAGGCCGTCGTCGACATCCTGGACGCGTACGCGGACTTCCTCACCGGCGAGCGCATGCTGCTCATCGGTGAACCGGAGCCCCACTACGACGACCGGGAGAGCGACTCGGAGTTCTTCCTGATGCACGTCCTCACCGACCAGGGCTTCCCGGTGGACCGCGCCGTCTGGGCGGGGATCTTCGACCGGACCCGGCTGACCTGCCGCCGCACCCTCACCTGGGCGACCGCCGGACCCCGTATGTGCTTCTACGAGCTCGAACCGCGCGGCTGACGCGAGGGCCCTGGCCGCTCCCTCCCCCGTCTGCCCATGGACGGGGTTCCGGGTGGCCTCGGAGGGCACCCGAACCCCCGTCCATGGGTACACGCACACGCAGTGACACAGAAAGGTCCGACGCGATGAACGCAGGCATCCAAGCGGGAAGGCCGCAGCTGAGCGGCATCTTCGGCGCCGTCTCCTCGACACACTGGCTGCCGTCGGCGGCCGCCATGTCGGTGCTGGAGAAGGGCGGCAACGCCTTCGACGCGGCGGCCGCCGCCGGTTTCGTCCTGCAAGTGGTCGAACCGCACTACAACGGCCTCGGCGGCGATGTCCCGATCGTCTCCTACAGCGCGTCCACGGGCCGGGTGCAGGTGGTGTGCGGTCAGGGGCCGACCCCGCGGGCGGCGACCATCGAGAGCATCACGGACCTCGGGCTGCACCAGGTGCCGGGGTCGGGTCTGCTGCCCGCCGTGGTGCCCGGCGCGTTCGGGGCCTGGATGCGGCTGCTGGCGGAGCACGGCACCCTGCCGCTCGCCGACATCCTCGATCCGGCCATCGGGTACGCGGAGCACGGCCACCCCCTGCTGGCGGGCGCCGCCGACGCCATCGAGGTGCTGGCCCCGCTGTTCGAGACCGAGTGGAAGGAGTCGGCGCGGGTCTACCTCCCCGGCGGACGGCCGCCGGCCGCCGGTTCGCGGTTCCGCAACCCGGTGCTCGCGGACACCTACAAGCGGCTGCTGCGGGAGGCGGCCGCCGCGCCGGGCGGGCGGGAGGCGCAGATCGCCGCCGCCGAACGGGCCTTCTACCGGGGGTTCGTCGCGGAGGCGATCGACGCCTACGTCTCCTCCACCGAGGTCCTCGACTCCACCGGCCGCCGCAACAAGGGCCTGCTGACCGGCCAGGACATGGCCGACTGGCGGGCCACCGTGGAGGATTCGGCGCATCTGGCGTACGGGGATCTCACGGTCCACAAGCCGGGGGTCTGGTCGCAGAGCCCGGTCTTCCTCCAGCAGTTGGCGCTGCTGGAGGGCTTCGATCTGCGCGGTATGGGCCTCGGCAGCGCCGAATACCTGCACACGGTCGCCGAGTCCTCCAAGCTCGCCTTCGCCGACCGCGAGGCCTGGTACGGGGACCCCGACCACGCGGACGTGCCCCTGGACGAGCTGCTGAGCCCCGGCTACACCCGGGAGCGGCGCGCTCTGATCGGGGCGAAGGCCGCGTCGGAGCTGCGTCCGGGCTCCCCGGGCGGACGGGCGCCGCACATACCGCGGTACGGGTCGGACCCGGTGCCGCCCTCGCGGGAGCACTGGATGTCGCAGATCCACAACGGGCTGCCGACGGTGGTGCGGGCCACCGAGGCCCGCAACGACACCTGCACCGTCGTGGTCGCCGACCGGTTCGGCAACATGGTGGCGGCCGTGCCCAGCGGCGGCTGGCTGAAGAGCTCCCCGGTCGTCCCCGGCACGGGCCTGTCGCTGGGCACCCGGGCGCAGACGATGAATCTGGAGGCGGGCCACCCCAACGCGTTCGGCCCCCGCCGCCGTCCCCGCACCACGCTCAGCCCGAGCCTGGTGCTCAAGGACGGCGCGCCGGTGCTCGCGTTCGGCACCCCGGGCGGCGACCGGCAGGACCAGTGGACGCTCGGGTTCTTCCTCGCGGTGGCCGACTTCGGCCTCGATCTCCAGGCGGCGACGGAGACCCTGGCGTTCCACACCGATCACTTCGCGGCGTCGTTCACCCCGCACGAGTCGGCGCCCAGGCGGCTGGTCGTCGAGGCCGGTTGCGACCCCGAGGTGGTGGAGGAGCTGCGCCGCCGGGGCCATGAGGTGCAGTTGGCGCCGGAGTTCTCGCTGGGCAAGGTGTGCGCGGTCGGTGTGGACACCGAGCGGGACCTGCTGCTGGCCGCCGCGAGTCCGCGTGGCCGCCAGTCGTACGCCGTGGCGCGCTGAGTCCTGCGCCGTCGCGTACCGACGGAAAGCTCGCCGAAGGGAAGGGCACCGCCGGAGAGCGCACCCACGGAAATGCCCCGGCCGGACTCGCTCCGGCCGGGGACAGGCGGATCTGCCGGGCGCCGCCAAGGACGCGGGCAGCGGAACGGGGAGGCCCGGACATGATGTCCGGGCCTCCCCCACGCCCCTGCGGAAACAGTCCTTCCGGAAGAGCTCAGACGGGTCCGCGCGGGATCAGCGGCCGTCGCGGAAGATGTTCTGACCGCGTGCGAGCAACTGGTCCGGGTCGTAGCGGCGCTTCGCCGCCCGGAACGCCGGCCACTTGTCGCCGAAGTGACCGCGCCAGTCCTCCTCGGTGAGCGGCACCGACCCGATCGGGTACAGCGTGCCCTTGTGGTGATCGCGGGTGCGGGCGTAGAGCCGCTTGTTGCGGGCGAGCATCTCGTCCACGAACCCCGGCTCGGGCCGCGTGGTGGCGGAGACCGTGTTGACATCGACGATGAACGCCCAGTCGGAGCCGTCGGGCCGGGGCAGCCGGGGGTAGGGGTTGTGGACCCGGGCGCGGCGCTGCGGGTAGATCAGTCCGGCGCCGAGGGGGCCGATGTCGCGCGGGGTGAGCGTCGTCATCAGCTCGGCGAGGTAGCTCTCGATGCGGCTGCCGGGCACCCATACGTCGAACCACGGCTTGACGAGCCGGTCCCAGTCAGCGGTCTGCCGCAGCGAGTCGATCAGGGTGTCGATGGTGAAGACGTGTTCCAGATAGCTGGTGTTCCGGATCTCCGGCACGCCCGAAACCCCACCGATCACCGTCCGGTCGTGCGGCGGCTGGTCCGGCTCATGGAAGACCGTGGCGTGGATCTTGTACGTCGGTGAGGTGCCGGGCGCGACGAACTCGGCGTAGACATGGTCGACGACGGGCCGTTCGATGAGGAGGCGCAGATCGCGGGCGAACGCGGCGGTGTCGTCGTACCCGAGCACATAGCTGCGGGCGCGCTGCTTGGCGGGGACGAGATCGATGACCGCCTTCGTGATGACACCGATCTGGCCGAGTCCGCCGAGTACCGACTCGAACAGATCGGGCTTGCGGTCCCGGGAGCAGCGCTCGATGTCGCCGGTGCCGGTGACGACTTCGAGTTCGCGGACATGGTCGACCTGGAGGCCGGTGTGCAGTCCGCCGACCAGGCCGCCGACGCCTCCCACGGAGAGGGTGCCGCCGACGGTCAGCCCGGTGTAGCCGGTGAGGACGGGGGGCGTCAGCCGGGGCGTGTGCGCGTAGGCCGCCTTGGCGAGTTCCATCCAGTGGATTCCGGCGTCCACCTCGGCGGTGGTGGGACCGAGGGAGTGGATGCGCTTGAGGTACCGGTTCTCGATGACCAGACCGTCGGAGAGACCCTGACCGTAGGTGGTGTGGGCCTGGCCGCGCGGGGAGACGGGGATGCCGTGCCGGCGGCAGAAGCGGATCATCCGGGAGATGTCTCGCGCGGAGCCGGGGCGCAGGACCGCGCCGGGGGTGTGGAACGTGATGTTGCCGAGGTCGGTGGCGACGGCCTCGCGGGACGGCGCGTCGAGGACGAGTTCGCCGTCCAGGGCGGGCGCTCCCGCGAACGGTGTCGCGGAGGAGGACCGTTCGGCGGCCTGGGCCTCGGTGACCCAGCCGCGGCCGAGGGGGTCGAAGCCGACGACGGCGACGGCCGCGGCCGTCGCTCCGAGGAATTCACGGCGTCCGATCACATCGTCCCCCGGAGGGCGTCACGGTATTCCCGGCCCGGTCGGTCCCTCATCGATTCGGCTTGCGGGAAACGGCGGGAACGCGATTCTTCTGCGAGCCTTTCGAGCATGACGAACTCCTTCCAGGGAAATAGCGCGACCGCTCTTTCCCTGCGTCAGACCCTAGTCACCCCGGGATTACCGATACAATCAACTCTTTCGCAAGTTAATGTCAGAACCCCTTCAATCGAGTTTTATCGCCGCGGTCGCGCCGGTCCTGTCCGGTCGTCCCGGTCGTCCCGGTCGCCGCGGTCGCCGCGATCGCGGGTGGGGACGAGGGCGGACGCCTCGCCGCCGCCACGGTGACCCGGCCGAGGCGTCCTCGGCGGCGGGCATCCGTGTGGCGCCGTGTGCGGCGTCCGCCCTCGGGAGCCGTCAGGCGTAGGTGTAGAAGGGGGTGTGGTCCAGCATGCTCTGCGGGGTCGTGTTGGGCCAGGGCGGCATGGTCTCGTTGAGGTCGATCACATCGACCGTGCCCCCGGCGGGGAGGTATTCGGCGCTGGTCGGGTGGAGCGCGTGCCAGTCGGCCCAGAGCTTGTCGACGAACGAGTGGTGCAGCCAGAACACCGGGTCGTTCGGGGAGACGCTCGACTCCATCTGACCCCACACCCAGGAGTGCACGCGGTTGTGCATGCTCAGATATCCCGCCGAGCCTTCGAGCGTGGCCCGGAAGCCCGCCGAGCCGTCACGGAAGGGCGCGGAGTCGTAGGTGGGAATGGCGAGCGCGGCGTCGACCTCGGCCCGGCTCGGAAGCGTGGGGACGCGGTAGGCGAGATTACGGGCGAGGAACGGGCGGCTGTCGACCTGGATGTTGATCGGCCATTTGCCGGCGGAGTACGCGAAGGGGCCGTCCATCACCTGGTCGTCCAGGGGGCGTCCGGTGCCGCCGAGGAGGTCCGGCGCCCAGACCGAGGAGGCGACGGTGTTGTCGGCGGTCCAGTCCCAGTAGGGGATCGACACCGACGCGTCGATCTTCTGGAGCTCGTTCTCGAAATCGATGAGGAACTTGCGGTGCCAGGGCAGGAACGACGGGCCGAAGTGACCCACGTAGACACCGGTGTTCATGTCGAGCGCGAAGCGCAGGCGGTGGGCGGCGACGAACTCGTCGTACACGCCTATGCGCTTGACCTCCAGCACGGCGTCGACGAAGGCCTTCTTCTCGGCGGCCGTGAGGTTCGCCTGGTTCTTGCGTACGGTCATGGAGCTGCTCCCGTCTCAGGCGGTGGGGTTGAAGGGGACGACAGAGGCGCCCTTGAGGGTGGTGACCGCCGTGCGCGCGGCGTCGAGCGGGGTCGCGAACCTCTCGTAGTGGTTGATCGCGCTGCTCCAGCCGCTCTTCCCGTGGCGCATCACCTGGAGCTCCCGGCCGTCGATCAGGACGCGGTACACCTCGTGACCCGCGTGGCCCGCGTGCTTGCCGTGCCCGGAGGCATGGGCCCCGGCCCCGCCGATGGGCTCGCCCTGGATACGGCGGCCCTGGAAGACCTCGTCGAAGGACGCGTCCTCGCCACCGGGCGCCGAGCCCTCGCGCTTTCCCTTGTCCGGTGCGGTGTCCGCCCAGGCGGTGGCCACACCGGCGACCGCGATACCGGCGGCGACGCCGGTCACGGCCCCCACGGCCTGACGACGAGTAAGTCTGGACATGACAGATAACCCCCTGCGAATCGGCTGACGGCGACCCTGGGTTCATCGGGACCGCCGTGGCCATGCCTACACGGAGGGTGATGACCCGCGCAGGGGTGTCCGTTCGGTTGGCTCGCATACGGACACATCGGAGCAGGTCACGCGAGGGCCGACGGCAGTGATCTTCCTTCGCGCGCGCACCCCGCCCACCCCGGAAGAGGAGATTCCCCCGCGGATATGGCCTCCCCGTGAAGATCCTCCGGAACCCCCCGCCCTCGACGCATTACATGTAGAGCGCAAACATGACCGAAAACCGAGGCAACCACTTGTCGGGTACACCCGATTCGCCGGTTCCCGCTGCCGAGGCGGACGACGCGGGCTCCGGCAGCGGGCGCGCGGTCAACCGTCCGTCACAGCGGGGCCCGGGGTCCGGCCGCGGGGCGACAGGCTCTGCGCTCCCGCTCCGGACACCGCCTCGGCGCCGACGTGGACCGCGTACCGCACGGCCGGGGTGAGGCCGTCGCCCTCCGACAGCCGCCAGGCGAGCGCCGCGGTGAACGCGTCACCCGCGCCGGTGGTGTCCACCACCGCCACCTCCTCCCCCGGCACCCGGGTGGTCGTCCCGTCGCCTTCGGCGACCAGCGCGCCCTCCGCTCCGAGGGTGATGACGACGGAACGGGGACCGCGTGCGAGCAAAGCCACGGCGGCCTCCTCCGGTGCGGTGTCCACGCCCAACAGGTGGCGTGCCTCGTGCTGGTTGAGGACGAGCGGGTCGCAGCGGGCCAGGACCTCGGCGGGCAGGTCGGTGGGCGGGGACGGGTTGAGCACCACACGGGTGGTGGGACCGGCGGCGCCCACCGCCGCCGTGACCGTGTCGAGCGGTATCTCCAGTTGGAGGGAGAGCACGCGCGCGGCGGCGAGCCGTTCGCGCTGTTCGGCGATGTCCGCCGGGGACAGCAGGGCGTTCGCCCCCGGGGACACGACGATGCTGTTGTCGCCGTCGGGGCCCACGACGATCAGCGCGGTCCCGGTGGGCCGGTCTCCGTACGGAAGCGCGGGGAAGTCCACCCCGGCCTCGCGCAGGGCGCGGGTGAGCAGTGCTCCGTGGGAGTCGTCCCCGACCCGCGCGAGCAGGGTCACCCGGCCGCCCAGCCTGGCCGCGGCGACCGCTTGGTTGGCCCCCTTGCCACCGGGGTGGACGGCGAGATCGCCGCCCCGCACGGTCTCCCCGGGCCGGGGTCTGCGCCCGACCCGCACCACCAGATCGGCGTTGGCGGAGCCGACGACGACCAGCGGGGAGCGGTTCACCGGCGGGACCCCGGGCATCAGCGGACGCCCTCGGAGGCGCGGACGATACGGCTGACGATCTCGTCCGCGACGGTGACCAGGTCGGCGTCGGTGACGAGGGACACGGTGCCGTCCGGGTCGGGGTGGAAAGAGGTCACTCCGTCGTCGGCGACGGTGACGGTGCCGCGTTCGGTGGTGTAGAGGTCGGGGCGCAGCATCGACAGCACCGTGATGGGGTCGTGCGGGACGCTCCACCCTTCCCCGGTGAAGCCGGTCCAGGCGTCGATCTCACGGGCGAGCGCGGTGCCGTAGGGGCCGGACGCGCGGATGGTCTCGATCCCTTCGGCCCCGATACGCACCCGGGTGGTGATCTCCAGACCGGTCACGACGGTACGGAGACCGGACGCGAAGACGGCTCGTGCCGCAGTGACGTCGCTGAGGATGTTGTGCTCCGGCTTGGCGCCGGGTCCGAAGTGGCCGCCCATCAGATACAGGGTGCGCACACCGGCCACGAAGCCCTCGTCGTGCGCGACGGCCCGGGCGACATTGGCGAGCGGCCCGATGGCGACGAGGTCGACCGCACCGGGGCGGGCCCGTACGGACTCGGTGAGGAAGCCGGGGGCGCCGATGTCGTCGCGCACCCGCTCGCCGGAGAGGTCGTCGAAGGCGTCGCCCTCGTGCCCGGCCCACCACACCTCCCGTCCGGACAGGGTCTCGGCGGCGCCCGGGACCACGGTGAGGTCGTGCCCGGCGAGCGAGGCGAGCCGACGGGCGAGCCGGGCGCGCAGCAAGGTGTCGCCGTACACCGTCGTCGCCCCGCGCAACGACACCTCCGGCGAGCCCAGGAGGACGCCGAGGGCGAGGGCGTCGTCGACATCGCTGCCGATGTCGGTGTCGAGCAGGACGTCGTACGGTCGGGGCGCGATCATGGGGTACCTCGTGGGGAGTGCGGGAGTGCGGGAGTGCTGGAAAGTGGGGGGTGCGGGTCAGGAGTCGCGGGAGGGGGCGGCGGTCGTGGGGGCCGTGACGGCTACTTGAGGCCGCTGCCCGCGATGGACTGGGTGAAGTAGCGCTGGAGTCGCAGCAGGACCACCAACGGGATGACGGTGAGGACGACCGCCGCGGCGAAGACCTGTCCGTAGTCGACCACCATCTGTCCCTGGAGGGTCCCGAGGGCGATGGGGCCGAGCTGCTTGGCGGGTTCGGTGCCGATCAGCAGGGGCCACATGTACGACTGCCACTGGAACGTGAACAGGGTCAGGCCCGCGGCGATCAGGGCCGGCCGGGACAGCGGCATGTAGATCCGGCGGAAGACGCCCCACCAGCTGAGGCCGTCGAGCCGGGCCGCCTCGACGAGTTCGCGGGGCACCGCGAGGAAGAACTGGCGCAGCAGGAAGATGGCCAGGCCGTTGCCGATGCCCGGGAGGATCAGTCCCGCGTAGGTGTTCTGGAGGTCCCAGGCGCGGAAGGTGGAGGCGAGCGGGATGGCGATGGCGTCGAACGGGATCATGAAGCTCAGCAGGATCACGGCGAACACGGCCCCGCGGCCACGGAAGTCGAACACGGCGAGCCCGAAAGCCGCGGTGGCCGACAGCAGCAGTCCGACGCAGACGGTCACCGCCGCGACGAGGACCGAGTTGAGCACCGCGCGTCCGAAGTCCCCCTGGAAGAGGGTGACGTAGTTGTGGAACGTCGCGTCGGTGGGGACGACGCTGCGCCAGGAGAGCGATTCGAGTCCGGCGAGCACCTTGTCCCCGGGGCGCAGCGACCCGGCCAGCACCCAGAGCAGGGGCAGGGTGAACAGCAGGCCGATCAGCACGGCGGCGATCAGCGGCGCGTGGCGCGCGGGCGATATCCGGCGGCGGGGGCTCCGGTGCGGCTCGCGGGAGCTCCCGTGCGTCGCGCGGGGGCTCCGGTGCGTTTCGATGGCCATGGCTACTCCTCGCCCTTGCCCTGCATCAGCCGGTACTGCACGGCGACGACGGCGAGCGTGACGGCGACCAGCACCACCACCTCGGCCTGGGCGTAGTGGATGTCGCCGACGCTGTAGGCGCGGCGGAACACGTCGTGCATCATCAGGTTGGTCGATCCGTCGGGTCCGCCACCGGTGAGGAGCTGTACGGGGGCGAACACCAGGAAGTTGGAGACGGTGGCGGCGACGAGGACGAACGAGAGCGGTCGGCGCAGCAGCGGCAGGGTGATGTGGACGAAGCGCTGCCAGGCGTTCGCGCCGTCCATGCCCGCCGCGTCGTACACCTCCCGGGGGATGTCCTGGAGTCCGGCGATCAGGAAGGTCATCCAGTAGCCGACGCCGACCCATGACATCAGCACGATCAGTGCGTACAGCGCCTGTTCGGGGCTGGTGAGGAAGGGCTGGGCGGGGATGCCGAGCGCGCCGAGGAAGGCGTTCAGCGGGCCTTCGGGGCGGTAGAGGATGCCCCAGATGACGGCGGACACGGCGGGCGGCACGGCGATGGGCGCGAAGACGAGCGAGCGCCAGAACCGGGCACCGGCGAACCGCTGGTTGAACAGCACCGCGAGGCCCAGCGCGAGCAGCACCTGGAGCGGGTTGATGACCAGGCTGAAGAGCAGGGTCACCCGGGCGCTCTGCCAGAACTGCGGATCGGCCCAGAGGTCGGCGTAGTTGGCGAGACCGACGAAGCGGGTGACCCCGTCGGTCAGGCTGTGGTGCCGCAGGCTGCTGATGAGTGCCATCAGCGCGGGCAGCAGGCGCAGCAGGACGAGCGCGAGCAGGGCGGGTGCCAGGAAGTAGAGGGCGAGTCTGCCCTGTGAGGGGCGGGACGGCCGTGTGGGGCGCGCGGGGCGCCGGCGGGTGGGGAGTCCGGTTCTCATCGCAGTCGCTCCCAGGTGCGCACCAGTTCCGCCGACGCCTTGGCGAGCCGGGGCCGCACGGGCGAGCCGTTGCGTATGTCGGAGAACGCCGAGCCCATGACGGTCTCGAACTGGGTGTAGCCGATGCTCCTCGGCCGGCTGACGGCCGTTTCGGCCAGTTCATGGCGCATGATCGCGGCCACTCCCTCGGTGCTGCGGGTGGCGGTGCGGTCGAGATCGGCCGCGTATCGGTCGAAGGCCCCGCGATGGGACGGGATGAGGGGTGAGGCGGCGACGGTGGCGAGGCTGCCTTCCGTGGTGAGGGAGGCGTACTCCATGAAGCGCAGGGCCGCGTCCGCCCGGCCGGAGTGCGGGTTGACGCCCCAGGACCAGGAGTCGGTGGGGGTCACGGCGCGGCCCCGCTCGAACTGCGGTTGTGGCGCGGTTCCCCAGGCGAAGTCCTTCAGGGAGGCGAAGGCTCCGAGGTTCCAGGGGCCGCCGACGAAGAAGGGCGCCCGGCCCGCGGTGAACAGCGAGGCCATCTCGAACGAGGAGACCCCGCGGGGGGAGAGTCCGTCGGCGAACAGCTTTCCGTACCAGGTCATGGCCTCGGTCCAGCCCCGGTTGGTGACGGCGGGGGTGAGCATGTCGTCACCGGTGATGCCGGGGCCGCCGCCCAGCGACTCGGCCAGCGGCTGGATGCCGTAGTAGGCGTCGGTCTGTTCGATGAGCAGCGCGTAGTCGGCGCCGGACCGGTCCATGGCGCGCCGTCCGGTCTCAAGGATCCGTTCCCAGGACCAGCGGTCGGCGGGGTCGGCGCCGGGTGCGGCGGCGCCCGACTTCTTGAGCAGGTCGGCGTTGTAGAAGAGGTACTGGGTGGAGGTCCACACCGGGAGGCAGCGCAGTACGCCGTCCCAGGAACTGATCTCGTACTGCTCCGGGGTCACCGCGGCGCGGGCCCGGCCGTCCACCGCGCGGAGATCGGTGAGGAATCCGCGGGCGGTGAGGGCGGGTACGCGTGGCTGGTCGACGCAGTACACGTCGATCGCGGTGTCCTTCGCGGACAGACGCAGTTGCAGTACGTCGTTGAGCTGGGCGGGCGGGACCGGGGTGTACTCCACGCGCAGGTCCGGATGGGCCCGCTCGAAGCCCTGGATCACGGGCCGGAAGGTGTCCGCCGTCTCGGGGCCGAGGAAGCGCACCGCTGTCCGGCCACCGGCCGGGCGGTCGTCCGCGCAGCCGGCGAGGACCGCGCCGGAAGCCGCGGCGAGCGCCGTGCCCAGCAGGCGTCTGCGGCTGAGGAGGCCGGTCATGGCGTCCGCTTCGGATCAGGGACCATCGCACGTCCAAATCGTTTTGCATGGGATGAGGGGCCCGGAGGGGTGAGGTCCGGGTGCGTTTGGACGGCACACTACAAAACGTTTTGCGGTTTGGATAGTGTGAGCATCCGAACCAGCGGCGCCGCGGCGCCCGGCAAGCGGGAGGGTGATGTGCACGGCACAGGCCGCGCGAAGATCGGGGACGTGGCGGCCGAGGCCGGGGTCAGCGTCACGACCGTGTCGCATGTGATCAGCGGGCGCCGGCCGGTGTCGGCGGCCACCCGGGCACGGGTCGAGGAGGTGATACAGCGCCTCGGCTACCAGGCCGACCCCTCGGCCCGGGGGCTGCGCACCCAGCGCACCCGCACCCTGGGGCTGGTCGTCCCCGACCTGGCTAACCCCTTCAACGCCGAGCTCGCCGTCGGTATGCAGGAGGTCACCCTGGCCCATGAGTACCTGACGGTCGTCTGCGAGGCACCCATGGGCGGGCCGTATCTCCCGGCCGTGCTGCGGCAGCTGGCCGCGCGCCGGATGGACGGCATCGTGCTCGGCCGCTACGGCGCCACCCGCGCGGATCTCGCCCTGATCACCGGCTCCGGCGCCCGGCTGGTGCGCCTCGGCGGCCCCCTGGCGGCGGGTCCGGGCGATGTGGTGCGCGCGGCCGAGGTCGAGGGGATGCGGGATCTGGTGCGGCATCTGGTCCGCGACCGCGGCTACCGGCGCGTCGGGTTCATCGGCGGCGAACAGGGCGTCGAGCCCGGCGGCGAGCGCTTCCAGGGGTACCGGGAGGCGCTGGCGGAGGCGGGGCTGGCCATCCCCGGGGATCTGGTGCTCTGGACCAGCTTCACCCGTGCGGGCGGGCGGACCGGCGCGGCACGGCTCCTGGCCGCGGCCGAACCGCCGGACGCCCTGGTCTGCGCCAACGACCTGATCGCCATCGGCGCCCTGGACGCCTGCCGGGAACGGGGGGTGGACGTACCGGGTCGGGTCGCCGTCACCGGCTACGACAACATCGACGCGGCGTCCCTGGTGTCCCCCGCGCTGACGACCGTGCTCAACCCGGCCCGTGAGATCGGCCGCTCCGCGGCCCGCATCCTGCTGGAGCGCCTGGACGGCGACGACGACGGACCGGCGCGGGAAGTGGTCCTCGCCCACCGGCTGGTGACCCGGGAGTCGGCCTGACCGCGCACGCCCCGGTACCGGGGCGCGCCGCAGGGCGCCGCTGTGGGAACAGCGGCGCCCTGCGGCGTCAGGTGTCGGACATCAGGCACCAGGCACCAGGCACCAGGCACCAGGCACCAGGCACGAGATACCGGACATCAGGTGTCACGTGTCAGTTCTCCGGCGCGGGGTCGCGCGCTACTTCTGCTGGGTCTTGCGGAGGGTGGTCAGGGCGTAGCAGACACCGAGGACGGCGGTGAAGGCGAGACCGATGCCCGCCGCCTGGCGCATGTCGGGGACCTCCACCGCGGTGGCGGCGACCGCGAGCACCCCGACCAGGGCCACGATGGCCAGCTTCCCGCCTGCCGGGACGCTGAAGCCGGTGAACTCCTCCGGGTGCGCCGTCCGGTGGCGCCGGAAGGCGATGTACGACGCGAGAATCAGCAGCCACACCAGCAGCACCGCGAAGAGCGCGATCGACATCATGATGCCGAACAGTCCGCTGACGTCGTAGAAGGCCAGCAGCGCGGCGGCGGCTATACCGACGGTCGACGCGGCCAGGGCGACGGCGGGGACACCGCGCTTGCTGAGCTTGGCCATCGGCGCCGGGGCCAGCTTGTCGCCGCCGAGCGAGTGCAGCAGCCGGGAGGCGCCGTACAGGTGGGCGTTGGCGGCGGACATCGCGGCGATGAGGACGACCGCGTTGGTGAGGGTCGCCGCGGCGGGCACGCCGACCTCCGAGAAGACCCGCACGAAGGGGCTCGTCTCGACACTTCCGTCGCCGTCCGCGAGCTTGCGCCACGGGATCAGCGCGAGGACCAGGGTGATGGCGAGGAGGTAGAAGAAGCTCAGCCGCCAGGCCAGCTGGCGCATCGCGGTGCGGATGGTGCGCTGCGGGTCGACCGCCTCCGCCGACGCGATGGCGACGACCTCGAAACCGGCGTAGGCGAACATCACCACGGACATGGCCAGCCAGATCGAGCTCGCCCCGTGCGGCACGAATCCGCCGTCGTCGGCGAGGTTGGCGAAGCCGGTGGCCTCCGTGTCCGGCAGTCCGAAGAAGACCAGCAGTGCGGCGCACAGGATGAAGGCGCAGAGCGCCACCACCTTGACGGTGGAGAGCCAGAACTCGGTGGTGCCGAAGGACTTCACGCTGATGATGTTGACCGCGAGGACGATCGCGGCGATCGCCAGGATCGCCACCGACATCGGCACCTCGGGCCACCACCACCGGATGTACAGCGCGGAGGCGACGACCTCCGTCCCGATGACGACGACCGCGCTGAACCAGTACAGCCACCGGCTGAGGAACCCGGCCCACGGGCCGAGGTAGCGGTGCGCGATGGTGCCGAACGAGCCCTGGACCGGGTGGGCGGCGGACATCTCGCCCAGCAGGACGGCGATGACGGCGACCAGCACCGCACCGATGGCGTACGAGATGATCACGGCGGGGCCGGCCATGGATATGGCGGTGCTGGAGCCGAGGAAGAGGCCGGTGCCGAGCGCGGAGCCCAGCCCGATCATGGTCGTCTGCCGGTGGGTGAGGGAGCGGACCAGTCCCTCACCGGCGGGTGCCGGTGCGGCCCCTTCGGTGTCGGGGGCCGGTCTGACGCCGTCGGCGTCGGCGGGCGGTGCGAGCGGTGCGGAGTCACCGGGTGCAGCAGCCATGGCGGTGGTGCCCTTCTGAAGGATGACGGGGTTGACGAGCGGGTGAGCGGGTGAGGGGCTCAGAACTCGCTGTTGCGGAACGGCCTCGCGGGCGCGTCCCGGTCCGGCTTGCCCAGGACCTTCGGTGAGGACAGCGCGTAGATGCCGTGGTTGGTCAGCGTCCAGGCGATGTTGCGGTCCCACTCCACGTAGACGCCGTGGGTCTGGTTGCCGTACGCGTAGTCGGCGGTCGACGGGCCGTACGCCTTCGGGACGAAGTAGGCGGAGATCTCCGGCTCGGCGGGGTCGGAGACGTCGAAGAACTGCACGCCCGCGTTGTAGAAGCCGTAGCTCAGGACACCGGCGGTGTGCTGGCCCGGGTTGGTGTAGTAGCCGGTGCGCTTGGGGCCGAAGCTGCCGCGGCGCTGGCAGTAGTCGGTGATCCCTGCGGACCTCGGCGGGGTCGGACGGGGCAGGACACCGACGACACGGGGCTGCTTCGGGTCGCGGGCGTCGATCTGGTAGACGTCCTTGTACGGCTCGTAGCAGTCCTCGGTGAGCGGGTAGCCGGAGTAGTAGATCATCCCGGTCTTCTCGTACTGGGACACGTCGATGTTGTCGCCCTCGGTGCCCGCGACGGAGGCCGGCAGGTCGAGATGGCTCACGGTCCTCATGTTCGACGGGTCGGAGACGTCGAGGACCGTCAGGCCGTAACCGCCCATGGCGGCGAAGGCGTAACGCCCGCCCTTCTCGACGGGCCTGGGCAGGAAGAGCGGCATCCGGGCACCCATCCAGCTGGTGCGGTTGCCGCAGCGCGGGTTCTCACGGTACGCGGCGTCCTCACCGGTGCGCTGACCAGGCAGGTGCCAGGTGTCCAGGAGCTTCGGGCGGGCCGGGTCGGACATGTCCCAGGACTGGTAGCCGGGCGAGTGCAGATTGGTCGGGTACTCGGTCCCGGAGTAGGTGTCGTCCGGCGCCGCGGCGATGAACATGTACTTCTCGCCGGTCCAGTACGGCACGTCGATCGAGCCGGAGCCCTGCTGCGCCTTCGCCGGGTCGGTGTTCAGCGGGTCGGCCTGCGTGGAGTCGGTGGAGACCGTCGTCAGCAGCTTCCAGTCCTTCTTGCGCGGGCCGTCCAGGCGGAACACCTTGAAGCCCTTGAGCCCCGGCTTGGCGCGCAGCTTCTTCACGCCCTCCGGGTTGTTGTACTTGTCCCCGGGCGGGTGGTCGGACAGTTCCGAGATCTGGCGCCTGCTCTCGAAGCTCTGGACCATGACGTACGCGTTGAGCCTCTTGTTCCACTGGATGGTGGAGGCGCCCCAGTAGTCGTGTGCCGCCCAGTCGCCGTTCGCCCGGGTCTCGTCACCGCCCACGTCCTTGCGGCTCATCCGCTCGACCACCTTGACCTTCTTGATGTCGGTGATGTCGTAGACGCGGCCGTCGGAGCGGCTGTACTGGAAGAGGTAGCGGCGGCCGTCGAAGTCGACGATGTTCTGCCAGGTGTGGAAGTAGTCGGGGGTGAAGTCGGCGCCCTCGTAAGCGGCTTCGACCTTCATGTTCTTGATGTACGAGCGGGTGTCGTACTTCTTGTTGCGGCCCGGGAAGTCGTGCTCGTTCTGCTCGTCGACCGGGGTGAGCGCGGGATGACGGAAGCTGCCGTCCAGCTGCATGCCGTACGAGCCGGGGTCGGCCGGCCCGGGGCGGCGGTCCTCGCAGACGTCGAGGATGTTCGGGTCGGCGGCGACGGACTTCGCGCCGGACACCCCGGGGGCGAGAAGGGTGGCCGTGGTGGCGGCGGCGACCACCGCGGCCAGGGCGGCGTTTCTGCGGAGGGAACGCATGTGACGGTCCTTGTCTGAGAAGGAACGGAACGGGATATGCGCGCGATGTGCCCCTGGGGCGGGCGGATGGGCGCCTGATCAGGCGGGTGGGGACCTGATCAGGTGACGGTGGGCTGGGGACGGAACCGTCCGGGACGGTTCGGACGACGGGCCGATCGGGCGGACGGGCGGGATCGGGTGGCGGGCGGGATCAGGTGGCGGGCGGGATCAGGTGGCGGGCGGGATCAGGTGGTGGGCGGGATCAGGTGACGGTGGGGCGCTGCTGGAAGGCGGGGGCCAGGTGCGCACCGCCGGTCACGACGGCGTGCAGCTCCTGTACGGCGTGCAGGACATCGGCGTGCGTGACGTACAGGGCGTTGAAGCCGAAGCGGAGCAGGTCGGGGGCGCGCATGTCGCCGATCACACCGCGGGCGGTGAGCGCGGCCACCAGCGGGTACGCCTCCGCGTGGCGCAGGGCGACCTGGCTGCCGCGGCGCTCCGGGTCGCGGGGGGTGGCCATGGTGAAGCCGAGGCCGTCGAGCAGGGTGTCGGCGCAGTCCTGGAAGAACCCGGTCAGCGACAGGTTCTTGGCGCGGACGGCCGTCATCTCCACCCCGTCGAAGGCCGTGAGCGCGGCTTCCAGGGCGAGCATCGACAGCAGCGGCGGGGTGCTGATCCGGGCGCGGCTGATGCCGTCCCCCGGGGCGTACGTGCCGGACATGGCGAACGGCTCCGTGTGCCCGTGCCAGCCGGTGAGGGGGTGGTCGAAGCCGGCCTGGTGGCGGCGGGCGACGTAGGCGAACGCCGGGGCGCCGGGGCCGCCGGAGAGGTACTTGTAGCCGCAGCCGACCGCGAAGTCCGCCTCGATGGCGTCCAGCTCGACGGGCAGGGAACCCGCCGCGTGGCACAGGTCCCAGTGCATCAGGGCCCCGGCGGCGTGCGCGGCGGCGGTGAGCGCGGCCATGTCGTACAGCTCGCCGGTGCGGTAGTCCACCGGGGCGTAGGCGGCGACGGCGACGTTCCCGGCCTCGGCGGCCAGTACCGCGGCGGCCTCCCGTGCCGGTACCCGGCGGACGTCGAGCCCGAGGAGGCGGCCCACCGAGTCGGCGATGTACTGGTCGGTGGGGAAGTGGTCGGGGTCGGTCAGCAGCAGCCGGGCCCCGGGGCGCATCCGGGCGGCGGCGAGCAGGGTGTTGAACAGCTGCACGCTGGTGGAGTCCCCGACCACCGTCTGGCCGGGGGCCGCGCCGATCAGCCGGCCGAGGGTGTCACCGGTGCGCAGCGGCGCCTCCCACCAGCCGTTGCCGTTCCAGGAACGGATCAGGTCGGTGCCCCACTGGCGGTGCACGGCGTCCTCGACGACCGCCGGGACGGCGGCGGGCAGGGCACCGAGCGAGTTGCCGTCGAGGTACACGACCCCGTCGGGCAGCAGGAAGCGGTCACGGATGTGGGCGAGCGGGTCGGCGGCGTCGAGCGCGGCGGCGCGTTCGGTCAGCATGGATGGTTCTCCGTGGTGGTGGGGTAGGGCGGTCAGGCGTCGGGGGCGGGGGTGGCGTCGCGGTCCCGGACGAGATCGAGCGCGATGTCGGTGAGCAGGTCCTCCTGCCCGCCGACCAGCCGCCGCCGTCCCGCCTCGACCAGCAGGTCGCGGGTGTCGAGACGGTGGCGCCCGGCCGTGTTCTCCGCGTGCCGCAGGAAGCTGGAGTACACCCCGGCGTACCCGAGCGTCAGTGTCTCCCGGTCGACCCGCACGGGTCGGTCCTGGGTCGGTCGTACGAGCTCCTCGGCGGCGTCCATCAGCGGGAACAGGTCGCAGCCGTGTTCCCAGCCCATGAGGTCGAACACCGCGACGGTGGGCTCCAGCGGCGCGTTCCCGGCGCCCGCGCCCTGTCCGGCGAGGGAGGCGTCGACGCGGTGCGCCCCGGCCTCCACCGCCACAATGCTGTTGGCCACCCCGAGGCCGAGGTTGTGGTGGGCGTGGATGCCGATCCCGGTGGCCGGGTCGAGTACGTCGCGGTAGGCGCGGACCCGGTCCCGTACGCCGTCCATGGTGAGCCGGCCGCCGGAGTCGGTGACGTAGACGCAGTGCGCGCCGTAGGACTCCATGAGGCGGGCCTGCGCGGCCAGCTCGGCGGGCGGGGCGAGGTGGGACATCATCAGGAAGCCCGACACGTCCATGCCCAGTTCCCGGGCCAGACCGATGTGCTGGGCGGAGATGTCCGCCTCGGTGCAGTGCGTGGCGACCCGGACCGACGTGACGCCGAGGGAGTGGGCGCGGCGCAGGTCGTCGGCGGTGCCGATACCGGGGAGCAGCAGGGTGGTGAGCCTGGCCCGGTCGAGCACCTCGGCCGCCGCCTCCAGCCACTCCCAGTCGGTGTGGGCGCCGGGTCCGTAGGTGACGGAGGAGCCGGAGAGGCCGTCGCCGTGGGAGACCTCGACGGCGTCGACGCCCGCGGCGTCCAGGGCGGCGGCGATGGCCCGGACCTGGTCGAGGGTGTAGCGGTGCGACACGGCGTGCATACCGTCGCGCAGGGTGACGTCCTGGACGTAGACCTTGGTCATCGGACCCGGCTCCGTTCGGCGAGGCGCTCGGCGGTGCGCAGCGCGGCGGAGGTCATGATGTCGAGGTTTCCGGCGTAGGCGGGGAGGTGGTGGGCGGCGCCCTCGACCTCCAGATAGACGGAGACGAGGAGCCGTCCGCCGCCGGCGAGCCCGGTCAGCGGGTCGTCGGCCGCGAGGGCGCGGAACTGCGGTTCCTGCTTGAGCCGGTAGCCGGGTACGTAGGCGGCGACGGACGCGACCATGGCGTGGACGGAGTCGGTCACCCGCCCGGTGTCGCAGTCGTCGACGACGCAGTGGACGGTGTCGCGCATCAGCAGCGGCGGTTCCGCCGGGTTGAGCACGATGATCGCCTTGCCGCGACTCGCGCCGCCGACCTGTTCGAGGGCGCGGGACGTGGTCTCGGTGAACTCGTCGATGTTGGCGCGGGTGCCGGGGCCGGCCGAGCGGGAGGCGATCGAGGCGACGATCTCCGCGTAGTGGACCGGGGCGACCGCAGCGACGGCGGCGACGATCGGGATGGTGGCCTGGCCGCCGCAGGTGACCATGTTGACGTTGCGGGCGTCGAGGTGCTCGTCGAGGTTGACGGGCGGGACGACGTACGGGCCGATGGCCGCCGGGGTCAGGTCGACGAGCGTCTTGCCGTACGGGGCGAGCGCGGCGGCGTTGCGGTGGTGCGCGGCGGCGGAGGTGGCGTCGAAGACCACGTCGATCTCGTCGAATCCGTCGAGCGCGATCAGTCCGGCCACGCCGTCCGAGCTGGTCGGGACCCCGAGTCGGCGGGCGCGGGCGAGCCCTTCCGAGTCCGGGTCGATGCCGATCATCGCGGCGGCGGTGACGTTCCCCGACCCTCTGATGATCTTGATGAGGAGATCGGTGCCGATGTTGCCCGATCCGATCACGGCTGCCTTCATCGGACGGCCTCCTTCGTCTGCCGGGCCAGTCCGAAGAAGCGGACGGCGTTGCCGCCGAGGACGGCCGCGCGTTCCTCGGGGGTGAGCGCGCTCTCGCGCACCAGACGGCCGATCTCCTCCTCGCCGAGCGGGAACGGGTGGTCGGAGCCGAGCAGTACCCGCTCCGCGCCCATCACGTCCACGAGGAGCCGCAGCGCGCCGGGGTCGAAGACGGCCGAGTCGACGGAGAAGCGGTCGGTGTAGTGCGAGGGCGGGTGCGGGCTGTCGGCGCGCACCAGGTCGCGGCGGTGCCAGGCGTTGTCGGCCCGGCCCAGCAGGTACGGGAAGCTGCCGCCGCCGTGGGCGAACATCAGCCGCAGCGACGCCGGGAGGCGTTCGAAGGCGCCGGACAGGATCAGCGACAGGATGGTCAGATGGGTCTCCCCCGCCATGCCCGCCAGCCAGGCCAGCATGTACCGGGAGAACCGCGGTCCCGAGGGCAGGTCCCAGGGGTGGACGAGGACGGCCGCGTCCTGGTCGGCGCAGTGGGTGAGGAATTCGAGCAGCGCCCCGTGGTCGAGGTCGCGGTCGACGAGGTGGTTGCCGATGTGGACGCCGTGGAAGCCCTGGCTCATCGCCTCGCTGAGGGTCGCGCAGGCCGCCTCGGTGTCCTGCAACGGCACCTGGCACAGCGGGGCCAGCCGGTCCCGGTCGTGCGCGGCGTAGCTCAGCAGATGGGAGTTGACCGTGCGGCACCAGTCGACGCCGCGCGCGGTTTCGAGGTCGTAGCCGAACAGCATCGGGGTGCTGGAGAGCACCTGTACGTCCACGCCGAGCCGGTCCAGGTCGGCGACGCGCTCCGCCGGGTCCCACAGGGTGCGCTGGACCGGCCGGTACTCGGCGGCGCCGGCCATCATCATCCCGGTGCCCGGGCCGTCCGTGGTGCGCAGCCAGGGGCCGTCGTCGGAGCCGGTGAGCCGCCGGGACTCGGCGCGGCCGATCTCCGGGAAGACGTGGGCGTGCACGTCGACGACGGTCACGCGCCGGCCTCCTCGTCGCGGCGGGTGCGCGGGCGCAGCTCCTCGGGCCAGTCGCGGCCCGGGTGCACCGCGGAGCAGTGCGGGCAGGTGCGGGCGGCCTGGTCGGCGTAGAACGCGCCGAACACCGGCGGCAGGTCGTCGACGATGGAGGTGAGCTGGACCTCGCTGCGGTGCACCAGGTGGTGGCACTCCATGCAGTACCACTCGAAGGCGTCGAGGTGGCCCTGCGGGCGGGCGAACTCGACGACGAGGCCGATGCTGTCCTCCTCCGGCCGCTGCGGGGAGTGCCGCAGATGCGCGGGGGCGAGGAACACATCGCCCTCACGGATGTGGATGTCGCGCGGCGGGCGGCCCTCCTCCTCCATGACGCGGAGCACCATGTCGCCCTTGAGCTGGTAGAAGAATTCCTCGATGGGGTCGTCGTGGAAGTCGGTGCGCCGGTTGGGTCCGCCCACGACCGTCACCATCAGATCGGCGTCCTGCCAGATCTGGACGTTGCCGACCGGCGGCTTGAGCAGGTGCCGGTGTTCCTCGATCCAGGACTGGAGGTTGAACGGTGTCATGGTCATCGGCGCTGTTCCTTGCTCTGTGGGAGGTGGGCCACGGCGCTGATCTCGATCAGCAGGTGGGGGTGCGGGAGCTGGTGGACGGCGACGGTGGTGCGGGTCGGTCCGCTCTCGTCGAAGTACTCGGCGTAGACCTCGTTGTAGCCGCCGAAGTCGTTCATGCCGACGAGATACGTGGTGACCGACACCAGGTCGCCGAGTCCGCCGCCGACCGGGGCCAGCAGGCTCGCGATGTTGTCGAGCACGGCCCGGGTCTGGGCGCGGATGTCGAGGTCCGTCACGCCCATCGGGTCGGCGCTCGCGCCGACGAAGGTGCCGTCGGGGCGCCGGGAGCTCGTACCGGACACGAAGACGAGGTCGCCCGCGCGCCGCAGATGCGGGAACCGGCCGCGGGGCGGGGCGGCACCGGGGACGATCACGCGTCCTCCCCGGTGGTCCGGGCGGCCGCGGTGGTGAACTGGACGGTGCCGAGGCCCGCGACGGTCGACCGTACGTGGGTGCCGGGCGGCAGGGGCACGGCGGCGGTCGCCGCACCGGCGAGGATCACCGTGCCGGCCTCCAGCGGGCCGGTGAGCCGGGCCGCGGCGGCGAGGGCGCGCAGCGGGTGCCCGAGGATCGCCGCGGTGGAACCGGTCTGGGCGGGGCGTCCGTCGAGTTCCAGCAGGACGCCGAGGTTGGCCAGGTCGCGGGGGGCGCTCCAGGGCCCGACGACGTAGCCCGCGGCGGAGGTGTTGTCGGCGATCACCTCGGGGAGGGAGAAGCGGAAGCCGTCGTAGCGGGAGTCGATGATCTCCAGCGCGGGTGCCACGGCGGCGACCGCCGCCGCCGGGTCGCCGCCGGGGCGCAGGGTCGCGCCCAGGAGGAAGGCCACCTCGGGCTCGACCCGGGGGTGGATCAGCCCGGAGATGTCGTGGAGCCCCCCGTCGGGGATCTCCATCCGGTCCGTGATCCGTCCGTGGATCAGATCGTCCACGCCCATCTGCCGCATCTTGGCGATGCTGGTGAAGCCCAGCTTGACGCCGGTGAGCCGCTCCCCGCGGGCCAGCCGCCGGGCGATCAGGGCGTCCTGGACGGCGTACGCCTCAGCGGTGTCCGTCAGGCCGCTGCCGCCGCCGGGGAGCGGACGGGCGTCCAGCGCCGCGGTGTCGAGCGATTCCGCGAGAGTCATGATGTTCATCGGACGTCCCCTTCCTGGGCTTCGTGGGCTTCGTGGGCGGCGCGCCCGAAGGCCGCGCGGACCGAGCCGAGCCCGTCGACACGGGCCTCGAACACATCACCGGGCCGGGCGGCCGTCATGGGTCCGAGCGCGCCGGTGAGCACGGTGTCCCCGGCGCGCAGCGGGCGGCCGAGCCGGACGAGGGTGTCGGCCAGCCAGACGGCGGCGTGCAGCGGGTTCCCCAGGCAGGCGACGCCCGCACCGGTGGAGACGGGCTCGCCGCGGCGCTCCAGCACCATCCCGGCGGTCCGCAGATCGAGGTCCCGCAGCGGCACGGGCCGGGTGCCGAGGACGTACGCGCCGCTGGAGGCGTTGTCGGCGATGGTGTCCACGGCCGAGATGTCCCAGTCGCGTATCCGGCTGCCGACCACCTCGATGGCGGGCAGCGCGAAGGCGGTCGCGCGGATCACGTCGGCCACCGTGTGCCGCTCGTGGAGGAGGTCGTGTTCGAGGACCAGGGCGACCTCGGCCTCGGCGCGGGGCTGGAGCACCGAGCCCCAGGGGATCTCGGCGCCGTCCGGCACGGCGGTGTCGTCGAGGAGCGCGCCGAAGTCCGGTGTGCCGACGCCGAGTTGCCGCTGCACGGCAACCGAGGTCAGACCGATCTTCCAGCCGGTGACGCGACGGCCCCGGGCGCGGCGGCGTTCGGTGAGGACGGACTGGACGGCGTAGGCGGCGTCCAGGTCCCCGGGCGGCAGGAGGTCGCGTACCGGGGCGCACGGGACACCGGTGCGGTGCGCCTCCTCCAGGCGTTGTGCGGCGCTCGCCACCTGGTCGGGCGTCGCGCCCGCCGCCTCACCCGTCGTGTTCACGGTCTCGTCCCTTGTGCTCACAGCTTCACGCACACATTCATCGGTTCGGAGAAGAAGTCGAGGGAGTGGTCGCCGCCCTCACGGCCGATCCCGGACGCCTTCACGCCGCCGAAGGGCGTACGGAGGTCGCGCAGGTTCCAGGTGTTGACCCAGGCGATGCCGACATCGAGGGCGGGGGCCACGCGGTGCGCGCGGCTCACGTCGCCGGTCCACACCGTGGCGGCCAGCCCGTAGGGGCTCGCGTTGGCGAGGGTCAGCGCCTCCTCCTCGGTGTCGAACGGCGCCAGATGGACGACCGGGCCGAAGATCTCGTCCCGTACCGCCGGGTGGTCCTCGGGCAGTCCGGCGAGCACGGTGGGTTCCACCCAGAAGCCGCCGTCGCGCTCGTCCCCGAAGTGCGGCACCCCGCCGCCCGCGAGGACGTCGCCGTCGGCGGTGGCCCGCGCCAGATGGCCCAGCACCTTGTCCCGGTGGGCGGCGGAGACCATCGGGCCGTAGCCGGACAGTTCCTTCGCGCCGGCGGCCAGCGCCGCCGCGAACTCGTCGAAGACCGGACGCTGCACATACACCCGCTCGGTGCACAGACAGACCTGCCCGCTGTGGGTGAAGGCCGACCGGAGGGTCCCTTCGACGGCCTGTTCCAGATCGGCGTCGGCGAAGACGAGTCCGGCGTTCTTGCCGCCCAGCTCGAAGGAGACCGGCGCCAGCCTGGCCGCCGCCGCCCGCATGATCGCGGTCCCGGTGCTCGACTCACCCGTGAAGGCGATGGCGTCCACCCCGGGGTGTTCGGTGAGCCACTGTCCGGCCGCGTCGGCGCCCGTGCCGTGCACGAGGTTGAAGACGCCCGCCGGGACCTGTGCCTCGGCCATCACCTCGGCCAGCAGACAGGCGGTGCCGGGGGTGAGCTCGGACGGCTTGGCCACCACCGTGTTGCCCGTCGCGAGGGCGGGCGCGACCTTCCAGGTGAGGAGCAGCAGCGGCAGGTTCCACGGGGAGATCACCGCGACGACGCCGAGCGGCTTGTGCACGGTGTAGTTCAGCGCGCCGCGCCCGTCGGGGGTGGTGGTGTGCCAGGACCGCTCGCTCCGCCCGGCCAGGAGGTCCGCGTACGAGCGGAAGTTGGCGACCGCGCGCGGGATGTCGACGGTCGACGCCAGCTCGCGGGGCTTGCCGGTGTCGGCGCACTCGGCGGTGACGAACTCCTCGAAGCGCCGCTCGATCCCGTCCGCGATCCGGTGCAGCAGCCGCGACCGCTCCGCCGGGCTCCACGCGGCCCACGGTCCGCGCAGCGCTTCCCGGGCCGCGCGGACCGCCCGGTCGACCACCTCGCGGGACGCTTGCGGTACCTCGCCGACGGCGCTCCCGGTGACCGGGTCGACGAGCGGGAACGGCACGCCGGACGCGTCGAACCCGCCTCCTACGTAATGCCGCACGGGTGAAGCCACCTTGCAGACCTCCGATACTGGGCCGGGGAATGTCCGAAACTCGCCCCCCGGGGTGTGCCGGTATAGTGCACCCACCCAGCTATGCCGATCCAATGCCGATCGGTGTGAGAGCTATAGCGATCCTGGTATGTCGCGCTCCCCGCGCCGTCACAGGCCGCCCGCCTCCCAGGAAGGAGCCCCCGGATGGACCTCCTGGACGGCCGGCTCAAGTTCCGGCACCTGACCCTGCTCATAGCGGTCAGCGAGCACGGAAGCGTCGTACGGGCGGCCGAATCCCTGCATCTCACCCAGCCCGCCGCGACCCGGACCCTCCATGAGCTGGAGGCCATCGCCGATCTGCCGCTCTTCGTCCGCGTACCGCGCGGGATGCGGCCCACCGTCTACGGCGCGGCACTGGCGGAACACGCCCGCGCGGTGGTCGCCGAGGTGCGCCGGGCCGGGGAGCACCTCACCGGGCTGCGGCAGGGCCAGGACGGCACGGTGACCGTGGGCACGCTGCTGGCCGGCGCGAATGTCCTGCTGCCCCGGGCGGTCGCCGGACTCAAACGGGAACGGCCCCGGCTCACCGTCGTCGTACGCGAGGGCACCCCGGACGTCCTCCACCCCGCGCTGCTGGCGGGCGAGCTGGACGTCATCGTCGGCCGGGTGGGCTCCGCCCCCGCCGAAGGGGACGGACTGCGCCAGCGGATGCTGTACCGGGAGCCCATCCGGCTCGCCGTACGATCCGGCCACCCGCTCCTCGACGCCGAGGGCGTCACACTCACGGACACCCTCGGGTTCCCCTGGATCCTGCCCGTCGAGCAGACCGCCCTGCGTCAGGAACTCGGCGCCCTCTTCGTGGACCGGGGCCTCGCCCTGCCCGCGGACCGCGTCGAATGCACGTCCATCCTCACCATGCGGGCGCTGCTCCTCCAGACGGACATGGTGGCGCTCCTGCCCGAACTGGTACTGCGCGAGGACGAGCACCTCGCCGCGCTGCCCGTCGAACTCCCCTCGGTGGGACGCACGGTGGGCACCACCGAGGCACCCCACCGCACCCGCACCCCCGCCCTCCAGGCGCTGCTCCACCACCTCGACCAGGAGGCGGTCCTGCTGCGCGAGACCCTGGGCGGAACACCGACGGCCGGTTAGGGCCCGTCCCGCGGATCTCGCGGGCGGCGGGCCACGTCACCTGGTGATGCCCCGGGGCGCGGTCCCGTCGTCGGCGAAGATCTGCTCCCGGGCCGCTCGGGTCGCGGCGACGGCGGGCCCCGCGACGGACGGGCCATGATCCTCCGGCGAACGGGCACGTGCTCCCTGGCTCCTGTTGCACGCCCGCTGAGAGGACGAAGCCGTTGACCCCGTCCGACATCGTGTACACGACCCTGGGTCTCGGGGCGCTCGCGGCGGCTGTGCTGCCCCGGCTGCTGCGGCGCAGACCGCTGTCGATGCCGATCGTGTTCCTCGTGATAGGCGCGGTGGCCGCCGCGCTGCCCGTACCGCTGCCGCAGGTCGATCCGGTGGCGGACCGGGTGTGGGTCGAGCATGTCACCGAGGTCTGCGTGATCGTCTCCCTCATGGGCGCGGGACTGGCCATCAACCGGCCCTTCACCCCGCGGTCATGGGCCGGGCCCTGGCGGCTGATCGGGATCACGCTCCCGCTCACCGTCGTCGCGACCGCCATGAGCGCCTGGCTGCTGCTCGGCTGGCCCGTCGCCGCCGCGCTGCTGGCGGGAGCCCTGCTGGCGCCCACCGACCCCGTGCTGGCCGCGGAGGTGCGGGTCGGTGAGCCCACCGACGACGAGAACGACGAGGACGAAGTCCGCTTCGCCCTGACGGCGGAGGCAGGTCTCAACGACGGTCTCGCGTTCCCCTTCGTCCTCGCGGCCGTGGCGCTGGCCGCCGCCGGGGGCGCCTGGTCGCAGGCCGGATGGGGGCGCTGGTTCGTCGTCGACGTCCTCGTCAAGGTCGCCGTCGGGGTGGTCGTCGGTCTCGCCCTGGGGCGTTTGCTGGGGTGGATGTTCTTCCGGGCCGGTGCGTCGGCGCTGCGTCTCTCGGGGCACATGGAGGGCTTCGTCGCCCTCGCGGCGACCTTCCTGTCCTACGGGATCGCCGAACTCGCCCACGGCTACGGCTTCCTCGCCGTCTTCGTCACCGCCTGCACGATCCGGGCCGCCGAACGCGACCACGGCTATCACAAGGTGCTGCACGAGTTCACCGAGCAGATCGAACGTCTGCTCACCGCGGCGCTCCTCGTCCTCCTCGGCGGCTACCTCGTCACCGGTGGGCTGTCCGAACTGACCTGGTGGACCGTCCTCGTCGCACTCGGACTCATCCTGGTCATCCGCCCCGTCACGGGCTGGATCGCACAGCTCGGCCTCCCGGCGGGCCCCCGGGAGAAGGCCGTCACCGCGGTCTTCGGCCTGCGGGGCATCGGCTCCCTCTTCTATCTCTCCTACGCCCTCGGCCACGACGACTTCGCGGGCCTCGCCGACGAGCTGTGGGCGCTGACCGCTCTCACGGTCGCGCTGTCCGTCCTGCTCCACGGGGTGAGCGCGACCCCGGTGATCCGCCGTCTGGACCAGCTGCGCGGGACCCGCCCGGCGGACACCCCGCCCTGAGCCCGGCTCCTCCGAGGGGCCGCGTGGGAACGGGAGCGCGCCGCGGTGACGGGCTCCCGGTGATCGCGCGGGACCGGGGGCCGGTCTCCCCGGGAGCGCTCCGGGCGGATTGTGACGATCCTGGAAGTACGGCCCGGACGGCTGGGTACCCGCATGCGGTCCGGCGGTGTGGAGTGTGCGCGGTTGCCGCGTCGTCCCCGTCAGGGACGGGCCCGGCGGGCCCGCTCCGTACGGGCGGGATACGGGACCGGGCGTGGTCACCGTACGTGACGGGTTCGGTACCAAAGGTCGATACACCGACGGGCCGCCCCGGGTGGAGGGGCCGCCTGTGGACCGGACCGGACGGGATCGGACCGGACGGAATCGGACCGTGCGAACGACGGGAAGCGGGCCGGACGAGAGGAGCGAGATGGAGACCGGGCAACTGGAAGAACTGGGTCAGCAGCTGCGGGTGGACGCGGTCCGCGCGGCGGACGCGGCGGGGTCGGGACACCCCACCTCGTCGATGTCGGCCGCGGACCTCGGCGGCGTGCTGCTGGCGCACCATCTGCGCTACGACTTCGAGCGGCCCGGACATCCGGGCAACGACCGGCTGGTCCTCTCCAAGGGGCACGCCTCTCCGCTGCTGTACGCGCTCTACCGGGCCGCGGGAGTGATCGACGACGCAGAACTCCTCACGTTCCGGCAGGACGGCAGCCCCCTGGAAGGGCACCCCACCCCACGTCTGCCCTGGGTGGACGTGGCCACCGGCTCCCTCGGGCAGGGGCTTCCCGTCGGGGTCGGCATGGCGCTCGCCGGGAAGCGGCTGGACCGGCTGCCGTACCGGGTCTGGGTGCTGTGCGGGGACAGCGAGATGGCCGAGGGGTCCGTCTGGGAAGGCGCCGCGCAGGCGGCGTACGAACGGCTCGACAACCTGACCCTGATCGTGGACGTCAACCGGCTCGGCCAGCGCGGCCCCACCCGGGAGGGCTGGGACCTCGACGCCTACGCCCGCAAGCTGGGTGCCTTCGGCTGGCACACGATCGAGGTCGACGGACACGACGTCGCCGCGATCGACACCGCCTTCCGGGAGGCCGCGGCCACGACGGACCGGCCCACCGCGGTCATCGCCCGCACCCACAAGGGCCGGGGCGTCGCGGAGGTGGAGGACCAGGAGGGCTTCCACGGCAAGCCGCTGCCGCACCCCGAACGGGCCGTCGAGGAACTGGGCGGGACCCGGTCCGTCCGGATCGACGTGGCGAAGCCGTCCGGTACGCCGCCGGCGACCGCCCCGGACCGGACCGGCGGGGACGGGACCACCCCGGACAGGACCGGCCCGGTCGCGGCGCCCCGCTACCGGGCCGGGGACGAGGTCGCCACCCGGGACGCCTTCGGGGCCGCGCTCGCCGCCCTCGGATCGGAGCGGGACGATGTCGTCGCCCTGGACGGCGAGGTCGGTGACTCCACCCGGGCCGACGCGTTCGGCAAGGCCCACCCGGACCGCTACTTCGAGATGTACATCGCCGAACAGCAACTGATCGCCACCGCCGTGGGGATGCGGGCACGCGGCTACCTCCCCTTCGCCACGACGTTCGCCGCGTTCCTCACCCGGGCCCATGACTTCATCCGGATGGCGGCCGTCAGCGGCACCGGCATCCAGCTCTGCGGCTCCCACGCCGGAGTCTCCATCGGCCAGGACGGACCCTCCCAGATGGGTCTCGAAGACCTCGCCATGATGCGCGCGGTCCACGGCTCCACCGTCCTGTACCCGTGCGACGCCAACCAGACCGCCCGTCTCGTCCACCACATGGCCGGGCTGCCCGGCATCGGCTATCTGCGCACCAGCCGCGGAGCCTCCCCCGTCCTGTACGGCCCGGACGAGGACTTCCCGGTCGGCGGGTCCCGGGTGCTGCGGTCGGGCGACGCGGACCAGGTCACCGTCATCGGCGCCGGGGTCACCGTGCACGAGGCCCTGCGCGCCGCCGATCTGCTGGCGGCGGAGGGCATCGCGGTACGGGTGATCGACCTGTACTCGGTGAAACCCGTCGACGGCGGGACCCTTCGGCAGGCGGCGGACGCGACGGGCTGCCTGATGACGGTCGAGGACCACCACCCCGAGGGCGGCATCGGGGACGCGGTCGCCGAGGCCTTCGCCGACGGCCGCCCCGCGCCGAGGCTGATCCGCCTGGCGGTACGGAACATGCCCGCGTCCGCCACGCCCGCGGAACAGCTCCACCACTCCGGTATCGACGCCGCGTCGATCGCCGCCGGTGTGCGGTCGCTGGTATGAGACCGCGGGTGTGAGATCGGCAGTACGAGATCGGCGGTCGCGCAGGCGCCTCGTGCGCTGACCGCCGGACGGAGGGCCCTCACAGGAGACGGGTTCCGGGGGCGAGGCGGGGCGGCGGGCCGACGACCATCGGGACCCATGTACCGCTGTCGATGTCAGTGGTACCAGAAATGAGTCGACGTCCCGTCAATCTCTGTGAAACAAAGAGCATATGAACAACACCTCTCAGTTCAACCGACGCAACTTCCTCAGCTGGAGCGGCGTCGCCGCACTGACCGTCGCCGGGGTCGGCTCGGGTGCCGGCGCCGCGTTCGCGAGCTCGGGCGCGGGCGCGGGCCCAGCCACAGGAGCGAACGCCGTAGGTCTGCCACCTTCAAAGCTGATCAGGGTCGAGGGCAACACCGGTCCCGCCTACTTCCGCGAGGAGACCTTGCGTGAAGGGACCGTGATCCAGTCCATAGGCTTCGACAACGTCAACCGCCGCCTCTACTACGCCCAGGTCATCCAGGGCGGCCGCAAGCTCCCCGGCGAGTCGGCGCCCGTCGCCGGTGACGTCCGTGACCTGCGCGGCGACCTGGCGATCACCGAGTGGACCCTCGGCGCCGACGCGGCGGACGGCAGCGGCACCGGCAGCGTGACGGGCTACATGTACCTGCGCGGCTTCGGGCACGGGGTGAGCTTCGGCGTCGAGCCGTCCGGCAGCAGCACCTACCTGTGGACCGAGGTCGACGCCGTCCAGGACATCGATGACATGACCAGCCGTGGCAAGCGGCTGTGCCGCTTCAAGTTCGCGAGTTCCGCGACACCCCTGGACGCCACCAACGCCTCGCTCCAGAAGTTCACCCCCGTTCCCGGCAGCTCCAACAACACCGCGAGTGTCGACCCGCTCAACAACCGCCTGGTCGTCCGCTACGACGCCGGCGGCATGCGCTACCGCGTCTACGATCTGCCCAAGGCCCGTGCCGGAGACTTCAGCACCCCGCTGGTGGAGGTCGCCGAACCCGCCATCCCGGTCGACGTCAACCGCTACGGCAAGCCGTCGTTCCAGGGGTACGCGGTGGCCGGCAGCTACCTGTACATGCTGCGCGGCAACGCCTACGGCAAGAAGCAGGACCACGACGGCAACGCCGCGACACCGGAGATCGTCATCTCGCCCCCGGGTGAGGGCAACACCTTCCTCGCCTCGGTCGATCTGAACACCGGGCAACTCGTCAAGTCCTTCCACTCCAAGGCCGGCTACACCCTGCCCTTCCGCGAGCCCGAGGGCCTCGCCATCCAGATCCCCAAGATGGCCGACCCCGGTGTGTACCGCCTCTGCATGGGCTTCGCCTCCGGGGTGCAGAGCGGTCAGCGCAAGGCGTCCGTCTACTACAAGGACTCGCTCATCCAGCCCTGACCCCGGATGCGGTGGCCCTGCGATGAGGGGTGACCGCTGATCGTCCGGCCGAAGCCGAGCCGGTCCGGGCGGGGTCCCGTGGCTGCCGAGAGGGGCAGCGGGGGACCTTGTCCGGACCGGGCGACTGGAGGGGGCCGCGCTACTGCCAGGTCGCGGTGTCGGGGTCGATGCCGTGGGCGCGCGCGTCAGCGTCGACGATCCGGCGGAACCACGCGGCGAGCCCGGCGCGGATACCGTCGTAGTGGGCGGCGAACGCGGGATCGGCCTCGTATCTGCGGCCCAGGCAGACCTGCATCCGCCTGGTGAGGGGAAAGTACGAGGCGAACACCTCGCGGTGCCGCTCGACGAGTCGGCCCGCTTCCGGGCTGCCAGGTGCGACACCCCTGTCCATCGCGTCCCCGAGGGCACGGTCGAGGCCGTCCACGGCGTCGGCGACGGCTCGCCATTCCTCAACGCCGCGAGCGGCCGAGCGTTCGGCGAACTGGAGCCATTGCGCCGTGTCTCCGTATTGCTGCCTGGCCTGGGCGGTCCAGTCCGGGTTCCACCGGGAGCCGAAGACCTCGGCCTGCTGTTCGACGGTCAGCAGCGGACCGCCCTCGTGGGCGTCGATCATCCGGTCCAGTCCGGCGCCGAGCCGCTGGAGTCGCTCGATCCGGTCGGCGATCTGGGAACGCTGCGCGCGCAGCGCGCCGGGCACGTCCGTGGCCGGATCGTCCAGGACGGCCCGGATCCGGTCCAGACCGAGACCGATCTCGCGGTAGACGACGATGCGGTGCAGCCGTTCCAGATCACCGGCGGTGTAGAGCCGGTATCCGGCGGCTGTGCGCAGCGACGGTCGTGCCAGACCGATCTCGTCCCAGTGGTGCAGCGCGCGGACCGTCACGTCCAGACGCGTCGAGACCTGGCCGACGGTCAGGCCATCGGCTTCGGTGGCTTCGAGCATGCCGCTCATTGTCACCGCGGCGGCCCGTCCGGTGGGGAGATCCCGATGGCCGCGAGGTTGCGTGCCTCCTGGCTGTCCGGGGCGAAGGGCTTCGCCGCGGTGAAGACGATCCGTGCGTTCTCGGGGGTGATCACGGTGACGTCGCGGGTGTTCCAGGGCGTGTCCCGTGGACCGTCGACCGAGTCCGGGCGCAACGCGCGGCATGCCTCGACCAGGGGATCGACCTGGCTGAGCACTCCCGAGAAGCTGTAGCTCATCGCCGGTGCCTGGTCCGCGACCTCCGCCGCCGGGACGAGGAGTACGTCCTGGAACGCCCACCGGCGCAGATGCACCAGTGTGCCGGGGATGCTGAACAGCTCGAAGAACCCGAGGCCGCGAACCCAGAAGTCCACCGACTCCGCCAGATCGCTGGTGGGGATCGTCACGAACGCGGGCATTCCGTAGATGCCACGGAACAACTCCGGCGGAACGGCGTCCGGGCCGGGAGCGGGCACGGGACTCGTCTCGAACGCGTTGTAGTAATCGCTCATGCACCACACTCTTCAGCCTCACGCGACGTGAGGGTCAAGCCCCACCCGTCCGGCGGCACCGCCGCTCCCCCCGCCGCGTACCGGTCCGGTTCAGTCACCCATCAGAAGGATGCGGCGGCCCGGGGTCGTGGCTCCCGGGGCCGAGGAGAGGGACGAGCGTCCGGCGGGTACCGCGCGCTCCCGGCCCCAGGCGCGGATCTCCTCGATCCGCTCCGGGTTGACCCTGATCATCGGAACCGTGTTGGCGAAGGTGTCCTGTACGAAGGACGGCCTCAGGTTCTCCACGCCGCCGTCCAGCAGCGCCTCGGCGCCGACGTCGTGCAGGGCGGATTCGATGTCGGAACCGGCGAAGCCCTCGGACAGATCGACCAGCCGGTCCAGTTCGGCGGGCTCCGGGTCCTTGCCCAGATAGCGGCCGAAGTACAGCGTGATGATCTCCTTGCGGTCCTCGGGGTCGGGCAGGTCCACGAAGAACAGCTCGTCGAAGCGGCCTTTGCGCAGCAGCTCGGGCGGCAGACTGCGCACATCGTTGGCGGTCGCCACGACGAACGACCGCGACTGCGACTCCTGGAGCCAGAACAGGAAGTGGCCGATGACCCGCTGGCCCACCCCTGTCACCTCTCCGGCGCCACCGGCCAGTCCCTTCTCGATCTCGTCGATCCACAGCACACACGGCGCCACCCGGTCGGCGGTCTCCAGCGCGGCCCGCATATTGCCCTCGGACTCGCCCCAGTACTTTCCGTGGATGCTCGCCATGTCCAGCCGGTAGAGGGGGAGCTGCCACTCCTGCGCGACCGCCTTGGCCGACAACGACTTGCCGCAGCCGGGCACCCCCACCAGCAGTACCCCGCGTGGCGGGCGCAGATGGGAATGGCGCAGATCGGAGTGGATCAGCTGGTTCCGCCGCCGCAGCCAGGTCCGGAGGCTGGTCAGCCCGCCGACCTGGTAGTCGGCGTCCTTGAGGTGGATGCGTTCGAGCCCGGTGATGTCGCTGAAGATCCGGTCCTTCGCCTGGGCCAGGGCGAGTACGTCCTCCTTCTTCACGGAGCCCTTCGCCGCGACGGTGGCCATGAGGTTGACGCACTCGGACTCGGTGGCGCCCGAGAGGAACTCGGCGGCGCGACGGGCGTCGTCCTCGTCCCACTCGATGGGGAAGCGGCCCCGGTGGTCGGTGAGGAAGCCGCTGAGGATTCCGTACATCTCCTCCGCGTCGGGCAGATCGAGCATCAGTCCCATCCCCAGCCGCTGGAGCCCGCTCCACACCGGGGTGTCGGACACCAGGACCACGCTGCCCATGTTGTTCTCCGCGAGCCGCGCCAGTTCGGCGATATGGCGGACCGCCGGTGTGTCCGAGGCGACATCGTGCGGGTCGACGAGGATCACGGTGGCGTTGGCCCGTGCGGCGAACTGGGAGGCGGCGAACTCCATGGCGCCGGTCAGCGACCGGTCGTCGTGGACGGCCGCGTGGGTGCGGAGGTCCCGCAGCCCGGTCGCCCTGGTGTAGATCCAGAACGGCATCCCGCTGCGGCTCGGCCGCCCCGCCGCCTCGCGGAGCAGCCGCAGGGCGCGCTGCTGCTCGATGGTGCGGAGCGCGATGACGGGTACCCGGGCGGAGACATAGCTGTCGAGGTGACGCAGGCTGTCGGCGTAGTTCGGCATACCGGCCTTCGGAGGGTGAGGGAAAGGAAAGGGGAGAGTGCGGCGCGCCGCCCGGCGGGGCGCGTGCGTGGAGTTGTCGTCCCGTGCGCGGGAAAGCCGTCCGGTGCGCGGGATCGTCGTCCCGTGGGCCGGGTTGTCGTCCCGTGCGCGGAAGGCGCTCCCGTGCGCGGGTGGCGGCATCCAATGCGTGGGAGTCGCCGGGACGTTGCCGGTCAGTCGGGCACGATGCGGCGCTTCGGTGCGGTGGCCGGGGCCGTCGACCAGTGGTCCGCGGGGGGATCACCGGCCGCGGGCGGGGAGGGTCGCGCGACTCCGGTTGTCCGTGCCGGTTCCCGTCCGTCTCCGCTGCGGGGGAACCGCAGGCGGCGGCGGAGCCGTGCGAACGGGGCCGGCGGTTCGGCGGGCGGGTCCGGCGGGGCGTCGAGGACCGAGGTGAACGCGTTGTCGCGCAGGGTCCGCAGCCGTTGGTCCACCCAGTGCGGATCGGTCCCGGAGCGGGCGAGTTCGCTGACCGCGTGCTCCATCTGGGTTTGAAGTGAGCGGATGTGCTGGTCCATCAGTTCGCCCAGCCGGGTGCGCAGGTCGTCGGGCAACCCGGGGTGGTCCGCCAGATCGCGGAGGGACCGCAGCCCGACTCTGGCCTGGGTGAGTTCCCGCCCGGCGGAGAACTCGTCGGGGGCTTCCCCGAAGGCGAGGGCGAACCGGCGTGACCATTCCGTGAGCCGTGTGTCGAGGGCGTCCAGGACATGGCGGGTGAGCCGTTCCCAGGTGTCCGCGTCGAACTGGTCGCGCTTCAGCCGGGGCAGTGCCGCCAGGTCGGCGGGCTCGTGCCGCGCCCAGGCGTGCAGTGCCCGCGTCCAGGACGCGTAGGGCCCTCCGTCGCCCCAGAACCCGCTCACGTCCCCTCCCCTGTGCCGGGCCGGCGCAGCAGGATCTCGCCGGGTGGCGTCGGTTCCCAGTCCGGCAGCCCCTCGACCACGCGGCGCCGCCGCTGGGTGGGACGGTCGCCCGGCCGGCGGGCGGCGGTGGGCGTCGCCCACGGGACGCCGCCCTGCGGGCCCGGTCCGGCCCATGGCGGCTGCCGGTCGGCACCGTCATCGTGTGCCGCCGTCGTCGCGTCGTCGCTCGTCATGCCGGTGTGCCCTCTCCCTGGACGGAACGTCCCCCGAACGGTGACCCGTTGTCCGTCGTGGTCCCGAGCGAGGCGATCAGTTCGGCGCAGGCCGTCTCCACCTCGTCGGCCTTCTTGAATCCCGTGTACCAGTCGGCCAGTTCGGCCGCGGCGGCGCGCAGCCGGAGCAGCGATTCGGCCGTGGCCTGTCCGAGCAGTGCCCGGGCCTGCTGCTGGAGTCGCGCGGCGGCCCGCGAGCGCTGACGTATCCGCAGTCCCCATCCCAGGCCGACGACGGCCCCGCAGGCGAGGGCGGCGAGGACACTGACCAGGCTCACGCCCAGCATCACGGCGGCGACCACGGCCACCGCGGGCACGGACTTCCGCAGCAGCGGGTAGCCGAGTGAATCGATGTAGGCCGCGCTGTGGCGGCCCCAGTGAGCGGTGAGCGACTGCTCCAGTTCCGCCAGCGGCCTGAGGAACGAACCGGTCCACAGGGGCAGTCTGAAGTTCTGCGCGCCGACGGTGTGGTCCGTGTTGAACCGGATCTGCACATCCTGCGGGACGGCGGCCCGGTAGTCCCGGGTGAACTGGGTGTGGGCCCGGAAGAGCCATTCCCGGCAGGCGCCGACGGCCAGCTTCCTCGTTCCCTCCGAGACGCCGATCGCCGCGGGGCTGAGCGCGGCGGTCGTCTGGAGCGTCAGGAGGTCCAGGGTGATGTCGTAGGAGGCCTCGTCGGCCTTGACCGCGGCATCGGCGGCGGCTGTGTCGCCCCGGTGGGTGACGACGGCCCGGTGGAGGGCGAGTTCCCGGCGCAGCGGAAGCTCTTCGTCGTCGTACTCCGACACGAGCAGGTCGAGGAGGTCGTCGACGGTGTCCTCCAGACGCGCCGCGAGCGCGGCCTCGTGGCCGAGGATGCTTCGGTACTTGTCGAGGAACAGTTGCTGGGTGCGCGCCCAGGACAGTACCCCGTCGAGGATGCTCCACTGCGGGGAGAACGCCGCCAGCTGGGGGAACTCCCGGGCCGCGGACGGTGCCCGCAGCGAGTCGACCTCCGCGCGCCAGCGCCGGGTCTGCGCGTCCTGCGTCTCCCGGTACTCGACCTCGTCCGCCATCATCGCGTTCCACCGGGTCAGCACCCCGGCGAGCACATCGCGGCCCGCGGCCCCGAAGGCCCCGTGGGCGACCGCCTCCAGGATGACGGTGAACTCCCGGCCCAGCGCCTGCGGATCCTGTGCCTGAAGGTAGTGCCGCAGCCAGCGCACCGATCCGTCGGCGCGGTCCTGGCGGCGGAGCACCAGCGCGAAGAAGAGCGAGGTGCGGTCCGGCGAGCGGCGGTACGCCTCCTCGACACCGCGCTCGCACAGCCGCGAGTCGTCCGCCGACCAGGAGGCCAGGGCGACGAGGGCGGGTGCGAGCCAGTAGCGCGGGGTCTGGATCATCAGCTGTTCGCTGACGGAACGTACGGTGTCCTCGGTCACCAGACCGACGTCGAAGGCCTGGAGGATGCCGGTCGCCGTGCGTCTGACCTGCTTGTAGTGGCCGAACTCATGGTCGACCTGGTCCTGGACGACGCCGATCCGGGTCTCCGCCCGCTGGATCCGGGCGTTCAGCTCGGCCGTGTGTACGTACTCCTTGAAGTCGTCCCGCAGTTGCTGGAGTTCACTGCGGGCCGCCTCCTGGCCGGCCCGGACGTTCTCGACCTGTCCCGCCACGATGTTGACGTGCTCGCGCAGCGCGTTGACCTGTGCGTCGACCTGCCGCACTTGGTGGCGGAGGGTGTAGTCGACGTCGTTCATACGGATTCTCCGATCATGCGTGTGCCCTGGTCCGTCAGGGACGGACGACGCTGCCGTCCTTGAGTACCGGTATGGCCAGTCCGTCGCTGTGGATCTCGATGTACGCGTAGGCCTCGGAACGGGCCAGCATCCGGGCGGCGGCGTAGGGCTCGGGGACCGTGTCGGCGGGTGCGAAGTGCCGCACGACCGCGTGGTCGAGATCCAGTTGGTGATCGACGAACGGCGGGCCGAGATAGCAGTGGGCGAGGAAGCCGAGCGGCACGCCGCCGTGGGCGGAGGCGTACTCCTGACGGATGCCGTCGATGACGCGGCGGGCCTGTGCCTCGTCGATCCCGCTGTCGAGCGCTGCCATGGCGTCGCGCAGCAGGCGTGAGCGCGGCAGGAAGCCGCCGTGCGGGGTGGCCTGCCCCGACTGCGGTGCCCCGTGCAGGGCGCTCGGTACCTCCGGTGCCCCGACGGTGTCGAGTCGTCGGCGTCGCTCCACGAATCCCATGTGTGTCCCCCGTCTCGTCCCGGACCGCGTGGTCACGGCGCGGGCCGGTCGTGCGGCCGTCGTCGGCCGGGCCCGCGGATCGGAACCGTAGGATAGTGAGCCCGGTTCCATCGTGCCGCCGGATCGGCGCATCACGGTACGTCCACCCTATATGCGCCCAGGACAGGGCCAGTTGACGCCCAAGGGTGCGCCGCTCGTCGGGCGGGAGGGCTGACAGACTCTCCGGTATGACGACGATTCATTCCCTCCTGGTGGGCATCGACGACTACCCGGCGGGGGTGGCAACGCGGTTGGGCGGATGTCTCAACGACATCGCCGGGGTCCGTCGTCTGCTGGCGGGGCGGGTGCCGGTGCCGGGCCCGCGGGTGCTGCTCGACCGGGAGGCGACCGTCGAAGCGGTCGAGCACGGCATCCGCGAGGGGCTGGGTGAAGCGGGTCCCGGGGACACCGCGTTGTTCTGGTTCTCCGGGCACGGCACCGAGGCGCGGGCCCACGGGGCGGATCTGCTGATCGAGGCGACGGGACACAACCAGGCCCTGGTCTGCGCGGACGGTCCGCTGCCGGACAAACGGCTGCGGGCACTGCTCGACGGGGTCGCCGCACGCGGCGCCCATGTGGTGGCGGTCCTCGACTGCTGCTTCGCCGGCGGGGCGACCCGTGACACGGGGCTGACGGCCCGGTTCGCGCCCGCGCGGGACGAATGGGCCTCTGCGGCATCCGTGTCGGCGCGCGAGGCGGTCCCGTCCCGTCCGGCCGGGCCGCCGGGCCGGGGTGAGGTGCTGCTGCTGGCGGCGAGCCGCGCGTACCAGCCGGCGCACGAGGCCTTCTTCGACGGGCGTCGGCACGGGGTGTTCACACACGCGGTGCTCGGCGTGGTCCGGGAGGCGCCGCCGGGCCTCACCTACCGGGAGGTACTGTCCGCCGCCGACGCCCGGGTGCAGTGTTCGGGTGGCCTCCAGCAGCCGGTCCTCTTTCCCCCCGGGCCGGGCGGGGTGGCCGATCTGCCGTTCCTGACGGACGGCGTCGCGAGGGCGGACGGCGCGCATCTGCTGCGCCACGGGGCGGCGGGCTGGGAGGTCGACTGCGGGGCCGGGCACGGGCTGGGCGAGGGTGCCGCGGCGGGGGCCGCCGCAGCGGAGTTCGCCGTGGTGGATCGCGCCGTGGTGGACGGGGGTCCGGCGGAGGCGGAGCGGTCGGGGCCGGACGCGGCGACGGGGGACGTGCCCGCCGGGCCCGGGCCAACCCGCACCGGGGGCGGCCCGGCGTCGGGGAACTCCCGACCCGGCAGGCTCCTCACCGCGCGTACGGTGCTGGCGGACCGTACCCTGGTCGATCCGGTGGGCTGGGCCCCGGCTCCCGGGCAGGTCTACCCGGTGGCCCTCACCGCGCTGAACCTGCCCGCCGCGACGGTCACCGTCGTCCCGGCGGACGCCCCGGCCTCGGGTCCACCGGGCGGCTTCGAAGACGCCCTGGCACGGGCGCTCGCCACGGCCGGGCCCGGCGGTGGCCCCTCACCGCTCCTGCGGTCGGTCCCCGACCCCCGGGACGCGGGCGATCTGCACTTCAGCCTGGAGGTACGGGGAAGCGCCGTACATGTCCTGCGCCGCGACGGCAGCCGTTTCGTCGCTCCGTTGCCGCTGTCCGCGCCCGGGGACGTACGGCGGATCGTCGACTGTCTGACCCATCTGACGCGCTGGCACCGGCTCCGGGACCTGACGCCACGCCCCTCGCCGCTCGACGGGCTGGTACGGGTCGAGGTCGGCCCTTGGGGAGCACCGTCCGACCGGCTCCTCGTCCCGGACGGCAGCGGGGAGATCGTCTGCGCGTACACGCCGCCGGCCGCCGACCGTGGTGACGCGCCACAGCCACCGCTGCTGTCCGTACGGCTGCACAACCGCTCACCGGACCGGACCCTGTGGTGTCTGCTGCTCGACCTGACGGACGGATACGCCGGCCATTCGACGCTCTACCCGGGGCACTTCATCGCCCCGGGGCACACCGGGCACGCCCTGGACGGGGAGCCCGTACGGTTCTCCCTGCCCGTGGGCCGCCCTCCGGTGCCGGGGGCGGAGGCGCGGGACTGGCTCAAGCTGATCGTCGCCGAGTGCGAGCTCAACACGGTGCCGTTCCATCTCCCGGCCTGGGCAGCCGGGTCGGCGGGCTCCCGGATGTCCGCCCCGGACGGCCGTGACGGTGTCCTGCGCTTCTCGCAGGCCCCGCCGCAGCCGGGTACGAGGGACCTGACGGCGGTCAACACCCGGCCGTACGGCCACTGGACGACACGTACTCTCGCGATGCGCACCGTCGTGCCGACTCCCTGACACCGGCCGGCGATCGCGGCTTGCGTGCTCACCCGCGCCCCATGACCGTGCGACGGCGGCCGTCAATGGCCCTTGAAATCGGGTGCTTCGCACGCCGGTTTACTCCCGCCATACCAACTCTTGGCCTACCCAGTACTGTTGTCGGTTCGCGCTACAGCTACGGGAGGGAACAGAGTTGGACGCCTCGATGACCATGTGGGTAATCACAGTCGCCACACTGCTGATACTCATCGCGGCCGATTTCTTCATCGGCGGGCGCAAACCACACGAAGTCTCGATGAAGGAGGCGGGCACCTGGTCGATCGTCTGGCTCGCCCTCGCCGTGCTCTTCGGTACCGGACTGGCCGTCCTGGGTCACGGACAGGCGTCCGGTGAGTTCTTCGCGGGCTACATCACCGAGAAATCGCTCAGCGTCGACAATCTGTTCGTGTTCGTGCTGATCATGGCGAAGTTCTCGGTCCCCACGATCTATCAGCAGCGCGTGCTGATGATCGGCGTGCTGCTCGCGCTGGCGCTGCGCGCGGTCTTCATCGCCCTGGGCGCCGCCGCGATCAACCAGTTCGCCTGGGTCTTCTACGTCTTCGGCGCCTTCCTCATCTACACCGCCTGGAAGTTCATCCAGGAGGCGCGCACGGACGAGGACGACGACGACTGGGAGGAGGGCCGTCTGCTCAAGGCTGTTCAGCGACGGGTACCTTCCACCTCCGAGTGGCACGGCACGCGGATGTTCGTCCGCGAGAACGGCAAGAAGCTCGCCACGCCGATGCTGATCGTCATGGTGGCGATCGGTCTCACGGATCTGCTCTTCGCGGTGGACTCCATCCCGGCGATCTTCGGCCTGACCCAGGATCCGTACATCGTGTTCACGGCGAACGCCTTCGCACTGATGGGCCTGCGGCAGCTGTACTTCCTCATCGTCGGGCTGCTGAAGAAGCTGGTCCACCTGTCGTACGGGCTGTCGGCCATCCTCGGTTTCATCGGCGTGAAGCTGGTCCTGCACGGTGTCCACGAGACGACGAGCCTGCATGTGCCGGAGATCTCCACCCCGGTCTCCCTGGCCGTCATCGGCGGTGTGCTGGCCATCACCACGGTCACCAGCGTGATGGCGTCGAGGAAGGCGGACACGAAGAGTCCCGGCACCGCCGACCAGCGGGAACCGGCCGGGAACACGGACACCCAAGGCTGAGCCCCGGGGCGCTCGCGAAGTCGGGGCGGCCCTGTGGATGTGCGGGCCACGAGGGTGTGACGACGTTCGCCTCCGTGACATGGTCAACCGGGCGAACGTCGCCTGATGCGCCGTCAGCGGCCGAGGTGCGTGAACCCCGCCCACGCGCTCAGGTCGTCCGGATCGACCCGCGCCGCCCGCGCGGCCAGCTCATCGGGGAGGCTGCCGGGCGGCTGCCGGTCCAGCCCCAGCATCCACAGCTGGGCCCGTCGCAACGCCCTTGCCGGAGGCTCCTGTTCACGGCTGAGGAAGTAGTGGGTCAGGAGCATCAGCACCGAGGTCGCCTCGTCCGGGACCGGCCACAGGGAGCCCACCACCGAGCGGGCGCCCGCCACCAGGAACGCGGTCGCCAGCGTGAACGCCTCGTTGTCCCCGTGCCCCGAGACATTGCTGCGGCACGCGGCCAGCAGCACCAGGGCGGGACCGGCGGAGCCCGTGCCGCCTCCCGCCGCGGTGAGGTCCTCGGCGAACAGGTCGCCGCCGTGCAGGGAGAGCCCCGCGCTGCGCCGGGCGTTGTCGGTGACCGAGGCATGGCAAGCCAGATGCAGTACCCCGTCCCGGCTGCCGCTCCCCCGCAGCCAGTCGAGCACCTCGTCCGGCGTCCCGGCACCGTCCGCCGCCCCGCCGCGACGCCGCCCCACGAACGTCCCGTCCGGGTAGAACAGTCGCTGGACGGCGTCCGCCTCCTCCCCCGCGTACACCAGGTCCCCGGTCGGGTCACCGACGACCAGGGCGTCTCCCGCCCGTGCGGCGGCGGGTCGGGCGGCGACCTCGCAGAGCAGCCGGGCCGACGCGGCGTACGAGAGGTCCGCGTCCTGAAGCGCGTAGCGGCGGCGGCCCCCGGCGGCCGGGCGGTACGCGGCGTGCCAGGGGACGAGCCCGAGCCTTCCCATCGGGACGAGGACGAGCCTCGGGACGCGGTCCGGGCGGCCGGGTGCGCTGAAGGCGTCGAGCAGCGGTCTCATGGCGGCGTACCACGCCCAGCCGCACAACCGGTCGAGCTGCCGCCGCAGTTCGGGACCGCCGGGTGGCCGGCCGGCCGCAGGGCCGGGGCCGCCCGGCGCACCGGGCACCGGTCCCAGGTCCCGGCCGCCACCGGGGACCGGGGTGTACTGCGCGAGCGGACCGGCCTGTTCGTCGAGTGCGGGCAGCGGCAGGACGTGCGTCTCACCGCCGGCGGTGACCACGACGGCCGAGCCGCTTCCCTCGTCCGACGTGGGCACCAGGTAGACCAGCGCGTCCCGGCCGAGGGTGCGCAGCGCTTCGGCGACGGCGGCGATACCGGGCGGATCGAGGAGCCGGTCACCGGAGTCGGTCGCGTCCGCCCGCAGCGCGGTGAGCACGCGGCGGCGCAGCGCGCTGGGGATGTCCCCCTCGCCGCCGCTTCGGAACGCGCCCGTGCCGCCCGCCCCGGTTCCGGCCGCGCGCCACTCGTCGGCCAGTTCGCCGAGACCGGCGGCGGCCAGCCGCTGCGGCACGGTCCTGGAGGTGGTGGCGGCGTGCAGGGCGAGTCCCCGGCAGGCTTCCAGCGCTTCGACGGCGGATTCGAGGGCGCCTTCCCGCAGTGCCCACGAGGCGACTTCGAGTGCTTCGGCGGTGGCCTCGGCGACGGCCTCGGCGGCATGGACCGTGGCGGACTGGAGGAGCGCGGCCCAGGCGTAACCGCGCAGCCCGTCGAGGCCCAGGGCCAGGGCCCTGTGCCGGTCCTGGGCAGCCGTGCGAGGCCGGCGGGAGGCCCGCTCCCGGTAGGCGCGGGCCAGCCCGAGCGCGGCGGAGGGCCGCAGCCGGTGCTCGGGCCCGCCGGTGGCCGCGTGGCACTCCTCGTAGAGGCCGATCGCCAGCTCCAGGTGCTCGTCCCGCTCGGCGGGGACGCGGAGCAGACGGGCCAGGGCGTCGTGGGCGGCGGCCAGGAGACCGGTGTACCGCAGGTACGACGGCGGATCGGACCGGGACAGCTCACGTGCCTCCTCGATCAGCTCCCGCGCCTCGGCGAGCGCCTCCACGTCCTCGTCCCGCACGGCGAAGGCCATTCGGCCCACAGCGCTGTCGCCCAGGATCCAGGCACGGTGACCGGGAGGGAAGGAGAGAGTGGACCGGCGGAGTTCCTCGACGGTGGGCGGGTCGGGCAGCGTCGAGGGCGCGGCGCCGAGGCGCAAGGCGAGTCCCTCACGTCTCAGGATCATGCCGGTGAGATGCACCCAGATCTCCGCCCGGGCGGGATCGTCCGGTGCCAGCCCGGCACGGATGGCGGCGGTCCGCGCGACGCACCGGTCCACCGCCGGGAGGTCCGCGCGCCGAACCGCTTCCCGCACCTGGAGGTACAGGTGCCCGGTCTCGATCAGCGTCGCCAGGTGCGGTGGCAGAGCGCGGTTGTCCAGCAGTCTCCGATGGATCTCGCCCACCGCCTCCAGGTCGTCGGCGGAGCCGTCCTCCTGACCCCGGTGCAGCCGGGCCACCAGACCGATGAGCTCGTCCGTGTAGTTGTCCGCTTCGCCGGAGGCCGGTCCGCCCAGCCCGGCCAGCTCCAGATGGGCGACGACCTCGTCCATCCCCCGCCCACGGCCCCGCCGCTCGTACTGGAGCAGCACGAAGCCCACGATCCGGTGTGCGTAGCGCTGCCAGACAGGGTCGTCCTTGTCCGTCTCCAGGATCGCCTCGATGAGCGTGTCGCGCTGCTCCTCGCTGACCATGGCCGCGTCAGGGTCCGCGATGAGCGCCGCGTTCAGCAGTTGCGCCGCGGCTTGCGCGCGGTCCCGGCCGCCCTGCTCCATCTCGCACCAGGACGCGTAGAGCAGGGCGAAGTCGTCTTCCCTGCGCTGCTGTCCCAGCAGTCCCGCGAACATCCCGGGAAGGTCGGGGTGCGCGTCGCCGAAGAACGGGCGGGCCGTCCCGTTCTCGGCCTTCTCCGCCCATTCGGCCATGAGAGCTCTGGCCCGCTCGTCGCTGAGGGCGCCGATGGCCGTCTCGTCCTGCGGCGTCAGCTGTCCGCGGTGCTCCAGCATCGTCCGGGCCCAGACCTGGAGCTGTTCCGCCAGGTCGGCCGTCTCAGGGTCCTCCGGCTCCTCCGCCAGTGCCAGGGTCGCCGCGCGTCCCGTCTCCCTGGCCCGTTCCGGGTCCTGGTCGTGGTAGTAGCGGATCTGCTGGAAGGCGGCCAGCACCAACAGCCGCTGGGGCTTGGCCGGATCACGGCCGGGTGGCGTCTCCCGTACCAGCCGCCGCACCATGGCTATGGCCCGGTCCTGTTGCTCCCCGTCGGTTTCCCTGCCCGCTCTTTCGAAGAGCACGCTCGCGAAGGCGTGCAGGAAGAAGGGTTCCAGCCGGTCCTCCGTGCCGGGCTCCGCCAGCAGCCTGCCCACGTGCGCCATCGCGGCCTCGCCGTGCGTGTGGTCCTTCCAGATCAGATAGACGCAGCAGTGCACGGCGGCGATCCGGATCTCCGCTTCCCAGGCCCATGTCCCGGTGTCCGCTCCGGTGTCCCGGGCCAGGGCGAACGCTTTCTCCAACGCCTGCTGCGCCGCTTCCAGTTCGGCGCGGTCCTGGGCGGTCGATCCGGCCGCGAACAGGGCGAGGCCCAGTCCGTACCAGCTGAGGGCCAGTTCCTCCGTCGGCGGTGGCATGCTCAGCGCGGCCCGGTAGTGGGTGACCGCGCTCCGCGCCGCCCTGACATCGGCCGTCATCCGGTGACGTTCCAGGAAGAGACAGCCCTGGCCCTGGTGGAGTGCGAGCAGGGTGCCGGGCTCACTGGACGGGTCCTCCTGCGGGGTCCGCGCCCATGGTTCGGCCTCGGTGTGCCGCCGGAGCGCTTCGTCGAGCAGCGCCGTGCGTTCCTCGACGCTCCTCCCCCGGCCCGCCTCGTAGCGGAGCCGTGCGACGTTCGCCAGCAGGAGGTGTGCGACCGTACGGGCCCCGTCCTGTTCCCCGTCGTCGTCCGGGAGTGCGTCGAGGCCCTCGCTGAGCAGGTTCCAGGTGTGGCGCAGCAGCGGTGCCGTGGGCTGTTCGTCGTACTGGAAGCAGCGCAGATGGCCGAACATGACGCGCCACACGGGCCAGGGCCCGTCGTCGCCCGGTTCCTCGAAGGCCTCCTCGAACTCCTCGGTCGCCCGGACGAGCAGCGCGGGGTCGAAGGTCTCGCAGTAGCTCCGGTACGCGGTTTCCGCGGCCGTGGCGTGGGCGATCGCGTTCTCTTGGGACATGGGGGCGCCTCCCGGCTTTCAGGGACGGCCGTCGGCCGGGGGGAGTTGGACATGGTAGGGCTGGAGCACGGAGTTGAGCCACTGCTCGCCGTGCGGTGTACCGAAGTCCACCGGGTCACCGGCCGCCGCCTTCAGCACGTCCGGCGGGCAGCGGTCCTCGAAGAGGATCACCGTGCGCTCACCGGGTTCCCGCTTCGAGGACCAGAGCAGCCCTTGGGCACCGGGGCCGGTGTGGTGGCGGATCCAGTGGGCCCAGTCGCGGGTGTACGGGTACTCGTGGGCCTCCGTCTGGACGAGCCAGCTGTCCTGGTGGACGGCTGCCAGGTCCTGGGCCGTGGTCAGGGAGATCAGGGTGACATCGGTGGTCAGCAGCAGGGTGGAGAGCCGTCGGCCCGCGACCGCGACACGGGGGACGAGCCGCGGAGCGCCCGACGGGTCGAACGGTATGCCGCGCAGCAGGGTCTCGCAGACGGCGGTGGCCGCCGCGAGCCCCGCGTAGAGGTATCCGTACCGGTCGCAGGCGGTGGAGTCGAAGCGCCCGCCCCCGTACAGACAGTGCGCGGGGACCGGGTTGAAGCCCTCCGGGGCCCGGTGTGCGGCGTGCACCCGGTACAGCCGCGTACCGGCGGCCAGCTGGACCTCGGTGGGGGCCCCGGACAAGCCGGCGGGCGGGCGGTATCTCGGCACGGCTACTCCTGCTCTGCCAACATTCGTACGGTGTCCAGGAGTTGCTGCTCGCCGGCGGTCCCGATGAGCGTCTCGGGACGGGCGTCGAGCCGGGCGTCGGCGGAGAGCCACCAGTCCGCCGCGCCCCAGGGGTCACGGTCCGCGGCCAGCATCTCGTTGACGGCGAGCACGATCGGCCGGGGCCGGTGTGCCGCGGTGAACTGGAGGCTCGGCAGCCGCACGGCTCCGCCTCTGCCGCGCAGCCGGATCAGCGCCGGGACGAAGGGGTCGGTGCCACCCAGCAGCACGGTGTCCAGGTCCAGGGCGGGAGCGGCCAGCAGGCGTTCGCGTACCGGGCCCAGCAGGGGGCCCACCATCCGGTGACCGTCGATCAGCAGGACGGCCAGGTCCTCGGCGGTGAAGCCGAGGTGGGTGACGCTCTCCGCGGCGGCGCCGGGCGGCGGCGCGGTGAGGGTGAGACGTGCCTGCTGTTCGCCGCCGAACAGTTCGGGAAGCCTCTCGGCGAGCAGGTCCACGGCGGCCAGCGCGGCTTCGTGCCGCTGCCGCCCGGTGTGCCGGCCCCGGTCGTCGTGGCGCGCCCGCGCCAGCAGCGCGGCCAGCCGCTCCCGCGGTGCCGGGCCGAGTGCTCCGGCGATCCGCTCCCACTGCTCGGCGGCGGCGGCGAGTACCGCATACGGATTCACTGCGTTCCCTGTTCCCTGTCCACTGGTGGGTCGTTCATCGGTGGGTCACCGGCAGGTCATCGGCGGGTCACTGGTGGGTCCTGCCCGGCGGTCCGGTGAGAAGTCGTTCCACAAGATCCGCGTTGGCGTGCCTACGCATCACGAAGTGGACCTGCCACGGCGCTCCGCGCGCCAGTTCCGCCTCGACCGCGGGCCACAGCGCACCGAAGCTCTCCAGCGGTGAGAGGCCACCGCGACCGGCGCCGAGGAGCGGCAGACAGAGGGAACGCAGCGGCGGGTCGTGGTCGTCGGCCTCCCGGGCGAGGAGGGCGAAGGCGGCGGCCACGGAGCGGGTGACCACCGTGGGCGGGACGTCGTAGTCGTTGCTGTCGGGACGCGGGACGGCCACGGCCGCGTGGTACAGCCGTCGTATCCCCTGTTCGCCCAGTGCGCCGGCCGAGGTGGCGGCGACGGTTCCCGGCAGGGCCGCCCGGCCCGGCATTCCGTTCCGGGCGGCCCACCCCCACAACTCGTCGTGGACGGAGTCCTCGACGAGTCCCCCCGTAGGGTCCTTGCGTGCCCCCGCGCGTCGCAGGGTGGCGGCGACCGACGACTTGAAGGGCGCGGGCAGCGCGAAGTAGGTGTTGCACGGCGAGACCACGACGTCGATGTCCCGCAGCAGGTCCACCGAGTGGGTGTGCACCGTCACGGTGGTGCGGCGGCCGTGCACGAGCGGATGGAGCGTGCGGTGCGAGGCGGCGAGTCCGGGGAGCGCCACCGGTACGGCGCCGGGATCGGGGCGTTGCCCGTCCGCGGGGGCCGTTCCGGTCACGGACGCGGTGGCTGTGTCTGTGTCTGTGTCTGTGGCGGCGATGAGGAGGATGCGCTCCGCGATCTGGCCCAGCACCATCAACTCGTGGTGCTTGCGGAACCGTTCGATGCTGACCCCGTACACCTGCGCGGCCCGGCGCCGGCGGTCGGCGGCCGGCCAGTCCCGGGTGCCCGCGGCGAGCCCCAGACTGTACTCGGCGGCGGTCTGCAAGGTGCCCCCGCCGATGCCCGCGACGGCGGTCCGCAGCAACTGCTCCACCGTGGCGGGACCCGTCGCGGTCCCGGAGTGACCCGGCCGGTGCACGATCCGGGAGAGCTCGGGAGTGCTGAGCGAGCGCAGTCCCACGACCCCGGCCCGTCTCACCATCCGCACCTCCGCCAGTACCGCCCCGTGTTCGGGCAAGGGAAAGGAGTGCGCCATGGCGGCAACAGTGTCACCCGCGCTCACCACGTCACAAGCCCGTTCGCTCCTCCATTACACAGGTCGGGCTGGGCACGCCCCGGTCGTTCCCGGGTCGTTTCCGGGTAGGGGCCGTTCGCGGCGCCGCCGTCGGGAGGTGCGGGGCATGCGCTGTTCCGGTGCCCGGGCGGTCCGGCTCAGCCGCTCCGGCATGCGGGCGGTCCGGCATCCGCACGGTCCAGGTCCGGCATCCGGGCGCCGGTAATCACTCCCCGCGGAGGTCATGCCCCTCACCGGACACCGTCCGCGCCGGTCACTCCCCGCGGAGGTCCTTGACCCGGCGGAGCTTCCCGAGCGAGCGCTCCAGGGTCTCGGGCGGGACGATCCGCGCCTCGACGGTGACTCCCACCCCGTCCTTCACCCCTTGGACGATGGACCGGGCGGCGGCCTCCCGCTGCCCGGGGCCGGCCTGGGGCCGCGCCTCGACCAGGACGGTCATATGGTCCATCCGGTCCCGGCGGGTCAGCTCGATCCGGAAGTGCGGTGCGACGCCGGGGGTGCGCAGCACGATCTCCTCGATCTGGCTGGGGAAGACGTTCACCCCGCGCAGGATGATCATGTCGTCGCAGCGGCCGGTGATCTTCTCGATCCGGCGGAAGGCGGGCCTTGCGGTGCCGGGCAGCAGCCGGGTCAGGTCGCGGGTGCGGTAGCGGACGACCGGCAGCGCCTCCTTGGTGAGCGAGGTGAGGACGAGTTCGCCTTCCTCGCCGTCGGGGAGCACCGCGCCGGTGAGCGGGTCGACCACCTCGGGGTAGAAGTGGTCCTCCCACACATGCAGTCCGTCCTTGGTCTCCACGCACTCCTGCGCGACGCCGGGACCGATCACCTCGGACAGACCGTATATGTCGACGGCGTGGATGCCCGCGCGTTCCTCGATCTCGCGGCGCATCTCCTCCGTCCACGGCTCCGCGCCGAAGATTCCCACCTCCAGGGAGCTGGTACGCGGATCGATCCCCTGCTTCTCGAACTCGTCGAGCAAGGTGAGCATGTAGGACGGGGTGATCATGATGATCTCGGGCCGGAAGTCCTGGATGATCCGCACCTGGCGTGCCGTCATACCGCCGGAGGCCGGGATCACGGTGCATCCGGCCCGCTCGGCCCCGTAGTGCGCGCCGAGACCTCCGGTGAACAGGCCGTAGCCGTAGGAGATGTGCGCCTTGTGGCCGGGGCGGCCACCGGCCGCCCGGATGGAACGGGCCATCACATCCGCCCAGACGGAGAGGTCGTTGTCCGTGTATCCCACGACGGTGGGGCGGCCGGTGGTGCCGCTGGAGGCGTGCACGCGCCGGACATCGGCCATCGGGACGGCGAACATCCCGAACGGATAGGTGTCCCGCAGATCGGCCTTCGTGGTGAAGGGGAAGCGGGACAGGTCACCGAGGGAACGGCAGTCGCCGGGCCCTGTCCCGGCCTCGTCGAACTTCGCGCGGTACAGCTCGACGTTGTCGTAGGCGTGGCGCAGCGTGGACCGCAGCCGGTCGAGCTGGAGTTCCTCCAGCTGCCGACGGGTCAGCCGCTCGGCGTCGTCCAGCAGTCCGGGAGGAATCACCTCGCCCCGCTTGCCGCCGGACGGGCGGCCCGGGGTCGCCGAGGCCGTCGGTTCGCTGCTCATCGCGACTCCTTCGTCGTCGTGCCCGGTGTCCTGGTCACCGCCGTACCTTTCACCACGCGCCGCGGTGTCTCCCGCCGGGCCCCGGGGCACCCGGTCTCCCCCGGGTCGCCGCTCCCCCGTCGGACCGACGGTCCGCGCCAACGACCCGACCGACCATTCGGTCACCGTGCGCCACGCCCAGTAATCCAGCCACCCCGCCGCCTGTCAAGGGTGGCCCGTCGGGGACATGCGACGGACAGCCACTCCCGTGCCGTCGCACGGACGGGGCAAGGCGGCGGGCAGCCCGGCCGACCGCCGCGCGCTGCCGGGCGGGGGCGGCGGACACCGGCACGAACCGTCCGGTCCGGTCCGTCTCGCGTGCCGGAACGACGGCGTCCGTCGGCGGCGCATGGAGCAATTACCCTCTGATCCAGTGAAGTTGCCGAACCATCGAGACGGGACGAACAGCCATGACGGATCAGGAACGACACGAGCAGGAGATTCCTCGTGTCCCGATGACCGACGAGGAGATCGAAGCGGCGAACCTCGAATCAGCTCCTCGGCTCGACAGCGCTGTCCAACTGAAGGAGTACACCCCCGAATGGGCCACGGGGTTCGAGGAGGAAGCCGCCCGGATGAGCGAAGGGCTGGACGGACTGCCCCACCAGGTCGAGCACACCGGTTCCACCTCGGTACCCGGGCTGCCCGCCAAACCGGTCATCGACATCCTGCTGATCGTCCCGGACTCGGCGGACGAGTCCGCCTACGTGCCCGCCCTGGAGGCCATCGGTTACACGCTCGCGATCCGGGAGCCCGACTGGTACGAGCATCGCGTCCTGCGCAAGCCCGCTCCCGCCCCCGGCGCCGAGTCGGCCAATCTGCATGTGCTCTCCACCGGCTGCCCCGAGATCGCCCGTATGCTCCTGTTCCGCGACTGGCTGCGCACCCATACCGATGAACGGGACCTCTACGCCCGGACCAAGCGGGACCTCGCACGGCGGACATGGACGTACATGCAGCACTACGCCGACGCGAAGAGCGAAGTCATCGCGGCGATCCTCGAACGCGCGGACCGGGGCACAGCGGCGCACCGCGAAAGCTGAACCCCCTGTCCCCGCCTCCGGCAGCCCTTTCGGCTCATGGGTGATGCCGGTTCGCCGCGGGGACGGACCCTCCCCACCCTCCCCCGTTCTTCGTCACCCGCACATGGCTGCGTCCCAGTGGCCACGTCCGTAACACCAGTCGTCCGGACCCGCCTCGCACCGGCGACGAGCAGGGATTTCGCGGGTCACGAAACGGGCACTCCACCCACCCCTGGGCATGCCCCGCTCGATGATGGCCCCACGCCAATCCCTGGGGGGGACCATGGACACCCGCACCGCCGTCGCCACGATCGCCGCGCTACTGCTCTCGACGCTTGCCGCATGCGGCAACGACGGCCCCGACAAGACCACGATCCTGCCGCTGAGAACCACCAGCCCGGCCCCCATGCCCTCACCAGTCCACGACTTCGAGGACTGTCAGGCCCTCCTCGACCGCGCCTACCAGGCCGACGACGTCCGGGACGTGTCCGGGGAACCCGAGTGCGAGGCCCTGACGGCCGCCGAGTACCGGGAGGCCGTGGCCGCCGTACTCACGGAGCACAAGGACGAGATCCTGGCGTACGAGCCCACGCACACCGACAAGGCCGTCTGGGATGTCGCGTGGGAGGCGATCGGGCCCGCGCAGCGGAAGCGGATCTGCCGGGAGATCGAGGCGACAGGGGCGGAAGCCGTGGGCGTCGACCTGGCGGACGGTTCGGCCGGCCGGGGCGAGAACGAGGGGATCGCGCAGGCCGAGTACTACGAGAACGAGAAGTGCTGAGCGGCGGGTGGTCGTGACGGCGCCCCGGTCCGGCGTTCCGGTCGACGGGTGACGGGTGACGGCCCACGGGCGGATCGGCGTGGCGGGTCCGGCGGTGTCGGAAGCGGCGTTGCCGGCGGCTGCGGCGGAGGCACTGTCGGACCGGGCGCGGTTCTCGTCCCCCGGACGGTCCCATCGGGCCGCCGGGGTCGGGGTCCGCGTCAGATGTCGTCCAGGCCGAGCAGGTCGTCGAAGACGGCCGGCGGGGTTCCCGTGGGGTGGATCGCCTGTTCCGTCCACAGCACCTTGCCGGTGGCGGTGTAGCGGGTGCCCCACCGGTCGGCCAGCTGGGCCACGAGGAACAGGCCGCGTCCGCCCTCGTCGGTCAGCGCGGCGCGGCGCAGATGCGGGGCGGTGCTGCTGCCGTCGGAGACCTCGCAGATGAGACCGGCGCCGTGGATCAGCCGTACGGTGATGGGCTGAGTGGCGTAGCGGATGGCGTTGGTGATGAGTTCGCTGAGGATCAGTTCGGCGGTGAAGGCGATGTCGTCGAGGCCCCAGGCCGCCAACTGGCGCGCGCACGCGTTGCGGGTCACGGCGACGGCCGCGGGGTCGGACGGCACCTCCCACTGCGCCACCGAGTCCGGGTCCAGCGGGCGGGTGCGGGCCACCATCAGGGCGATGTCGTCGCCCGGGTCCTCGGGCAGCATGGCGTCGAGGATCTCCTGGCAGGTCTCCTCCGGTCCGAGGCCCGCCCTGCCCGTGACGGCGGTCCGCAGGAGGGCGAGCCCCGCGTCGATGTCGCGGCGCCGGTCCTCGACCAGGCCGTCGGTGTAGAGGATGAGCCGGGCTCCCTCGGGCAGCTGGATCTGGGTGCTCTCCACCGGGAGCCCGCCGCCCGCTCCCAGAGGCGGTGAGGGGGAGAGCCGGGGGTAGTACGCCGTGCCGTCGGGGAGGGCCACGAGCGGTGGGGGGTGTCCCGCGGCGGCCAGGGAGCAGCTTCCGGTGATCGGGTCGTAGACGGCGTACAGGCAGGTCGCGCCGGTGACGTCGTGGCTCTGTTCGTCGGTGGTCCGGTCCTGGTCCATCTGCTCCACCAGCTCGTCCAGATGGCTGAGGATCTCGTCCGGGGCGAGGTCGAGGGAGGAGAAGTTGTGCACGGCTGTCCGCAGCCGCCCCATGGTGGCGGCGGCGTGCAGCCCGTGGCCGACCACATCGCCGACGACGAGGGCGACCCGGGCGCCGGGCAGGGGGATGACGTCGAACCAGTCGCCTCCGACCCCCGCCTGGGCGGGCAGATAGCGGGTCGCCACCTCCATGGCGGTCTGGACGGGCAGACCGCGGGGCATGAGGCTGCGCTGCAACGTCACGGCCACGGAGTGCTCCTTGGTGTACCGGCGGGCGTTGTCGATGCAGACCGCCGCCCGTGCGGTGAGTTCCTCGGCGAGGGCGAGATCGTCGTCCTCGAACGGTTCGGGCTTCTCCGAACGCCAGAAGCTGGCCACGCCCAGCACCACCCCGCGCGCCGAGAGCGGGGCGCTGATCAGGGAATGGATGCCGTAGTCGACGATGCGCCGCGCGCGCTCGGGGTCCTGGGCGTGCCAGCCCGCGGCCCGGCGCAGATCGGGTTCGACGACGGCACGGCCGCTGGAGAGCCCCTGCGCCTGGGGGGTGGAGCTCACGAGCCGGATCAGCCGCCCCCGGGGATAGAGCGGGTGGTCGTCCCGGACGCCCGTGACGGCGGTGCGCCGCAGGACCCGTTCGGTGCCCTGGAGCTCGTCGCCGCGCAGGACGGGTTCCGCCAGGTCGACGGTGGCGAAGTCGGCGAACCGGGGTACGGCGGTCTCGGCGAGTTCCTGGGCGGTGCGCGGGACTTCCAGGGTGGTTCCGACATGTACGGAGGCGTCGTAGAGCACCCCCAGCCGGCGCCGTGCCGCGTCGGCGCTGCTGGAGAGGGCGAGCAGTTCGGTGGAGTCGCGCAGGGTGGCGACGCTGCCGTCCGGGCCGTGGCGCGAGGTGGGGCGCTGGTTGACCGCCAGCAGCCGTCCGCCCGCCTCGTGCATCTCGTCGGCGACGGCCCGGCCCGACGACAGGAGTTCGGCGACGCCGCCGGAGAGACCGAGGTCCGTCACCTTCCGGCCTTCGGAGCCCGGCGGGAGTTCGAGCAGCCGCTGGGCCTCGTCGTTGGCCAGGACCAGCCTTCGCTCCCGGTCGACGATGACCACGCCTTCCTTGACCGCGTGGAGCACGGCGTCGTGGTGGTCGTACAGACGGGTGATCTCGGCCGGGCCGAGTCCGTGTGTCTGGCGCAGCAGCCGTCTGCTGAGCAGGGCCGCGCCGGCCGTGGAGACGGCCACCGCACCGACGACGCCGCCGATGACCAGCGGCAACTGGTCGGCGGCGGCGCTGCTGACCTCGGCGATGGTGACGCCCGCACCGACGGCACCGACCACGGTCCCGCCGCGGTTCCTGACGGGGACGTAGGCCCGGATCTGCGGCCCGAGCGTGCCCACCCGCTCCTCGACGACCGTGTGTCCGGCGAGGAGCGGGGTGATGTCCCGGGAGCTGGGCTTGCCGATACGGTCCGGAAGGGGATGGGTGTAGCGCAGGCCGTCGCGTCCCACGACGACCACGAAGTCCACGTCCGAGCCCTTCCGGGCGGCTTCGGCGCCGGGCTGGAGCAGGGCCGTGGGATCGGACGACTCAAGGGCGGGAGCGACACCCGGGGAGTTGGCGAAGCCCTGGGCGACGGCGAGCGAGCGGCTGGCGGCCTCCTGCTCGCTCTCCCGCTGGGCGAGGAGCAGCAGCAGTGCGACGGCTCCGGCGGCCAGCAGCACCACGACGACGAGTTGCAGGACGAACATCTGACCGACGACGCTGCGCACCCCGAGGACCGAGCGTCCGCGCGGGCCTTGGTCACGAGCGGCACCGGAGTCATGGGTGTGCTCCTGCGGAGTGGACGAGCCCCTTGACACTGCCATGTCGCATTTCTACAGGTTCGACGCCTCTTCGCCTCATAGGTCGGGCTCCGCGTATCGGGACGGCACTGGTGATCATCGTCGCCGGGCGCGGTCACGCGGACGGGAAGCGGGCGCGTCGTGGCTGTGTCAGGAGCCGTCCAGCAGGCCGAGCCGGGCCGCGCGCACCCCCGCCGCGAAGCGGCTCTCGGCGCCGAGTCTGCGGACCAGGGCGGCGAGCAGTCGGCGCAGGGTGCGCTCCGAGCAGCCCAGTCGGCGCGCGATCGCCTCGTCCTTGGCGCCGGAGGCGAGGAGGGCCAGTATCTCCCGCTCCCTCGGGGTCCACTCCTCGGCCGGTTCGCCGCGGCCCGTCTCCCTCCCGTAGGGCAGCGAGACGTCCCAGTGGTGCTCGAAGACCCGGGCGAAGCACAGGGCGAGCCGGGTGCTGTGGAACAGGATGTCCTCGGGCGGTCCGGTCCCGTCCTCGGCGAGGTGCAGCGCGAGGACGGTCGTCCGGCGGTCGACGATGTTGAGCTGGAGGGGCACGGCGGCGGCGAGCCGGATCTCCGCGCCGTGGTCGGACAGCGCGGTCAGGAAGCGGGAGGCACCGGGCCTGCGCGCGGCACCGGCCGAGACGAGCAGCCGGATCGTGACGCCGCGGGCGAGCATCGCCAGGTCCGCCTCCAGGCTGTCCGCCAGATCCTCGGGCTCGGGGAAGGTGCCGCGCATGCAGAGGAGTTCGCCCTGGCACAGGACGTCCAGGTCGTACAGACGCTGGCGGAGCCGGGCGCGGTCGGTGAAGTACTCGGCCTCGACGGTCATGCGTCCGGACGTCTGAGGGTCGGCCACCAGACGCAGCAGGCCCTGGACGGCGTCCAGACCGCGGTGGAACTGGCCGAGTTGGCGGCGCTGCTCGGCGACCAGTTCATGGAGCACCCGCTCCGGTGAGTTCGCGTGCCGCCGGTCCCGGTCGACGAGCCGCCGCGCGGTGAGCCAGTCCAGGATGTCCCCGGGGAGGACGTCCAAGGCGTCACCGCCGCGGTTGCGCTCCCGTCGGGCGGCCCTTCCCCCGGCTGTCCCCGGCCCGTCCCCGGCGTCCGCCCCGGTCCCGCCCGGCGCCGCCCCGTCCGGCGCGGACCCGGAGGAGGCGGGCGCGCTCCCGTGCGCGGCAGCGGCGTTCGTGGGCGACTCGTCGACGGCCATGGCCCGAACACTAACGGAGGCAGATCCCTTGGTCAGGGCCCTCGCGTTCGGCCGGGGCCGGGGGCCGCCGTGTCCGCAAAGGGTCACGCCTGTTTCGGCCGGGTCAACACATGGTTGACGCCGGTATGTTGTCGGCACACCCGGCGGCAACGGTGCTCCGGCGGGCGGTGATCCCGCCCGTGGACGTTCCGTGCCGGGTGGCCGGGGGTCCTGCGATGGGCACAGGCGATCCGGCACCGGTGGCCCTCCACCCCGCTCGGTCCGTGCGCCGCGCGGTCGCTCACCGCGTCGCTCACGCAGTGGGACGTGCCACCTCCCGCCGCCCCGTCCCGCGTCACGCGGCCCGGACCCCACGTCCGGATGAACGGGGTGCGCTCCGTACACACCCGGCCCGCGGCACAGTGCGGCCGGACCCAGAAAGGTGCACCCTCCACATGCGCAGAACCCACCTCGGCGTCCTCACCGTCGGAGCGATAGGTCTCGCCGTCCCGCTGACCCTGATACCGGGGGTCGGCTCGGCCGCCCCGGTGGCCGATCCGACCCCGGCGGTCAAGGTCGCCGAAGCTCCGGCCGGCAAGGAGATCAAGGGACGCTACATCGTCACCCTCAAGTCCGGCGCCGACCCGACCGGCATCGCGGAGAAGCGGTCGATCGACACCGCGTACGTGTACGACAAGGTCATCAACGGCTTCGCCGCGGAGCTGACGCCCGGCCAGCTGAAGGCGTTGCGTGGTGACGCGCGTGTCCTCGCCATCGAGGAGGACCAGATCGTCACCAGCACCGCGACGCAGAACAACCCGTCCTACGGTCTGGACCGGATAGACCAGCGCAGCGGACGTGACAACAAGTACAACTACGGCAGCACGGGTGCCGGTGTCACCGCGTACGTCATCGACTCGGGTATCGACGCGACCCACCCGGAGTTCGGCGGCCGGGCCCGTAGCGCCTTCGACGCCCTCGGCGGCAACGGCCGGGACTGCAACGGTCACGGCACCCATGTCGCGGGCACTATCGGCGGCTCGACGTACGGGGTGGCGAAGGGGGTGCAGCTGCGCGGGGTGCGGGTGCTCAACTGCCAGAACAGCGGCGCCAACTCCGCCATCATCGCGGGATTCGACTGGGTCCGGCAGAACGCGGTGAAGCCCGCGGTCGCCAACGCCTCCCTCGGCGGCGGATTCTCCACCGCCCTCAACAACGCGGCCACCGCCCTGGCCCGCTCCGGGGTGCACACCACGATCTCGGCGATGAACAACAATCAGGACGCCTGCAACTACTCCCCGGCGAGCGCTCAGGACGCCCTGGCGATCGCGGCTTCGGACTCCGGCGACTCCAAGGCCGGATTCAGCAACTACGGCCGGTGCACCGACCTCTACGCCCCCGGGGTGAACATCGTCTCCGCCCGGGCCGGTGGCGGCACCACCACCATGAGCGGTACGTCGATGGCCGCGCCGCACGTGGCCGGGGTGGCGGCGCTCTACAAGGCGGTCAACGGCGACGCCCCGAGCACCACGGTCAACAACTGGATCATCAGCAACAGCACGGCCAACGCGATCCGCGGCAATGTCAGCGGTACCCCGAACCGGCTGCTGTTCAAGTCCACCCTCTGAGTCACCCCTGACCCGGGTGGCGATCGCGACGCCACCCGGGTCCCGGGCCGGTCCGCACCACCGGTCGGCGGTCTGCGGGCCGGGGCCCACCGTGGGTCACGGCTGTTCCGCCCGCTGACGACGGCCCGTCAGGCGAGGCCGGCCGCCCGGAGGGCCAGCCAGGTGCGGCTCGCCGTGTCCGGGTCGTCGAGGTCCGCTTCCATCAGCCGGGCGGCGGTCGCGATGCGGTTCCGCAGCGTGTTGCGGTGGACACCGAGGTCGGCGGCGGCGCGCTCCCAGTGGCCCCGATGGCGCAGATATGCGACGACGGCACCGGCCAGATCGGCGCGCCGGTAGCCGAGGACCGGGTCCAGCGAGGGAGCCGCGGCAGTGCCGTCGTCGGCCAGGTCGCGCGAGGTGCCCGGCGGGACAGCGGCCAGGGTGCGGCTGAGCGCCGGGAGCTGCCGGTGCAGCTCGGCCGCGGCGGCCGGAAGGCCCAGCACGGCCCTGGCGCCGGGAAGCCGTTCCGTGGTCAGCCGCCGCACGGCGGCCCGCAGCGCCTGTGTGTCGTCCGGTCCGGCCAGGACCCAGAGCTCGTCCGGCTCGGCCACGGCCAGCAGTTGCCTGCCGGGGCCGACCGCCGGTTCGAGTACGTCGAGCACCTCGTCGGCACCGCCGGTGAGCCCGGCCACGGCGAACAGCCGGACCCGGGCGGGGATCGCGGGCAGACCGAGGTCGGCGCCCAGGGACCGGGCCGCGTCGAGATGGCCGCTCAGCACCAGCCGGGCCACACAGGCGCGCGCGGTGCGTGCCGCCGCGACACCCCGGCGCCGCTGTTCGCTCTGGAGGGCGAGCAGCGCGCACGCGGTCAGGACGAGCTGTCTGTCGGGGGCCTTCATGGGGCGGGGGCAGCCGGTGGCGACGAAGCCGCTCAGCGGCCCGCGTCCGGTCAGCGGATGCAGCACGACATCGTCGTCCCCCAGCGGGAACGTCGCGGAGGAGTGCGGGCCCGCCACCCGCAGCCGGGCGACCTCCGCGGCGATCCGCCGGGCGCTGGAGCGGTGCTCGCGCGGCCAGACCGCCACCACCTCGCCCTGCGGGGTGAGCTGGGCCGCCCAGCCCTCCACCGCGTCGGCGAGGGTGCGCACCACGGCACGGACGGGGTCGGGTCCGGCCGCCGAGCGGATCAGTTCGCGGTGCGCGCCGAGAGCGGCGCTCAGCTGCTCGTGCCCGGCGGCGGCGGTCAGTGACCAGTAGGTGCGCGCGATGGTCAGGAACGGGGTGGGGGCGGGAACCGCGCACAGCGGCAGCCCGGCGCTCTCGCACGCCTCGACGAGGGTCCCGGGGACGGTGGTGTGCACGGGCCCGAGCCCGATGCCGAGCGCGGCGACACCGCGGGCCGCCAGCCGCGCGGTGTACGCGCGGGCCTGCGCCGTCTGGCCGGTGAGCCCCATACCGGTGGTGAGCAGGAGTTCCCCGCCGGTGAGATAGGGCGTCGGGTCGGTCAGCTCGCTGACGTGGACGCCGGTGATGTCCAGCGGGGGCGCGAGCGCGGGGGTGACGGGTTCGAGGTCGGCCCCCAGCAGGCGTACGAGGTCGTCGAGCGCGGGCATGGGGCTCTCCCGGTGTCGGGTGCTGTGCGCTTCGCACAGCTTCCGGCCATTCTCGGATGGAACGTACAGGGATTTCCAGGGCCTTCGGCACCTAGTTTCGACAGCACCAGCGACCCGCCCATGGAAGGACGTCCCCGATGTCCCCTGCTGCTGTCCCCCCGGCCGAGGTGAATCGCGGTGCGGAGCCCGGGGCCGAGGTGAGCCGTGATCCGCGCACAGGCGCCGCGACCGCCGGGCCGCCCGCCACCGCGCCCGCGGAGCTGTCCGCCCTGCTCGCCGCCGCCGCGCGGGACGCGCACGAGGTCGCCGCGACCGCCCCCGCCGTACGGGCGGCGTGGCTCACGGCCGTCGCGGACGCGCTGGTGGAGCACACCGATGAGCTGACCGCGCTCGCCGAGGCCGAGACCGCGCTGGGCACGGACCGGTTGCGCGGTGAGGTGGGCCGCGCGGCCGCGCAGTCCCGTTTCTACGGGTCGGTCGCCGTGGAGGGCGGCTGGCTCGGTGTCCGGATCGACGGACCGGCGACGACCGGTTCGGTGGAGCTGCGGCGGATCAACCGGCCGCTGGGCCCGGTGGCGGTGTTCGGCGCGGGGAACTTCCCGTTCGCGTTCGGGGTCGCCGGGCACGACACCGCGTCCGGCCTGGCCGCCGGGTGCCCCGTACTGGTCAAGGCGCACCCCGCGCATCCCCTGCTCAGCGCGCGGCTCGGCGCGCTGGTCTCGGCCGCGCTGCGTGGCGCGGGGGCTCCGGCGGGGGCGTTCGCCCTGGTCACCGGCTTCGACACGGGACTCGCCCTGGTGGACGCGCCCGAAGTGGCGGCCGTGGCCTTCACCGGTTCGCAGAGCGGCGGCACCGCGCTCGTCGAGCGGGCGGCCCGCCGTCCGGTACCGGTGCCCGTCTTCGCCGAGATGGGGACCGTCAATCCGGCGGTTCTGACCCCCGCCGCGGCCGCTGACCGGGCCGGGCTGACGGCCGCGGCGGACGGCTTCACCGGGTCGTTCACCCTGGGGCAGGGCCAGTTCTGCACCAAACCCGGTCTGCTGCTGGCCCCCGCGGGCAGCGGCGCGGCGGAGGCGGTCGCGGCGGCGCTGAAGGGCGTACGGCCCGGGTGGCTGCTGACCGAGGGGATCGCCGAGGCGTACCGGCGGGGTGTCGCCGATCTGCTGGCCGCGGGGGCGGAGCGGGTGGCCACCGTGGCGCCGTCCGAGGAGGGGTTCGCCGCCGCGCCGACGGTCCTGTCCGCACCCGCGCGGGCGCTGCGGCCCGGCTCACGGCTGCTGGCGGAGTGCTTCGGCCCGGTGGCACTGGTCGTGGAGTACGACGGCACGGCCGGTCTGCGCGAGGCGCTGGACACGCTCCAGCCGTCGCTCGCCGCCTCCGTGATCTCCTGCGGCCCGGCGGACCCCGACCTGCCGTGGCTCGTGGAGCGTCTGGCAGGGCGCACCGGGCGGGTGGTCGTCGACGGCTGGCCGACAGGGGTGGCGACCTCCTGGGCGCAGCAGCACGGCGGTCCCTGGCCCGCGACCAGCAGGCCGGACGCCACCAGTGTCGGGGCGGGGGCGCTGGACCGCTTCACCCGGCCGGTCGCCTATCAGAACGTGCCGCGGGCGGCCCTGCCCGAGGCGCTGCGCGACGGCAATCCCTGGCATGTGGTCCGGCGGCTGGACGGGGTGCCGGTGGCGGCGGCTCCCGCCGGGACGGGGGCCGGGGCGTGAGCGGGCCGCTGGACGGGATACTGGTCGCGGACTTCAGCCGGGTGCTGGCCGGGCCGCTGTGCACGATGACCCTGGCGGATCTGGGGGCGACGGTCGTCAAGGTGGAGCGGCCCGGTTCCGGCGACGACACCCGGGCGTGGGGGCCGCCCTGGTCGGCCACGTCCACGACGTACTTCGACAGCGTCAACCGCTCCAAGCTGGGCATCGCCCTCGATCTGACCGACGACACCGACCGCGCGCTCGGGCAGGAACTGGCCCACCGCGCCGATGTGGTGGTGGAGAACTTCCGTACCGGCTCACTGGACCGGCTGGGTCTCGGCTACGAGCGGGTGTCCGCCGTCAATCCCGGGGTCGTGTACTGCTCGATCACCGGGTTCGGCGGTGGCGCGGGTGCCGGGCTGCTGGGTTACGACTTCGTCGTCCAGGCCGTCGGCGGACTGATGAGCGTCACGGGCGAGGCGGACGGCGACCCGGCGAAGGCCGGTGTGGCGCTGGTCGACGTACTGACCGGCAAGGACGCCGTGATCGGTGTCCTCGCGGCGCTGGCGGGCCGGGCCCGGACCGGACGCGGCTGCCGGGTGGAGGTCGATCTGCTGTCCAGCCTGCTGGGCTCCCTGGTGAACCAGGCCCAGGGCTTCCTGGAGACCGGCCGGCCGCCAGGGCGGATGGGCAATCGCCATCCCTCCATCGCCCCTTACGAGACGCTGCGCTGCCGTGACGGACTGCTGGCGGTCGCCTGCGGCAACGACGGCCAGTTCGCCCGGCTGGCCACCGCGCTCGGCGCGGCGGCACTGGCGGACGACGCGCGGTTCCGTACGAACGCCGCCCGGGTCGGGCACCGCGAGGAGCTGGTGGCGGCGCTGGAGGAACGTCTCGCGCACGGCGACGCCGCCGACTGGCAGACACGGCTCACCGGGGCGGGTGTCCCGGCCGGGAGGGTCGGCACGATCGCCGACGGATTCGCGCTCGCCGAGGAGCTGGGCCTGTCCCCCACCGTGACCCCGCCCGGCGGGGGGACGCCCACGGTCCGGCACCCGGTCACGTACTCCACCGGGCCGGTCCGCGAACCCTCGCCACCGCCCCGGCTGGACGAGCACGGCGACGCGGTACGCGCCTGGCTCGCCGGACCGGGAGGTGAGCCGCTTCCCAGCAGCGGCTGACCCGCCTCCGCCGCCCTCCCGAACCTCCGGGACCGCCGCCGCACCGCACCGCCCGTCCCCGTACCCGACCACCGGCCCAGCTCCGCGTCCGAAAGGCAGGACCCATGTCCACCGCATCCGGCAGAACGTCCGGCGCCGTCCGCGCCAAGTCCGATCCGCTCGACCTGGCGGGCATCGACGACATGCTCAGCCCCGAGGAGAAGGCGGTCCGGGCGGCCGTCCGGCAGGTCTGCGACACGGCCGTGGACCCCTATGTCGCCGAATGGTTCGAGAAGGGCGAGCTGCCCGCCATCCGGGAACTCGCCAAGGAACTCGGCGGTCTCGGCCTGCTCGGTATGCATCTGGAGGGCTACGGCTGCGCCGGGATGAGCGCCGTCGACTACGGGCTCGCCTGTATGGAGTTGGAGGCCAGCGACTCGGGCATCCGTTCCCTGGTCAGTGTCCAGGGCTCGCTGGCGATGTACGCGATCCGGCAGCACGGCAGCGAGGAGCAGAAGCGGCGCTGGCTGCCGCCCATGGCCGCCGGTGAGGCGATCGGCTGTTTCGGCCTGACCGAGCCCGACCACGGCTCCGATCCGGCCGGGATGCTCACCCGCGCCGTCCGGGACGGCGGTGACTGGGTCCTCGACGGCCGCAAGATGTGGATCACCAACGGTTCCGTCGCGGATGTGGCGGTGGTGTGGGCCCGGGCCGAGGAAGGGGTGCGCGGCTTCGTGGTGCCGACCGACACCCCCGGTTTCTCCGCCCCGCTGATCAAGCACAAGCTGTCGCTGCGGGCGTCGGTCACCAGTGAACTCGTCCTGGACGGGGTCCGGTTGCCCGGGGACGCGATGCTGCCGGAGGTGCGGGGGCTGCGCGGCCCGCTGTCCTGTCTGAACGAGGCGCGCTACGGCATCGTCTGGGGCGCGATGGGTGCCGCACGCAGTTCGCTGGCGGCAGCCCTGGAGTACGCGGGGCAGCGCACGCAGTTCGGCAAGGCGATCGCGGGCTTCCAGCTCACCCAGGAGAAGCTGGCCCATATGGCGGTGGAGCTGACGTGCGGCACCCTGCTCGCCCTGCATCTGGGACGGCGCAAGGACGGTCCGGGTCTGCGCCCCGAGCAGGTCAGCATGGGCAAGCTCAACAACGTGAACAAGGCGCTCGACATCTGCCGCAGCGCCCGCACGGTCCTGGGCGCCAACGGGATCTCGCTGGAGTACCCGGTGATCCGCCATATGGCCAACCTGGAGTCGGTCCTGACGTACGAGGGCACCCCGGAGATGCACAAGCTCGTCATCGGCCAGGCCATGACCGGACTGCCCGCCTTCCGGTAGGGAGCACCCGCCGCGGCCGAAGGCCCGGTGGGCGTGGTCGATCACCCACGCCCACCGGGCCTTCGGTGCGTGCGGGTACGCCCGTTGTCGGTAGCGGGCAGCGGGGTCGCGGCGGTCACGGTGCGGCCGTCCCCTCACCGGGGCGGCCGGTCCGCCGTTCGGCGGGAGTCGCCCGTCGGGTGGTCGCCCGTCAGATGGTCGCCGGTCAGCGGGCCGGGGGCCGGGCCGTGTTCTGGCGGTAGCGCCGTTGCTGGCAGGCGCGTGAGCAGTACTTGCGGCGGCGGCCCCGCGCCGGTTGGGGGACGGGGCCCGCACAGACATCGCAGCGAACGGAGACCGTCGCCGGGGTTTCGTCACGGGGCGGCGGCATTTCATCACGCTTGCCACGGCCCGCCCCACGGCGGGGGATGGACTGCGCCGCGGCGACGAGTCCGGGGGTGGCGACGCGCCCGCGTGGTGTGTGGTCAATCAGTTCGCCGTCGAGGTCCGGGCATTGGCCGACGATGTCGTCGTCCGGGCATCCCAGCAGGTGCAGCAGATACGCGTGCGCGCTCCGCAACTGCCTGATCTTCTCCTCGATCAGCCCGGCCTGGCCCTTCACCGTGCGCTGCCAGTGCTGGTTCCTGCCACCGGCGGTCACGACGGCGGCCTGGTCGAGCGGCATCGTGCCGACCACGCAGCACAGATACGCCAGACCGATGCGGCGGAGTTCGGTCTCGGTGTAGGTCCGTCGCCCGTTGACGCGCGGGGGTTCGGGGAGCACGTGCTGCGACTCCCACCATCGCAGGGTCGACGGCGCGAGGCCGTAGAGGGCCGCCGCCTGGCCGATCGAGACACCGACTGGATCGCTCATGCGCTCATTTGACATCAAGTGACCTTGAAGACTCAAGATTGAGGTGAGGTTAGGCATGCCTTACCGCACCCCAGGGTGACGGTGGAGGCTGCGTCGAGATCCATGGGGCCGTACGACCGGCGACGGTGCCGGCGGCCCCCGGGGAGGAAGAGGCATGAGCACGACACCAGACGCACCAGCGGTCGACACCTCGCGGTCCTACCAGGAGGCCGACCCGTCCGCGGGACTCGCGAAATCCGGCGCTCTGGCGCGGTTGCTCGCACCGATCCGGACCCATCTCGTGATCTGCGCGGTCCTCTCGTCCCTGAGCGCGGCGGCGGGCATCGTGCCCTACATCGCCGTCGCCGAGATCGCGCGGATCATGCTCGAAGACCCCACCGGGGCGCACTCGGCCATCTGGACCTGGGTCGGTATCGGTGCGGCGGGTGCCAGCGTGTGGCTGGTGCTGCTGGTGCAGTCCTCCCGGGTGGGGCACTACGCCGACGCGGCGATCCTGCACGATCTGCGGGTGCGGATCGTGCGCCACCTCGGCGCGCTGCCGTTGGGCTGGTTCCGTCTCGCGGGCTCGGGCCGGGTCAAGAGGGCGATGACGGGCGACCTGGAGGAGATGCACGAGGTCATCGCGCACGCCCTGGGGCAGTTGACCGGAGCGGTCACGGTGATGGCCGTCGGGACGGGCTATCTGTTCTTCGTCGATGTCCGGATGACACTGATCGCGCTGGGCGTACTGGGCCTGATGGCGGTCTGCTTCCGCGTCTCCATGCGCTCCATGACGACCCATATGAACCGGCTGACCGCCGCCGACGCGCGGATCAGCGCGGCCAGTGTGGAGTACGCCGACGGAATCCAGGTGGTCAAGACGTTCGGCACCGGGGGCCGCGTCCTGCGCCGCTTCGACGACGCCGTGGACGAGCACACCCAGGCGTTCGCGGCATGGGTCGCCGAGGTGCGCTACAGCTCGGCGGCGGCACGGCTGTTCGGTTCGGAGATGGCCGTCCTCACCGCGATGACGGCCGCCGGGCTGGCGTTCGTCGACCACGGGTCGCTCGGCGTCGCGGACCTCGTGGCGTTCCTCGTCGTCGCGGTCGGCATGCCGAACTCCATCCTCCCGGCCGTGACCGCCTCCCAGGGCGTGCGCAAGGGCCGGATGGGCGCGGCCAACATCGAGCGGCTGCTGGCCCGTCCGCCGCTGCCCGAGCCCGAGCTTCCCCGGGCACCGTCCGGTCACGGCGTCGAGTTCGACCGTGTCTCGTTCTCCTACGACGGGGTGACCACCGCGGTCGACAAGATCAGCGCCGTCTGCGCGCCGGGCCAGGTCACCGCGATCGTGGGGCCGTCGGGCGCCGGGAAGAGCACCCTCGCGAGCCTGCTGCCGCGCTTCTACGACGTGTCGGACGGAGCGGTCCGGATCGGCGGCGTCGATGTGCGCTCGATCCCGTCCGCCGAGCTGCTGGCGTCGATGTCGCTGGTGTTCCAGGATGTCGCGCTGCTGCGCGACAGCGTCGCGGAGAACATCCGCATCGGCAGGCCGGGGGCCACCGACGAAGAGGTCCGCCGGGCGGCGGCCGCCGCGCACATCCACGAGGTGATCGAGCAACTGCCCGACGGGTACGACACGCTGCTCGACGCGGGCGGCGGCAGTCTGTCCGGTGGTGAGCGCCAGCGGCTGACCATCGCGCGGGCGATCCTGTCCGGCGCGCCGATCGTCGTCCTCGACGAGGCGACGGCCGCGCTGGACGCCGACAGCGAGTCGGCGGTCCAGGACGCGCTCGCCACCCTGGCGACCGGCAAGACGGTGATCGTGATCGCCCACCGGCTGCACACCATCGCCGGCGCCGACCAGATCCTCGTACTCGACAACGGACGGCTGGCCGAACGGGGCCGCCACGACGAGCTGCTCGCCCGCGACGGGCTGTACGCCCGGATGTGGGCCGCGCAGGAAGGTGTACTCGCATGATCCGCCGTCTGTACCGACTGTGGCCGAATCCGCGGCTGCTGGCCCGGCTCTGGCTTCTCACCGCGGCCCAGGCCGTCCTGCAAGGGCTGATGCTCGCCCTGCTCGTCCCGGTCCTGGACGCCGTCGTACGGCCCGAGCCCGATCTCGCCGCCGCCACGCCGTGGCTGGTGGTCGGCGCGTGCGGCGCCGCCATGTACGCGGTGCTGAGCATCATCGCCACCCCGGTGGGATTCGCGGCTGCGGGAGCGCTCGCGGCGCAACTGCGCCGCCGGCTGATGCGCCATGTGAGCACCCTGACGCTGGGCTGGTTCACCGCCGAGCACAAGGCGCGGCTGGCGCGGGGGGTGACCGCGGACGTGGGCAACGCCGCGCATCTCGCCGTGACGATCGGCGGCCCCGTGATCACCTCGACCCTGCTGCCCGCGACGGTCGTCGCCGTGACGTTCGCGGTCGACTGGCGGATGGCACTGCTGCTGTGCGTGATCGCGCTGGTCGCCTACGCGGCGCTGCGGCGGGCCGCGCGGATCGCGGAGATCGCGGAGATCGAGCTGGAGCGGGCGGCGACCGGGGTCGCCAGCCGGGCGATCGAGCTCGGCCAGGCCCAGCCCGTCCTGCGGGCCGCGGGCCATGCCGACGGCACACCCCGGATGCGGGCCGCGCTGGAGGACCACCGCGAGACCTACCGCGACGGCATGCGCCGCGCCAGGCAGCCGTTCTTCGTGTACACCGGCGTGATCATGGGCGGGTTCGTCGCGGTGCTCGCGCTGGCCGCGCAGCTGATGCTCACCGGGCGCGTCGGGGTCGCCGAGGCGATCGCGCTGCTCGTACTGGCCGCCCGCTTCCTGGAGCCGCTCGGCAACCTGATCGACCTCATCGGGGCACTGCGCGCGCTGCGCAACCAGATCGTGCGCATCGAGGAACTGCTGGCGACCCCCACCCTGCCCGTGCCGACCGAGCCGGTGCGCGGGATCGAGACGGCCGAGGTCGAGTTCTCGCACGTCGACTTCACCTATCCGGGCGGTGACAGCCCCGCGTTGCGTGACGTGTCGCTGCGCTGCCGGCCGGGCACCACCACCGCGCTGGTCGGGCCCTCGGGCTCCGGGAAGACGACGGTGACCCGGCTCATCGCGCGCTTCTTCGACATCGACGCGGGCCAGGTACGGGTCGGCGGCACCGATGTCCGGGAACTCGACCCGGGTGTCCTGCTCGACGAGATCGCCATCGTCTTCCAGGACGTCTATCTGTTCGACGACACCATCGAGAACAACCTGCGCCTCGCACATCCGGAGGCGACATGGGACGAGCTGCGGGAGGTGGCCGCCGCGGCGCGGCTCGACGAGGTGATCGAGCGGCTGCCGGAGGGCTGGCACACCCGGGTGGGCGAGGCCGGCGCCCAGTTGTCGGGCGGTGAGCGCCAGCGGGTGGCGATCGCGCGGGCGATGCTCAAGCGGGCCCGGATCGTGCTCGTCGACGAGGCCAGCTCCGCGCTCGACCCCGAGAACGAGGCCGCGATCACCCAGGCCATCTCCAATCTCGGTGACGACCCCGCCCGCACGGTGATCGTGATCGCCCACCGTCCCGCCACCCTGGCCACGGCGGATCACGTGGTCTCGCTCGACGGGGGCCGGGTCGTGGAGGCCGGTACGCCCGCCGAACTGCTGCGCACGGGAGGGACGTTCGCGCGGCTCAGCCGGCAGTACGAGCGGTCGCGTCACTGGCGCATCGTCAGCATCGCGCCCTGACCCGTCCACGCGTCAGGCACCTCGACCGCGACATCGAATCAGGAGAACCCCCGCCCATGCTGTACACCGTCACCGGCCGCCGAGCCGCGCGAGCCACCGCCGCGTTCGCCGTGGCCGTGCTCTTCCTCACCGCCTGCGGCTCCGGCTCCGGTGGCGGGGGCGGGGACTCCACCGGCGGCGGGCCGCGCGAGGTGACGCTCGCCGGTGCCTACGGCCGGACCACCGTCCCCGTCACCGACGAGAAGGTCTGGGCACTCGATCCGAGGACCGCGACCGAGCTCCTCGCGATCGGTGTGACCCCCACCCATGTCGGCCGGTCCACGCACAAGGGCGACGCGGCCTTCCAGGCACAGGAGCGGTTGCTGGCCGACGAGGGGATCGAGCTGGTCGAACCCGACAAGGTCGAACTCGTCCTGGAGGCGGGGCCGTCGGTCATCATCGGGGAACAGAGCCTCAGCAGCGACGAGCTGGCCGAGGAGCTGAAGAAGATCGCGCCGGTGCTGATCACCCGGGCCACCGCGTCCTGGGAGGAGAACCTGCGCCTCCTCGGCCGGGCCACCGGCCGGGGTGAGCGGGCCGGGTCCGTCATCGAGCACCTCGACCGGGAGACCACCGCCACCAGGCGCGACATCGAGGAGGCGGGGCTGGCGGGCGAGACCGTGTCGCTGATGTCCGCGTGCGGAGAGGGGAACTTCTGCGCCTACGGCAGCGGCCGGACCGCCGGTCCGGTCCTGACCGACCTGGGGTTCAAGCGCCCCTCCGCGCACGGCCAGGACCGGACCGGCGCCAAATACGGCTACACGAGCGTCAGCGAGGAGAAGCTGGGCGAACTGGTCGCCCCGATCGTCTTCGTCCTGTCCGGCTCCGTCCAGTACGGTGCGCCGGACCCGCTGGACAACCCGCTGTTCGAGGTCGGTGACGCCAGGACCGGCGTGGTCGACTTCGCCGCCTGGTACGGCTCCGGTTCCTTCGACGTGTCCTGGGTCCTCAACGACATCCGCGCCGTCCTGCTGGACGACGGGACCGTCACCGACCAGGTGAGCGGCGTCGAGCTGTTCGAAGAGCTCAGGAAGGCGGGCGCCTGATGCCGCGCGGACCGGCCCTGCGCCCGGTGCCCCCTTCCCAGGGGTTTCTCGATCCCGCCGAGGTGCGCCGCTCCGGCGACCGCTCCGACGGTCGCCCGGCCCGGCTCCACACCCCCGGCGCCCTGCCCCGTCCCGCATGACGCTCGACAAGACCGGCCGCCCAGCCGCCTCGCGTACCCGCGCGGGCACCCGAAGACGCTGGACCGGACTCGCGTTGCTGCTCGCCGCGGTGCCCGTCGTCACGGCGCTGAGTCTGGCCGTGGGGGCGGGCGGTGTCCCGCCCGGGACGGTGTTCGACGTGCTGCTGCGTCCCGACGGCAGCGAGGCGGCCGTCATCGTCCACGAACTGCGGATACCCCGGACGGTGCTGGCGCTCGCCGTCGGTGCCGCGCTCGGGCTGGCGGGAGCGCTGATGCAGGGGCAGACCCGCAACCCGCTGGCGGATCCCGGTCTGCTGGGGATCGAGGCGGGCGCCGCGCTCGCGGTGGTGCTCGCCATCGCGCTGCTCGGCGTCGACCACATCGCCGGTTACCTGTGGTTCGGGCTCGCCGGTGCCGGTGCCGCGACCGTCGCCGTCCTGGCCGTCGGCTCCCGCCGGGGCGGACCCGACCCGCTCTCGCTGGTCCTGGCCGGCGCCGCGACGACCGCCCTGCTGACAGCCGTCACCCAGGCCTTCGTGACACGCGACTCCCGCTCGGTCCAGGCCTACCGCGTCTGGGGGTCGGGCACGGTCATGGGCCGGGGGATCGACATCTTCCTCCAGGCCCTGCCCCTGCTCGGGCTGTTGCTGGCCGTCGCCGTCGCACCCGGGCTCAATCTGCTGCAACTCGGCGACGACGTCGCCCGGTCCCTGGGACAGCACCCGCTGCGGCAGAAGATCCTGGGCATCGGCGCGATCATGGTCCTGTGCGGTACGGCCACCGCCGCCTGCGGCCCGATCGGATTCATCGGCCTCACCGTCCCCCACGCGGCCCGCCGGCTGTGCGGGGTCGACCACCGCTGGGTGACCGCGTACTCCGCCGTTCTCGGTGGACTGCTCCTGACCCTGGCCGACACGATCGGCCGCGTCCTCGCACCCCCTTCGGAGGTCCACGTCGGCATCGTGACGGCACTCCTCGGCGGACCCGTCTTCGTGGTCCTCGTGCGGCGCGCCCGGCTGGTGCGCGTATGAGCACCCGGCTCCGGGCCGCCGAGGCCCCGCTGCGCCTCGGGGGCGCCTCCTGGCTGCTGCCGCTGCGCTCCCTCGCCGCCACGCTCGCCGGTGTCGCGCTGCTCGTCCTGCTCGTCATCACAGACCTGGCGACCGGTGACTTCGGCATCGGTCCCGGAGCGGTGTTCCGCGCGCTGGTCATCGGCGACGACCCCGCCCACACGCTGTTGGTCAGGGAACTGCGGCTGCCGCAGGTCACCGTGGCCGTCCTGGCGGGCGCCGCCCTGGGGCTCGCGGGGGCGCTGACCCAGACCTTCGCCCGCAATCCGCTGGCCAGCCCCGACATCCTCGGTGTCACCCAGGGAGCCTCGTTGGCCGCCGTGCTCGTCATCGTCGGGACGGCCTCGGAGGGGAGCGGCGGCGGACCGGTCGACGGGGCGCTCCAGCACTTCGGTCTCGTACCCGCCGCCTTCGCCGGGGGTATCACCGCGGCCGTCCTGCTCCGCGTCCTCGCCGGTGGGCGGGGAACCGATCCGCAACGGCTGGTCCTGACGGGCATCGCCGTCGGCGCGGTGCTCGCCGCCCTCACCCGGTGGGTGCTGGTCCGGGCCAGTATCGACGACGCAGCGAGCGCCCAGAGGTGGCTGTTCGGCAACCTCGACGGGCGCGGCTGGGACCACGCCGTCCCCGTCGCCGTCGTCCTCGCCGCGATGTTCCCGCTCTCGCTGCTGCTCGGCCGGCACCTCGGCGCGATCCAGCTCGGCGACGACACCGCCCGCGGACTCGGGGTACGGCTGGGTGCGACGCGGCTCCTGACCCTGCTGGCCGCCGTGCTGCTCGCGGCGGCGGCCGTCTCCGCCGTCGGGCCGCTGGGCTTCGTCGCGTTCGCCGTCCCGCAGATCGCCCTCCGGCTGACGGGCGGATCGCGGCCACCCCTCGTCGCCTCGGCGGTCTACGGCGCCTGCCTCGTCGTCGTCGCCGATCTGATGTGCCGCAACGTCCTTGCCTCGGGCGTCCCCGCCGGGGTCGTCACCGCCTGCGTCGGAGCGCCCTACCTGATCTGGCTTCTTGTGCGTACCAACCGGAGGACCACCGTATGACCGACCCGGCCGTTCACCGGCCCGTCTCCCGGCTGGGCGCCGAGGCCGTGACCGTCGGCTACGGCGGTGACCCGGTCGTCCGGGACGTCACCCTCGACGTTCCCGACGGGACGGTCACCACGATCATCGGCCCGAACGGATGCGGGAAGTCGACGCTGCTGCGCACCATGGCCCGTCTGCTCACACCCTCCTCGGGACGGGTGCGCCTCGACGGGGAATCCGTGCACGACACCCCGACCCGGGAGGTGTCCGGACGCGTCTGTCTGCTCCCGCAGCATCCGGTCGCGCCCGACGGTCTCGTGGTACGCGACCTGGTCACCCGGGGGCGGCATCCGCATCAGCGGTGGTTCCGCCAGTGGTCACCGCGGGACGAGGAGGCGGTGGACCGCGCGTTGGAGCTGACCGGGGTGGCCGATCTCCGCGACCGGCGCGTCGACGAACTCTCGGGAGGCCAGCGGCAGCGCGTCTGGATCGCCATGACGCTGGCCCAGGACACGGAGATCATGCTGCTCGACGAGCCGACCACCTTCCTCGACCTGGCCCATCAGGTCGAGGTGGTCGACCTGGTGCTTCAGCTGAACAGGGAACGCGGCCGCACCGTCGCGATGGTGCTGCACGATCTCACCCTGGCCGCGCGTTGCAGCGATCTGGTGGTCGTCATGAAGGACGGCGCGATCCTGGAACGGGGAAAGCCGAACGAGGTGTTCACTCCCGGCATGCTGGCCGAGGTCTTCGGGCTCGACGCGGATGTGCTGTCCGACCCGCGCACCGGTCTGCCGATCGTCGTACCGGTGAACTCCCGTTCCGCCACCGCCGACCAGGTCCGGTCGCCGCGCGGCGCACCCGGTCCGCCGAGGTGACAAGGACGTGAGCGCGGCGGGTCGGGGTCTTCGCCATCACGGTCGTCCTCGGGAGGATCAGCTCGGGTCCGGGGAGGGTCGGGTCCTCACCGGACCGGTTCCCCGGCAGGGTGCGGGACCGTCCATGACGGGTGGGTGTTGACCTGGGCCACGGTGGCCTGTGCCAGCTCTCGGTAGCGGTGCGCGATCCGGTCGGCGTGGGCGGTGGGCAGCGGCCCGCCCCGGTCCGCGGCCCGCGCGATGATCTCCTCCGGCCCCAGGTCCCGATTGGCCGTCACGACCGCGTTGACGACCTCCCGGCGCATCCCGTCGTAGCGGCGCAGCGCGGCCACGGGACCGTTCTCCCGGGCCAGGCACCAGGCCAGCACCCGGGTGTCGACGACGGACTGCGATCCGCCGTTCATGCCCATGGGGAACATCGGGTGCGCGGCGTCGCCGAGCAGGGTGACCCGTCCGAAGCTCCAGCGCGGCAGGGGGTCGCGGTCGAGCATCGGGTATTCGAGGATCGCGGGTGAGCGCTCGACCAGCGCCGCGAGGTCGATCCACGGGAGGTCCCAGGACGCCAGGGCGGCGCGGGCCTCCGCCGTGGTGACGCGACGGCCGGTGCCGCCGGGGCCGGGGCCGTCGGCGGGCGGGCCGGACGGTCCGTGCCGTACCTCCAGCACCCAGTTCATCAGGGGTTCGCCGCCCTCGGCCGCGGGGTCCTCGATCGGGTAGGCGACGAACTTCGCGCCGGGGGTGCCCCCGGCCACCACGATCGAGCGCCCGCCGAGGACATGCGGGTGGCGGGCGACGCCTCGCCACATATGGACGCCGTTGCGGTTCGGGGCGCCCTCGTCCGGGTGGAGTTGGGCGCGGACCGCGGAGTCGACACCGTCGCAGCCGACCAGTACATCGGCGTCGTCCAGCACGGGCAGGCCGCTCGCGCGGTCCAGGAAGTGGGAGCGGACGCCGTCCGCGGACTGCTCGAAGCGCTGGAACCGCAGCCCGGTACGGACCGAGTCCGGCCCCAGCCGCTCGCGCACCGCCGCCAGCAGCGTCATCTGGAGATGCCCGCGGTGCACGGAGTACTGCGGCCACCGGTAGCCGGCCGTGAGTCCCAGTGGCTCCTCCCACACCGGTTCGCCCGTCCGGTCGCGGTAGCTCAGCCGGTGCGGGGGGAGCGCGATGAAGGCCAGTTCACCGGCCAGACCCAGTTCGGCGAGTTCCCGGACGGCGTGCGGCAGCAGATTGATGCCCACGCCGACCGCCTCGACGGTCCGGGCCCCCTCGTACACCCGCGCCGGGAACCCCGCGGCGTGCAGGCTCAGGGCACAGGTCAACCCGGCGATGCCCCCACCCACGACAGTCACCTTCATCGGTCCGCCCCTGCCTTTCGCCCGGGCCGCGGGGCCCTGCCCAAGCGTCCGGCCACCGGACGGCGGGTGTCCAATACACAGCGGTGATACCAGCGGTCATGCTCGGTGATCGCACCGGGGAACCACCCTCCGCATGGCCGTCGGGCACCACGGGACGGACCGGCTCCTGCCCGGGCTCGCGTGACAACAAGCTTTCTCGACAAAGGGGTTGATAACCTCGCGGCCATGGAGCTCCGCACCCTTGAGTACTTCGTTGCGGTGGCGGAGGAGGGGTCGTTCACCAAGGCGGCGGTCCGTTGTCATGTCGTTCAGCCCGCGATCAGCCAGCAGATCCGGTCCCTGGAGAGGGAACTGGGCGAGCCGCTGTTCGAACGGCTGCCCCGGCGGGTGGTCCTCACCTCCGGGGGTGCCGCTCTGCTGCCGCACGCCCGGGACTGTCTGGCGGCGGCAGCGGCGGCGGCCCTGGAGTTCGCCGACCGTGCCGGTCTGCTGGACGGGGCGCTCGCGCTGGGGACCGTCGGCGGTCTGGAGGGTACCCGTGTCCCCCGGCTGCTCGGGGAGTACCACCGCCGGTATCCCGGGATCTCCGTGCGTCTCATCGGGGCGTCGAGCCCGTCACTGCTGGGAGCGGTCCGCGAAGGGCGGCTCGACGCGGCCGTGATGGCGCCGCCGCCGCAGGGGCTGCCCGCCGCCGTCGGGTCGCGGACCCTGCTGGAGGACCGGATCGTCGCGGTCCTCCCCGCCGGGAGCCGGGCGGCGAACGTCCCGATGCCCCTCGCGGAGGCGGCCCGGAGCACCGTCATCAGTTACGGCCCCGACAGCGGGGTCCACGCGTTCATCCGTGACGCCTTCGCCGCGCGGGCGCTTCGGCTGGACATCGCGTACGCGACGAACGACGTCGCCCTCCAGGTGGCCCTGGTCGCGGAGCGGGTGGGCATCGCCCTGACCTCCCACGCGAGTCCGGTTCTGGCCACCGACCCGCGCTTCGTCGTCGTGCCGCTGGAACCCGCCATCCGGTTGCGGAAGGTGTTCGTCTGGCGGCTGGGCCCGCGGCTCGGCGCGCCGTTGCGGGCGTTTCTCGACCTGTGGACGGAACTGTCGGGAATTCCGGCCGAATGAGGGGGCAGGAGGACCAGGTGCTTCCGATGCCCGCGACCCCGCCCGAGGAGAGACATCATGCGTCATCCGGCTGCCTTCTGGACCGCGATCGCGGTCACCGTGGTCGCGGCGATCGGACTGCTGATCCTGTCCGCGCAAGCGGTCACCGGGGGCAAGGGCGGCTGGGTGATACCGACGGTCGCCGGGGTGGCGCTCCTGGCGGGTGCCGCCTTCCTCGTCGTCAAGACACCGAGGAACTGACGCGTCCCCTGGCTCCTTCGACGGGCCGTTCCCGCCTGTCGCGTCGCCGTGAGCGGCACGCTCCAGGCGTTCTCCCTGTCCGTCGCGTCGCCGTGAACTGCGCACCGTAGGCGGCCTCCCTTCCGGGGCGCCGCGGAGTGCCGCCGCCCCCGTGCCGCCGCCCGCGGATCGCGGATCGCGGATCATCGGCCCGGGCGGGACGGTCCGGTCGGGGCCCTGGGCCCGGAAGCCCGCCGTCCGGACCGCCCGAAGATGGTCGGCGCGGGTAGTTGGCCCGTACCAGTGGGTAGTCCAGCGGTACTCTCTGTCGTATTTGCTGCGCGGGGTGGGGAGTGGTCCACGGCAGGGCGGGCGGAGCGTGCCCGCTCCCGTCCGTGCCGTCGGTCCTGTCCGCTTCCGCGCGGACCGTATGCCTGGGGATCTGGAAGGTGGGGCATGGCTGAGGCGAGAACCCAGTATGCGGGGGCCGGGTCGCGTGGACCGGGTGGCTCCGGCGGCGTGGGGGAACCCGAGCTGCGGCAACTGCTGGCCGGGCTGACCGCGGTACGGGACGGTGATTTCGGGACGCGGCTGCCCGGTGAGGCCGACGGACTGCTGGGCGAGATCGCCACCGTCTTCAACGGCATGGTCGACCAGCTGTCCTTGTTCACCTCCGAGGTCACCCGGGTGGCGCGGGAGGTGGGCACCGAGGGCACGCTGGGCGGGCAGGCGGAGGTACCGGGCGTCTCGGGTACCTGGGCGGATCTGACCGACTCCGTCAACGCCATGGCGGGGAACCTCACCACTCAGGTGCGGGACATCGCACAGGTGGCGACGGCCGTGGCGAGGGGCGATCTCTCGCAGAAGATCGACGTGGACGCGCGCGGCGAGATCCTGGAGCTGAAGAGCACCGTCAACACGATGGTGGACCAGCTCTCCGCGTTCGCGGACGAGGTCACCCGCGTGGCACGCGAGGTCGGCAGCGAGGGCCGCCTCGGCGGACAGGCGGAAGTGCCGGGGGTGGGCGGTGTCTGGCGTGAGCTGACCGACTCGGTGAACTTCATGGCGGGCAATCTCACCGACCAGGTGCGCAATGTCGCCCAGGTGACCACCGCGGTGGCGAAGGGTGATCTCTCGCAGAAGATCACGGTGGACGCGCGGGGCGAGATCCTCGAACTCAAGAACACCATCAACACCATGGTCGACCAACTGTCCTCGTTCGCGGACGAGGTCACCCGTATGGCGCGCGAGGTCGGCACCGAAGGGCAGCTCGGCGGCCAGGCGGACGTCAAGGGCGTCTCCGGGACCTGGCGGGACCTGACCGACTCGGTGAACTCCATGGCGGGCAACCTCACCGCGCAGGTGCGGTCCATCGCCCAGGTCGCGACGGCCGTGGCCAAGGGCGATCTCTCGCAGAAGATCACCGTGACCGCGCGGGGCGAGATCCTCGAACTCAAGAACACCATCAACACCATGGTCGATCAGTTGTCCGCGTTCGCGGACGAGGTCACCCGTGTCGCACGGGAGGTCGGCACCGAAGGGCGGCTCGGCGGCCAGGCTGACGTCAAGGGCGTCTCGGGGACGTGGAAGGACCTCACCGAGTCCGTCAATGTCATGGGTGACAATCTCACCGCGCAGGTGCGGTCCATCGCCGAGGTCACCACGGCCGTGGCGCAAGGGGATCTCTCGCAGAAGATCCGGGTCGACGCGCGGGGCGAGATCCTGGAGCTGAAGGAGACCATCAACACGATGGTCGACCAGCTCTCCGCGTTCGCGGACGAGGTCACCCGCGTGGCGCGCGAGGTCGGCACCGAGGGCAATCTCGGTGGGCAGGCCACCGTGCGGGGGGTGTCGGGAACCTGGAAGGACCTCACCGACAACGTCAATGTGATGGCGTCCAATCTGACGGGCCAGGTGCGGTCGATCGCCCAGGTCGCCACCGCCGTGGCCCGTGGTGACCTCTCGCAGAAGATCACCGTCGAGGCGAAGGGCGAGGTCGCGGCGCTCGCCGGGGTGATCAACACGATGGTCGACACCCTGTCGGCGTTCGCGGACGAGGTCACCCGGGTGGCGCGCGAGGTCGGCACCGAAGGACGGCTCGGCGGCCAGGCCGACGTCAAGGGCGTCTCCGGGACCTGGAAGGACCTCACGGACAACGTCAACTCGATGGCGAACAACCTGACCGGACAGGTCCGCAACATCGCCCAGGTCACCACCGCGGTCGCCAACGGGGATCTGTCGAAGAAGATCGACGTGGACGCGCGCGGCGAGATCCTGGAGCTGAAGACGACCATCAACACGATGGTCGACCAGCTCTCCGCGTTCGCCGCCGAGGTGACACGGGTGGCGCGCGAGGTCGGCAGCGAAGGGCGCCTCGGCGGACAGGCCGAGGTGGAGGGTGTCTCCGGGACCTGGAAGCGGCTGACCGAGAACGTCAACGAGCTGGCGGGGAACCTCACCCGCCAGGTGCGGGCGATCGCCGAGGTGGCCAGCGCGGTCGCCGAGGGCGATCTGACGCGGTCGATCACCGTGGACGCCTCGGGCGAGGTGGCCGAGCTCAAGGACAACATCAACTCGATGGTGGGCTCGCTGCGCGAGACGACCCGGGCCAACCAGGAACAGGACTGGCTCAAGTCCAATCTGGCCCGGATCTCCTCACTCATGCAGGGACACCGCGATCTGTCCGTGGTGGCGGAGCTGGTGATGGACGAGCTGACCCCGCTGGTGGCGGCCCAGTACGGGGCGTTCTATCTCGCGGACGAGGGTGCGCAGGGCGCGGAACTGACCCTGATCGGCTGGTACGGACGGCCGCGCGGCAGTATCACCGGCCGGTTCGGCGCCGGTGAGTCACTGGTCGGCCAGGCGGCCCGCAGCCGCCGTACGATCGCCGCCGACGAGGTGCCCGGGGACTATGTGATCTCGTCCGGACTGGGCGGGACCGCTCCCGGCAGTCTGATGATCCTGCCGATCGTGGTCGAGGACCAGGTCCTCGGCGTCATCGAGCTGGCCTCCTTCAGCTCGTTCACCCCCGTGCACCGCGACTTCCTCGACCAGCTGATGGAGACCATCGGCGTCAACGTCAACACCATCGTCGCCAACGCCCGCACCGACGAACTCCTCGTCGAGTCGCAGCGTCTCGCCGGTGAACTCCAGGCCCGCTCGGAGGAGCTCCAGGTCCAGCAGGACGAACTCCAGCGCTCCAACGCCGAGCTGGAGGAGAAGGCGGCCCTGCTGGCCACGCAGAACCACGACATCGAGACCAAGAACCTGGAGATCGAGCAGGCCCGTCAGGAACTGGAGACCCGGGCCCAGCAGCTCTCCCTGGCCTCGAAGTACAAGTCGGAGTTCCTGGCCAACATGAGCCATGAACTGCGCACACCGCTCAACAGCCTGCTGATCCTCGCCCAGCTCCTCGCCCAGAACCCCACCCGCAACCTCAGCCCGAAGCAGGTCGAGTACGCGGGGATCATCCACTCGGCCGGTTCGGACCTGCTCCAGCTGATCAACGACATCCTCGATCTGTCCAAGGTCGAGGCCGGCAAGATGGACGTCCATCCGGAGCGGATCTCCCTGCGGCGGCTGCTCGACTACGTCGAGGCGACGTTCCGGCCGATGACCACGCAGAAGAGCCTCGAATTCTCGATCATCACCGCGCCCGGTGTCCCCGGTGAACTGGTCACCGACGACTCACGGCTGCGTCAGGTGCTGCGCAATCTGCTCTCCAACGCCGTCAAGTTCACCGAGCACGGGAGCGTGGAGCTCCGGATCGAGCCCGCCGCGGAGCAGGAACTGCCCGCGGGCACGGACCACGGCGGACCCGTACTGGCCTTCCGGGTCAAGGACACCGGCATCGGCATCGCCGAACAGCAGCTCGAAGTGATCTTCGGCGCGTTCCAGCAGGCGGACGGCACCACCAGCCGCCGCTACGGCGGCACCGGGCTGGGGCTGTCCATCAGCCGGGAGATCGCCCAGGTGCTCGGTGGCGCGGTCACCGCCCGGAGCACGCCCGGCACCGGGAGCGTCTTCACGCTCTACCTTCCCCTCGCCCGGGCGGGCTTCGGCGACCAGGCCGACGGCGCCGACGCGGCCGGGACCGCGGCCCGTGAGCAGCATCCGGCGCAGTTGCCGCGGCAGCAGCGCCGTCTGCTGGTGATCGAGCAGCATCCCCGGGGGTTGCTCTCGCTCGTCGCGGAGAGCGCCGCCGCCGATCTCGCGGCCTCCGGGCACGAGAGGGGCGATCATCAGCCGGACCCCGCCGTGATCACCGCCGTCGGCGCGCAGGAGGCGGCCACCGCCCTGGCCGCCGAGCCGGTCCACTGCGTGGTCCTCGATCTCGATCTGCGCGACGGTGAGGCGTTGCAGTTCCTGGAGCACATGGACGGCGATCCCGCGCTCACCGCGCTGCCCGTCCTCGCGCACAACAACCGGCGTCTCGACCCGGCGCAGGAACAGGCCCTGGTGCGGCGGTCGGAGAACCGGCCGCTGGAACTGCTGTCCGGTCTGGACGAGCTCCGCGAGCGCATCGCGCTCCATCTGGCCGCCGAGCAGCCCGGCAGTGTGCTGCCGCTGGTACGCGCCGAGGACGCGGGCCGGCTGGCGTCGCAGCCCGTCGACGCGTCCCTGGCCGACCGCACCGTGCTCGTCGTCGACGACGACGCGCGCAACCTCTACGCGCTCAGCGGCATCCTGGAACTGCACGGCATCCATGTGGTGCACGCGGAGAACGGCCGCAGGGGCATCGAGGCCCTTGTCCGTCATCCCCGTGTCGATCTCATCCTGATGGACGTGATGATGCCCGAGATGGACGGCTACACGGCGACGGCGGAGATCCGCCGGATGCCCGCCTACGCGGAGCTGCCGATCATCGCGGTGACCGCGAAGGCGATGCCGGGCGACCGGGAGAAGAGCCTGGCCTCCGGGGCGAGCGACTATGTCACCAAGCCGGTCGACGCGAACGATCTCATCAGCCGTGTCCGCCGGTGGTTGTCCCCCGGGCGGGTGACGACGTCCTAGAGGTGCCGGACCGTCATCCCCCGCCCCCGAGACGACCTCAGGCCAGGAATCAGGCAACCACGGTGAGCACCGCAGACGATCCCCGCAGACCCGCCCCGGACGGCCCGACGGCGCCCCCGGGCGGGCCCGGCCCCCAAGCGCGCCCGGAGGAACCCGCGGCGGACGGTACGCCGGCCGCGGACTCGCCCGTCAGCAGGCTGGCGGCCACGGTGGAACGCCTGCGGCGGGAGGTCAGGGCGGCCCAGGCGAACGCCGACGGGCGCGCCCTGGTGGAGCTGGCGAAGGGCGTTCTCGTCGAGCGGCTGGGATGCGGACCGGTGCAGGCCGCCCAGCAGTTGGCCGCGATCGCCGACCGGGCCGGTCTGACGCCCCTGGAGCTGGCGGCGGACATCGTCAACGAGGCCGCCCGTGACCAGGTCAGCCAGGTGGCCGCCGAGTTCGTCCAGCGCACCGCCTCTCCCCCGTCCGGCGGTTCGGGCCCTTCGGCGGCGGTCCGGCTGCGGACGGCGGAGAGCGGTGTGCTCGCCGCCGACGACACCGAGGCCATGGCCCACGCGCTGCTCGACAACGCCCTGCGTCCGCTCGGCGCGTGCGCCGTCGCGATCTGGACCGCCGCCGGGGACGGCTCGTTCGCCCTGAGCGGCTCCGCGGGCTTCACCCCGCAGGAGGCCGCGCTCTGGCACCATGTGCCGCCCGGGGTCGCCATCCTCGCGCGCCGGGCCCTGAGCGAACGCCAACCCGTCTTCCTGCACAGCCTGGCGGACACGGTGACCCCGTCGCTGGGCCGACGGGAATGGCCCCAGGGCGGCCGGATGGCCGTCCCGGCCGGCACCGGGGGCCGTCTGCACGGGGTGCTGGAGGTCTGCTGGCCCGATCCCATGTCCCCGCCGCCCCCTCAGATCCTCCGTCAGATTGAGGCGCTCGCCCAGCTGTGCGCCCACACCCTGGAGACCCGTCCCGGCCGCGGCGCCGCCGGGACGCTCCCGCATCCCGGTACCGAGCTGATCGACCTCGCGGAGGGGCTCAGCGATCCGGTGCTCCTCCTCACCCCGCACCTGGACGCCGAGGGACGGCTCGCCGATTTCCGTATCCGGCATGTGAACAGCCGGTTCACCGACCCGGCCGGCCGGCCGCCCGCCCAGGTCCGGGGCGCGCTGCTGCTGGAGGCGTATCCACTGGCCGCCGAGGAACACGGCCTGTACGAGCGGGTCGAGCGGGTCCACGCCACCGGTGAGCCGTTCCGCGCCGGGCACATGAGACTCACCGCGCTCGTCGACCAGGTGCCGCTCACCGTGGTCGCGGATGTCAGCATCAGCCGCCACAGCGGTGTCCTGGTCCTCGTCTGGCGTATCCAGGACGAGACCGTACGGCTGGCGAGCCTGTTGCAGCACGCGCAGCGCCTCGGACGGATCGGCGGGTTCGAGGAGAGCATGACCACGGGTGAGATCACCTGGAACAGTCAGCTCTTCGATCTGTACGGCAGGCCGGCCACCTCGGCGCCCCTGTCGCTGCGCGATCTGTCGGCGCTCGCCCACCCGGACGACACGGCCGTCATCGACCGGCTGCTGCACACGGTCTTCGAGTACCGGCGGCCCTCGTCGGTGACCTTCCGGCTGCAACGTCCCGACGGCATCATCCGGCACATCCGTGTCATCGCGGAACCGGTCCTCGACACGGAGCAGCGGGTCACCACGGTACGCGGCGCCTACCAGGACATCTCGTCCCAGCACTGGACCGAGGTCGCGCTGCACGCCACCCGCGACCAGCTCGCCTACAGCGAGGCCGAGTCCGAGGAGCGCAACCGGCTGGCCCTCCAGCTCCAGCACGCCATCATGCCGCCCAGCCAGGGACCGCTCGACCTCACCGGTCTGAGTGTCGCCGTGCGCTACCGCCCGGCCGCCACGGAATCACTGGTCGGCGGCGACTGGTACGACAGCGTCGTCCTGCCGTCCCAGCAGATCCTGCTCTGCGTCGGTGACATCGCCGGACACGGCATCGGGGCGGCGACCAGCATGGTGGTGCTGCGCAACGCGCTGCGGGGACTGGCGGTCACCGGGGCGGGGCCGGGCCAGCTCCTGACCTGGCTCAACCTCGTCGCCCATCACCTCGACACCCGGGTCACCGCGACCGTCGTCTGCGGTCTCTACGATCCCCGCACGCGCGTACTGCGCTGGGCCCGCGCGGGACATCTGCCGCCCGTCCTGATCCGCGACCGCGGCGCCCGGACCTTCCCGCTGGGCAAGGGGCTCCTCCTCGGCGCCGTGGCGGAGGTCTCCTACAGCGAACAGGAGATGCAGCTGGAGGAGGGCGACACCCTGTTGATGTACTCGGACGGGCTCGTCGAACGCAAGGACCTCGCGCTCAACGACGCCCTGAGTCATCTTCTCAGCGCTGCGGGCGGTCCCGACCGGCCGCTTGAGCGGCTGCTCGACGACCTCCTCGCCCACAGCCGGTCGGACACGGACGACGACACCTGTCTCATCGGCATCCACGTCACCTGACGGTCGGCGTCCGCGCGTCGGCGCGCACGCCGACGGGCCGTGGCGGACTCCGCCGCGGAGGAATCCCCGGGAAAAACAATCGGGGAAATATCGGCGGGACCTTGTGTGTGAGCCCCCTTTTCCCGGGCACACGGAATCTCGGAGGTTGATACTAATGGTCCCGCTTCTTCTCGTTCTTCTGCTCGCTGTTCTTCTTCTCGGTGCCGGGTTCGCGCTGGAGATCCTGTGGTGGGTCGCCGCCGTCGTGCTGGTGCTCTGGGTGCTCGGCTTCATCGTCCGGCCCGCCGGACACGGCGGCAGCCGCGGCCGCTGGTACCGCTGGTAGGTACCGCCGTCAACGGTCATCGCACCCCGACGACCAGGCATGACCTCGCCGAACAGGGGCAGACGGCCCACGAACGGCCGCTGACCGCGGCACGGTGCCGCCGCTGACCGCACCAGGCGGGACGGCGCACCGTGCGGGGCGGCCGTTGCGTCCGGCGAACCCTGACAACGAAAGAACACGACAGGCGCACCGGAATTAACCCCGGTCCGCTTCCTGTCCCCTTATTTTCTGTACGGATACCCATTCGACGTCCGGGCGGAATCATGCCCGCGCCGTCATCAGAAGGAGTTCTCGATGAACGACAATCTGTGGAACTACGTCCCCACCGCCGGCCATACCCGGGACGACGACCTCTCCGGTTACCGGGTCGAGGCGACCGACGGCCACATCGGCAAGGTGGACAAGCACTCCAACGACGTCGGCTCGCAGTACCTCGTCATCGACACCGGTGTCTGGATCTTCGGCAAGGAGGTCATGCTCCCGGCGGGCACCGTGTCCCGCGTCGACCATGAGGAGCGCACCGTCCATGTCTCCCGCACCAAGGACGAGATCAAGGCTTCGCCCGAGTTCGACAAGGACAGGCACCTCGGCGACCCCGCCTACCGCGACCAGCTCGGCGGTTACTACGGCTCCGGCCACTGACCCGGGCCGGTCCGCCGCACCCCACGGCACCGGGAACCGTACCCGGCGCGTTCCGAGTACCGGGACGGGCGCGGGGACCGGACGCCGACCAGCCCTGACACAGCGATGACCACCACCGAAGCGACGGCTGATGCGGGACCGCGACGACCGGGTCCCGCATCAGCCGCAGGTGCGCGCAGAGGAAGGCGACCGCCCCGATGACCCCGCCCATCACCCCGGCGAGGAAGGCTCCGCGACAGCGCGGGGCCTTCAGCCTGCGCCAGACGGCCCTGGTGTTCGCGCTGGCGGCCACCCTGCTCTGCGGCACCGGTCTGGCACTGAAGGCCGTCGCCCGGAACGCGGGTGAGCACCGGGGCTATGTGTACGCCGCGGGGCTGCTCGTGGTCATCGCCCTCATCGCCACCGTCCGGCGCACCCGCACCCGGCCACGCCCACGCGCCCGTACTCGCGCCCGTACCGCCCGGCCGCTCCGCGAGCCGATGGCGTCGGTGCCCGGACCGCGGCGGCAGCCGGACCACCCCGAGCCGGAACCGGAGCCGGAAGCGGTGCCCGCGCCCGAGTCCACGCCCCAGTCCACGGCGGAGATGTTCGGGGCCATGGACCCGCTGGTCTTCGAGCAGGCCATAGCGGAGCTCTGCGTCCGCGACGGCTGCCAGGACGTCGAGGTGAGCGGCGGCGCGGGCGACCTCGGCGCGGATGTGACGGGCCTGACCCCGGACGGACGGCGGCTGGTCGTGCAGTGCAAACGCTATGGCCCGGTCAACAAGGTCGGCTCCCAGGACATGCAGCGGTTCGGCGGCACCTGCTTCGCGGTCCACCAGGCGGATGTGGCGGTCCTGGTCACCACCGGCGAGTTCACAGGTCCCGCGGCGGAGTACGCCGACGAGTGCGGAATCCTCCGGTTCGACAGCGAGGCACTCACCGCCTGGGCGGACGCCACCGGCCCGGCCCCCTGGGAAGCCGATCACCCGGCGCCCCAGGCCCGGTCGGCGGCGCGGTGACCTGAGCGGCGGTCCGCCGTCCGCGCAGCGACCCGCACGGTGGGCCGCGGCAACGGATTTCGTCGCATTGGGGGCGTCACGCGACTAATTCCGGCAGAAATGTGGCGCTCTACCGACTGCATCGATAGCGTCAGCGCGGGGGCGCCCATCGCGGGGGCGTGCTCCGTCCGCCCGTCGGAGACCTCCTCGCCCGCGTGGACGAAAGACCCGATATGAAGCAGAACCCGCTACCGGCAGAGCTGCCCGGAACCGACCGCACCCGTCATCACCGCCTGCGGGAGCAGGGCAGCGACGACCGCGGAGCGCTGGACGCCATCCTGGGCGCCGGATTCCTGTGCCACTTCGGCGTCGTGGTCGACGGACATCCGATGGTGGTGCCGACCGTGTACGGGGCCGACGCGCTGAACCTCTACTTCCATGGCTCCGTCGCCAGCAGGAGCCTGGTCGCCGCACCCACGGCGACGGTGTGTGTGACGGTCACGCATGTGGACGGTCTGGTGCTGGCCAGGTCGGTGTTCGAGCACGGGGTGAACTACCGCAGCGCCATGATCTACGGCACGCCCCGCGTCGTCACCGACCCCACGGAGAAGCTCGCCGCTCTGCGCCGCCTCACCGAGCAGAGCGCGCCCGGCCAGTGGGACTACGCGCGCCGTCCCAGCCGAAAGGAACTGGCGGCGACCGTACTTCTGGCGCTGTCCCTGGAGGAGGCCTCCGTCAAGATCCGTACCGGTGATCCCGACGACGGCGACGGCCCGGACGCCGCACTGCCGATCTGGGCGGGCACCCTCCCCTTGGTGACGACCTTCGGGAGCGAGCGGCCCGACGCGGCCCTCCCCGAGGCGATCACCGCGCCACCCCACATCACCGCCCGGGTGGGGACCCGGCTCGGCTGAGCGGTCCACCGCGGGCCCACGGACGGCCGGCCACCGCCCCGTATCTGACAAGCCGTCACATCGCATGAGCGAGGTACGGCCGTCGGCAGCTCGCCCACGACCGCACCGAACCCGCATCTCCCGGCCATGACCGCGCGGTTGGCGAGATCGGCTCGATCGTATGGACCCCTCGCGGGCATGCTGCGATCCTTGGACCCATGAGCACAGAACGGCGCAGCCAGGCCGACCGGGACGAGATCACCGTCGAGATCGGCTACGCACTGGTCAGCGCCTGCTTCCTCGGCGGCGTCATGTTCGCGGCGATCGCCGGTCCCGCCGCCGTCTGGGACATGCCGCCCGCGGTCGAGAGGTTCATGCTGCTGGCGGGAGCCTCGGTCGGTGGGGTGCTCGCCGCGATCCGCGTCGTCCATGTGCTGTGGCGCCACGGACAGCCGAAGAACTGACGGCCGCTCCGGCGCCGTCGGCCGCGCGCCGGTCCGCGTACCCGCGCGGCGCGGGCGTGGTGTGCCGCCCCTGGGGCCCCTGCCGCCTACCGTCCCTGTATGACCGGAACGGACACCCCGCCGGGCGGGAAGGCCGAGGCTCCCGAGAGCAGCGTGACCGTGATCGTGGCGGCCTCGGCGAACCTCGGGATCGCCGTGGCGAAGGCGGTCGCGGGAGTGGTCAGCGGCTCCAGCGCGATGCTCGCCGAGGCCGCCCACTCGGTCGCGGACACCGTCACCGAACTGATGCTGCTCGTCGCCCTCAAACGCGGCGACCACCCGCCCGACGAGGACCACCCCCTCGGCCATGGCCCCGAGCGGTACATCTGGGCGCTGCTCGCCTCCGTGGCGACCTTCGTCGGCGGTGGGGTCTTCGCCGTGTACGACGGTGTCCACACGCTCACCCATGGGGAGGAGCTGGGCGATCCGCTGCTCTCCTATCTCGTCCTCGGCGTCGCGTTCCTGCTGGAGGGCTGGTCGCTGCGCACCGGTGTCCGGCAGGCCCGTGCCGAGGCGGCCCTGCTCGGCGCACCGGTGGGCCACTATCTGCGCCACACCCCTGACACCGCGGTCAAGGCCGTGGTCATGGAGGACGCGGCGGCCCTCGTCGGGCTGGTCCTCGCCGCCGCCGGACTGCTCGGCGGGCAGCTCACCGGCTCGGGGGTGTGGGACGGCGTCGCCTCGGTCCTGATCGGTCTGCTGCTGGTGTACGTGGCCTGGGTACTGGGCCGCAGCAACGCACGGCTGCTGATCGGCCGCCCGGTGCCGCGCGCGATGCGCGAGGCGGTGGTGGAGGAGATCCTGACCGTCCCCCACATCGTGGCCGTGCTGGAACTGACCACTCTGATCCAGGGCCCGCGCGAGATCCTGATCGCGGCGAAGGTCGACTTCCGGGACGCGTCCAGCGCCCGGCAGGTCGAATGGGCCTGCGAGGAGGCGGAGCAGCAGCTGCGCGAGCGCTTCCCCGCCATCCGCCGCGTGTACCTCGACCCGACCCCGGACCTGGGCCTCGATCCGGGTGCCATGGGCGGCTCGGCCTGACCCGCACGGGGCGGATCTGGACCTGAGCGCCCTTCAAGCCCGGACGGGCGGCGGGCACTTTGCGGCCCGGGAGAGTAGTACGGTGGCGTTACCGAGCGCACCTCGCACGCCGTCATCCGCTTCGGCGTCGCCCTCGGGGAACGGCAATACCGGAACGCCTCGCGTCCGGTCGGAAACGAGCCGACCCACATGAGTCTGATGAGTCTCGGAGTACTCGCCTCCTCGCACAAGGAGAACGAGTTCCGGCTGCCCCTGCACCCCAGCCACCTCGACCGGATCGCGCCGGACATACGCGCGAGGACCTACCTCGAAGAGGGCTACGGCGAACGCTTCGGCATCGCCGACGACGCGCTGCGACCACTCGTGGGCGGTCTGCGTTCCCGCGCACAGCTGATCGCCGAGTGCGATGTCCTGCTGCTGCCGAAACCGATGCACGAGGACGTCGCCGAGCTGCGCGAGGGCCAGGTGCTGTGGGGATGGCCGCACTGCGTGCAGGACGAGAAGATGACCCAGCTCGCCATCGACCGCCGGCTGACCCTGATCGCCTGGGAGGCCATGAACCACTGGACCTCCACGGGTGCCTTCAGCGTCCATGTGTTCCACAAGAACAACGAGCTCGCCGGTTACTGCTCGGTGCTGCACGCCCTGCAACTCGGCGGGCTGACCGGCAGCTACGGGCGGCGTATGCGCGCGGCGGTCATAAGCTTCGGCGCCACGGCGCGCGGGGCGGTCACGGGCCTGGGCGCCATGGGGATCTCCGATGTCACGGTGATCACCCAGCGCGCCGCCGCGGCGGTGGCCTCGCCGATGCCCTCGGTGGTGATGGGTCACTACGCGGAGGTGGACGGCGATCCGACGCGCCTGGAGGCGGTCACCGCGGCCGGTTCCGTCCCGCTGGCCGAGTACCTGGCCGGGTTCGACATCATCGTCAACTGCGTCCTCCAGGACACCGACGCGCCGCTGATGTTCGTCACCGAGGAGGAACTGGCGCTGTTCCGGCCGGGGACCCTCTTCATCGATGTCGCCTGCGACGAGGGGATGGGTTTCGAGTGGGCCCGTCCGACCACCTTCGGCGAACCGATGTTCACGGTGGGACCGGGGTGTCACAACTACGCGGTGGATCACAGCCCGTCCCATCTGTGGAACTCCGCCACCTGGGAGATCAGCGAGGCGCTCCTGCCCTACCTGCGCAAGGTCATGAGCGGTCCCAAGGCATGGGACTCCGATGTCACGGTCTCGAAGGCCATCGAGATCCGCGACGGTGTCGTCCAGAACCCGAAGATCCTTTCCTTCCAGCACCGGTCGGGCGACTACCCGCACGCTCCCGAGGCCCCGAAATCCGCCTGAGGCGGCCCGGCCCGCGCGGACCGGGCGGTATCGGGAGCTGATCCGGCGGCCCTCGGCCCTCGGCTCGCCGCCGACGGACCGAGGGCCGGGGCGGTGCCGTCCCGTCGGCCCGACGGGTCTCCGGGTCGGGTCCGGTCCGGGTGGGGTCCGGGTGGGGTCCGGTCAGCGGTAGTACACGGCGGTCGGCCGGCCTTCGACCTCGTGGACCCGGACCGGGGTGTCGAACACGTCGGTGAGCACCTCGGCGCGCATCATCGCCCCGACCGTGTCGGAGGCCGCGATCCGGCCGTCGCGCAGGGCGATGATCCGGTCGGAGTAGGTGGCGGCGAAGTTGATGTCGTGGACGATCAGGACCACGGTCTTGCCGAGTTCGTCGGCGGCGCGGCGCAGCTGGCCCATCATCCGGACGGAGTGCTTCATGTCCAGGTTGTTGAGGGGCTCGTCCAGCAGTACGTACCGGGTGTCCTGGGCCAGCACCATCGCCACATAGGCGCGCTGGCGTTGGCCGCCGGAGAGCTGGTCGAGGTAGCGGTGCTGGAGGTCGCCCAGGTGGAGGAAGTCCAGGGCCTCGTCTATATGGGCCCGGTCCTCCTGGGTCAGCCTGCCGCGGCTGTGCGGGAAGCGGCCGAAGGAGACCAGTTCGCGGACGGTCACCCGGGCGGTGAAGTGGTTCTCCTGGCGGAGGATGGAGAGCGTACGGGCCACGTCCTGGGACGGGGCCCGGTGGACGTCGAGGCCGTCGACGGTCACGGTGCCGGAGGTCGGCTCGGCGAGCCGGCCGATGATCGTCAGCAGGGTGGACTTGCCCGCGCCGTTGGGACCGACGAGCGAGGTGATCCCGCCCGCCGGGATACGCCCGGACACCGGGCCGAGGACGGTGGTGTCGCCGTACGCCTTGCGGATGTCGGTGAACTCGATCACAGGCTGCCCTTCCTGAGGAGATGGACGAGGAAGACGGCCCCGCCGAGGAACTCGATGACGACGGTGAGCATGCCGGAGGCGTAGAAGACGTGCTCCATGACGAACTGGCCGCCGACCAGGGTGAGCAGGCCGATGAGGAACGCCATGGGCAGCACGACGGCGTGCCGGTGGGTGCCCGCGAACTGGTAGGCGAGCATCGCGGTGACGAAGCCGAAGAAGGTCATGGGGCCCGCGAGCGCGGTGGACATCGCGATCAGCAGGGAGACCAGCAGCAGCATCACGGTCAGCTCGCGCTTGTGGGCGATGCCGAGGCTGGTGGCGGTCTCGCGGCCCAGCAGCAGGGTGTCGAGGCGGTACCGGCGGTGCCAGACGACCGCGCCGACGATCAGGCACACGGCTCCGGCGAGCGGCAGGTATCCGACCTCGGCGCTGGTGAGCCGTCCGAAGAGCCGGGTGGCCAGCACATCGTGCTCGGACGGGGAGAGCAGCCGCTGGAGGAAGTCCGACAGGCTGCGGAAGGCGAGGCCCAGCACCACGCCGACCAGGAGCATCACATGGATGCTGCCGTTGCGGCCGGAGAACAGCCACCGGAACAGCAGCATGGTGAAGCAGACCATCAGCAGGGTCTGGGTGACGAGCTTGGGCATCCCGTCCGTCGCGGCGAGCACGCTGCCGCCGAACACCGCCACCAGCAGGGTCTGCGTCAGGATGTAGACGGCGTCGAACCCCATGATCGACGGGGTGAGGATGCGGTTGTGGGTGATGGTCTGGAAGACCACCGTGCCCACCGCGTGGGCGAAGGCGACGATCACCATCGTGCCCAGCACGGTCAGCCGGCGTTCGAAGGCGAACGCGAAGGTCCCCTCGATGAAGAGGAAGAGGAAGAGGACCACGGCGACGGCGACGAGTCCGGCCGCGAGGGCCAGTCGGGCGGCGACGGGAAGGCCCTTGCGGGGCGCCGCCGCGCCTCCCGCGGGCCCGGCATCGCTGGTGGCCTTGTCGTGCGGTGCGGTCGCGGCCGTCGGCGGACGGGTCTCAGACATGGGCCTTCCCTCGCTGACGCAGGATCATCGCGACGAACATCACCGCGCCGACGGCACCGAGCACCAGCGTCGCCGGGATCTCCATGGGGAAGACGACGAGCCGCCCGACGAGATCGCAGACGATCATCAGGGCCACGCTCGCCAGCACCACCCACGGCAGATTGCGGCGGATGTCGTCGCCGCGCGCCATGGAGACGAGGTTCGGCACGATCAGCCCGAGGAAGGGGATGAAGCCGACGACGACCGTGGTGACACCGGTGGCCAGGGCGACCATGGTGAGCCCGGTGAAGAGGATGCGGCGGTACGGCAGCCCCAGGCTGACGGCGGTGTCCCGGCCGAGACCGGCGATGGTGAAGCGGTCGGCGGCCACGTACAGGCCGACGACGATGGCTCCGACCGCCCACAGCGGCTCGTAGCTCCCGCGGACCACCGAGCTGAATCCGCCGGAGCGCCAGGTGGCGAGCATCTGGAGCAGCTGGGTGGACGAGGCGATGTACACCGTGACCGAGCTGACCAGCGCGCCCAGCATGATGCCCACGATCGGCACGATGACCTGCGACTTCAGCGCGATCCGGCTGAGGACGACCAGGAACACGAGTGCGCCGGCGAACGCGAAGAGGCTGGCGGCGCCCATCTTCACCAGCAGGGACGCACCCGGCGTGAGGACGGTGAGCAGCAGTACGCCCAGCGCGGCCCACTCGCTGGTGCCGGTGGTGGTCGGCTCGACGAAACGGTTCTGTACCAGCATCTGCATGATCACGCCGGAGACGGCCATGGCGGCCGCGGCGAGGATCAGCGCGAGCGTGCGCGGTACCCGGGAGATGAGGAACATCTCCCGGGCGTCGGGGTCGGTGAACAGGGAGCGCGGGCCGATGTCGTAGCCGCCGATGAAGAGGGAGGCGATGACCAGGGCCAGCACACCGAGCGCGGCGGACGCGAGGGGAAGTCGGCGCATGGGGCTTCCGGGACGGATGAGGCGCGCGGCCCCGGGGTGCCCGGGGCCGCGCGGACGTGGGAGTGTCAGCCGGCCGCGTCGAAGGCGGTCGACACCGCGGTGAAGGCGTCGGTGTACGCCTGGGCGCCCTCGGTCAGATAGAAGTCGCTCGCCAGGTAGATCACCTGGTCCTGCCGGCGGAACGTGGTCTTCTCCCACGCCTCCATGCCGTTCACGATCTTCTTGGCCGCGACGGGCTCGGAGCCGTCCTCGGTGCCCACGGCCGCGTCGCGGTCCAGCAGGATCATCCAGTCGGGGTTCAGCTTGGCGAGGGTCTCGGGAGCCAGGCCCGAGTTGTCGTGGACGGACGTGCTCTCCTCGCCCTCGGCGCTCAGCACATTCTTCAGGTTCAGCGGCTCGGCGAGGCGCCCGATCCGGCTGGCACCGTTGTCGATCTTGCCGGCGCTGGAGACACCGAGGAACACCGTCTCGCCCTTGGTCGCCGCGGCGGCCGCGTTCTTGGCCTTCTCCAGACCGTCGACGATCTTCTTGGCCTCGTCCTCCTTGCCGAAGATCTTGCCGAGGGTCTCGGTCTGCGACTTCAGCGAGTTGACGTAGCCGCCCTCGGCCTCGTCGGACGGGGCGACGTCGATCGTGGTGGCGATCTTGGCCAGCTTGTCGTGGTGCTCGGCGAACCGGTAGCCACCGATGATCAGGTCCGGCTCGCTCGCGTTGACGGCTTCGAGCTTGGGCTCGTGGTGGATTCCGGCGTCCTTGATCGCAGAATCGTTTTTCCAGTCCTCGAAGCCCTCGTCCGGCAGCAGCCCCTTGGGCACCGCGACGGGCTTGACGCCGAACGCCTTCAGCGTCGCGAAGGAGGTGCTGTCGAGCGCGACGACCCGCGCGGGCTCCCTGGGGACCTCGACGTCACCCTTGGCCGTGGTGACGGTGACCTTGCCCTTGCTCGCGCCCTTGTCCGACGAGCCGGACTCCCCGCAGGCGCTCAGCAGGAGACCCGCACTCAGGACCGCACCGGTCGCTACGACGGTCTTACGAAAACGGACGGGACGCACGGCGGACGACTCCTAGGACTTACGGGCGGCCGACACCACCGAACGGCGTGGCCGGAAGAACCCTTGCTCTCAACTTTGCTTAGCCTAACCTAACCTCGAACGCCCCTTCCGACGGGTCCGCACCGGGGCTCCCGCGACTGCACGACGGAGCCAGGAGGTCGGCACGAGGCCCGAAGAGGCCGCCGCGCGCCCGAGGACGGCCGCCTCCGTGGCACCGCATCCGCCTTACCCGGAGGCATCCCCGGCAAGGCCGCGGACCCTCCTATCGGCGGGCGTGGCACACAGATCCATCGGCGGGTGCGGCACGCGGACGGCCACGTTCACATTTCCTCCGCCGTTCTTCTTCCTGTTCCGCCGACACTTCCACCGCCGGAGCCGGGGATATTTTCATACCGAACTGCATTCACTCTCCCCGATTCCGGGATGATCTCCGGACGGTCACGGCGATCACCCCGAATTGCTGCTGCGGCGCGCGCTACCGGGTGGCGGGAATCGCTCGGAGGTTCCGACCGATCCGCTCATCGGTGTCCGGTACTGGACGGCCATCTCCGACCGTGCGGGGTCAGACCGTTCGCCGGAACGCTCCGTTGCCGTCGGCCCCCCTCCATGCACTCAGGGCGGTCGGTTCACACATCGGCCAACCGCCACGGATGCGTGGCATGTAATCGGGTCCCCGCAGAATTCGGAGTGGCATGCCGTTGACGAACCGATAATCGCGTCATGCTTCGGCTGACCAGATATCACTCTCCAGATGGCCGACCAAGGGGCTTAGCCTTTGATTCACAGATCCACCAAGGGGGGAATTTGAGCAGGCGGAAGCACTTCGCAGTGCGCATCGGAGAGGCAGGAACGGGCGATACGGAAGATCATTCGGTAAGGCATTTCGCGCCGCCCCGGATGACGGCGCCGGGCACCGCCCCCTCATGGGCGGATCTCGCCGTGTCCGCCCTGATCACCTATGTCGCCTACGCCCTCGCCCCGGTCGACACGGACTCCCCGGGCGAGCAGCCCAGCCCGGTCGGCTGGCTGACCATCCTGATTCCGGCCGCGATGGCACTGCCCGTGTACACCGCGCTCGCCGGACGGCTGCGGCGGTCGAACCGCCGGATCTGGCCCGGACTGGGGGTCCCGGTGCTCTGCGGGGCGCTGCTCATGGTGGCGGCCATGGTCCCGGCGGCGGGCATCGGGGTGCTGTGCTTCCTGAGCGGCCTGCTGCTGCGGGGACCGCGCCGGACGGAGTCCCTGGACCCGGCGCTCTCCCCCGCGGCGGCCCTGGCCCTGCGCCGGCGCGTGGACGCCGCCCGGCAGGAGGAGCGCCGCCGGCTGCGCTACGACATCCACGACACACTGGGTCCGACCCTGCTCGGCATCAGACTGCGGTTGGACACGGCCGCCGCCGGTCTCGCGCACGACCCCAAGACGCGACGGCTGCTCACCGAGGCCGCGGCCGAGACACTGCGCGCGGCGCAGGGCGTCCACAGCATCACCGACACCGCGCCGTCCGGCGGCACGGACGGCGTGGGACTGCCCGACGCGCTGCGGCAACTGGTCAGCAGCCTGGGCGATTCGGCGCCGGAGATCACCCTGGAGGTTTCCTGTGGTCCGCCGCTCGTGGCAGCGGCCACGAAAGCGGCGCTCTATCGCATCGCGGCGGAGAGCCTGACCAACGCGGTCCGGCACGCGGGGGCCGCGCGCATAGACGTACAGCTGTCGGCGGATGGCGGGAACATGGTCCTGGAGGTGCGCGACGACGGCACCGGGGAGTGGGCCGGGCAGCCGCGTGACCACGGGATCGGCCTCGTCTCCATGGCCCGCAGCGCCGAAGCGGTGGGGGGCCGATGTACGGTCGGCCCGCGCTCCGACGCGTCCCCGGGGACCGTGGTGCGGGCCGTAGTGCCCCGAATACCCACGCGGCGGACCCGCCGGGACGCGTCCCGGAGCGCCGCATGACCGTCGGGGTGTTTCTTGTCGACGACCATCCGATGTTCCGGGAGGGGATGCGGGCCGCCCTGGAGAGCAGCGGTGAACTGAAGGTGGTCGGCGAGGCGTTCAGCGGTGAGGACGCCCTGGACCTCGTACCGGAGCTGGGTTCCTCGGTGGATGTGGTCCTGATGGATCTGAGGCTTCCCGGGATCTCGGGGCTGGAGACGATCAGGGAGCTCACCGCGGACGCCGCGAGCGGTCCGGCCGGCACCCACCGGCCACGGGTGCTCGTCGTGTCGATGTCCGCGGAGGACGACGAGGTGGTGGCGGTCCTGCGGGCCGGTGCGCACGGCTATGTGACCAAGGACGCGTCGCGGGACGTGCTGCTGCGTGCCGTTCTCACGGTGGTGGAGGGCGGGGCGGTCTTCAGCTCCGACATCGCGCAGCGGCTCGGCACCTACTTCTCGGCGGTGCACGAACTGCCCAGCCGGGCCGCGTTCCCCCAGCTCACGGACCGTGAGCGGGAGGTACTCGATCTGGTGGCACGTGGCTACAGCAACCGACGGATCGCGCGTGCGCTCGTGCTCTCCGAGAAGACCGTCCGCAACCATGTCTCGCACGTCTTCGCCAAGCTCCAGGTCAACGACCGTTCCATGGCGGGGGTACGGGCCCGTGACGCCGGGCTCGGCAGATGAGCCGCCGTCACGCTCCCGCCTCCGGCGAGGCCGCCACCAGTCCCGTCTCATAGGCGACGATGACGAGCTGGGCACGGTCACGGGCCTCCAGCTTTCTGAGCAGATGGCCCACGTGTGTCTTCACGGTCGCGGGACTCAGATGCAACCACGCGGCGATCTCGGCGTTCGACAGTCCCCGGGCGATGAGCGTCAGCACCTCGCGCTCCCGCTCGGTCGTACCGGCGAGGACGCGCCCGGGAGGGCGGGCCGATTCGGGGGTGCGCACGAACTCGGCGATCAGGCGGCGGGTCACCGAGGGGGCCAGCAGTCCCTCACCGGAGGCGACGACGCGGATGGCCGCCAGCAGTTCGCCGGGCGGGGTGTCCTTGAGCAGGAATCCGCTGGCGCCGCCGCGGAGCGCCGCGTAGACGTAGTCGTCCAGGTCGAACATGGTCAGCATCAGCACCCGGATGCCCTTCGCCCCGGGAGCGGCGCAGATCCTCCGGGTCGCCTCGATACCGTCCATCTCGGGCATTCGTACATCCATCAGCACCACGTCGGGCCGGGTACGCAGAGCCATGTCGACCGCCGTCACCCCGGTGTCCGCCTCCCCGACGACCTTCAGGCCGGGATCGGAGTCCACCAGGACACGGAAGCTGCCCCGCAGCAGCGCCTGGTCGTCGGCGACGAGCACCCGGACCTGGTCGCGCGTCATACGCCGTCCCCGCTCTTGACGACGGGCTGGTAGGGCAGCTGGGCGCGGACCCGGAAGCCGCCGTCGGGCGACGGTCCGGCGGTGAAGGAGCCGCCGTACAGTGCCGCGCGCTCCCGCATCCCCAGCAGACCGTGCCGCCCGCTGCCGGGGCCCGGCCGGGCCGGTGGGTGTCCCTGCGGGTGCCGACCACCGCCGCCGTCGTCGCTGACCTCGATCGTCACCGTACGGCCGTCGGCGGTGACCAGGATGCGGCAGGACGCGGGGGCGGCGTGCTTGATCACATTCGTCAGGGCCTCCTGGGCGATCCGGTACACCGACAGTTCCAGTCCTTCCGGCAGGGTGTCCTCGGTGCGCAGTTCCATCTCGACGGTGACACCCGCCGTGCCCGCCCGCTCCGCGAGCTCGGGCAGCCGGGCCAGACCGGGGGCGGGGCCCAGTGGGCCGGGTTCGACCTCGGAGCGCAGGACGCCGAGCATCTGCCGCATCTCGCGGAGCGTGCTGCGGCTGGTCGCCTCGATGACACGCAAGGCGTCCTGGACCTCCTCCGGACGGGTGCGGGCCACATGGTTCGCCACCGCGGACTTCACGGCGATCAGCCCCATGCTGTGGGTCACGATGTCATGCAACTCGCGGGCGATACGCAGGCGTTCCTCCGCGGCGGCGCGTTCGGCGACCTGCTCGGTGAAGTGCGCGATGGCCGCCCGCCGCTCCTTCACGGCCCGCCCGACCGTCCAGGACCCCGCCATGGCCGCCCAGCCGAAGAGGATGAGCCCGGGGCCGTCGAGCCACCAGTACGGGGTGGTGGTCAGCGGGGTCCCGAGCGCGCCGGCGAGGCCGAGCATCGAGGCCGCGAGCCAGGGAATCCACCGCCGCGCGGGGTCGGTGACGGCGACGGTGTAGAGCGTCAGACAGACCACGACGAACGGGTCCCGCACCATGTCGAGCAGCACGGAGGCCACGGCGAGGACGAGCGCGATACCCAGGGCGGTGAGCGGGAAGGGGCGGCGGACGGCGATCGGGAGGCCGGTCAGGGCGACGACCAGGCACTCCGCCCACAGCGGCACGCCCGGGTCCGCGGGCCGTACCTCGGTGAGGGCGGCCACCAGCAGCAGCGTGGCGTACCCGGCGGCGGCCAGGCCGTCGACGGCGATCAGCCCGCCACGGCTCAGCCGGCGGGGCACAACGGGGAGGGGGCCGGGCGCTTGCACCGACCGACCGTACCCCGGGGTGATCTGACCACGCATCAGCCCGGGGTATGTCATACCCCGGACTGAGAACGGGCCGCCGGCCGCGGTGGACCCCGGACCCCGGGTGGACATCCCGGTTCACGCTCCGGTCCGATGTGCCCGACCCCCGGAACGCGGGAGGGTGTCGGTGTGATCGAACTGAACGAACTGACCAAACGCTACGGCGAGACCGTGGCCGTCGACCGGCTGTCCTTCCAGGTGCGCCCCGGGCGGGTGACGGGCTTCCTCGGGCCGAACGGCGCGGGCAAGTCGACCACGATGCGGATGATGCTCGGTCTGGACCGCCCGGCCTCCGGAGAGATCCGGTTCGACGGCCGGCCGTACGCGCGGCCGGCCGATCCGCTGCGGCACGTCGGTGCCCTGCTGGAGGCCAAGGACGTGCACAGCGGCCGCACGGCCCACAACCATCTGCTGTGGCTGGCGCAGAGCAACCGGATTCCCCGGCGCCGGGTGCGGGAGGTGCTCGAACTCGTGGGTCTGGAGAGCGTGGCCGGGCGGCGGGCCGGGCAGTTCTCCCTCGGGATGAGCCAGCGTCTGGGGGTCGCGGCCGCGCTGCTCGGCGACCCGCCGGTGCTGCTGTTCGACGAGCCGGTGAACGGACTCGACCCGGAGGGCATCCGCTGGATCAGGGATCTGATGAAGGAGCTCGCCGGTGAAGGGCGCACGGTGTTCGTCTCCAGCCATCTGATGAGCGAGATGGCCCTCACCGCGGAACACCTCATCGTGATCGGGCGGGGGCGGCTGCTCGCGGACACCGGTATGAAGGAGTTCATCGCACGCAACTCCCTGACCTTCGTCCGGGTCCGCACACCGGAACCGGACCGGATGCACCAGGTCCTGACCGAGCGGGGCATCACGGTGACCCGGGCGGCGGACGGCGCGCTGGAGGCCGTGGGGGACCAGGCCGCGACCATCGGCGAGCTGGCCGCCCGGCAGGGGCTGACGGTGCACGAGGTGAGCGTGCAGTCCGCCTCGCTGGAGGACGCGTTCATGCGGCTCACCGAGCAGGACGTGGAGTACCGCTCCCCGGTCTCCCGCACCGTGGGCCAGCAGGGCGAACGGCAGCCCACCGGCCAGGGAAAGGAATCATGACCATGGGTGCGTCATGGGCGGTGCTCACCGCCGAGCTCACCAAGATCCGTACGGTCCGGTCGACCCTGTGGACGTTCGTGCTGACGTTCCTCGTCTCCGTCGTCATCGGTCTGTCGCTCGGGCTGGCCGTGCGCGGCACCTTCGACGACCGGACCCCGCAGGAGCGGGCGAACTTCGACGCCGTGTACACCGGGTTCCAGGGGCTCACCTTCAGCCAGATCATCCTGCTGGTGTTCGGTGTGCTGGTGGTGAGCACCGAGTACACCAGCGGGACGATCCGTACCTCGCTGGCGGCGGTGCCGCGGCGCGGTCTCTTCTACGGCGCCAAGATCACCGTCGGGACGCTGCTGGCGGCCGGGGTGGCCCTGGCCAGTGCCTTCATCACGTTCTTCGTCGCCCAGGCCGCGCTCGGTCCGCACAGCACCTCGTTCGACGCCCCGGGTTCGGCGCGCGCCGTGTGGGGCGCGGCGCTCTACATGACGCTGATGTGCGCCTTCGCGATGGGCGCGGCCACGATGCTGCGCAGTTCGGTCCTCGCCCTGGCGCTCCTGGTGCCGCTGTTCTTCATCGTGTCGCCGATCCTGAACATCATCCCGGGGGTGGAGAAGGCCGCCCGGTACCTCCCGGACCAGGCGGGTGCCGTCCTGATGCGGGTCGTCGAGCGGGACGACATGACCACGGCGTACGGACCGGGCACCGCGGTGCTGGTCCTCGTGGCGTGGACGGTCGCGGCGGTGCTGGGCGGCTACGCGGTGCTGCGCAGACGCGACGCGTGAGCGCGGGGGTCGCCGGGGCGCCCGGGGTGTCCGGTGCCCCGGCCGTGGGCGGTCAGGGGCGGTGGCCCGGCGGGTGCGGATGGCTGTCGAACGCCGTGTCCATCCGCGCGGGCGTCCGCCACCGCCACTGCCGGACGAGTCGCTGGGCGGTCCCGGTGGCCATGGGCGGGTTCACCAGATCCGGGTCCGGATACATCACCGACTGCACGGCCCATCCGAGGCCGATCAGCGGGTCGATCCGGTTCCACCGGCCGGGCGAGAGGCCCAGCAGGGTGTTCGCCCGGTTGACGGCGTGCCAGAGGTGCCAGGCGTGGGTCATCACGCCGTTCGCGCCGTACGGCATCAGATGGAGTTTGTTCCGGCCGGGCATCCGCGGGTCGTAGAGGGTGCCGTCGCCCATCCGGACGAAGGCCCAGGGCAGCAGGTGCTGGTGACGGCCGCCGTAGTGGTCGTCGAACAGCTCCAGTTGGAGCCGGGACAGGACCGCGTAGGCGTCCTTGACCGGCGCCACCAGGGACAGGTAGTCGTCCGGGAAGCCGCCCTCGCGCCGGATCTGCTGGTACCGGGCGTGCAGTGCGAACAGACGTGATCCGTCGCCCTGGCCGCCGACGGACCTGTCGATGGCGGCGTAGGCGTCCCGGACCTCCTGGGTCGCCTCGAAGGCGAACCGGACCTCGTACTGCCACCAGAACTCGTTGGCCCGCCGGTCCCCGCGCATCCCGGGTACCGGCGGGAAGTCCCGGTCCTGGTGGGGACCGGGGAGCGCGGACGCGGCCCACCCCGTCCCCGCTCCCGTGATGCCGAGGCCGGCTGCGGCCGTGGTGGCCAGCCCGGTACCCAGTACGCGCCTGCGGCTGATGTCAGGCATACGGACCCCTCTCCCATGGGTGACTGGTGATGACCCGAGAGATTGCAGCACGGTGGCCGATCGGCCGGACAGTGTCCTGGGGGAATACGGGACCGGGACGGGACGGATGGCTCAGGAGACCGGGACGCGATGCCTCCTACCTTGAGGTTGTCCATCCGACGGGCCGCCTCCCGGCCCCGCGGACAGCGGGTCGGGGAGCACGTCCGTACACCTTCGGACCGAGGAGAGTTGACGATGATCGAGGACATCGAGATCTACGAGGCACCCACGCTGGTCGAGGTCGGGGACTTCACCGAGCTGACGCTCGGTACGCCCTGGGGCTGCCCGAACGACCTGGTCGGCTGGAACACGCCGTTCGCCTGCTGATGTGACGGCGTCGGCGGCGGGGCGCGGGGCCTGTGCGGCCCTTCGCCCCGCCGCCACCGGGTCCGCGGGCGTGCCGCGGCGGGCCCGGCCTGATGTCCCCACGTCAGCGCTACTCCCGAGAAGGAACCATGGACTTCCTGATCCTCCCGGACAGCGAGGACGCCGCCGCGCTCGCCCAGGTCCGGGCGCAGCCGGGCGGCTCCCGGGACCGGAACGAACGCCGGGACCCGCGGGTGGTGCGGCACGCCTCGGGACGGCCGTGGGTGGTCGGCCACTGGGACGAGGACGAGATCGTGACGGTGAGCGCGGGGGACCGCCGGATCGTGCTGCTGGGCCACGCCCGGCCCGCTCCGGGCACGCTGGAACGGCTGCTGGAGACGGCACGCTCGCTGCACGATGTGGACTCCCTGGCCCGTCGGCTGCCGGGAAGCTGCCATCTGACGGCCTCCTTCGAGGGCCGGGTACGGGCGCAGGGCACCTTGTCGACCGCACGGCAGATCTTCCATACCCGGGTCTCCGGCGTCACGGTGGCCGCCGGTGATCCGGCCCGTCTCGCGGCGCTCGCCGGGCGGGGCGTCGACGAGGAATCGCTGGCGTTGCGGCTGCTGACCCCGGGGCCGCCGTGGCCGCTGAGCCTGCGGACGGTCTGGTCCGGTGTGGCGCAGTCGGCCCCCGGCCACTGGCTGGAGCTGACCCCCGGCGGTGAGTGCCGCGCCCACCGGTGGTGGAGTGTGCCGGAGCCCGTCGCCCCGCTGTCCCGGTCGGCCGGCACGGTGCGTTCCGCGTTGCGTGACGCGGTCGGGGCCCGGGCCCGGGCGGGCACCGCCGTCAGCGCCGACCTCTCCGGCGGGATGGACTCCACCAGCCTGTGTTTCCTGGCCGCCGCCACCGGGGCGGAGCTGCACACCCATCACTGGCAGCCGCTGGACCTCGCGAACGACGACGCGCTGTGGTGGGAGCGGTCGGCCGCCGCGCTGCCGGACGCCCGCCACCGGTCCGTCCCGGCGGACCGCAGGCCGACGTGGTTCCAGACGCCGCCGGAGCACCACGCGGCGGGTGGCGGTCTGCTGGAAGGGCCGCTGGCGTGGCACCGCAACCACGCCCAGATGGAGTTCGTCGCGCGCGCCGCGGCGGGAGCCGGGGCACGGACGCATCTGATGGGGGTCGGCGGGGACGAGCTGTTCTCCCCCAGCCCCACGTATCTGTGGTCCATGGTGCGCGGACATCCGCTGACCAGCCTGCCGGATCTGAACCGGATGCGGCTGCTGAACCGCTGGTGGCTCGGCCCCACGGTCCGCGGTCTCCTGGACTCCAGGCCCTTCGCCGCCTCGCTGCGGGCCGTCGCCGACGGTCTCACCGATCCCCTTCCGCACCCGCGGGAGCCCTCGTTCGGCTGGGGCGGGGTGCCCAGGATGCCGCCGTGGGCCACCGGGGACGCCGTCGCGACCGTACGGCGGCTGCTGGGCGAGGCCGCCGACGCGCGGCCCGGGCCGATGCACCGGGACCGGCATCAGCACCAGGTGATCGAGGGGGCGCTGGTGAGCGGCAGCGCGCTGCGCCAGATGAATCTCGCCCTCGACGGCACCGGCGTCACGCTGGAGGCCCCTTTCCTGGACGATCGTGTGCTCGAAGCGGCGCTCATGGTGCGGACCGAGGACCGGGTCGCCCGGGGCCGGTACAAGCCGGTCCTGACCGCCGCGATGCGCGGGGTCGTCCCCGCCCAACTGCTCGGCCGCCGCAGCAAGGGCGAGTTCAGCGCCGAGGCGTACGAGGGCCTGCTGCGCAACCGGCGGCTGCTGCTGGAGCGGTGCGACGATCTGGAGCTCGCCCGGCTGGGGCTGGTGGACGCCGGCGCGCTCCGTGCCGGGCTGCTGGGTCCGAAGCCCGAGACCCGGGATCTGACGCCGTTCGAGAACACCCTGTCCTGCGAGGCCTGGCTGCGCGGGCCGGTCCGCACCGCCCCCGCGGCGGCATTGACGGCACACCCGACAGGAGAGCCACGATGAGTCTCACCCTGAGAACGGATGTCACCGCCACCGACACCGGCGGCGGGATGGTCCTGCTGGACCAGCGCGGCGGACGCTACTGGCAGCTCAACCCGGCCGGGGCGACCGTACTGCGGCTGCTGCTGGACGGGCGGTCGCCGCAGGAGGTCGCGGAGCGGCTGGCCCGGGACAGCTCCGTGGCCGCCGAGCGGGCGCTGAGCGATGTGCGGACGCTGGTCGACGCGCTGAGCGAGGCCCGTCTGGTGGTGGCGTCATGACGATGCCCGTCGCCTCCGAGCTCTCGGTCCGGCTGTCCTGGCACCGGCACCTCACCGCGCGCGGCGCGGTCGTCGTGGCGCGTCCCTTGAGTCTGCTGCCGCCGCGCAGGCTGGGTCAGGTGCTGCGGTTCGCCCGGCGGGGCACCCGTCCGGCGACCGCCGCGCAGGCGCTCGGTGCCCGTCAGGCGGTGGTGACGGTCAGCGCCCGGTGCGCCGGGCAGGGCTGTCTCCAGCGGTCGATCGCGACGGTCCTGCTGTGCCGGTTGCGGGGGCGGTGGCCGGACTGGTGCACGGGTGTCCGTACCGAGCCGTTCCGGGCGCACGCCTGGGTGGAGGTAGGCGGCGCCGCGGTCGGGGAGGGCGACGACACGACCCTGTTCCACACGATGATGAGCGTCCGGCACCCGTCGGGCGGGCGGCCGTGACGGGGGACGCGGGGACCCCCGCCGTGCACGCCGAGGGGCTGTGCAAGCTCTTCGGCGACCGGGAGGCCGTGACGGGGGTGGACCTCAGTGTGCGGGCGGGTGAGATCTTCGGTTTCCTGGGCCCGAACGGCGCGGGGAAGAGCACCACGATCAGCATGCTTTGCACCCTGCTGCGGCCGACCCTGGGGCATGCGGCCGTCGCCGGTCATGATGTGGTCCGCGAACCGGACGAGGTCCGTCGCCGTATCGGTCTGGTCTTCCAGGAGTCCACCGTGGACGGCGATCTGACCGCCGAGGACAATCTGAGGTTCCACGCGGAGCTCTTCGGGATGCCCCGGCGCGAGGCGCGCCGGACGATCGCCGCGATGCTCGACATGGTGGACCTCACCGAGCGCGCGGGTACCAGGGTGCGTACGTTCTCCGGTGGTATGAGGAGGCGGCTGGAGATCGTGCGGGGGCTGCTGCACTCCCCGCATGTCCTGTTCCTGGACGAGCCGACCACCGGACTCGATCCGCAGACCCGGGTGGCCATCTGGGAGCATCTGCACCGGATGCGCGACGAGCGCGGCACCACCCTCTTCCTGACGACACATCAGATGGAGGAGGCCGAGCACTGCGACCGGATCGCCATCATCGACAACGGCGAGATCGTCGCCGAGGGCGCCACGGACGAGTTGAAGGCCGTGATCGGCGAGGATCTGATCACCCTGCGCACGGGGGACGACGACACGGCCGTGAAGGTGCTGCGGGAGCGTTTCCGGCTGGACGCGGCGGCCGGGCCCGGCGGGGTGCGGCTGCGGGCGGCGGACGGGGCGGCGTTCGTACCCACGCTGTGCGCCGAACTCACCGTGCCGGTGCACTCGGTGACCGTCGCACCGCCCACGCTGGACGATGTGTTCCTGCACTACACCGGCCGCACCATCCGGGAAGCGGAGACCGGACCGATGACGATGGCCGATCTGGTCGCCAGGAGGAGGTAGCCGATGTCAGGTACGGAGGTCGCCCACGCCGGTGGGACACGGGTGGCACAGCCGCCGTCGCCGCCGGGCCCCCGCCGGCCCGGCCACCGGGATCTGCGGACGCTCAAGGTGATGTGGCAGCGCGAGATGATCCGCTTCCTGGGCAACCGGTTGCAGATCGGTATGGGGCTGCTGACACCGCTGATGTTCCTGCTGATCCTGGGCACCGGCCTGAACGAGGTGGGCGCGGGCGGCGGAAGCTATCAGGGATTCCTCTTCCCCGGTGTGCTGATGATGGCGTTGCAGGCGCCCGCGATCGCGGTCGGGGCGGCCATCGTGTGGGACCGTCAGACGGGGTTCCTGCGCCAGATGCTCGTCGCCCCGGTGCGCCGCGGGACGCTGCTCCTCGGCATCTGTCTGGGCGGCGCGACCACCGGTGCCGCGTATGCCGCGATGGTGCTCGCCACGGCCGGGATCGTGGGCATCCCCTATCGTGCCGGGATGCTGCTCGTGCTGCTCGAACTGGCGCTGATCTCCTTCGCCTTCACAGCGATGGGGGTTTTGGCGGCGGTGTGCATCACACGGCCGCAGACGTTCCAGATCGCGGTGAGCCTGGCGATGATGCCGATGCTCTTCCTGTCCGGCGCGATGTTCCCGGCCAGCGGGCTGCCCGGCTGGCTGGGCACCGCTGTGCTGCTCAATCCGCTGACCTACGGTGTCGACGCCGTACGCCGCACCCTCCCCGGGGACGGGGTCGTCGACTACGGCGGCCGGGCCGCGGGGCCCGAGCTGTGGGGCTGGGCCCCGCCGGTCGCGCTGGAGGTCGGTCTGATCGCGGTACTGGCCCTGCTGGCGGTCGCGGTGGCGGGTCGCCGTTTCACCCGCGCGGCGTGACCGGACGGCGCGCCGCGCGCCGACCTTCGAGGGCCGTGGTGACGGCTTGCCGGTCGATCTTCCCGTTGACGTTCAGGGGAAGTTCCTCCACCAGGGAGGTGACGCGCGGGACCATGTAGGCCGGGAGCCGCGCTTCGAGCGCCGACCTGATCGCCTCGGGGATCAGGTCCGTACCGGTGCACACCGCTTCCAGGGCGATCTCGTCGCCCGGTCGTGCGACGGCCACGGCGACGGCGTCCCGTACGCCGGGCTGCTCGCGCAGCGCGGCCTCGATCTCGCCCAGTTCGATCCGGTAGCCGTGCAGCTTGATCTGCTGGTCCGTCCGGCCCAGATGGACCAGTCGCCCGTCCTCCCGTCGTACCCGGTCGCCGGTGCGGTACCAGTGAGCGGCGGTCAGCGGGCCGTCGCCCGTGTAGGGCGTCGCGTCCTCGCCGGGGCGGTCGTAGGAGAGGAATCTGCCCTTGTCGCTGTCCGCGTCCAGGTAGCCCGGGAACCGCTGGGCGCCGCGTACGACCAGTTCCCCTTCGTCGGCGGGCCGTCCGCGCGCGTCGAGCACCAGGTGTGCGAGTCCGGGGTGGACGGAGCCGATCGGCACCGTGCCGTTGGCGGGCCGGGGCCAGCGCGCGGCATCGGCCGGGAGTGTGTACTCGGCGCAGCTGATGGTGAGTTCGGTGGGGCCGTAGAGGTTGGCCAGGGTGCTGTGCGGCGCCGCAGCGGCCCAGGCCCCGGCCTGCTGGAGGGTGAGCGGCTCACCGCAGAAGAGGCTCCAGCGCAGAGCGGGCATCCGGCCGGGGCGCAGGGTGCGCATCCGGCGGGCGAAGGACACCAGGGACGGCACCGAGAACCAGTGGGTGAGCTTCTTGTCCGCGACCCAGCGCACCGGCACCATGAGGTCACGGCGGGTGGGGACGACCAGGGTGGCCCCGCTGCCCCAGGTGGCGAACATGTCGAAGACGGAGAGGTCGAAGGTCAGGTCGAAGGTCTGGGAGACCCGGCAGCCGGGTCCGAGTCCGTAGCGGGCGATGACGTGCGCCAGGTAGGCGCAGACATTGCCGTGCCGGATGGGGACGCCCTTGGGGGTACCGGTCGAGCCGGAGGTGAACAGTACATAGGCGAGCGCGTCGGTGTCGTCCACTCGCCGCGGCAGCCGCAGCCGGGCGGTGGGCGGGGCGGTACGCCGCAGCGGTACGACGGGCACCGGCCATGACGGCGCGGCGGGCCCGGCGGGCGTGGGCCCGGCGAGTACGAGGTCGAGACCGGCGGCGCGGACGATCACGGCGTTACGGACCGCCGGGGCGAAGGGGCTGAGCGGGACGACCGTGGCGCCGAGTCGCTGTACCGCGAGATATCCGGCGTAGGTGAGCACATCGCGTCCGGCCAGGAGGCCGACCCGGGCCGGTGTCCCGCGATGGGCCGTGACCAGGTCCGCCGCGATCCGTTCGGCCAGTCCGCGCAGTTCCCGGTAGGTCAGCCGTTCCTCGCCGACCTCCAGCGCGGGTCTGTCGCCGAACTCCAGGGCGGAGGCGGCGAACCACTCGTACAGGGTGTGTTCCATGATCGTCCCTCCTGGCCGGTCGGCGGCCGGTGTCCCGTCCGGGGCACCCGGCGGGTGGGATACGCGCGGGTCAGCCGGCTCCGCAGACCACGTATCCGTGGGGGGTGAGCACGACCGAGAGTTCCTGGCGGTCGTGGGGCTCGCCGCCCGACAGCTCCACCGTGATGTGGCTGTAGAAGGGCCTCAGTCCGAGCGTGGCGAAGTACCGGTCGGTCTCCAGCGTCAGCCGGGAGAAGCCGTCGATCTCCCCCGGGCTCACCGCGCACCCGGACCGTCCGTCCTCGCCCGTGATGCCCTTCCAGATCCGCCGCCAGCCGTCCAGACCGAACTGTTCGAGCCGGACCGACAGACCGTCGGCGGGCTGTCCGTTGGTCCCGTCCATGACGGACACCACAAGCTTCACGCCGCGTCGCCCTCTTCCTTGGGGTCGTGTGTCACCGCGTGGTGCCGTCCGCACCGGGCACACACCGTCCCCCCTCGCGCTACCAGGTCGCTACCGCTCACCTTTCACCGTGGCCGGCGCGGCTCGCGGGCGCAGCGCGGATCACCCTTCACGGCGGTCAGCGCCTGGCTCCCGGGCGCGTCGCGGAGGTCTCCAGCCGTGGCGCCGACGGGCCGTGCCCCCAGAGGGACCAACTCGGCGCCGGGGCTTCGGCCGACTCGGCGTCGATGTCCTTGAGCACCCGTATCGCCCGGTCCCGCCAGCCCGCCGCGTCGATCCGCTGGAAGATCTCCAGGGCGGCGGCCGTGTGTTCCCGGGCCAGGACGTAGCGCCGCTGTTCGGCGGTCACCTCGCCCAGGGTGAGCCGGATCCGGCCGGCGGTGAATCGTTCGTTGACGCGGTCCGCGATGGCGACGGCGCGTTCCAGCATCTCCAGGGCCGCGGTGTGCGCGCCCTGTCTGTGCCGCGCGGTGGCCAGGCCCCGCAGGGCGTGGGCCTCGCCCACCTGGTCACCGGCGGCGCGGATGCTCTCCATGCCCTCGGTGAAGGCGCGTTCGGCGGCTGCCAGGTCGCCGGTCTCCAGATGTGCCTCGCCCAGGCGGCAGAGCGTCTGCGCGCGGATGCGGTGGCCGCCGGAGTGCTGGAGGAGCGCGAGCGCGGTCTCCAGGGTGCGCTTGGCCTCCGTGACGAGGCCGCGGTCCAGCTGGATCTGCGCCATGCTGCCCAGGATGTGGGCCTCGGTTGTCGGGTCGCCCGCCTGGTCGAGCTTGGCGAGCGCCTCCTCGTAGCCGTCCATCGCCTCGTCGCGGCGGCCCCGCACCTGGTCGATGAAGGCGAGGTTGCGGATGGCGAGCGCCTGGCCGTGCCGGTCGCCGACCTCGCGGAACAGCTTGCGGGCCGCGCCCAGCCGGCTGCCGGCCTCGTCGAGGCGGTACTCGAACATATGCAGGGAGCCGAGTGAGTACAGCATCGCGGCCTGGCCGCGGCGGTTGTCGTTGTGCCGGGTGACGGCCAGCGCGACCTCGTGTGTGGTGCGCCAGTCGTCGAAGTAGTTGTAGTTCTCGAACATCGTGACCAGCGTCAGGGCGAGGTCCCAGCACAGTTCGTCGTGACCCGCCGCGGCGGCCTGCCGTACGGCGGTGATCAGGCTGGTGCGTTCCTCCTCGAACCAGACCATCGGGTCGGCCACCTCGCGGTCGACCACCCATCGGTCCAGGGCGCGGCGCGGTGCGGTGCCATGCAGGGCGTGGTCGCCCTGGTACACCCGGCGCTGGGCCTCCTCCAGGAGGTACAGCCAGGTGCTGAGCACCCTGCTGAGCACGGCCGCGCGCTGCGGTGTGCTCTCCTTCTCGGCCAGGCATTCCTGGGAGTAGACACGGACCAGGCTGTGCAGCCGGTAGCGGGCGCGGCAGCCGTCGACCAGTTCGACGTCGACGAGCTGCGCGTCGACCAGGCGTTCCAGGGTGTCCTCGGCCGTCGCCACGTCCGTTCCCAGCAGCGGCGCGGCCACCCAGGAGGAGAACTCCGTGGCTTCGAGGACGGACAGTCTTCGGAAGAGGCACTGGGCGTCGACCGGCAGTTCCTGGTAGGCGACGGCGAGGCTGGCGCGGACGTCGACCCCGCCGTGGGTCAGTTCGTTGAGCCGTTCGTGCTCGTTGTGCAGCCGGGCGACCATCTGGCCGAGGGGCCAGTGCGGGCGGGCGGCCATCCGGGCGGCGGCGATACGCAGTGCCAGGGCGAGGCCGTCGCAGAGGTCGATCAGCGCCAGGGCGCTGGGGATGTCGACCTGGACCCGTTCGGCGCCGATGATCCGGGAGAGCATCTGCAAGGCCTGTTCGGTGGTGAAGACGTCCATCTGGACGGAGTGGGTGCCTTCCAGGCCGGTCAGCCGGGACCGGCTGGTGAGCAGGACGGGGCAGTGGGGGGAGCCGGGCAGCAGCCAGCGCACCTGTGCCTCGTCGATCGCGTCGTCGAGCAGGATCAGGACGCGCCGGTCGGCGATGTGGTCGCGGAAGAGTTCGGCGCGTTCCTCGACGGTCGCCGGAATGGCGGCCCCGGGCACTCCGAGGCTGCGCAGGAACCGTTCCAGGATCTGTCCCGGTGCCACCGGCCGGCCGGACGGGCCCCGGAGTTTCGCGAACAGCTGTCCGTCGGGATAGCGGTCGGCCAGCAGATGGCCGAGGTGCACCGCGAGGGTGGTCTTGCCGACCCCGCCCTTGCCGGTGACGGCGATGATCCGCAGGCCGCACGAGTCGGCGGGGTCGGTCTCCAGGGCGTGAGTGAGCTGGTCGACCAGTGCGTCGCGGCCGGTGAAGTCCGCGATGGCTCCCGGGAGCAGTCGGGGCACCCGGGGCGCCTCGGCGGCCGGCGCGTCCGGCGCGGGTGCCGGGGGCGCGGCGGGGGACGGCCGCGGGCTGTCCAGGGCACCGGACAGGATCTCCTCCTGCACCCGGCGCAGTTCCTCGCCCGGTTCGATGCCGAGTTCGTCGATCAGGACCTGGCGCCCGCCGCGGTAGGCCTCCAGAGCCTCGGCCTGCCGGCCGGAGCGGTACAGCGCGACCATGAGCTGGGCCCGCAGATGTTCGCGCAGCGGGTTCTGCATGACCAGTTCGATCAGCTGCTCGATGAGCTGCTGGTGCAGGCCGAGTGCCATCTGGGCGTCCACCCACTGGTCCACGACGGTCAGCCGCTGTTCGTTGAGCCGGGCCACGGGCGCTTGCAGCGCGGTGCGCGCGGCGCCGCTGTCGACATGGATGTCCCCGCGCCACAGGGCCAGGGCCTCGGCGAAGACGGAGACGGCCTCCGCGTGGCGGCCGGACTCGGCGGCGGCGCGGCCGGCCAGCGCGAGGCGGTCGAAGACATGGAGATCGAGATCGTCGTCCGCGACCTCGGCGACATAGCCCCAGGGGCGGGTGTGGATCACATCCGTGAGCCCTGCTTTCGCCAGATTGGCCCGGACCATGGACACACAGATATGGATCTGGCCGCGTGCCGTGGACGGCGGGGAGTCGCCCCACACCGCGTCCACGAGCCGTTCAGCCGTGACCACCCGGTTCGCCTCCATCAACAGCAGGGCCAGCAGCACGCGCTGGCGCTCGGCGGTGATGGGGACGGAGCGGTCGGGACCGGTGACTTCCAGCGGTCCGAGCATGCGAAAGCGCATCCCTACTCCCCCGTACACACAGAAACGGCAGCCGGATCTCTCTGCTCGGCCATTGCTCTGGTGGAACGCCCGCTGATCAGCGATGCGAAAGCTAGCAAGCGCTCCGACGAATCGTCTAGACCAAGCCTCTCCCGTGGCGCGAAGGTGTCGCTCGCCGGGCAACCGACCGAGTATCGGACCGATTTGTCCGCTGATCTCTGGCTGGATTCAGCGGTTGCGCGCGGGTGGCCGACGGCGCGTCGGGCGCGCTCGGCGGTGCCGGGTCCGTGTCATGCCCGGTGCCGGGCCGACGGATACGGACCGCGGCCGTCCGGCGCCGGGCGTCGGCCGGTGACCCGGGTGACCGGACCTCCTCCGGACCCGGGAGGGCACGGGTGGACGAGCGGGAAGCACCCGTGCCCGTGCCTCCGGGCCCGTGCCCGTGCCCGTGCCTCCGGAGTCCCGTCACCGGACGTACGGGCGGGCCGGGCAAGCGCGTTCGGCCATGGCCAGGGTCATATGGCGATGCCTGCCGCGCTCCTCCCCGAGGGCCGGTGGTCCTCCGGGCGGCACGGCGGCCGCAGGCCGGGGCGTACCGGGGCCCGGGCCCTTCGTCCCGCCGGGGTGCCGTTCCCGGCGGTGCTCACCGGCCTTCGCCGAGGGCGCTCGCGGTACGGCGCAGCAGGACCCAGGAACGCTGTTCCTCCGCACCGCAGCGCACCAGGATCCGGTCATCCGGGCGCAGTTCGTCGTGGTGAAGGGCATGATGCAGTTCCGGCCAGCCGCCGCAGGCTCCCGGGCCGTGGAAGCTTCGGTCCGCCGCGGGCGGCGGGCGTCCCTCTCCCTGGTCGAGGACGTGCAGGGGGCCGTCGCCGTCGCCGAAGCGCAGCGCCACGGCGGTCAGCCGCGCGGGCAGGGCCCCGGCGAGGGCGAACAATGGCTGGTCGACGACCAGGGCCGTCGCCCCGGAGCGGGCGTCCGCCCACCAGGAGACCAGGCCCACCACGGCGGTGCCGCCCAGATCTCCGAGATGGGTGAGGCCCAGGTCCTCCGTGACGGGCCACCGGCTCTCATGGACGAGCCGGGGCAGGGCCGCGCTGAGCATGTCCCGGTCGGCCGATGCCTGCACCAGGACGAAGGGCTGCGGACCCGGCGGCGGGCCCAGCCGGCTCAGGGCCGTCCTCGCGATGTCCTCGCCGTCCGGCGGTGCGGTGAGCATGCGCAGTTCGGACGGCGGCGCTCCGCTGTACTGCGCCACGGAGGCCAGGTACGCGGCGAGCAGGCCGTCGCCCTCGTCCTCCCGCGCCGTGTCCCAGCCGCCGAACAGTCCGGCCATGTCCTCGGTGTCCCGTGACCGCCGGGGGTCGTGGTACCGCGGGTCCTCCTCCGTGGCGACGGCGAGGGCGACCACGGACAGCTGGGGGGCTCCGGTGCTCACAGGGCGCCTCCGGCTCGCGTGGTCGTATGCCGCGGGGTGCCCACGGCGACGCGGACGCGGTGCGCGTCCTGCCGTCCTCGTCGTGTCATGGCGCGTCGTCCGTCACCTCGACGACGGCCGCCTGGAAGTAGGCGCCCATGCCCTGCGCGGCCAGTACGCACCGCTGGCCCGGCCGGAGTCGGCCGGTGCGGTCGGCGTGGTCGAGCGCGGTCAGCGCGTCCACTCCGAAGAGGTGGCCCTGATCGGGCAGCAGATCGAGGCAGATCCGCTCCATCGGGATGCCCAGCGCTCCGCCGACCGCGCGCCAGACGAAGGCGTTGGACATGTGCGGCATGATCCAGTCCACCTCGTCGCGGCGCAGTCCCGTCCGTTCCAGGGCGGCGTCCACCACGCCCGCCATGCCCTCGACACAGGCGGCACCGAACGCCCGGCTCTCCTCCGGTGTCATCCGCAGATTGCGGTGGAACCGGTCGTCGCGGGCCGCCGCCCCGCCCAGATAGCGGTACCGGCCACGGTGGTTCGTCCCCTCGCGGCCCATGACGAAGGCCGCCGCGGCGTCCCCGCAGACCGCGACCCCCGGGATGACGCGGGACATGTCCCCCATGCTTCCCTGGTCGCCGCCGAGCACGAGCACGGTGTCCTCGGGAGCGGCGGACGGACGATTCAGGAAGCGGTCGGCGAGGTCGGCGCCGCGCAGCACCGACGCGCAGTTGATCCGGGAGATCCCGTACACGGGGACCCCGGGCAGGGCGAGCCGGTCGCGGATCTCCGACACGAACTCGTCGTGATGCCCGAACGGCTGCACCAGCAGGGTGTGGCCGTAGAGCACCAGGGCGGCCCGCCGGCCGGCGAGGGCTTCCCGTCCGGCGTCCAGCAGTTGCTCCAGCAGGCTCTCCCCCGCGGAGAACACCGGGCTGGTGCGCAGCCCGTAGATCCGGGTGAACAGCCGTCGTTCGGCCCGGGGCCGGTCGTACCGTGCCAGGATCTCGTCGACCCCGTCCCGCCCGTCGGGCACCCGTACCGCCACCCGGGACATGGTGATCGTCACGGTCCGTCCCCCGTCCGCGGCGCGCGGCCGCTCACGCCGCCTTCCGCAACTGGCCCACCACGTAGTCGGACAGGCTCCCGAACGACCGGAACACCTCCGCGTCGAGCTCGTCCGGGTCGATCTCCAGACCGATCGTGTCCTCCAGGGTCAGCAGCAGCTCCAGAACGCTCATCGAGTCCAGGGAGAGATCCTCGAACAGCCGGCTGTCGGCGTTCAGCCCCACGACCTCCCGCTGGAGAACCGCCTCCAGCGATGCCTTGATGTGCTCGGCGACCTCTTGCTGCTCCATGGCACGTCCTCCGCGAGGTGGGGCTGGCTGATGGGACCACAAGCGCTGTACGCGGGGAGCCGTCCGGTGTGCGCCACGGACGCGCCCCCGTCAGGGCCGCGGAGAGCACCTCTCGTTCCGAGGCTAGCGGGCCGGGAGCGGGCTGCCCCCGCCGCGCGGTTGGCAGCTACTTCCGGTCCATTCGATGTCATCCCGGGGTGTGCCGCCGCCGGTGGTGACCGGGTTCGTGACGGCGGTGCACCGGGGTCCGTTGTCATCGAGTGCGGGGGAAGAAGTGGTCCACGGGGCGGCGGACCGGGCGGCGGTGAAGTTCCTTGACACGGTCGGCATGGATTCGCGAGCCTTCATCGACCGGCCGACGGGCGGCTCCGCACGCTTCAGGGACCGGGACCGAACGGCCTCCGGACGGCCGGGGAAGGATCGGTCCTCCTGTTTCGTCCCGGGGCTTCATGGGAGCGACGGACGTTCCGGCGCGAAGGCGGGTCCGGCGACCGGGAGTGACCGGGTCCCACCCTTCCAGGGCCGTTGCCCGGCCACGGTGTCCGTCCCGCCCCGTCCGTGAGTCCACCGCGCAGAAGGAGTCCCCGTGTCGGCCCGAAGCCCCGTGCACCGCAGCGGAACATCCTCCGCACCGACGGTGCTCCGCCGTGCCCCCGTCCCCGTGCCCGGGACGGGACCCGCCACTTCCCCGGGGGCCGCGGCGAACAGGGCGGTCCACCGCGGGCCGCGGTCCGGCCCGAAGGGGTCGAAGTCGTCGTGACCCTCTCGCGGACCGGGACCGGCGTCGAGGACCGCGGTGGCCGTGCGGCGGACGCTGCGGGTGATCGCCTCCGGATCAGTGTGGCGGTGATGCACCACCCGCTTCGCGGCCGGTCGTTGACCGATCTGGTGGCGTCCTGCCGGCCGCTGGACGCACGGGTCGTCATGGACCCCGACCCCACCGGGCCGCCCAGTCCGCTGCGGACGGCCAAGCTGGCCTGGGCGTCGGTCGACCCCGGCGCCACCCATCATCTGGTGCTCCAGGACGACGTCACCCTCTGTCCCGGATTCGCCGAACAGCTCACCGCGGCCGTCGCCCAGCGGCCCGACCACGCCCTGGCGCTCTACACGAACTGGAACAGCCCCCACAACTCCTATCTGGTGCGCTGCGCGGCCGTCGCCGGGCAGTCCTGGGCCCCGCTGGGGCACCACGAGTGGGTACCGACCCTCGGCCTCGTCCTGCCGGCCGGGGCCGCCCGCGAGCTCGCCGCTCATCTGGGGCGATTCCCCGACGACTTCCGCGACGACGACGAGCTGGTGGTGGGCTTCTGCGCCCAGAAGGGGTATCCGGTGACCGCGTCGGTGCCGCATCTGCTGGAGCACGGCGGCGGGCCCAGCCTCGCCGGGAACGACGCGCACGGCCCGCGCCACGCCACGGTCCCGGTGGGAACCGCCACGCCGCCCGTCGAGCACTGGCAGCGGCCCGGACCGCGCGTGTTCCCCCCGCGCTCGGGCACGGTCGGACGGCCCTACGCGGTCGAACTCCAGGACTCGCGGTGCGCGGTTCGGCTCCTGAGGCCCGGGGCCCGGGAGCCGCTGGAGCACCCCTTCGGCTGGGACTGGACCGACTGGGCCGGCTGGACCGGTGCGGACCCCGCCCGGGTCCGGGCCGATCTCCACAGCCTGGAGGAGCGGCGCGACCAGGACGCGGTGACGTCGCTGTCCCGGCCCGCGCGGACGGAACTGGGCGCCGCCGCCTGGCTGCTCGGCCACGATGTGTCACGCACCGCGTGGGACCGCCCGCCCGGCCCGGTGCGGCTACGGGACCGTGACGAGGCGTTGCGCTCCTGGATCCGTTCGGGGCTCGCGCCGCTGGACGCGGCCGAGCTGGGGCCCGGGGAACTGGAGGGGACGGTGGAGTGGGCGCGCCGCGCGCTGGAACTGGGCCGGCGTGCCGGGAACGAGGCCGGTCGCCCGGGGCGGAGCGCGGACGGGTCCACCGCCCTGTCCTCGGAGGCCGGGCCGGACGCGGGGGTGCGCGAGGCCGTGTCGGAGATGGCGGTCAGGGAGGCGGCGGTCCTGTCCGGAGCGGCGCCCCGGCCGCCCGCCACCTGGGCGCTCGTCCATCCCTGCCCCTGGTGCGGGGCCGCCCCCGGGGCGAACCTCCCGGAGCTGGCGGCGCGTCACTCGGGCGGCGGCGCGCTGTCGTACCTGGCCGCGTCGGACGCCCCTGACCCCACCGCGCTGCCCGGCGCGGACGGCGGCGCCGTGCTGGAACTGCTGAGCTGTGAACGCCCCACCGTACGCGGTCTGCTGGCGCTGGCGCACGGGGTCCGCGCGCACGGGCCCACCTGGTTCCGCACCCGTAGTACGGCGCTCCTCGGGCTGCTGTCCACCACCGGGGCGGACCCGTCCGCGCCGGTTGCCGACGACCCGGCGCGGTGGGTGGCCCTGCTGCCCCGCCTGGCACGGGCGGAGGCCGACTGGTGGGACTCCCCCGGCACCGATCGGCGCCCCGGCAAGGGAATCCTTCCGGTGTCCTTCACCTCGGCCGCCGGGGTGCGCAGCGGCGCGCCCAGCAGGTTCCTGACCGCCCACGCGGCCTCCCCGGCCCTGGACGCGCTCGCCCAGGAGTACCGCCGCATCCGCTTCGACGCCGTGAGAGGGAGACTGTGATGCCCCGACCTCCGGACCTCGCCGGGGGGTTCGCGCCGCGGACACCTGAGCGGGCGGGCGCCGCCGGACCGTGGTCGGTCCGCGCGTTCCTGTTCGACCTGGACGGCACGCTCGTCTCGTCGCTGGCGGCGATCGAGCGTCATACGGTGCGCTGGGCCCGGCGGGTGGGCGCCCGGCCGGACGAGGTGCTGGCCCGGTCGCACGGGCGCAGGGACACGGAGTTCATCCCCCTGGTCGCCCCCTGGGCGGACGCGGAGGAGGAGTTCCGCTGGCTGCACCGGCTGTCCGTCGAGGACACCGAGGGCATCGCACCCCTGCCCGGGGTGCGCGGACTCCTCGCCGCGCTGGACGCGGACCGCTGGGCGATCGTCACCTCGGCGGCCCGTGAGGTCGCGCTGAGCCGGCTGGCGGCGGCCGGTCTGCCCCGCCCGGTCCATCTGGTGTGCGCGGAGGACGTGGAGCGGGGGAAGCCGGACCCGGAGGGCTTCCTGCGCGGTGCCGCGCTGCTCGGTGTGCCGCCCGGTTCCTGTCTCGCGGTCGAGGATTCCGCGGCGGGCGTGGCCGCCGCGCGGGCCGCGGGGGCGCGGGTGCTGGGGGTCGGCGAGGCCGCGCGGCCCCCCGACCGCGGCGCGCACCTGGCCGATGTGGTGGTGCGGCCCGGACCCGACGGCGCGCTCCGGGTGTCCACGGCCCGCAGCGGCACCCGGTCCGTGGCCCGCTGACCGGCCCCGTCGCCGTACGGGCCGTGCGCGGCCCGGACGGCGACGATCCCCGTACGGCCCGTTCGTGGGGCTCCCGGCACCTCGGTGCGGGGAAGATCCCGGCAGATCCCAGCGGAAACGGAGTACTCCGATGTCTTCCGTCGTCACGCACCAGCCCATGGAACGGCGGGTGACGGTCCCCTTCACGGGGCCCGTCGGCGGTCGTGGCCCAGCGACCTGGGGGCAGACCGCCATCAGACGCGCGCTGCGCGCCCTGGAGCCCGACGACCATCAGTTCAACGTCGACTGGGGCGGCCTGGTCGAGCCCGGACTCACGGTCGAGGCGGCGCTGGAAGCGGTCCGCGGGCTGATGTACGTCCATGACTCGTTGCGCACCCTGATGCACGAGACCCCCGAGGGGACCTATACGCAGGAGCTCCGCACCGAAGGCGAACTGGAGGTCGGGCTGATCGCGGCGGACGGGACGGACACCCTGGCCGTCGCGGAGGCGCTGCACCGCAGGCTGTGCGGGCAGCGTTTCGACCCCGCCCGGGACTGGCCCTTCCGTGTGGGCCTGGTCACCCGGGGAGGTCTGGTCCGGTACGCGGTGATGACCCTGTCGCACACGGCGGTGGACGGTTGGGCGCTGCCCCGGCTCCGGGCCGATATGACGAGCCTGGTGGCCGGGGCCGATCCCGGGAAGCTGCGCGCGGGACGCGCGATGTGCGGCCCGCTGGACGAGGCGGCGTTCCAGCGCGGCCGGGCCGCGCTGCGGCGTGACGAGTCGGCCCGTTCCTTCATCCTCGGCAATCTCGCCCGGACACCGGCCCATCTCTACGGCGCGCCCGCCGCGGCCTCGGCGCGGGGGCCGCGCTACCGGTCCGCGGTGCTGCGCTGTCCCGGGCTCGACGGCGCGGTGGCCGCCACCGCGTCGCGGCTCGGGACGACCTCCTCGACGGTGCTGCTCGCGGCGGCGTGCTCGGCGGCGGCGCGTTCGGCGGACCGGTCCGACTTCGCGTTCCAGGTCATGGTGAGCAACCGTTTCGTGCCCGGTCTCGCGGATGTGGTGGCGCCGGTGGCGCTGGAGGGCGTGCTGTACCTGCCCGACTGCCGCGGCCCGATCGAGGCGCTGACGCCCCGGGTCTGGAAGGCGTCGGTCAACACGTACCGCTTCGCGTACTACGACAAGGACCGGCTCACCGAACAGCTCCGGGGCGCCCCGGCCGCGGACACCACCTGCTGGTACAACGACCGGCGCGGTGAGGCGGCCCGGGTGGCCGGGCCCGCCGCGGACGACGGCGAACCGGGTCCGGGGGGCGGCGCGGACGCCCCGGGTGTCCCGGCGCCCGAGGGGTCGCTGACGTGGAGCGTTCCCTCGGACCGGCAGGGCGGTGTGACGCTCGCGCTCCATGTGATCGACGCGCCGGGCGCGCTGGACCTCTCCCTCACCGCGGACACCACGCTGCTGGCGCCCGACACCATGGAGGAGTTGCTGCGGTCGATGGAACGGTCGGCCCGGGGCGGCCGGTAGCGGGCCGGACCCGGACGGCCTGTCATGAGGTCACCAGGAGAGGTCCGCCACCTGGGCCAGGGGGATGACGGTGATCTCCGGCCGGGCCCGGGTGGTGGCGAGCGCCGCCGCGTATCCGTGCTCCAGGGACAGGTCCGCGAGGTGGATGGGCCGGGTCGGCCAGTTGACCGGCGGGGTCCCGATCCGGGCGGTCCGGCCGTCCACCGACAGTTCACGGAAGGGGACATGGAGCAGTCCGTGGCCGGTCAGTTTGAGCGTCGCCTCCTTGCGGGCCCACAGCCGCAGCAGCGCGCGGCGCAGGGTGTCCCCGCCGGTCGCGGGAAGGTGCCGCCGTTCGGAGTCCGAGGCGAGCAGCCGGGTCATCCCGCCCGTCTCGATGGTGCGGTCACCGGCCTCCACGTCGACCCCGACCCTGGTGTCGGTCGACGCCGCCAGTACGACGAGTCCGGCGGTGTGGGAGACGGAGAAGTCGAGCTCCGGCGCGGCCGGGAACCACGGTTTGCCGTGCCCGTCGTCACGGCAGTGGAAGCAGGTGCGGCTGATGTCGGTGTGCTCGGCGGGCGTGCCCAGGTACCGGGCCCCCAGGGTCCGCTGGAGCGCGCGGGAGGTGACGTACGTCGGCCGGACCCGTCGCATGGCGGGCTCCCGCGCCCGTGCCAGCTCGGACGGGGACAGCCGGCGTTCGGCGGCCGGGTGGGCGGTGTCCGCGTCCAGCACCCATATCCGCACCACGGCCCGGGACCGTCGCGCGGCGGGGCCGTCCGGGGTCGCGTCCCCGGGGCCGACCGGGGTCGCGGTGTCCTCGGGGCGGGGGGCGTGTCCGTCGCCCTGAGCCGCCGCGCCGGAGGGTCGGCCGTCGTCCATGGCGGGTCAGCCCTCCTCGATGGTCAGCCGGCGGGCGGCGCGGGCACCGGCCTGGAAGCGGCTGGTGGAGTCGAGCGTGCGCAGCAGGGCGGCGATATGGCGGCGGCAGGTGCGGACGGACATACCGAGTTTGCGGGCGACGACCTCGTCGGTGTGGCCCTGGGCCATGAGCCTCGCGATGTCCTGCTGGAGGTCGTCGGTCACCTCGGCGTAGCCGGGTCCGCCGGGGACGAAGGGTGCCGCGCCGTCCCACAGCTGGTCCAGGAGTTCGCCGAGGAAGCGGACCACGTTGTCCTCGTGGACCCGCCAGGCGACGGGGTCGCCGTCCTCCGTCTCGCCGAACACGAGGGCCAGTCCCCGGTCGAACACCACGGCGGTCTGCGACAGCCGGGTCACCGTGCGCAGCTCGACACCGGCCTCGATCTGGCGGGCGGCCCTGGCCCGCGAGGCGAAGTCGGCCCGGCTGCGGTGTGCGCACAGCGCGCGTACGACGACCCCGCGGCGGGTCAGTGGGGCGCAGCCCTCCAGGAAGTCGTCCAGCGGGTCGCCGTCCTGGTGCGGGGAGCGCAGCACCAGGACCTCCCGTCGGCAGGTCTCGGCCAGGTGCCCCAGCAGTCCGCGGATCTCCGCGGGCCCGAAGAGCTGGTCGATGGAGCCGACGGGCAGCTGGGCGGTCCGCGGCAGCGGTGGGGCCATGTGGTCGAGCCGGTCGCGCAGCTGGTCGATGAAGTCCCGCCGGGCGTAGATCTCCCGCTCGATGGGCGAGATGAGCAGTGCCGAGGCGCGGCGGGGATCGACGGGCACCAGCCGTCCGCCGCCCGCCGGGTCGGCCCTGAGCAGCCCCAGTTCGACCATGGACGCGGCGGCGGCTCCCGCGTCCCGTACATCCATGCCGAGGTCGTCCGCCGCCGACTGGACGGAGTCCAGGCCCCCTTGCCGCACGGTGTGGCAGTAGACACCGATCACCTGCTCGTCCCGTACCGATGGCGGACCGAACCGCGTGTGCACACTCGCCGACGTCACCGTGGTCTCCCCTCTTCCCGCGGCTACGGCCCGTCCGTTGACGCACCGCGCGGGCTCGGGGCCATACTGCGCGGACCGGCCATCGCCGCCCTGTCGTGTGCCCCGCCGCCCCGACCCCGCGAAAACCTATGGAATGGCCAGGAAACGGACACTTCCTGTGTTCCGTGCGCGATAGAGCGGCGGTAGAACGCCGAAAGAGCGGAGCTCTACCTTTCCTCAGTGCGGTGGTGGGCGGGAGGTCCCGTCCGCCGCCCCGCCCCCGGTCGGAACCGATCTCTCCCAGAGGTGACATCCATGCCCGCGTCAGTAGTGATACCTCGGCGGTTCCAGGACATCGTCAGGGCGTACCTTCCGTACGCCGGGGCCGGTGAGCTCGACGCGTCGCAGGAACTGGCGGCGCTGGGCCTCGACTCCATGGGTGTGGTGCAGCTGCTGGCCGCCCTGGAGGAGGGCTACGGTCTGGAGTTCCCCGACGACGCCCTCGACCAGGAGACCTTCTCCACGGTCGGTTCCCTGTGGCGGATGGTGTCCGAGGTCCAGCACGGCGATGAGTGAGGCCGCCGGCGCCACCCTGGTGACGAGCGTCGACGGGCTGGCCCTGCGGGGCGCTCCCGACCGGCCCGCCGTCACGTTCCAGGACACCACGATCGACTACGCCGAACTGCGCCGCCGGGTGTCGCAGGCCGCGGCCGGACTGAGCGGCCTGGGCGTGCGGCACGGCGACCGCGTCGCCGTCTACATGGAGAAGCGGATCGAGACCGTCGTCGCCATGCTCGCGGTCTTCGCGGCAGGTGCGGTCCTCGTCCCGGTGAACCCCGTCTGCAAGGCCCCCCAGATCGGGCACATCGTCGACGACTGCGCCGCGAGCACCGTGATCACCACGGCCGAGCGGTACGGGATCGTACGGGCGGGGCTCGCCGGTTCGCCGACGGTCGGGCATGTCGTCCTCGTCGGCGGGGCGCCCGGCACGGACGACGGGCCGTGGCGGAACGTCGAGTGGGAGGCGCTGAGCGCCCCGGACGGCGGTGAGCCGCTGCCACCGGTCATCGACACCGGCCTCGCGGCCATCCTGTACACCTCCGGCAGCACCGGCTCCCCCAAGGGCGTCGTCCTCAGCCACCGCAATCTGCTCGCCGGGGCGGAGAGCGTGGCCACCTACCTCGGGCACACGCCGGACGATGTGATCCTCGCCGCGCTGCCCCTCAGCTTCGACGCCGGCTTCAGCCAGCTCACCACCGCGCTGCACGCGGGCGCCCATGTGGTGCTGACGAACTATCTGCTGCCCGTGGAGCTGGTGCGGCTGTGCGCCCGGCACGGCGTCACCGGGATCACCGGCATCCCGCCGCTGTGGATGCAGCTGACCGGCTGCCGGTGGCCGAGCGAGGCGACCGCGCGGCTGCGGTACTACACCAACACGGGCGGGCGCCTGCCGCGGTCCACCCTGGCCAGGCTGCGTGAGCTGTTCCCCGCCGCCCGCCCCTATCTCATGTACGGACTGACCGAGGCGTTCCGGGCCACGTATCTCGACCCGGCCGAGGCGGACCGGCGGCCCGACTCGATCGGCAAGGCGGTTCCCAACGCCGAGGTGTCCGTGGTCCGTCCGGACGGTACCCCGTGCGAGCCCTTCGAGCACGGGGAGATCGTCCAGCGGGGCGCGCTGGTGGCGCAGGGCTACTGGAACGACCCCGAGCGCACCGCGGAGCGGTTCCGTCCGGCGCCCGGCGCCACCGGTGCCGCGCGTACGGAGCTGGCGGTGTGGTCCGGGGACCGCGCCTATCGCGACGAGGCGGGCTTCCTGTACTTCGTCGGACGGGACGACGACATGATCAAGACCTCCGGCTACCGGGTGAGCCCGACCGAGATCGAGGAGGCGGCCTACGCCACCGGGCTGGTCGGCGCCGCGATCGCCTTCGGCGTCCCGGACGAACGGCTGGGCCAGCACACCGTCCTGGCCGTCACCGGTGACACCACGGAATCCGCGCTGCGTACCGCTATGGAGGCACGTGTGCCGCGTTACATGCTGCCCCGGCGTGTGGTCTTCCTGGAACGGTTCCCGATGTCGCCCAACGGCAAGTTCGACCGCGTCGAGACCCGCCGGATGGCGACCGCGTGAGCGCCCGTGGCACCGGCCCCGCGCTGTTCGAGCGGCAGGACGGCACACTGGCGGTCGGCGGGGTCCCCCTCGACCGGCTCGCCGCCCGCGTCGGCGGCACGCCGTTCTTCGCCTACGACCGCAGGCTCGTCACCGAACGGGTGGCCGAGGTACGCAAGGCGCTGCCCGCGGACATCTCGCTGAAGTACGCGGTGAAGGCGAACCCGATGCCGGCGCTGCTGGCCCATATGAGCGCGCTGGTCGACGGGTTCGACGTGGCGTCCGCGCGGGAGATGCGCCACGCGCTCGACACCACCGTCCCGCCGCACCGGATGAGCTTCGCGGGGCCGGGGAAGACGGACGCCGAACTGTCGGCGGCGGTGGCCTCGGGTGTCACCGTCGAGCTGGAGTCGGCGCGTGAACTGGCCCGTATCCGGCGTGCCGGCGAGGAACTCGGCATCCGGCCACGGGTGGCGCTGCGCGTCAACCCGCCGTTCACGGCGCACGGTTCCGGGATGCGGATGGGCGGCGGGCCGCAGCAGTTCGGCGTCGACGCCGAACGCGTCCCCGAACTGCTGCGTGACATGGGCGACCTGGACTTCCAGGGCTTCCATGTCTTCGCCGGCTCGCAGAACCTGCGGGCCGACCGGGTGTGCGAGACCCAGCGGCTGACGGTCGAGTTGCTGCTGGACCTCGCGGAGTCGGCCCCCGGTCCCGTGCGCTACCTCAATCTCGGCGGCGGTTTCGGCATCCCCTACTTCGGCCGCGACCGGCCCCTGGACCTGGCACGGGTCGGGGAGAACCTGGAGACGCTGCTGGCGGAGCGGTTGCGTCCGCGGCTGCCGCAGGCGCGCGTCCACATCGAACTCGGCCGCTATCTGGTCGGCGAGGCCGGTGTGTACGTCACCCGGGTCGTGGACCGCAAGGAATCCCGCGGCACGACGTACCTCGTGGTCGACGGCGGTATGCACCATCAGCTCGCCGCCTCCGGCAACCTCGGCCAGTTCATCCGGCGCAACTACCCTGTCACCACAGCCCGGCCGGACGATCCGGCCGTCGGCACGGCGACCGTCGTCGGCTGTCTGTGCACACCCCTGGACCTGCTCGGCGACGCGGTGGAACTGCCGCACGCGGACGTCGGCGATCTGATCGTGGTGTACCAGGCGGGTGCCTACGGGCTGACCGCCAGCCCGACGGCGTTCCTCGGTCACCCGGCACCGGCCGAAGTACTCGTGTGATGCCGACCGTTCCCCCGCTGGAGAGTCCCTGGTGTTAGAAGCGACCGCACTCACCAAGCGCTACGGCGACGTAGCCGCCCTCAATGGTTTCACCCTGTCCGTGGCGGCCGGCGAGATCGTCGGACTCGTCGGCCACAACGGCGCCGGGAAGTCCACGTTCGTCGAGATCGTCTCCGGGCTGATCCGGCCCGACGGGGGCCGGGTCACCATCGGGGGCAAGGACCCGGTGCGCGCGCGGGCCACCGTCGGGGTCTCCCCGCAGAGCATCGCGCTGTACCGGTCCACCACGGTGCACGAGCACCTGCGGCTCTTCGGGGGTCTCGCGGGGCTGCGCCGCGGCGCGCTGCGGCGGGAGATCGATCTGCTGGTGTCCGCGCTGCAACTGGAGCCGTTCCGCGACCGGCCCGTGGGGGTGCTCTCCGGCGGCCAGCAGCGGCGCGCCCAGGCGGCGGTGGCGCTGATCCACCGGCCGCGGCTGCTGCTGATGGACGAACCCACCGCGGGCGCCGACCCGGAGACCCGCCAAGCCCTGCTCGACGTCGTCAAGGAGCGGGCCGGCGAGGGCACCGCGGTGATCTACACCACCCACTACCTGCCCGAACTGACGGAGCTCGACGCGACCCTCGCGGTGGCCCGGGACGGCCGGATCATCGCCCGGGGTACCAGCGCGGAACTGCTCGACGGGCTGCCCGGCGAGGTGCGGGTCACCTTCGAGGACGAGGAGGAGGTCCGCGTGCCGACGACCGATCCGACCGCCGCGCTGGTCGATCTGCTCAGCCGGGCCGACCGACCGGTGGCGGGCGTCGAGGTGCACCACCCCACCCTTGACGACCTCTACAGATCGCTGGCGGTGGTCCGTGTCTGATGTGTTGCTGCGCAGCGGCGTCCTGATCCGGCACAACTTCATCCTGCGGCTGCGCGACCCCGGCCAGATGCTCAGCTACATCCTGGTGCCGATGGTCCTCATGCTGGTGTTCAAACCGCTGTACGTGAAGGCGCTGGACGGCAGCACCCTGCAAGCGGTCACCGGCCCCCTGGTGATGTTCTCCGTCTTCGCCCTCGCCATCGTCGGCAACTCGATCATGCTGGAGCGCGAGTGGCGTACCTGGGACCGGCTGCGGGTGACCCCGGCGACCCAGACCGAGCTGCTGATCGGCAAGCTGGTGCCGATCTTCGTCGTCCTGGTGTTCCAGCAACTCGTCCTGCTGCTGTACGGCTCCTTCATCATCGGCCTGCCGGTACCCGGCCCGCCCGGGTACATCGCGCTGGCCGTCATGGTCTGGGGATTCACCCTTCTCGCCATCGGCTCGGCGCTCGCCACCGTGGTCCGCAGCCGCGGTGATCTGCTCCTGGCGACCGATCTGGGTTCCATCGTCGTCAGCTCGCTGGGCGGAGCCGTCGCACCGGTCGCCCTGATGCCCCCGTGGGCCGCCTCCGTCGCGCACTACTCCCCCGGGTACTGGGGGCTGACCATGATCCAGTCGGCGATCAGCGGCGACGGCGGTGAGACGCTGCGCGCGGCGGCCGTCTGCCTCGCCATCGGCGCCGTGTTCGGTGTGTTCGCCGTGTACCGGCTGTCGCGCGGATGGGGCCGCAGCCAGCTGCTCTGAGACCCCGTGGACCGATGTGACCCCGCCCGGGACGTGACGCGCACGTCCCGGGCGGGGTCACGGGGTCCTGCGCCCGGCGGGGATCAGGTCGCCGCCGGGCGGGGGACGCCGGTGGGTGCGATGTGCAGCCGCAGGATGTTGCTCGTACCGTCCATGAACTCGAAGGCGTGCACGTCACGGCACCACTTCTCCAGCAGCGGGTGCTCCAGCAGCGAGCCGGGGCCCAGCGCGTGCTCGACCCGTTCCACGACCTCGGTGGCGAGACGGGTGGCGTGCAGCTTGGCGACGGACGGCGGGCGCCGGTCGTCGGGCGCGTGGTCGATCCCGGCGGCGACGTCGTGGAGCAGGGCGCGGGCCCCGTCCAGCCGTGCGCGGAGCAGTTCACCGCCGGGCCATCCGGGGCGCTGCGCGCGGACGAGGTCGTGGGCGGCGTAGCCGACACCGAGTGCCTGCGCGGCGATCTGGACCCGCATCACGTTGAAGGCGCGGCTCGCCCCCCACAGCCCCCGGCGTGACGCGGGCAGATGGGCGCCGAGGACCGTCCCCGGGGTGACGGGCACCTCGTCGAAGGCCATCGCGCCGATGCAGGCGCCGCGCAGGCCCGACATTTCGAGGAGGCCGCCGGTGAGTCCGGGGGCGGGGCGGCGCAGGAGCACGGCCCTGATGGGCAGGGGGCCCGGCCCTGTGCGGGCGAACACCACACCGATCGTGCCCCTGGTGGCGTTCGCGACGTACCGCTTCGCGCCGTTGAGCCGGTGTCCGCCGTCGGGGTCGCGGTCGAGCCGGGTCTCCAGGGCGGTCGCGTCGCTGCCGTGCCTCTCCTCGGTCATACCGAAGAAGGACCAGGTGCGGCCGTCGGCGAGCGCGCGGTAGAAGAGGTCGCGCTGCTCGTCGCTGCCGAGGGCGTCCACGGCGAGTCCCGCCAGGGAGGGGCCGGTGTTGGCGCTGAGTATCCCGGCGTCGCCGCGGGCCAGTTCGAGGTTGGCCACGACGCGGGCCAGACAGCTGGAGGCGTAGGCGCCCGCGTGCGGCGGCACGTCCCGGGTACGGAAGGGCTCCGGGGTGCTGGCGGCGCGCAGCAGGGCGAGGGTCGGTGAGTCCAGATGCGGGGCCATGTCGAGGGGATCGGCGTCCACGGCCGCCGCGCGGGCCCGCAGATCGGGCGCGATCTCACGGCACAGGTCCCGCAACCCGCGCAGGGAGGAGTCGAGTTCGATCACGACATACCGTCCCTGGCGATCCAGCAGTTGGCCGTCAGCCGGGAGACATGGGCGGCGCGCGCGGGACTGCCGGCCAGGAATCCGCTCGCGCCGAGGAGCGCGGCCGCCTCCCGGTCGTGGACGGTGAGCCGGTCGTGCACATCGGTGACGGCCACCGGTAGGTGTCCGGCCACTTCGAGGCAGCGGCGCAGGGCCTCGGCGGCGGTGACGAGGTCGGCGAGCACCCCCGCGACGAGCTGTTTGCGGATCATCGGTTCGCCGCCGGACGTCCGGCCGGAGAGATGGTGGACGGCCAGGTCGGTCAGCCGCCGGGTGACCCCGATCCGGACCGCGCCGAGGCGGGCGCCGAACGCGGTGAGCTCCGGCGCGGGCGCAGGGCGGGTGCCGCCGCGTCTGACGAACGCGATGCCTTCGAGGTCCGCCATGCGATGGCGGATCACGGACGCGCCCGGGGCGAGCGCGGCGGTGGGGAGTGCGGCCACCCGGCCCGGTGGGGCCGGGCCGTCCGTCCCGGCGAGTGCCACCGCGAGTCCGGCGGCCAGTCCGTTCTCGTAGGCGGCTTCTTCGCACTCCGCGATGGCGTCCAGCATCGATTCCTCCGTGGCGGTCGGGAAGAGACGGTCGGCTGCCGGCTCTTTCCCCCGCCCGGTCGGCTCCTCGCCGCTCGACACGAAGCCGGGAGGTGCGGCGGGCGCACCTGGACCGAGCGCACCGGGAGCTCCGGTTCCCGGAGCTTTGGTTCCTGGCGCACGCGGAACTCGCCACCGGCACCCTCCGACTGAGAATCCTGATTCGGCCACCGGGCGTCAAGGCGGTTCGGCAGGAAGATCGGAAACGTCCGGTGGCAGCATTTCACCGTCCGCAAGGCGCCATCGCCGGGCACTGCCGCGGCTTCGCGAGCCGCGCGACCATCGATTCGCGTACATCTACGGGTGGGAGGTACGGATGACCGCGTCGAAGAGCGCGAACCTCTGCTGGGGGCAGCGGTACCACTGGCTGCGGTACCAGCAGGTGCCCGCCGGCTCGCGGCACGAGGCGCACATCACCGACACCTTCCGGCTGCCCGCCGGTACCACGCTCGCCCAGGTACGGTCCGTGCTCGGCTATCTCGTGCGCAGGCACGAGGTGCTGCGCACCGTGTACGACGCGCGGGCGCATCCCTGGCCGCGGCAGCGTGTCCAGCCGCCGGCCCCCGTCACCGTCCATGAGGTGAGCGGTGAGCCCGACGGGACCCCGTCGCCCGCCGAGTTCACCGGGGCGCTGACCGCGGCCCCGTTCGACCTGGCCGCCGAGTGGCCCATGCGCGCCTGTGTCGTCACCCGCGGCGGGGTGCCCGACCGGCTCCATCTGGTCTTCAACCATGTGGCCTTCGACGATGTCGCGCTCGACGCGCTCCGCCGGGAGTTCGAGGCCGTGCTGACGGGCGTCCTGGACGGGCGGCCCGCCGTGCTGCCGCCCGTCCGGGACCAGCCCGCCGATCTGGCCGCCCGTGAGGCGGCCACTTCGGACCAGGCGGTCGAGGAGGCCCTCGGTCACTGGCGTGACGTGGCCGCGCGGCTGCCCGCCGACATGTACGCGCGCCGCCGCGCGCCCGCGGTGGCCGGTGCGGCGCACAGTGCCTCGTTCACCTCGCCCGACCTGCTCGCGACCGTGGCGGGCCTCGCCGAACGGCACCGTGTCTGGCCCGCCGCGGTGCATCTCGCCGCGTACGCGGTGACCATGGCCGCCCACACCGGCGAGGACCTGGTGTCGCACCGGATGTACACCAGTCTGCGTGAGGACGGCGGCCGGGCGGCCCTGATGACCTGCCAGTCGAGTCCCGCGCTGGTGGCCATGGACCTCTCGGACGACCCGCCGTTCAGCGAGGTGCTGCGGCGGGCGGCGGCCAGGGTCGAGCAGGCGCTGGCGCACGCGCGTGTCCCGTACGACGGGATCGTCGAACTCCTCTCCCGTGAGTCCACCCGGCGCGGCCAGCGCGTCCGGGTCGCCTCCGAGCTCAACTTCCTGGACCACAAGCCCCGTTCGTGCGGGGTGCGGCGCGACAGGTTCACCCCGAACCCGGAGCCCGCGCACTGGGCGCGCTCCGGCTCCGACACCTACTTCCGCGTCTACGAGTGGCAGGACGGGATCACCCTGGTCCTCCAGGCCATGGACGCCGTCATGGACGCCGACGCGGTGGAGCGGTTCCTGCGCGGCTACGCGGCGCTCCTGGACGCCCACCGCGACCCCGGAGCGGATCTGCGGGCCGGTGAGGCCGCGCGGCGGATGGGGTTCGCACCGGCCCCCGAACGTCCCCTGACCCGGATCGGCCCGGACGCGGTGGATCTCGCGGAGACCCGGCGGGTGCTCCTCGGGCACCCGGCGGTCGCCTCCGTCACGGTGACCGCGGACCCGCGCGGGCTCACCGCCGAGGTGGTGGCCGCGGCGGATGTCACGCCCGCCGCGCTGCGCGTCCATGTGCTCGGCGCCCTGCACGACCACCCCGCGGCACGCTGCCCCGGCCTGTTCCGTGTCACCGTCACCGGATCCGGGGCCCCGGTGGTGGAGGGCGACGGACGGACGGGCCCGGCCGTGTCCCCGGCCACCGACGCCGAACACGCGCTGACGGCGGTCGTCGCCGAGGTCAACGGCCTTGACGGGGTGGATCTGTCGGAGAGCTACACCGGGGCGGGCGGCCGGGCGCTGCGGACACCGCGGGTGGTCGCCGAGCTGCGGGCGCGCGGCTGGGAGGGCGTGTCGCCCGGCGATCTCACCTGCGTACGGCCGCTGCTGACGCTGGCCGGGGCGATGGTGCGGTCCCCGTGAGCCGCGCCCGGGGCGCCGCCCGGGACACCGGTGCGGCCCGAGAGACCGGTGCCGTCCGGGACACGCCGGTCCGGTCGTGCCCGGGTGCCGTCCAGAAGGTGCGCGCCGGGCGGCACGGGGCGCGGAACCCGGTGGACGGCCGTGTGGACGGCGGACCGATACGTGAGCGCACGAGCCAGTGGAACGGGAGGTCTCCGTGGAGGAAACCGCGTACGACTCAGCAGTGGCGCTCGTCGGCATGGCCGGACGCTTCCCCGGCGCCGACGACGTCGGTGCCCTGTGGCGCAATCTGCGGGCCGGGGTCAGCGGTCTGCGCCCTGTCACCGACGAGGAGCTCGACCGGGCCGGGGTGGACCCCGCGCTGCGCGCCGACCCGGCGTACGTACGGGTCGGCGGACCGGTGGACGGACTCGACCGGTTCGACGCGGCGGCCTTCGGGTTCAGCGCGCGCGAGGCGGAGACGATGGAGCCGCAGCACCGGCTGTTCCTCGAATGCTCCTGGGAGGCGCTGGAGCGCGCCGGGTACTGCCCGACCGAACCGGGCGTCCCTGTCGGGGTGTTCGCCGGTTGCGGCTTTCCCGACTACATGGTCGGGAACGTCTCCCATCTGGCGACGGAACGCGGCGCGGGGCAGCTCTTCGCCACCGGCAACGAACGGGACTCCCTGACCTCGCTGGTCTCGTACAAGCTGGGTCTGCGCGGGCCGAGTCTGACGGTGCAGACGTTCTGCTCGACCTCGCTCGTCGCGGTGCACCTCGCGTGCCAGAGCCTGCTGACGTACGAGTGCGACATGGCGCTCGCGGGCGGCGCCTATCTGCCGCTGCCCCAGCCGGCGGGCTATCTCCACGAGGAAGGCGGCATCCTCTCCCCCGACGGCCGGGTGCGCAGCCTCGGAGCGTCCGCGAACGGCACCGTCATGGGGTCGGGCGTGGGTGTCGTGACGCTGAAGCGGCTGGCCGACGCGCAGGCCGACGGTGATGTGGTCCACGCGGTGATCCTGGGCTCCGCCGTCAACAACGACGGCCGTGAGCGCGCCGGTTACGCCGCGCCGGGCGTCGAGGGACAGGCAGCCGTCGTCGGGACCGCGCTCGCCGTCGCCGGGGTGAAACCCGAGTCGGTCGGCTATGTCGAGTGCCACGCCGTGGGCACGGGGCTCGGGGACTCCATCGAGTTCGCCGCGCTCGGCCGGGTGTTCCGGACACCGTCCGGGACGCCGTGCGTGCTCAGCTCGGTGAAACCGTCCATCGGCCATCTCGACCGCGCCGCCGGTGTCACCGGACTGATGCGCGCCGCGCTGAGCCTGCGCCACGAGACGCTGCCGGGCACCGCGCACTTCGAGGCGCCGAACCCGACCCTCGCCACGCTCGCCGACCGCTTCACGGTGCTCGCGCGGGACCGCCCCTGGCCGGCCGGTCCCGAACCGCGCCGCGCCGGGGTCAGCGCCTTCGGGGTGGGCGGCACCAACGCCCATGTGGTGCTGGAGCAGGCACCCGCGCGCGAGCCGCGCCCCGCGCCGCCCGGACCGCATCTGCTGACGTTCTCCGCGGGCGGCCCGCAGGCGCTCGACGCGCTCACCGAGCGGCTGCGGGCGCATCTCGACGAGCACCGCGAGGACGAGCTGGCCGATGTGGCGTTCACGCTCCAGATGTCGCGGGGCCGCTTCGCGCTGCGCCGCGCGGTCGTCTGCGCCGACCACGACGACGCGGTGGCCGCCCTCGCGGACCCCGCACGCCTGATCGACGGCGAGACCGTGCGCCGCGACCCGTGGGTACGGCTCACCCCGGGCGACGGCGTCCCCGACACCTGGTGGTCCGAGCTGGCCGCGGCGGCGGACCGCCTCCTGACGGGCGACGAAGGCGGGGGCGAGCGCACGGCCGGCCGGGACACCGCGCTCGCCGTGCTCGGCGGGGCGCTGTCCGGGCTCGGGGTGCGGGTGTGGTCCGACGGGGCCGTGGGCGCCACCGAGGAGGTCGTCGTCGCACCCGGTGGACGGACGGCCGCCGACTGGGTGCTGACCACGCTCGCGCGGCTCTGGCAGGCCGGTGCGAGCATCGACTGGGCCGCGCTTCACGCCGGGCGTGGCCGCCGTGTCGAGCTGCCCTCGTACCCGTTCCAGCGGTCGCGGCACTGGGTCGACGCCGAGCCGCCGCGGGAGCGGGGCGGTGCCCACCAGGGCGCCCCGGCGACCTTCCTGCCGGACTGGCGCCGCCGTCCGCTGCCGCTCACGGGCCTCGACGCGCGGCTGCGCGCCGCCGGACCGTGGCTGCTGCTCGCCGCCGACGCCCGGGGTGAGGCGCTGGGCGCGCGGCTGCTCCACGCGGGCGCCGAGGTCGTCACCGTCCGGCCGGGCGGGGACTTCGCCGCGCACGACGACGGCGACTTCACCGTCCGGGCCGACTCGTCCGACGATCTCACCGCGATGCTGCGCTCCCAGCTCGTCACACCCCGCACGGTGGTGCACGGCTTCGCCCTGGCCCCGGACGGCGAGGACGGGGGCGGCCTCGCCTCCGCGCTCGCCGTGACCCGTGCGTACGCCGGGCGACCGGTCGCGCGCCCCGCGGCGCTCGCCCTGCTGACCTCGGGTGCCGTCGGCGTCGGCGGCACCGGCCCCGACCGTCCCGGGCACGCCGCGCTCGCGGCCTGGGCCACGCAGCAGCCGGACCCCTTCTGCCACCATGTCGACCTGGACGCGGGAGCCGACCCCGGGCAGGTGCTCGCCGCGCTGACGGTGCCGTACGAAGGGCCCGTCGCGGTCCGGGGCGACGAGGCGTGGGTGCGCTGCTACCAGCCCCACCCGCTCGCACCCGACGACGAGCACCCGTTCGCCGGTCCCGGCGAGACCGTCCTGATCACCGACGGGCTCGGCCCCACCGCGCTGCCCCTCGCGCTCCGTCTGGCCCGCGCGCACGGCCCCCGGCTCGTCCTGACCACCCCCGTGCCGCTGCCGGACCGCGCGCACCGGGACCGGTTCGCCGACGACGACGGGCCCGTCGGACGCGCGGTCCGCGCCGTGGCCGCGCTGGAGGCGACCGGTGCCCCCCTGTTGGTGCTGCCCGTCCCGGCGGGGGACGAGGCCGCGCTGCGCGCGGCGGTCCGTGCCGCGGTCGACCGCTTCGGCTCCCTGGACGTGCTCGTCCACAGCGCGGGTCCGGACCCGGCGCCGGGTCCCGGCCTCCCGGAGGGGGTGCGGGCGGCCGTACGGGAGTTGCGGACGGTGATCCGGGTCGGCGCGGATCCCGCCGTCCGGCGGCGGGTGGTCCTCGCTCCGGCGGTGGCCGGGTCGGGCGCCGCGACCGCGGGCCCCTCCCCCGTGGGCGCCGCGCTCGCCGCGTACGCCGGTGCGGCGCGACCGCGCGGCGAGGGCCGGTGGACCGTCGTGACCCGGGACGCGGGCGACGACGGGGACCTGGGCGACACGGGCGAGCTGCTCGCACGGGCCGCCTCCGCCGGTCATCTCGCCGAGGTGATGCTCTCCACCCGGCCCCTGGCCGGGCGGGCGGTACTCGCGCCCGCCGACGGCCGGGCGGCGGACGCCGTCGTGGCCGACGAGGGGCCGAACCGTCCGCGCCCCGCGCTCGCCACCCCGTACGTGGAGCCCGCCGCCGGTCTCGAACGCACCGTCGCCGATCTCTGGGCCGCCGGTCTGGGACTGGACTCCGTCGGCGCCGACGACAACTTCTTCGAGCTCGGCGGGCGTTCCCTGGTGGCGGTCCAGCTCGCCCTGCGTGTCCGCGAGGCCCTGCGGGCCCCGCTGCCGTCGACGGCGCTCGTGGAACATCCGACGGTGCGTCTGCTCAGCGCCGAGATCACCGCACTGACCGGCGCCCGGAGCAGCGCCGACGACAACCGAGGACTTCCGCGATGAGAGAACCGGATCACCTCCGCACCGTGCAGCGCTTCGTACGGCGGGAACTGACGGGCCGGGAGAAGGAGCTCGACGTACCGGCCGACGTACCGCGGCCGCTCTACGAGCGGTTCGCCACGACGGGGCTGATGAACTGGTGGCTGCCCGAGGAGCACGGTGGCCGCGGTCTGGGGCTGGAGGAGAGCGTACGGATCGTGTCGGCGCTCGCCTACGGCGACGCGGGCGTGGCCTTCTCGCTGTTCCTGCCGATCCTGGGGACCAGCATGGTCGACCGGTACGGCGGCGACGAGCTCCGGGCAGGGGTCCTCGGTCCGCTCGCCGCGGAGGGCGGCTTCTGCGCCGCGCTCGCCAGCGAGCACGAGGCGGGCAGCGAGCTCGCCAGGACCGCGACGACCGTACGCGCGGACGGCGACAGCCTCGTCCTCGACGGGACGAAGGCCTTCGCCACGAACGCCGACCACGCGCGCTTCCTCGTCGTCATCGCCCGGTCCGCGGACGACCCCGACGCGTATCTCGCCGTCGTCGTGCCGCGCGACAACCCGGGCGTGAACGTGGGGAAGCGGTGGGACGTCATCGGGCTGCGGTCGTCGGCGGCCCATGAGGTGACCCTGTCCGACTGCCGGGTGCCCGCGGCGAACGCGTTGCGCGGCAACGGTCTGCGGCTGCTGGAGACCGGTCTCAGCGCGAGCCGGATACTCATCGCCACCACCGCGCTGGGTATCGCGCGCCGTATCCGTGACCTGTGCATGGACTACGCGAGGACGAAGACGGTCAAGGGCGCGCCGCTGGCCTCGAACGCGGTGTTCGCGGGGCGGCTCGGGCAGTTCGAGACGCTGATCGACGTGATGGCGAACCAGTGCCTGGCCGCCGCCCGTGAGTACGACGCCGTCGCCGCGCGGCCGGACGCCGCCGAGGAGTTCCTGCGGCAGGGCACCCTCAAGTCGGCGATGACCACGAAGATGTTCTGCGGCCAGAGCGGCTGGCGGATCGCCTCGGAGGCGTCGGAGATGTTCGGCGGTCTCGGCTACACCCATGAGGCCGCCATCGGGAAGCTGGTGCGCGACATGCGGTACGTGTCCCTCTTCGAGGGCGGTGACGACGTACTGCGCGAGCTGGTGTACCACCGTCATGTGGTGCCGGTGTCCAAGCGGTCCTGACGTTCGGCGCGCACTGCGGGCCCGGCCCCCGGGAGGGGCCGGGCCCGCAGTCCGTGCGGTCAGACGCCGAGCGCCTGGCGGAGGAACGCCTGCGTGGCGGAGGGCTGTTCGAGGACCGCGAAGTGCCCGCCCTCCAGGGTGTGCGAGGTGAAGCCGTGGACGGTCTGTTCGCGCCAGTCGGCCACGGAGTGCACGGGGACCCGCGCGTCGGCGGTCGCCGCGAGCGCGGTGACGGGCACGGTCAGCGGTGGGGCCGGCCGGTAGTGGTAGCTCTCCCGGACGGCGAAGTCGGCGCGGAACGGCGGCAGGATCATCCGCAGGACCGCCGGGTCGGCCAGCAGCCAGTCGGGGGTACCTCCTATGACGCGCAGCATCTCCACCACCTGCGCGTCGTCCATCGTGGCCACCGACGGGCGTTCGACGTCGTCGTCCCACTGCGGCGCCGGGGAACCCGACACGATCAGGCGCACCGGGTCGCGGCCACCGCGCCTGCGGATCTCCCGCAGCAGCTCGAAGCCGACGAGCGCGCCGAGGCTGTGCCCGTAGACCGCGTAGGGCTCGTCGCCCGCGTCGCCGAGGACGACCTCGGCGAGCTGGTCGACCAGGGTCTCCATGCGGGTGTGCGGTGCCTCGCCGAGCCGGGTCTCCCGGCCGGGCGGCTGGAGGGGGCACACGGCGACCGGTCCCACCCGCCCCGCCCAGGCCCGGAAGGCGGAGGCCGAACCACCCGCGTGCGGAAGGCAGTAGAGCCGGGGGCGGCCCTCCGGCGCGCCGTACGGCAGCCAGCGGCTCACCGGTGAGGTCGCGGTGGTCGCGGTCATGCGGGAAGCACCTCCAGCGTGACATAGCCGGGCGGTGCCTGGAGCTGCGACAGATCGGCGGCCAGTTCCACCTGGTCGCCGTCGCGGGCGACCTCGCGGAAGCCGCTGAACGCGTAGGTGATCTGCATCATGCGGTTCCTGCCGGTCTCCACGAAGTCCGCGCGCAGCCCCGCTCCGGCGTCCCGGGCCAGCCCCATCACATGGCCGAGCAGTACGGTGCCGACCCCGCGCGACATGACCCGGCACGACATCAGCATCATCCGCAGCCGCCAGTCGGGCGTGCCCGTGCCGACCAGCACCAGGCCGATCTTGCCGTAGCTGCCGTACCGGTCGGTGAGCGACGCGACGAGCAGCAGATGGTCCGGGGACTCGCGCAGCGCGTCGAGTTCGTCGTACGAGTACGTCCGGCCCGTCGAGTTGAGCTGATTGGTGCGGACGGTCAGCTCCTCGGCGCGCTGAAGGTCCTCGCGCCGGGCGGGGGCGATGGTGAACGTCATGTCCAGCCCGGCGAGGAACTCCTCGTTGGTGCCGACGAACCCGGTCTCCAGGTCGTCCCTGGCGAGCTGGCCTCGGTACATCCCGCGCCGCTGCGCCGACTCGTCGGTGACGAACCGCGGGCTGAACTCGGGTCGGGCCAGGGCCTCTTCCAGTGCGGCCACGTCCACACAGGTGACCTCGGGCAGGGCGTACGCCACCTCGGCGAGTTCGAACTCCTGGTCGTCCACGAAGGCGAACGCGTCGAGGCCGAGGTTGAGCTTGGCCGCGATCTGTTCGACCGAGGCGGACTTGGCGTTCCAGGAGATCCGCGGGTACAGGAACATCTCGTCCAGGCCGAACTCCCGCAGCTTGGCCATCGCCGTGTCGTGGTCGTTCTTGCTGGCGACGGAGTGCAGCACGCCCAGCGCGTCCAGCCGGTGGATCTGCTCCACCACGGCGGGGCGCACGGTCACCTCGTCGTCCTCCAGCAGGACCCCGTCCCAGACGGTGTTGTCGAGGTCCCACACCACGCATTTGATCCGGCCCCGTACGGGTTTCTCCGGCGGGGCGGGGCGCCGGGTGTCCGCGTTCGTCGTCATCGCACCCACTCCTGGTACGCCTCACCGGCGATGGTGATGCGCTGGATCTCGTTGCTGCCCTCGATGATCTCCATGACCTTGGCGTCCCGGTAGAGCCGGGCCACCGGGTACCGCGTGCCGCAGCCGTTCGCGCCGTGGACCTGGACGGCCTCCGCCGCGTGCCGGGCCGCCGCGGTGGACGCGAAGTACTTGGCGACCCAGGTCGCCATGATGGTGGCCGGGTCCCCCTCGTCCTTGAGGCGTCCCGCCTCGGCGCACAGCAGCCGTGCCGCGCGCAGATCGGTGACCATGTCGGAGAGCTTCGCGCGGATCAGCGGCAGGTCCCGCAGCAGCGAACCGGCGACGGTGCGCCGCGAGGTGTACGCGGCGCACGCGTCGACACAGCGCTGGATGATGCCGACGGAGCCTGCGGCGACGCTGTACCTGCCCAGGTCGAGGGTGCCCGTGAGCAGCATCCCGGAGGCGAAGCCGCTCGGGCCGAGCAGGGCGTCGGGGCCCAGCGCCACCTCGGAGAAGCTGATCTCGGCGAGCATGGAGGCCCGGGTGCCGAGCATGTCCTCGATCGGGGTGACGCGCACTCCCGGTGTGTCGCGCGGGACGAGCAGGGCGACGGTGGACACCGGGCCCCGCGCGAACACCAGGAACAGATCGGCGCGCTGTCCGTTGGTCGTCCACTTCTTGACCCCGGACAGCACCCAGCCGCCGTCCCTGGGGGTGGCGGTGGTGGTCAGGGAGTCGGTGTCGCTTCCGGTGCCGGGTTCGGAGAGGCAGAACGCGCCGAGCGTGCGGCCGGTGGCGAGCTCGCGGCCCCACCGGTCGAGCTGTTCCGGGCTGCCCCAGCGCCGCAGTGCCCAGGACACCATGGTGTGCACGGTGAGCAGGCTGCGTACGGACGAGCAGCCCCGGCCCACCTCCTCGTGGATCGCGCCCAGGGTCACCATGTCGGTGTCCGCGCCGCCGAGCGAGGCCGGCAGGAACGGGGCCCACAGGCCCGCTCCGGCGATCCGGTCGAGCAGTTCGTCCGGCAGGGTGCCCGCGCGGTCGTACTCCTCGGCGTACGGCACGATGTGCTCGTCGACGAACGCCCGTGTCGTCAGGCGGTCGGGGGCGGCGCGGTCGGCCGGTGGGGGTGCCGTCAGCGGGCCGGTCATCGGTGGCCGCCCGCGGGGGTGGCCGCGAGCAGACGGTCGACGAGCTCCGTGATCGCCTTCACCGTGCGGAAGTTGTCGATCCGCAGCTCGCTGTTGGGCACCGTGACGGCGAAGCTCTTCTCGACGTGCATCACGAGCTCCATGGCGAACAGGGAGTTGATGTAGCCGAGCGAGAAGATGTCCTCGGTCTCGGCGATCGGGGCCTGGGGGAACCGTCCTTCGATGAACGTCCGGATGCGGTCCGCGGTGGTGTCGCCCATGTCCGTTCTCCTCAGCTGTCGTAGGTGTAGAAGCCGCGGCCGGTCTTGCGGCCGTGCAGTCCCGCGTCGGTCATCTGCTTGAGCAGCGGGCAGGGCCGGTACTTGCTGTCGGCGTAGTGGTCGTACAGGACCTCGACGCTGTAGAGGATCGTGTCGACACCGATCAGGTCGGCGGTCTCCAGCGGGCCCATCGGATGGCCGAAGCAGCCGCGGAAGACCTCGTCCACGGACTCCGCCGTGGCGACGCCCTCGTGGACGAGGAACGCCGCCTCGTTCACGGTCAGCATCAGGACGCGGTTGGAGACGAAGCCGGAGGCGTCCTTGACGTCGATCGCGTTCTTGCCGATCCCGCGCAGCAGTTCACGGGTCAGCTCGACGGTGCCGGGCGAGGTGTGGAAGCCGGGGATCAGCTCCACGACGGGCTTGGCGGGCACCGGGTTCATGAAGTGCACCCCGATGACCCGTTCGGGGTGGCGCCCCACCGCGGCGACCTTGGTGATCGGGATCGCGGAGGTGTTGACGACCAGGACGGCCGGCGGCGGGCAGATCTTGTCGAGCATCGTATGGACCTCGTGCTTGATCTCCCAGTTCTCCGTGACGTTCTCCACGACGACGGCCGCCCCGGCGAGCGCGTCCAGGTCCACCGTGGTGGTGATCCTCGCGAGGATCTCCTCCGGGTCCAGGGCGGGCCCGCCCATCAGGCGGCTCATCCGGCAGTTGCGGGTGATGGTCTCCCGCGCCGTACCGAGGGTGTCCTCGTCCTTGTCGACAAGGACGACATCGTGTCCGTACTGCGCGAAGTTCTGGGCTACCCCGACACCCATGACACCCGCGCCCACTACGCCGATGAGGGTCATGACCTCTCCGTTCTCCGTGTCCGTGCTGGTCGGCTGTGTGCTGTTGTCCGTCGTCTCACGAGGTGCGGCGCCTGGCCGCGGCGGCCTTGATCGCGGAGCGGCGCAGTCGCCCTTGCGCGCCGCTGTCGCGGCCCGCGGGTGTGTCGGGGCCGGGGTCCGTCCCGTTCGGGGCGTCCACGACCTTCGCGAGCGCCGCGACGGTCGGCGCCTCGTGGAGGATGTGCGGCGGCAGTTCGGTGCCGGTGAACTCCGCGCGCAGCGAGGCCAGCAGGGAGATACCGAGCAGGGAGTTGCCGCCGAGTTCGAAGAAGTTGTCACCGGCGCCCACCCGTTCGAGGTGCAGGGCGCGGCACCAGATGGCGGCGATCCGCTCCTCGGAGCCGGGCGAGGGCTCCTGGAACGGGGTGACGAGTTCGGGCCGGGGATGGCGTTCGCCCGTCGTGCCCCGTGCTGCCGGGGCGGTCACCGCGTCGACGGTGAACCCGGTGCTGAAGCGCACCATCGTCGCCAGGTCCTGGGTGGACACCACGACCCGGCTCCCGCCGGTGGCCAGGGCGCGCAGCAGGGTGCGCCAGCCTTCCTCGAAGCCGATGCCGAATGTGGCGCGGTGGTCGCGGAAGAAGGTCCGCAGCTCGTCGTCGTAGCCGCCGAGTCCGTCGTCCCACGCGTTCCATGTCCACTCGCCCCAGTCGACGGCGAGCACCCGGCGGCCCGGCGCGGACAGCTGGGCCGCGTGGGCGTCGAGGTAGGCGTTGGCCGCCGCGTAGTCGACCTGGCCCGGTCCGCCGCCGGTGGCCGAGGTGATCGAGGAGAACAGCACCAGGAAGTCGAGGGGCACCTCGTCGTCGTAGCCGAACCGCAGGGCCTCGGCGATCGCGGTGCTGCCCGCGACCTTCGGCGCCAGTACGTTCGCGGCGTCTTCCGGTCGCCGGAACTGCATCAGCCCGGTGCCCGGGACCCCGGCCGCGTGCAGGACGCCGTGCAGCGCCCCGAACCGGGCACGGGCCACCTCGACGGCACGCCGTACGTCGCCCGGGTCCGCCACGTCACCGGTGACGATCTCGACCTCGGCGCCCAGGGCGATGATGGCGAGCACGCGGCGCACCCGGTCGCGGGTGGTGTCGTCGGCGGGTTCGGCGCCCGACGCGATGGCGTCCCAGCGTTCGCGCGGCGGCAGTCCGCGGCGGCCGAGGAGGACCAGCCGGGCGCGGCGTTCGCGGGCCAGCTGCCCGGCCAGGCCGAGCGCGATGCCACCGAGGCCGCCGGTGATCAGATAGACGCCCCGCTCACGGAGCACGGTCCTGGCCGCGTCGAGCGGTTCGGGTGCCACCGTGTCGTAGCCGCACACCCAGCGGTGTGCGCCGCGCAGCGCGACCGTCTGTTCCGTCCGGGGGCGGCGCAGTTCGGCGACGACACGGCCGGCCGGGGTGGTGGGCTCCACGTCGATCAGACGGGTGGTCACCGTCGGGTATTCGAGCGGGATGACCAGGGCGGGTCCCATGACGGTCGCAGCGGCGGGACGGGCCTCGGCGCCGGTCAGCACCTGCTGGGTGCCCGCCGAGACGATGTCGAGTGCCCAGCCGTCCAGGGAGAGCTCGCACGCGGCGCGGGCCAGGGCGACCAGGCTGTGCAGTCCGAGGGCCATGGTCCGCGGGTCGCCGCCGGGCGCGTCGTCGAGGGTCCACAGATGGACCACGCGCTCCAGTGCCACCCCGTCGGCGCGCAGCGCGCGCAGCAGGGCGAGCGCGTCGTCCACCTCGCCTGGCCGGAGGGTGAAGCCGTCCGGGCCGGCGCGGAACGCCGTACCGGGTCTGGCGACGACGAGTGCGGCGCCGTCGGACCCGGCCGCGGCCCGCAGCCCGGCGAGCACGGCGTCGGCGGTGCCCGCCGTCGAGTAGACCAGCCAGGAGGCGGGTTGCCGCGTGGCGGCCGGGGGCGGCGCGCTCTGCCGCCACACGGGCAGATGGAGCCACTTCTCCTCCGGCTGCCGGGGCACCCGGTCGAGGTCGGCGAAGGTGGTGGGTTCGGCGGGTACGGCGGAGGTGTCCGCGGGGGGTGCGGTGGTGGCCGGGTCGATCCAGTACCGCTGGCGTTCGAAGGGGTACGTGGGCAGCGGAATGCGGCCGGGGGCCACGCCGTACGGGGCCTCGGTGGCCGTGCCCCTGCCGTGGTAGGCGGCCCAGTCGATGTCCACGCCGGTCAGCCACAGCCGGGAGAGGCTCTCGGTGAGCACCTCGTCCGCCGGACGCGGGTCGGAGGCGCCGGGGAGCGTCGCCGTGATCAGCGGCCAGCGGTCCGGGGGGCAGCCCGCGGCGCGGATCAGGGCGGACAGCGACTGGCCGGGCCCGATCTCGACGACCGCGGCCCCGGGGTCGGCCAGCAGCACCTCGGCTCCGGCCGTGAACCGCACCGTCGCGCACATATGGCGCGCCCAGTAGCCGGGGTCCGTGACGAGGTCGGCGTCCGCGACGGCGCCCGTCACATTGGAGACGTACGGCAGTGTCGGCGGGCGGAGCGTGATGTTCGCCGCGATCCAGTCGGTCAGTTCCCCGGCGAGGGGCGCGAGCATCCGGGAGTGGAACGCGTGCGTGGTGCGCAGCGGCCTGGCGGCGGTCCCGGCCCGGGTGAGGTCGTCCGTGAGCTGTGCCATCGTCCGGGTGGGGCCCGCGACGACGACCGTCCCGGGGCCGTTGACCGCCGCGATGTCGAGCCCGCGCCCGGTGAGGCCGAAGCGGCTCTCCAGTTCCCCGGCGGGGAGCGGGACGACGGTCATCGCGCCGGGCTCGACCGTGCTGATCAGCCGGGCGCGGTGGGCGACCAGCCGCAGCGCGTCGTCCAGCGACAGCACACCGGAGAGGGTGGCCGCCACGTACTCGCCCAGGCTGTAGCCGAGCATCATCGAGGGACGCACGCCCCAGGCCGTCAGGGTGGCCGCCAGCGCGTACTCCACGGCGAACAGCAGCGGCTGGGCCACCTCCGTCCGGTCGAGTTCGGCGGCGCGCGGGTCGGTGGTGGTGGCGCGGCCGAGCAGCGCGGCGAGATCGTCGCCGCCGCCGCGCGCGCCGGTCAGCAGACCGAGGGCGTCGACAGCCGGGATCTCGTCGGCCAGGCGCTCCAGGCAGGTGTCGAGGTGCGAGCGGAACACCGGTTCACGCCGGTACAGCTCGCCGACGAGGCCGGGGTACTGCTCTCCGACACCGGTGAACAAGAAGGCGACCGGGCGGCCCTGTGCCGCGTCGGTGCGTACCGAGGGCGGGGTGGCGTCGTCGGCGCCGGTCAGCGAGGCGACGGCCGCCCCGACGCTCGGCACGACCGCGGCGCGCCGGTGCTCGAAGACCTTGCGTCCCTCCTGGAGGGTGAACGCCACATCGGCGAGCCGGGCGTCCGGCACGGTCCGCAGATGTTCGCCCAGCCGCCGGGCGGCCGTGTCCGCGGCGGTCGCGGTGCGCGCCGACAGGGGCAGCACCTGGAAACGCCGGGCGGTGTCCGGGTCGTCGGGTCCCGGCCCGGGGCGCCGCGGCGGTTCCTCGACCACCATGTGCACGTTGGTGCCTCCCATCCCGAGCGAGTTGAGGCCCGCGACCCGCGGCCTGCCCGTGGGCGCGGCCCACGGCTTCAGCTCGGTGTTGACGTAGAACGGGCTGTTCGCGAAGTCGATCTCGGGGTTGGGGGTGGTGAAGTGCAGCGTCGGCGGGATCAGCCGTTCGCGCAGCACCATCGAGGTCTTGATGAGCCCCGCGGTGCCCGCGGCCCGGTCCAGATGGCCCACATTGGTCTTCACGGAGCCGATCGGGCAGTACTGGCGTTCCGCCGTGGTGCCGAACGCCCGGGTCAGCGCGGCCACTTCGATCGGATCGCCGAGCGGGGTGCCGGTGCCGTGCGCCTCGACGTAGCCGATGTCCTCGGCGCAAACGCCCGCGTCGGCCATCGCGGCGGCGATCACCCGGGCCTGGCCCGTGACGCTCGGCGCGGTGAAGCCGACCTTGAGGGCGCCGTCGTTGTTCATCGCGGAGCCCCGGACGACCCCCCACACATGGTCGCCGTCGCGCAGCGCGTCGGAGAGCCGCTTGAGGACGACGACGGTCGCGCCGTCGCCGAACATCGAGCCGCGCGCCTTCGCGTCGAAGGTGCGCACATGCCCGTCGGGGGACTCCATACCGCCCTGGGTGTACAGATGGCCCGTCCGGTCGGGGACACGGATCGACACCCCGCCGGCGAGCGCCATCTCGCATTCGCCGGAGCGCAGGCTCTGCACGGCCAGATGCGCGGCGACCAGGGAGGTCGAGCAGAACGTCTGGACCGCGACGCTGGGACCGTGCAGGTCGAACAGATAGGAGACGTTGGTGGTGAGGGAGTCCTTCTCGTTGCCGATGGCGATCTCGAACTGGGACACGTCGTCGCCCAGCCGGTCCTTCATCCCGAGCAGATAGGTGCTGATGTGCGTACCGCCGAAGACACCGACCCGGCCCCGGTTGTCGGGCCGGGCGTAGCCCGCGTGTTCCAGTCCTTCCCAGCAGACCTCCAGGAAGAGGCGCTGCTGCGGGTCGGTGAGCGCGGCCATGCGCGGGCTCATGCCGAAGAACGCCGCGTCGAAGCCGGTGATGTCGTCCAGGACGGGGCGGGCGGCGACATAGGCGGGATCGGCGAGCCGCTCGGCGGGGACACCGGCCTCCGCCATCTCCTCGGGCGAGAAGAACGTGATCGACTCGACGCCGTCGCACAGGTTGCGCCAGAAACGGCCGACATCGGCGGCGCCGGGGAAGCGGCCGCCCATGCCGACGATCGCGATACGGCGGTCCAGCTCCTCCTCCGGCACCGGTTCCGGCCGGGGGTCCGTCCGGGGTGTCCGCTGCCCGGCGGACGCCTCAGCAGCGGTGTCGGACACCGGCACGTCAGTGGTGCTGACGGCCGTCCTCGGCACCTCGGCGGCGTCGGCAACGGGAGCGGAGGGCACCGCAACGGGAGCTGCTGGCAAGGAAGTTGATATGACGGGAGCGGCCGAGGTGCGGGCGAGATCGATCGCGGTGCCGAGCGCGCGGACGGTCGGTGCCTCGAACAGCGTCACCGTGGGCAGGCTCACGCCGAACCGCTTCTTGACCAGGCCCAGCAGATGCGGCACGAGCAGCGAAGTGCCGCCCAGGTCGAAGAAGTTGTCACGGGTGCCGACCGGGTCGATGCCGAGGACATCGGTCCACAGCTCCGCGAGCGCACGTTCGGTGGCACCAAGTGCCGGGGTGTAGGGCTGCGGCAGTTCGGGGCGCGGGTGCCGGATGACCGCGTGCGACACCGGGGCGGTGACGCCCGTGGCGGGCCTCGGGAGACGGCCGTCCAGGTCCCCGACGGCGACGACCACGGCGGTCGGACGCCGCGCCACCAGCCGGTCGAGCGCGTCCAGCGCCTCCGCGTCGCTCATCGAGTACGTGACGAGGCTCGCGCCGATCCCGCCGTCGAGCTTGTCGAGCGTGCAGGCCCAGGTGTCCCAGCCGGCCGAGATCCAGCGGGTACCGCCGGGCGAGAGGTGTCCGCCGAACGCCGCGAGGGCCGCGTTCGAGGCGGCGTAGCCGCCGAAGGTCACCCCGCCCAGCAGGGCGGAGGTCGAGGAGAACAGCACGCACCAGTCGGGGGCCCGGTCCGCGGGCAGCTCGTCGATCGTCGCGGCGAGCACCCGGGCGCCCTCGGTCTTCGCCCCGAAGTGCCGGGCGACGGTCGGCTCGTCCAGGTCGCGCAGCGGCCGGAACGTGTCGGTGCCCGTGTCGGCCGCTGCGTGCAGGACTCCGTCGACGCGAGCCCCGGCGAACAGTTCGCGCATCGCGGCGGCGTCGGTGACGTCCACCCGGGGCGTGGTGATCTCGGCCCCGAGCGCGCGCAGCCGGTGTACGGCGGCGCGGCGCGGGTCGTCGGGGTCGTCCGGCAGTCCGCGGCGGCTGGTGAGCACGACCCGGGCGGCGCCCTGGGCGACCAGATGTGCGGCGATGACGAGTCCGACGTCACCGAGTCCGCCGGTGATCAGATAGGTGCCGCCGGTCCGGACCGCGGGCGCGTCGGCGGGTACGTCACCGGGCTCCGTGGCCGTCTCGCCCGTACCGGTGGCCATGGCGCCGGTGTCCGCCGCCACATAGGCGGGTGTCCAGCGCCGCTCGCCCCGGTGGGCGACCAGCATCGCGTCGGACGGGCCGCGCAGTTCGGCGGCGAGGACGGCGGCGGCGGTGTCCACCGGGTACGCGGGGTCGAGGTCGACGCAGCGGCTGTCCAGGTCGAGGTACTCCTGGTTGGCGACGACCGGCAGTACGGCGACCGCCGCCTGGGCCGGGTCCGCGCTCCCCGCGCCGTCGACACCCTGGCCGCCGCAGGTCACCACGACGACGCGGCAGTCGTCCCCGCCCGCCGCGCCCCACCCGGCGAGCGTCCGTGACACGGCGTGGACCGCGCGACCGCTGTCACCGGGTCCGGTGTGGTCGAGCGCCGTCAGGTCCACGACGGTGACCGCGCCCTCGCCGCGCACGGCGGCGGGGTCCGTGGTCCCGCTGTCGCCGCGCAGGGTCAGCACGTCGGCGCCGTCCGCGCGCAGCAGGGTGGCGAGCGCGTCCGCGGTCCCGGTGGCGTCGGCGACCAGGACGAACCGCCCCGTGCCGCCAGGGCCGGACACGGGCTCCGCCGGTGTCCACCGCTGGGTGAGCAGTCGTACGGACGTATCGGCCGTGCGGTCCGCCGCCGGAGGCGTCACGGGCTCGGACGTGGCGGGCGGGTCGATCCAGAAGCGCTCCCGCTGGTACGGGTACGCGGGCAGCCCGGTCAGTGTCCCCTCGCCCTGCCGCAGGGCCGTCCAGTCCAGGGGGAGGCCGAGTTCCCAGAGCCGCCCCGCGGTCTCCAGCACCCGGGCCCGTCCGTCGCCGTCACCGTCGGCGGGTGCGGACAGGACGACGGGTGCCGGGTCGGCTCCGGAGGTCCGCCGTACCGCGTCGCCGAGCGGGCCGGTGCCCAGCTCGACGCAGATGTCCACCCCGTGCTCCGCGCAGGTCCGCGCCACGGCGGCGAACCGGTCCGGGCCGTCGCCGGGTTCCGGCCGGTGCGACGGGTCGGCCGTGGGGGCGCTCGTCAGGACGGCGCCGGTGGCGGCCGAGACGACGGTGGGGCCCGGGGTCTCGCGCGCCTGCGGGGCGGGGGTCGCCCCGTCCGGGGACGGGGTGGCCGCGCCGTCGAGGAGACCGGACCGCGCGGCCACCAGCCGCAGCGCGCCGTCGAGGGTGAGCAGTCCGGCCAGGCAGGCGGCGGCGTACTCGCCGGTGCCGTGGCCGACGAGCACGTCCGGGGTGACGCCCTGGTGCGCGAGCAGCCGGGCGAGCGCGTACTGGGTGGTGAACAGCGCGAGCGGGACGAGGTCCCCGGCGCCGTCCGGCGCGCTGTTCCCCGTACCCTCGTCGGTGCCGTCCGTGACGCCGCCGCCGAACAGGGCGGGCCGCAGGGCGGCGCCGCACATCTCGGCCACGAGCGCCACGCACCGGTCCACCGCGGCGGCGAACTCCGGTTCGCTCTCGTACAGTTCGCGTCCGGCGTCCCGGGTCCGGCCGGTGTCACCGTCGTCGGGGAGCAGGAAGGCCACGGTGGGCCGCTTCCTGGCGCCGCGTACCCCGGGCGCCTCGGCCGCCGCCGCGAGGCGGGCGACCGCGTCGGTGGTGCTGGTGGCGACCACGGCGCGGCGGTACTCGTGTGCCGCGCGGCCCGTCTGGAGGGTGAACGCCACATCGGCGACACGGACGCCTTCCGCGCCCGCGGCCATCCGCGTGAGCTGCGCGCCGAGCGCGGCGCCGTCCGCCGCCGACACCGGCAGCAGGTGCGCCCTCGCGCGGGCGCCGTCCCGGGGCGGGGCGGCCGGTTCCGGCGCGGGAGCCGCTTCGAGCACCACATGCGCGTTGGTGCCCGACCAGCCGAAGGAGCTGACCCCGGCGATCCGCGGTTCGTCGCCGTCGGGCAGCGGGGTCACTCCGGCCGCGGGGCGGACCGTGTCGCAGGCGAGGACGGCCTCGGCGGGGACCGTCATGTTCAGGTTCGGCGGGACGACGCCCCGTTCGAGCACGAGCACGGCCTTGATCAGCCCGGCCACGCCCGCCGCGGCCTGGGTGTGACCGATGTTGGTCTTCACCGCGCCGACGTGCAGGGCCTGTTCGCGCTCCCCGGCGGCGAACACGTCCTGCAACGCGCCGAGTTCGATCCCGTCGCCGAGCGGGGTGCCCGATCCGTGCGCCTCGACATAGGCGACCTGGTCGGGCGAGGTCCGCGCGGCCGAGAGGGCGCGGCGGATCACATCGACCTGGGCCGCGCGGTTCGGCGCGGTGAGACCGTTGCTGCGGCCGTCCTGGTTGACGGCGGAGCCGCGGAGCACCGCGCGGACACGGTGTCCCGCCTTGATCGCGTCGGACAGCCGGGCGAGGACGACGAGTCCGCCGCCCTCGCCGAGCACATAGCCGTCGGCGCTCGCGTCGAACGTCTTGCAGAGTCCCGTGCGCGACAGCATGGAGGTGGCGCAGCCGTGCACGTACAGGTCGGGCTGCATGGCGAGGAATCCGCCGCCCGCCAGCGCGAGATCGCACTCGCCGCGCCGCAGTGCCTCGCCCGCCAGATGCACGGCGACCAGCGAGGACGAGCAGGCGGTGTCCAGGGCGAGCGCGGGGCCGCGCAGATCGAAGCGGTGGGCGAGCCGCCCCGCCACGACGCTCGCGGAGGTGCCCTGGCCCATGTACGGGTCGCTGTAGACGCCGGGGCCCTGCCGGTCCGCTTCGAGGCGCCCGTACTGGAGGGTGTCGGAGAAGCCGACGAGCACGCCCGTGCGGCTGCCCGCGAGTTCCGGCGCGGGTGTGCCGGCGTCCTCCATGGCCTCCCAGGCCAGCTCCATCAGGAGCCGTTGCTGGGGGTCCATGCGCAGTGCCTCGCGCGGGGGGAACCCGAAGAACCGGGCGTCCCATCCGGTGATGTCGGACAGGAAGGCGCCCCGGCGGGTGTACACCCCGTGTTCGGTCCACGGGTCGAGGTCGAAGCGCCCGTCGGGCACCTCGTCGACCACCGCGCTGCGGCCGGTGCGCAGCAGGTCCCAGTAGGCGTCGACGCTGTCGGCGCCGGGGAACCGGCAGGCCATGCCGATGACCGCGATGGGCTCGTCCCTGCGTGCCTCGGCCTCCGCGAGCCGACGGCGGGTGTCCGTCAGTTCGACCGTCACCCGCTTCAGGTACTCGCGGAGCTTGTCCTCGCCGACCATGTGTGAACCCCTATGTATTCGTGTGCGTGGGAAGCCGCGGGTCAGAGCTGCTTGTCGATGAAGGCGAAGATCTCCTCGTCGGTCGCGGCGTCGAGTTGTACCGCGTCGGCGCGGGCGGCGGTGCCCATGCCGTCGAGGGCTGCCTGGAGTGCCGCCGCCACCCGTGCCCGCTCGTCGGCGTCCGCGTCCGCGAGCCGGGGGACGATCCGGTCGAGCGCCTCGCGGAGCAGGTCGGTCACGGACGGGGCCGACGAGGCGAGTTCGGCGACGAGCCGGTCCGCGAGCTGGGCGACCGTGGGATGGTCGAAGACCAGCGTGGCGGGGAGCTGGAGACCGCTCTCGGCGTTGAGCCTGTTCCGCAGCTCCACCCCGGTGAGGGAGTCGAAGCCCAGCTCGCTGAACGTCCGGTCCACGTCGATGTCCGAGGCGGACCCGTGCGCGAGCACCCGGGCCACCTGTGCCCGGACGTAGTCGACGGTCACCGGGCGGGCCTCCTCCCTGGAGAGCCCGTCGAGGCGTTCGGCGAGACCGGCGGACACGGGCGCGGCCGTGCTGTCCGTCTTGCGCGCGACCCGGACCAGGCCGCGCAGGACCACGGGCACCTCGCCGCCGTCCTCCGCGTGGGCGCGCAGCGCCGTGCGGTCCCAGCGGGCGGCCACCACCAGGGGGTCGCCCCCGGTCTCGCGGACGGCGGCGTCGAAGAGTTCGAGGCCCTGTTCGGCGGTCAGCGCCGTCACCCCGGAGCGGGCGAGGCGGACCTCGTCGGCGGCGGTGAGCCCGGCGCCCATCCCGGAGGGGGTGGCCCACAGCCCCCAGGCGACGGAGAGCGCGGGCAGTCCGGCGGCCCGCCGGTGGGCGGCGAGTGCTTCCAGGAACCCGTTGGCCGCCGCGTAGTTGCCCTGTCCCGCGTTGCCGAGGACGCCCGCGATGGACGAGAACAGCAGGAAGCTCCGTACGGGCATTCCGGCCGTCAGTTCGTGGAGCAGCCAGGCCGCGTCGACCTTCGGGCGGAAGACCGTGTCGATCCGCTCGGATGTCAGCTTCTCCAGCATGGTGTCGTCGAGCACACCGGCCGCGTGGACGACCGCGGTGAGCGGCTTGTCCCCGGGCAGGGACGCCAGCAGTGCGGTGAGCGGGCCGCGCTCGGACACATCGCAGGCCGCGACCCGGACCGAGGCGCCGAGCTCCTCCAGGCTCCGGACGAGCTCGCGCGCGCCGTCCGCCTCGATGCCCCGGCGTGAGGTCAGCAGCAGTTCGCGGACCCCCGACCGCTCGACCAGGCGGGTCGCGACGAGCGCTCCGAGCCCGCCCGTGCCGCCGGTCACGAGCACCGTGCCCGCGCCGAGGTCCGGCGCCGGATCGGGGGCCGGGGAGCGGCGTGCGACGCGCGGTACGCGCAGGGCGCCGTCCTCGACCAGGCACTGCCACTCCCCCGCGGCCATCGCGGCGGCCAGCAGGGAGCGGTCGGTGGCGGAGTCCGCCCTCGCGTCGGCCAGCGCGAACCGGCCGGGGTGCTCGATCGCGGCGGCCCGCACCAGGCCCCAGACCGCTCCGGCGGTCAGGGAGCGGTGGCCGGCCAGGAACACGACCCGGCAGTCCGCGAGCCGGTCGTCGGCGAGATGGCGCTGCATGATGTCCAGCGCGTGGCCGGTGACCGCGCGCACGGCGGCGGGCACATCGGCGTCGGCGTCCGCGTCCGCGCAGGGGACGGCCACGAACGCGGGCCGGGCGCAGGTCCCCGCGTCCACGGCGGCGGCCAGCTCCTCGAAGGTCGCGTAGCCGGGCAGTCCCGGTACGGGCTCCCCGACCACCGCCCAGCGGGCCGTGCCGTCGGGGGTGGCGAGGGGGAAGGGGGTCCAGTCGAGTCCATGGAATCCGGCGGGGCCCGCGGCGCCGCCCATCGAGGCGACGAGCGAGGCGACCGACACGGGGCGCACCCGCAGTTCACCGATGGTGAGCACCTCGGTGCCCGACACGTCGGCGGCCTCGACGGTGAGCCCGTCGGGTCCCGCCGGGGTCAGCCGCACCCGCAGCGCCGAGGCGCCCCGGGTGGCGAGCCGCACCCCGCCGAAGACGAACGGCAGCCGCAGTTCCGTGCCGTCGCCCTCGAAGAGGTACGGGTGGAACGCCGCGTCGAGGAGCGCCGGATGGAGGCCGAACCCCTCGTTCCGCGCGTCGGCCACCACCTCGACCTCGGCGTACAGTGCGTCGCCCTTGCGCCAGGCGGCGGTGACACCGCGGAACGCGGGTCCGTACGCGTAGCCCAGCTCGGCGAGCCGGTCGTAGGCGCCGTCGAAGGTGACGGGCACCGCGTCGGCGGGCGGCCATGCCTTCGCCCAGGGGACCGGGGCGGCGGCGGACGGGGCCGCCGAGAGGGAGCCGGAGGCGTGGGTCGTCCAGGTGTCGTCGCCGTCGGCGCGGGAGTACACCCGCACCGAACGGTCGGCGCCGTCCACCGCGACCTGGAGCGACAGGGCGCCCTCGGCCGGCAGGGTCAGCGGTGCCTCGAAGGTCAGCTCGTCCACCCGGTCGAACCCGGCCTGGCCGCCGGCCTCCAGCACCAGGTCGAGCAGGGCGGCTCCCGGTACCACCACGACACCGCCGATCACATGGTCGGCGAGCCACGGCAGATCGGCGAGCGCCAGCCGTCCGGTCGCCACCACCCCGCCGTCGGCGGCGACATCGACCGCGGCGGCGAGCAGCGGGTGGGTGGATTCCCGCAGTCCCGCGGCGGTGATCCCGCCCCGCGCGGGCGGGGCGATCAGCCAGTAGCGCTCACGGTCGAAGGCGTACGTCGGCAGGTCGACGGCCCTTCCGCCGGGCGCCGCCGCGGTCCAGTCGACATCGCTGCCGGTCACGAACGCCTCGGCCAGGCAGGCGAGCAGCGCCTCGGGCTCCCCGTACCCCTTGCGGTAGGTGGCCGCCACGGTCGCCGTCGTGTCGGGCAGGCATTCGCGGACCATCCCCGACAGCACGGGGCGCGGGCCGAGTTCGAGGTAGGTGCCGGTGTCCGCGTTCGCCAGGCGGTCGATCATCGGGCCGAACCGGACGGTGTTCCTGATCTGGTCCGTCCAGTAGGCGGGGTCGGACCATGACCGGTCGGGGCCCAGGTTCGTCTCGTGGTCCAGTCGGGGTTCGTGGAAGGTGAGGGCCGTCAGCCCGGCGGCGAACCCGTCGAGCATCGGCTCCATCAGCGGCGAGTGGAAGGCGTGGCTGACATCGAGGCGGCGGGTGCGCCTGCCGCGCTCGCGCCATCGCCCGGCCACGGCGAGGCAGGTGTCCTCGTCGCCCGAGAGCACCACACCGGCGGGGCCGTTGACGGCCGCCACGTCCACCAGATGGCCGATGCCGTCGAGTTCGGGGAGCACCTCGTCGTAGGACGCGGCCACGGCGACCATCGCTCCGCGCGCGGGCAGGGCCTGCATCAGCGCGCTGCGCGCGGTGATCAGTCTGGCGGCGTCGGCCAGGTCCCACACCCCGGCGAGGTGCGCGGCGGCGATCTCGCCGACGGAGTGGCCCGCCACCCGGTCCGGGGTCACACCGAAGGAGGTGAGGAGACGGAAGAGCGCCACCTGGTAGGCGAACAGGGCCGGCTGGGTGTAGTAGGTCCGGTCGAGCAGTTCGGCGTCCGCGCTGCCCTCGGCGGCCCACATCACCTCGCGCAGCGGGCGGTCGAGATGCGGGTCGAGCGCGGCGCACACCTCGTCGAGGGCGGCGGCGAAGACCGGGAAGGCGCGGTACAGGTCGCGTCCCATACCGGGGCGCTGGCCGCCCTGTCCGGTGAAGAGGAAGGCCGTGCGCGGCCCGCCGCGTGCGGTACCGACGGCGACGGGGGTGCCGGGGCGGTCGTCGAGGTGGCCCGCGAGGGCGTCCAGCAGTTCCGCGCGGGTGGTCCCCCACACGACGGCGCGGTGGTCGAAGCGGGCGCGGCTGGTGGTGAGCGAGTGGGCCACGTCCACGGGGTGGACCGTCCCGTCGGCGGCGACCCGGTCGTACAGCCGCCGCACCTGTTCGCGCAGGGACGCCGCGGTCCGCCCGCTGATCGCCCACGCGGTCGTGGTGTCCGGTCGGGGCGCCGTCCCGGCGGGGTCGGGCGGGGTGTCCGCGGGCTCTTCGAGGACGACATGCGCGTTGGTGCCGCTGATCCCGAACGACGACACGGCGGCCCGGCGGGGTTCGTCGCCGCGGCGCTCCCAGGGGCGCGCTTCGGTGAGGAGTTCCACCGCGCCGGACGCCCAGTCCACATGGTGGGAGGGTTCGGAGACGTGCAGGGTGCGCGGCATCACGCCGTGCCGCATCGCCATGAGCATCTTGATGATGCCCGCGACGCCCGCCGCCGCCTGGGTGTGCCCGATGTTCGACTTCGCGGAGCCGAGGCGCAGCGGCCGGTCGGCGGGCCGGTCGCGGCCGTAGGTCGCGAGGATGGCGTGCGCCTCGATCGGGTCGCCGAGGGGTGTGCCCGTGCCGTGGGCCTCCACCACGTCGACGTCCTGGGTCTCCAGCCGCGCGTCGGCGAGGCTCTGGAGGATGACCCGTTCCTGGGAGGGGCCGTTGGGCGCGGTCATGCCGTTGCTCGCGCCGTCCTGGTTGACGGCGATCCCCTTGATGACGCCGTGCACCCGGTGTCCGTTGCGCCGCGCGTCGGAGAGCCGTTCCAGGAGCAGCACGCCCGCGCCCTCGGCCCATACGGCGCCGTCGGCGTCGGTGGAGAACGACTTGCAGACGCCGTCGGGGGCGAGCGCGCGCTGCCGGGAGAACGCCACGAACGAGTCGGGGGTCGCCATCACCGTGATGCCGCCCGCGAGGGCCGTGGCGCACTCACCGCCACGCAGCGCCTGCACGGCGAGGTTGATGGCGACCAGGGACGACGAGCACGCGGTGTCGAGGGTGACCGCGGGCCCTTCCAGGCCGAAGGTGTACGCGACCCGGCCCGACAGGACGCTGGGGGCACTGGAGATCAGCAGGGTGCCGTCCATGTCGTCGGGCATCCGCCCGAGGAACTGCGTCGAGTAGTAGTCGTACATCATCCCGGTGTAGACGCCGGTTCTGCTGCCGCGCGCCGACGCGGGATCGATGCCGGCGCTCTCGAACGCCTCCCAGCTGATCTCCAGGAGCAGCCGGTGGTGGGGGTCGGTCGCGAGGGCGTTGCGCGGGCTCATCTGGAAGAAGGGGGCGTCGAACTCGCCGGCGTCGTGCAGGAACCCACCGCGCCGGGTGTAGGTGGTGCCCGGCTTCTCGGGGTCGGGGTCGTACAGCTTCTCCAGGTCCCAGCCCCGGTCGGTGGGGAAGGCGCCCACGCCCTCCCGCCCGTCCTCGACAAGGTCCCAGAGGTCCTGGGGGCCGTTCACCCCGCCGGGGTAGCGGCAGGCCATGCCGATGACGGCGATGGGTTCGTGCTTGCGGGCGTCGTTCTCCGCCAGGCGGCGGCGGGTGTCGGCGAGGTCCAGGGTCGCCCGCTTGAGATAGTCACGCAGTCTGTCTTCGCCGGCCATCGCTGCATCCCTCGCGTCAGAGTCGGTTGTCGATGAATCGGAAGAGCTCTTCGTCCGAGGCGGCGTCGAGCTGCGGCAGGGAGTCGTCCTCGCCGGGGGGCGCGGTGAGTCGCCGGAGGGCCGCTTCGAGAGCCGCCGTGACCCTGGCGCGCTCGCCGGACGCTTCGTCGGAGGCGTCGAGCCGCACGGTGACGGCATCGAGCGCTTCCCGGAGCAGTTCGTCGGCCGCCGGTGGCGCGGGGGCCAGTTCGCCGAGCAGGTAGTCGGCGAGCTCCGACACGGTGGGGATGCTGAAGACGAGCGTCGCCGGGAGCGGCAGTCCGGTGGCGGTGCGGAGCCGGTTGCGCAGTTCGACGGAGGTCAGCGAGTCGACGCCCAGATCGCTGAAGGGGCGTTCCAGTCCGATGTCGGCGGCGGAGTCGTGCCCGAGCGCGACCGCGACCTGGCCGCGTACGAGGTCGAGGACCACGGTGCGGGCCGCCGCCCTGTCGAGCCCCGCCAGCCTGGCCGCCAGGGCGCCACCGGCCGGGGGCGCGCCGTCCGTCCGGGGGGTGCCCGTCCGAACGGCGCCGCCGGGAGCGGCGGTCCTCGCGCGGCGCGCGGCGGGGACCAGGTCGCGCAGGACCGCGGGGATCGCGTCGTCGCCCGCGGCGGCCCGTGCGCGCAGCGCGGCCGTCTCCCAGCGGGAGGCGACCAGCAGCGCGTCAGGGGCCCCGCGCAAGGCCGTGTCCAGGAGGTCCAGGCCCTGTTCGCGGCTCAGCATCCCGACGCCGCCCGCCGTCAGCCGGGAGATGTCGGCCGCCGTGAGTCCGGCGGCCATCCCGGTGTCCGACCAGGGGCCCCAGGCGACCGAGACGCCGGGCAGTCCGAGGCCGCGGCGGTGTGCGGCCAGGGCGTCCAGGAAGGCGTTCGCCGCGGCGTAGTTGGCCTGTCCCGCGTTGCCGACCACCCCGGCGACCGAGGAGAACAGCACGAACAGGCGCAGCGGCAGGGTGCTGGTGAGCTCGTGGAGCAGCCAGCCCGCCTCCGTCTTGGGCGCCAGCACCGGGTCGAGCCGTTCGGGGGAGAGTCCTTGGAGGGTGGTGTCGTCCAGCACGCCCGCGGCGTGGACCACCCCGACGAGCGGCCGGTCCGCGGGCAGCGACGCGAGCAGCTTCGTCACGGCCGGGCGGTCGGTGACGTCGCACGACTCGATCCTGACCGTGGCGCCGAGCTCCATCAGGGCGGCGGCGAGTTCCCCGGTGCCGGGCGCCGCCGTTCCCCTGCGGGACGTCAGCAGCAGATGGCGCACCCCGTGGTGGCTCACGAGCCGGGCCGCGGTGAGCGCGCCGAGGCCGCTCGTACCGCCCGTGACGAGCACGGTGCCGTCCGCCAGGCCGGAGTCGGGTACGTCGCCCGGCCCGCCTTCGTCGGGGGCCGCGCCGGGCGTACGGGCTACCCGGGGCACCAGGATCTGTCCGTCCTGTACGGCGATCTGGGGTTCGTCCGCGTCGAGCGCGGCGGCCAGCAGCGCCCATTGCCCCGGGCGGTCCGCTCCGACATCGGCGAGGACGAAGCGGCCCGGGTGCTCGGTCTGCGCCGATCTGACCAGGCCCCATACCGGGGCGTCGGCCAGTGCCGTGCGGGAGGCGGCGAGGACCAGCCGGGACTCGGCGAACCTTTCGTCGCCCAGCCACTGCTGCATCGCGTCCACGATGTCGTAGAGCGTCCGCCCCACCGCGTACGCCGGGTCCTCGGCCGCGTCGTCGGGGTCCGGGAGGTACGGCACGACGACGACGGACGGCGCGGGGCCCGCCGACGGTTCGGCCGCCGAGGAGAGTTCGTAGTGGAGCGGCGCGCTGATCCCGTCGTCCCCCAGTGCCCGGGAGATCCCCTCGGCGCGCGGGTCGGTCCCGACGACGGCCCACCGGCGTGCGGCGAGGTCGTCGCGCGAGGGCACGGTGAACTGCCTGGCGACCCAGTCGATCCGGTACGGGCCGCCCTGGGGCGCGGGCAGCACACTGTCCTTCGGCACCCGGCGCAGGGTCAGTTCGTCGACCCCGCCGCACCATCGCCCTTCCTCGTCGTGCAGGGCCAGCGCGTGCCCGCCACCGGCCGACGGGGTCAGCCGTACGCGCAGCAGGGCGGCCCCGCGGGTCGCCGTGCGCACGCCCGACCAGGAGAAGGGCAGCAGCAGCCCGGTGTCGTCGGGGCTGTCGGCGGCGTCGAGCACCAGGAGGTGCAGGGCCGCGTCGAGCAGCGCCGGGTGCAGCGTGAAGTCCGCCGCGCCGGCCTCCGTCTCCTCGGGCAGCCGGACCTCGGCGTACAGCCCGGCACCGTCACGCCAGGCCGCGGTGAGCCCCCGGAAGGCGGGACCGTAGGTGTAGGACGCGTCGGTGAGCCGTTCGTAGGCGCCAGTCAGATCGACCGGGGTGGCGCCCGGGGGCGGCCACTCGGTGAGCGGAGGGGTCCGCGTGTCGCCGCCGGCGGGGGCCAGCGTGCCGCTCGCGTGACGGCTCCAGCCCGTCCCGGGTTCGTCGGCGGGGCGGGCGTGGACGGCGAGCGCGCGCCGCCCGTCGTCATCGGCGCCGCCGACGGTGACCTGGATCTCCACCGTGCCGTGCTCCGGCAGCGGCAGCGGTGCCTCCAGGGTCAGTTCGGCGACCGGTCCGGCGCCGGACACGGCCGCCGCCTCCAGGGCGAGTTCCACGAACGCGGTCCCCGGCAGCAGCACGGCGTCGCCCACGGTGTGGTCGGCGAGCCAGGGCGCGGCGGTGCGCGAGAGCCGCCCGCAGAGCAGGAACCCGTCCTCGCCCGCCAGCTCGACGACGGTGTCGAGCAGCGGGTGCTCCGTGGCCCCGGCGGGCCGGACGGGGTCGGCGCCGTCCAGCCAGAACCTGCGCCGGTCGAACGCGTACGTCGGCGGCTCGACCCGGCGCCGTACCGGCCCGAGGACGGCGCCCCACGCGATGGGGGCGCCCTGGACGTACGCCTGGGCGGCGGCCTTGAGGAACTGGTGCCGGTCCCCCGCGCCGCGTCGCAGCGAACCGACGGAGCCGCCCGCCATGTGCGCGCTCTCCAGGATCTCCTGGACCGCGCCCGCCAGGATCGGATGCGGGCTCACCTCGATGAACAGCGGGTTGGCGTACTCGTGGAACGCGCGGACGGCCGCGTCGAACCGGACCTCGCCCGCGAGGCTGCGGTACCAGTACTCGGTGGTCATCGTCGTACCGGGGACGAAGCCGCCCTCGCAGGAGGAGCAGATCGCGGTCATGGCGTCCGTCGGCTTCAACGTGCCGATGCGGTCGATGAGTTCGTCGCGTACGGCGGCCATGTGCGGGGTGTGGGAGGCGTAGTCGAGGGCCGTGCGCCGCAACCGCACGGTGTCGCCCCACTTGGCGGTGAACTCGTCCATCGCGGTCGGGTCACCGGCGATCACGGTGCTCGAAGGCCCGTTGTCCACCGCCACCCACAGCTTGTCCGCCCAGGGCGTGAGCCGCTCCCGCACCTGGTCGACGGGCAGCGCCACCGACAGCACACCACCGGTGCCGTCGAGCGCGGACAGCACCTGACTGCGCAGCGCCGCGACCTTCGCGGCGTCGTCCAGGGAGAGCGCGCCCGAGACGTACGCGGCGGCGATCTCGCCCTGCGAGTGCCCGACCACCGCCGCGGGCTCGATACCGGCGGCGCGCCACATCTCGGCGAGCGCGACCATCAGCGCGAACAGGACCGGCTGGATGACCTGGGAGCCTTCGAGCGCGGGAGCGCCGTCGGCCGAGCTCAGCACGTCCCGTACGGACCAGCCGGTGTACGGGGCCAGCGCCTCGTCGCAGCGCTTCAGATGGGTGGCGAACACGGGGTCGTCCGCCAGCAGGCCGGCCGCCATACCGGGCCATTGGGCGCCCTGGCCGGGGAAGAGGAACACCGGTTGCGCGTCCGTCCCGGCGACCCCGGCCGACAGCGCGGTGTGCGGGGTGCCCGCCGCGAGCGCGGCCAGCGCCCCGGTCAGTTCCGTGCGGTTCGCGGCGACCACCACGGCCCGGTGGGCGAAGGACGGCCGACGGGCCAGCTGGGGTCCGGTCGCGGCCAGTTCACCGTCGGAGGCCGCCGCCGCGTAGGCGCGCAGCCGCTCGCCCTGCGCACGCAGCGACGCGGCGGACCGGGCCGAGACGACCCACACCAGGGGCCCTTCCGCGGATTCCCCGCCCGCACGCTCGCCCACGTCCTCGCCCGCGTGCTCGCTCAGCGGTTCGGCTCGTGTCGCGGGTTCGGCAGGTGTCGCGGGGGCGGATTCCAGGACGAGGTGGGCGTTGGTGCCGCTGATGCCGAAGCTGGACACCGCGGCGCGCAGCGGCCGTTCGCCGGGCGTCCACGCGCGTTCCTCGGTCAGCAGCCGCACCCGGCCGGCCGCCCAGTCGACGGCGGCGGTGGGTTCGTCCACGTGCAGCGTGCGCGGCAGGGTTCCGTGCCGCATCGCCATCACCATCTTGATGACGCCCGCCACCCCGGCGGCGGCCTGGGTGTGACCGATGTTCGACTTCACCGAGCCCAGCCAGAGCGAGGACCCGTCCCGCCGGTCCTGCCCGTACGTCGCCAGGATCGCGTCGGCCTCGATCGGGTCGCCGAGCGCCGTGCCCGTGCCGTGCGCCTCGACCGCGTCGACCTCCGCCGGGGTGAGCCGCGCGTCGGCGAGGGCCTGCCGGATGACCTGCTCCTGCGCCTCGCCGTTGGGCGCGGTCAGGCCGTTGCTCGCGCCGTCCTGGTTGACCGCGACACCGCGGATCACCGCGAGCACGGGGTGCCCGTTGCGGCGCGCGTCCGACAGCCGTTCCAGCAGCAGCACACCGCTGCCCTCGGCGAACGCGGTGCCGTCCGCCGACGCGGCGAACGCCTTGGCGCGGCCGTCGGCCGCGAGACCGTTCTGTCTGCTGAACTCCACGAGGTTGCCCGGGTTGGCCATCACCGTCACACCGCCGGCCAGCGCCAGCGAGCAGTCACCGCGGCGCAGCGCCTGGGTCGCGAGCTGGACGGCCACCAGCGAGGACGAGCATGCGGTGTCGACGGTGAGCGCCGGACCCCGCAGACCGAAGGTGTACGCGATACGTCCCGACGCCACGCTGAGCGCCGTCCCGGTGAGCAGATGGCCGTCCACGCCGCCGCCCGGCCGGTGCAGCCGGGGGCCGTAGTCCGTGGACATGGCGCCGACGAACACCCCGGTCCGCGAGCCCGCCAGCGAGGCGGGGTCGATACCGGCGCGCTCGACGGCCTCCCACGCCGTCTCCAGCAGCAGCCGCTGCTGCGGGTCCATCGCCAGCGCCTCGCGCGGACTCAGACCGAAGAACGCCGCGTCGAACGTGTCCGCGTCGTGCACGAAACCGCCGTGGCGCGTCGCGCAGGTGCCGGGACGGCCGGGACCCGCGCCGTGCAGCGCGTCCAGGTCCCAGCCGCGGTCGGCGGGCAGCGGCGAGATCGCGTCGGTGCCGTCGGCGACCAGCCGCCACAGATCGTCGGGGGACGCCACGTCACCGGGGTAGCGGCAGCCCATCGAGACGATGACGACGGGGTCGTCGTCCGGCGTGCCGCCCGCCGGGGCCCCGGCCGCGTGCGTCGTTCCCGGGGTCGCTCCGCTGACCCGGTCGCGCAGATGTCCCGCCAGGCGTTCCGGCGTGGGGAAGTTGAAGAGCACCGTCGTGGGCAGCCGCAGCCCGGTCGACGACTGGAGCCTGTTGCGCAGTTCCACCGACCCGGCCGAGTCGAGTCCGAGTTCCTTGAAGGTCAGCGACGGGTCCAGCTCACCGCTGTCGGCGTGCCCGAGGACCGCCGCTGCGGTCGCGGTCACCAGGTCGCGCAGTTCGGCGCGGGACAGGGCGGGCGGCCCGGCCACGGCCTCGTCGGACGGTGTGTCCTGCGGCCCGGCCGGAGCCGTCCCGGTGGGGGACGCGGCGCGCGGCGATGCGGCGCCCAGCCAGTGCCGCCGCCGCTGGAACGCGTACGTCGGCAGGTCCGTCGTCCGGGCCCCCGGTACGGCGCAGTGGATGTCCCAGTCGATGGCGGCGCCCGCGGTGAACGCCTCCGCGACGCTCCGCAGGAAGCGGTCCGGGCCGCCGTCGTCGCGCCGGAGCGTGCCGACGACCGCCGCGTCGCGCTCGGCCTCCTCCACTGTCTCCTCGATACCGCCGACCAGCACCGGATGCGGGCTGCACTCGACGAACAGCGCGCAGTCGCGGGCCAGCGCCTGCCGGGTGGCGTCCATGAACCGCACGGGGCGGCGCAGGCTGCGGAACCAGTAGTCGGCGTCCAGCCCGGCGGTGTCCATCGCCTCCCCGGTCAGCGTGGAGAGGAACGGCGTGGCCGTCGACACGGGCCTGATCGGCGCCAGCGCGTCGAGGATCTCGTCACGCAGTCCGTCGACGGCCGCGGAGTGCGAGGCGTAGCCGACGGGGAGGAGCTTGGTGCGGTAGCCGTCGGCGTCCAGCGAGGCGCGGAGCGCTTCGAGCCCTCGGGCCGTGCCGGACACGACGACGGAACGCGGGCCGTTCAGCGCGGCGATGCCGACCCCGTCCACCGAGGCCAGCCGCTCGGTGACCACGTCGGCGGGTGCGCCGACCGACATCATGCCGCCGCCGGACAGCCGTCGGATCGCCCGGCTGCGCAGGGCCACCACCCGGGCCCCGTCGTCCACCGACAGCGCGCCGATGGACGTCGCCGCGGCGATCTCGCCCTGGGAGTGGCCGATGACCATGCCCGGCTCGAAGCCGTGCGCGCGCCACAGTTCGGCCAGTGACACCAGGACCGCCCACAGCGCGGGCTGGACCACGTCGACCCGGTCGAGGCCGGGAGCGCCGGGCGCTGCGCGCAGTACGTCCAGCAGGGCGAAGTCCGTGTGCGGTTCAAGGGCCCGCGCGCACCGCGCGAGCTGTTCGGTGAACGCGGAGGGGCCGTCGTCGAGCAGGGCGCGGGCCATCTGAGGCCATTGCGAGCCCTGGCCGGGGAAGACAAGGGCGTGCGGTCCCGCCACGGCCCTGCCGCGCACCACCGATCCGCCGGGCCGGCCGGCCGCGAGGGAGTCGACACCCGCCAGCAGCTCGTCCCGGCCGGAGCCGAGGACGACGGCCCGGTGCTCGAACGTGGCGCGGGTACGGACGAGGGAGAGCGCCACATCGGCGGCCCCGGTCCCCGGCCGTTCCACCAGATGCGCGGACAGCCGCGCCGCCTGTGCGCCGAGGGCCGCCGCCGAGCGGGCGGAGAGCACCCAGGGCCCGCCCTCACCGGGCGCTTGCTCCCCGGTGTCCGTGTCATGGGTGGGCGGCTCGGCCAGTACCAGATGGCAGTTGGTGCCGCCCATCCCGAAGGAGCTGACACCGGCGATCAGACGCCCCTCGCGCGCGGGCCACCGCCGGGCGGCACGCACGACGTCCAACCGCAGTTCGGCGAGCGGGATACGGGGGTTGGGCGTCTCGAAGTTCAGACTGGGCGCGAGCAGGCGGTTCTTGATACTGAGGACGACCTTGAGCAGCCCGGCGATGCCCGCCGCGCCCTCCAGATGGCCGATGTTGGTCTTCGCCGAACCGACCAGCAGCTCACCGCCCTCGGGCCTGCCCGCGCCGAGCGCGGCACCCAGCGCCGCCGCCTCGACCGGGTCACCGACCTTCGTCCCCGTACCGTGCAGCTCCACGTACCGCACCTCGGCGGGATCGACCCCGGCCCGCCGGCAGGCGAGTCGTACGACCTCCTCCTGCGCGCGTCCGCTCGGTACGGTGAGCCCCTCGCCGCCGCCGTCGTTGTTGACCGCTCCGCCCAGGATCACGCTGTGCACGGTGTCGCCGTCCGCGAGCGCGGCCGACAGCGGCTTCAGCACGACCAGCCCGCCGCCCTCGCCCCGCACGAATCCGTTCGCCCGGCTGTCGAACGTGTAGCAGCGGCCGTCGGGCGACAGCGCGCCGAACCTGCCGACGGCCTCATCGCTCTCCGGGACGAGATTGAGATGGACGCCGCCCGCGATGGCCACCTCCGCGTCGCCGCGCCGCAGCGCCTCGCACGCGGTCTGGACGGCGAGCAGCGAGGAGCACTGCCCCGCGTCGAGCGTCAGACTGGGGCCGCGCAGTCCGAAGCGGTACGACACCCGGTTGGCGATGAGGCCGCGCTGCACACCGGTCATGGTGTGCGCGGTCATCCCGTCGGTGCCGAGGCGGTCATGGAGGTTCGCGTAGTCATGGGCGATGGCGCCGACGAAGACCCCGGCCGGGGAGTCCCGCAGCGCGGCCGGGGTCATCCGCGCGTGTTCGAAGGCCTCCCAGGCCAGTTCGAGCACGAGGCGCTGCTGGGGGTCCATCGCGGCGGCCTCGTTCGGCGAGATGTTGAAGAAGGCCGCGTCGAAGGTGTCCACGTCGTCGAGGAAGCCCGCCCTGCGCCGGCCGCCGGCCGTACCGGCGGCGCGGCGGCTCCCGGCCGCCTCGGTCACGGCGTCCCCGCCCTCGCTGAGCAGCCGCCAGTAGGCACCGGGGTCGGCCGCTCCGGGAAGCCGGCACGCCATCCCGACGATCGCCACCGGCTCGTCGGGTACGGAACGGCCCTGGAGAGGATTCGTCGATGCATCCATGCGAAGTGTCACCTCGGGAATCGCCGCGCGAAAGGTTCACGGAAGAGCGCTTGCCACCGCCGTCCAGTCCTCCTGACGGCCCCGGACCGACCGGCCCCGCCGCCCCGGTACGCCCGGGGTCCGGGCCGGCGACGACCCCGGCCCTCCGTCCGGCGGGAGTTCCCGGGCACCCGGAACCTCTCCTGCCCGTGGACGACGGCGCCGAGGTGCCCCGGGCACGCCGGGGGACGGCACCGGCTAGCGGGAGCCGCGGTGGGTGCTGTACGAGAACGGGCTCAGGAACAGCGGGATGTGCAGGTCCACCGCGTCACCCGGGTAGTGCACGGACAGGATGACCTCGGTGTAGTGGGTCTCGAAGCCCAGGTCCCGGAAGTACTCGCCGGTGGCGAAGACCAGCCGGTACGCGCCCCTCGGCAGCAGAGCGGGCCCGAGCGGGTCGACCCTCCCCGCGTCATCGGTGCGGACGCGCGCCAGGGACGGCCCGTCGCCGTGCTCCGGGGTGTGCAGGGAGATCGCCAGACCGGACGCCGGGCGGCCACTGGTGGAGTCGAGGACCCGGACCGAGATGCTCACGGGACGTCGGTATCCGCGCGGCTCAGCTCCAGATGATGTCGAAGGCGGGGCCGGGATCGACAAGGGCTGAGGCAGCGGCGACCAACGAATTCATCTGGATCTCCCCGTTCGGACGTTTCGGAAACCGGCGGCTTCCCGTGGACCTGTCCAGTTCTACGAGGTGGCGTTCTCAACGCCCTACCAGATGTCTATCAAGGCCCGCCGGGCACGCGCTCAAGGCGTGACGGGAGGGTTCACCCTCCGCGTTCGCCGGGCCGGTCGGCCTCCCCCGGTCCGCTGAACTGTGGAACCGCACGACCGAGCCCCGCCGCTTCCGGTCCTCCGGAAGCGGCGGGGCTCGGTCGTGCATCGGCCGACGAACGTCACGACACGTGGTGCGCCGCCTCCACCGGGGGCGGCGCGGGGACCACGGCGGGGGTCGCCATGCCGTTCTCGTCCAGCGCGATCGGGCCCAGTTCGACGCTGCGGACCAGGACACCGGGAAAGTCCTCGAACCGCTCCAGTGCGTCCGCGATGGCGGCGGTGAGAGTGCCCGCACGGACAATGCAGAGGAACCGGCTGTGACCCGGCCGCTCCGCCAGTCCCAGAGCTCCGTCGTGGAAGCGGTCGAGATGATCCAGGGTCTCCGACTGCTCCTCGGTCAGGGGAGCGTCCAGCACAAGATTGAAATGCCAATCACGAGGCACATCGCTGGTGGTCTCTGACGAACTCATCAATCCTCTTCGCTTCGGCTCCGGTGCTCCTGGGGGTGCACGAGACGCTCACGTGATCGTTGCAGGGACAGCAGATCACGAGACCCCAGGTGTGGCCGCTCCTCTTCCGCGTCACCTTCAGGCCCGCTCGCTCCGCACGTTTCAGCGCCGCCTCGACGTCCTTCTTCTGGTGCCGGTCTCCGAGTGCCATGGCATCACGTCATACGCGCCGGCTGCGTGGCGTGCTGCCGACCGGCCGGCGAACCACCCCATCGAGCTACGGACAGGGTCCAGTACACGGCGATGAACCGGCGCCCGGGCCGCCGCCCCGGACCCGGTCAGCGCTCCTGGGCCGCGACGAGGCTCGCCGGGCGCAGATCCGTCCAGTGCTCCTCGACGTACGCCAGGCACGCCTCGCGGGTGTCCTCACCGAGGACGGTCCGCCACCCGGCGGGCACCTCCGCGAAGGACGGCCAGAGCGAGTGCTGGTTCTCGTCGTTGACCAGGACCAGGAAGCGGCCCTCGGGGTCCTCGAACGGGTTGGCGGTCATAGGTCGTCACTCCTTGGGGACATGGCGGTGGACAGCTCCGGGGCGATGCGGGGGCGGGGAGTCCTCAGCGGACCGAGCCGATGCCGTCGGCGACCGGACGGGGTTCGTCCCGGACGGGCTCCGGACCGCGGTCGAGGATCGAGTCCAGGATCTCGCCGACCCGGATCGCGGTGTTGGAGAGCAGGGACGAGGTGATGCCGTGGGTGTGCTCGGTGCCGCCCTGGACGTAGATCCCGCACCGCAGCCCGGGATCGGTGGCGAGCCGGTAGTCACGCTCCACCCGTACCCGGCCCCGGTCGTCGAGGCGGCAGCGGTCCGCGACCTCGCCCAGCAGGGCGAGGGGGTCGACCGGGCTGTAGCCGGTGGCGTAGACGACGACATCGGCGTCCAGCGTGGTGTCCTCGCCGGTGACCAGGGACCTGACGGTGGCGCGGACCTTGTCACCGACCTCCTCGACACCGGTGAGCCGCGAGATGTTGAGGAATCTCAGCCGCTCGGTGCCGAGCACCTTCTCCTGGTACGCCTGGCGGTACAGGTCGTCGATCAGATCGATGTCGACCACGGAGTAGTTGGTGTTGCCGTGATAGTCCATCAGCTTGCGCTTGACGTCGTCGGGGGCGGTGAAGTACTCGTCGACCGCGGCGGGGTCGAAGATGCGGTTGGCGAACGCGCTGTCGTCGGCGGGGCTGTAGCCGTAGCGCGAGAACACCGCGCAGACCTCGGCCTCGGGGAAGCGGCGGTGCAGATGGGCCACGTTCTCCGCGGCGCTCTGGCCCGCGCCGACGACGACGAAGCGGGCGGGGCGGGTACCGTCCAGACCGTCGAGTCTCGTGAGCAGTTCGGAGGTGTGCCAGACGCGGTCGGTCCGCTCGACACCCTCCGGCATCAGCGGGCGCAGACCCGTGCCGATGACGAGGTTTCGGGCCCGGTGGACCACCGTCTCGGACCCCGCGCGGGCCGTCACATCGAGGTACTCCACCACACCGTCGCGCACGACGGGTTCGACGGCGACGACCTCATGGCCGTAGGAGACCATGTCGTCGACCTTCGCGGCGGCCCACTCCAGATAGTCGTGGAACTCGACGCGGAGCGGGAAGAAGTTCTTGTGGTTGACGAAGTCGACCAGCCGGTCCTTGCTCTGGAGATAGCGTAAGAAGGTGTACTCGCTGGACGGGTTGCGGAGCGTGACCAGGTCCTTGAGGAAGGACACCTGCATCGTGGCGTCGTCGATCAGCATGCCGCGGTGCCAGCCGAAGCTCGGCTGACGCTCGAAGAAGTGAGCGGTGACGGCTTCCTGTCTCCCGACGCGCTCGTTGTGCTCGCGGAGCGCGATCGCCATCGCCACATTGGACGGCCCGAAGCCGATACCTATGAGGTCGTGTATCAGAGGTGTGTCGCCAGGAAGAACCTGTGACATGTCGCTCCCATTCGTACGGGACAGCCGCCTGTCGGACGGGGCTGAAAGGAACACGGGCCGCCGGGCCCGCCATTGACACCGGGCAGCCGAATTTAGGTAACGCTAACCTTACTTGGACCGGCCTGTCGACGGCCCGGGCCGGGTATGCGAAGGATCACGGCATCGAACACGCCCGGAATCAGGGGCCGTTGCACCGTTAGGTAAGCCTTGCTTTACTTGGCGCGGTCATTCGCTCTCCCGAGGAGGAACCCCATGCGGGTCGTCATGTTCGGTTACCAGACCTGGGGCCACCGCACCCTGCGAGCCCTTCTGGACTCCGAGCACGACGTGGTGCTGGTGGTGACGCATCCGGCGAGCGAGCACGCCTACGAGAAGATCTGGAGCGACTCGGTCGCCGATCTGGCCACCGAGCACGGCGTCCCGGTCGTCATCCGCAACAGGCCGGACGACGAGGAGCTGTTGCAGCGGCTCAAGGAGGCCGACCCGGACATCATCGTGGCCAACAACTGGCGGACCTGGATACCGCCGAGGATCTACTCCCTCCCGCGGCACGGCACGCTGAACATCCACGACTCGCTCCTGCCGAAGTACGCGGGCTTCTCCCCGCTGATCTGGGCACTGATCAACGGCGAGCGGGAGGTCGGTGTCACCGCCCACATGATGGACGAGGTGCTGGACGCGGGCGACATCGTCGACCAGCGCGCCGTGACGGTAGGGCCCAGGGACACCGCGACGGACCTGTTCCACAAGACCGTCGATCTCATCGCCCCGGTCACGGTCGGCGCCCTGGCCCTGATCGCCTCCGGGCGGACCGGGTTCACCAAGCAGGACCGCTCCCAGGCCAGCTTCTTCCACAAGCGGGCCGAGGAGGACATCCGTATCGACTGGAGCTGGCCCGCCGATGTCCTGGACCGTCTGGTCCGCGCCCAGTCCGCGCCGTACCCGAGCGCGTTCACCTTCCACAAGGGCAAACGCCTGGAGGTCGTGTCCGCGGTCGTGTCGGAGGGCCGCTACGGGGGCACCCCCGGCCGGGTCTTCTACCGCGAGGGCGAGGGAGTGGTGATCGTCGCGGGCGCCGACGCCCGCACCGGCCGCAACCACGGTCTGGCCCTCACCCGGGTACGGACCGAGGACGGCCGCGAGCTGCCCGCGACCGAGTACTTCACCTCCATGGGCGGCTATCTCACCGGCCGCCCCTGACGGCAGCCGGTCCGGCCCGCCCCGTCGGCGGCGCGGTCACCCACGCGCGGCGGTCCCCGCCGCCTCCCGGTCCCGCTGCGAGGATGCTCCCGTCAAAAGCACCGGACGCCCGGAGACTCCGGGCTCAGGGCCCCGGGCTCACCGAAGGTGGCGCGATGAGTTCTCGGCACGCGGTGGGTCTACAGGTCCGAGCAGCATCGGACCTTGGATGGGAGCGGTATGAACAGTCGTGGATTCGAGAGCGGGACCGGCACCCCGGAGCCCGAGCTCGTGGATCTGGAACCGGCGACGACAGCGGTGGTCCATGGGGTCGTACCGATGGCAGGTGTGCCGGACTTCTTCGACACGTCCTTCGGCGCCCTGGCCCGGACCCTCGCGGAACAGCGGATCACCGTGCTGGGCCCCGCCTTCGGGCTCTACCACGGGACGCCCGGGGAGACCCTGGACCTGGAGGTCGGCTTCCCCACGGACCGGGCGGTGCGGCCCGAGGCGGTGGTCGTGGCGGGCTCGCTGCCCGGTGGCCGGGTCGCACGGCTGACCCATATCGGGGCGTTCGACGGCCTCGGCGCCTCCTGGGAACGGCTGCACGACTGGACGCGGGCGCGGGGACTGACCGTCGCGGAGGACCGGTGGGAGACCTACGTCACCGAGCCCTCCCCGGACATGGACCCGCGTGATCTGCGGACCGAGCTGAACTGGCCGGTCACGGGCTGACCGGTGGCGGGCTGACCGGTGGCGGTGACCGGCTGAGCCGGCCGAGGGCGGGCTGAGCGGCGGGCCGAGCGGCCCATGGGGAGGCGGCAAGCGCGCACTCGCTCGCGCCGGTTCGCCCCCGTACGCGCGGAGCCGGGCGGGGGACGGTCCGTCGGCCGACCCGGCCGTACCGACCCTCCCCCGCCCGCCGCTCACCCGGGTTCGCGGTCGCCCACCCGCTCGCCGCGAGGGGCGTCCGCGGCGTCGTCTACCTCGGAGCGCCCACCCGGCGCAGCGCGGTCATCGCGATCACGGCGGTGCCCGCGGTGAAGACGGCGCAGACGACGGCGATCACGTTGAGCCCACCGGTGTAGGCGTCCCGGGCGGCGGTCAGGACCTCCGCGCCGAGTGCGTCGGGCAGCGTCGGAGCCACCGTCAGGGCGCCTTCGAGGCCGGTGCGTATGGAGTCGGCCGCCTCGGCGGGGACGCCGTCCGGGACGGTGATCCGGTCGCGGTAGACCAGGGAACCGAGGCTGCCGAGCGAAGCGATGCCCAGCGCCACCCCGAGATGGCTGCTGGTCTCCTGGAGGGAGGCGGCCGAGCCGCCCTTCTCCGGCGGGGCGGAGCTGACCACCAGATTGGTGCCGAGCGCGCCGATGGGGCCGGTGCCGAAGAAGCAGACCACGAATCCGGTCATCAGCAGCGGCAGCCCGCCGACCGGATCGACGAACACCATGACCGCGTAGCCGCCCATCGCGAGGAGCAGCCCGCCCGCGATGACACCGGGCACCGAGAACCGCCGGGCGAGTCCGGGCGCCAGCATCGCGGAGACGATGGACGCGATCGCCGACGGCACCATCCACAGACCGGCTTCCACCGGGCCGAGCCCTTCGACCATCTGGAGGAAGCCGGTGATGAACAGATAGCTGCCGGACACCCCGACCATCAGCAGGGTCGTGAGCGCCAGGGACGCGGTGAAGGCGGGGTTGCGGAACAGCCGGACGTCCAGCACGGGGTCGTCGAGCCTGCGCTGGCGGGACACGAACACGGCTCCGACGGCGAGACCGGCGACGATCAGCGCGACCGGCAGGGTCCCCGGTCCCTCCTTGGCCATCTCCTTGAGGCCGTAGACGACCGGCAGGATCGCGGCCAGCGACAGCACCACGCTGACCAGGTCCAGCTTGCCGGTGCGGGGGGCCCGGTACTCGGGGAGCAGGAACGGGGCGGCGACCAGCATGACGAGCATGACCGGCACACCGAGGACGAACACCGAGCCCCACCAGTAGTGCTCCAGCAGCAGTCCGCCGACCACCGGGCCGAGCGCGGTGCCCGCCATGAAGCAGCTGGCCCACATCGCGATGGCCCGGCCCCGCTCCTGCGGGTCCTGGAACATATTGCTGATCAGCGCCAGGGTCGAGGGCATCAGCGACGCAGCGGCGACACCGAGCAGGGCGCGGCTGAGGATGAGCATCTCGGGGCTGTCGGAGTAGGCCGCGAGCAAGGATGTGGCGATGACCGCGACCCCGCCCAGCATCAGCAGCTTGCGGCGGCCCACCCGGTCACCGAGCGTGCCCATGGTGACCAGGAAGCCGGCCATCAGGAACCCGTAGATGTCCATGATCCACAGGGTCTGCACACCGCTGGGCCGCAAGGACTCGGCGAGGTGCGGCAGCGCGAGGAACAGCACGCTCTGGTCGAGGGAGACGAGCAGCGTGGGCAGGGCCAGTACGGCGAGCCCGGTCCATTCCCGGGCCCCGGCCTTCGGTGGTGCGGCGGTAGGGGCGATGGATGACATGGGAATCCTTCCGTGATGCGCGGACGCGCGGGTGCGCGGGTGGTGCCGGGAGGGGTGAGCGGGTGACGCCGGTACGGGCGGACGGTGTTGTCCGGGACGGATCACGGACGGTGCCGGGCCACTCGGGGTCTCGCCGGGGCGGGAGGAGCGCGGCCGTCACCGCTCTCCTCGTCCACTCCTCATTCCTCGGCCACCACCATGGACGTGACCGCTCCCGGACTTCTCCCGGTCCTCTCTCGGCCCTCTCCCGGCCCCCTCCCGGCCCTCGCCCGGACCGCTCTCGGACGTCACACCCAGCCCTCGCCCGGCGCTCGCCCGGTGCGCCCCCGGACACCCCCGGCCCTTGCCGGGACTCGCCCGAACCGCTCCTGAACACCGCCCGGACCGCACCCGGGCTCTCCCCCGCCGGGCCGCGGCCCCGGCCGCGCTGTTGCCCATCCCGGCACCGGGTTAGCGTGATCACATGTACTTCGAAGTGCTCGGCCCGCTGGGCGTACGGACCGCGGACGGACAGCCCGTCAGGGTGCCGGAGCTCAAGGTCCGGGCCCTGCTGGCGAATCTGCTGGTGCGGCGGGACCGGCCGGTCTCCGCCGACCGGCTGATCGAGGATCTGTGGGGTGCCGGGCGGCCGGGCAATCCGGCGGCCGCGCTCCAGAACAAGGTCTGGCAGCTGCGCCGCACCCTGGAGGACGCCGAACCCGGCGGCCGGGACCTGGTGGTCTCCCGCCCGCCGGGCTATCAACTGCGCACCGCGCCCGACACGGTGGACGCGGACCGCTTCGACCGGCTGACCGCCCAGGCACGCGCGGCGGGCGACCCACGGGTGCGTGCCGGACTGCTGGCCGACGCGCTGGCGCTGTGGCGGGGTCCGGCCTTCGCCGACCTCGCCGACGAGGAGTTCACCCGGGCCGCCCGGCAGCGGCTGGACGAGCAGCGGCTCACCGCGCTGGAGGAGCAGGCCGAGACCCGGCTCGAACTGGGCGAACACGGCTTGGTCGCGGACGGGCTGGGCGATCTCGTCGCCGAGCATCCGCTGCGGGAGCGGCTGCGCACCGTCCAGCTCCGGGCGCTGTATCTGGCCGGACGGCAGAGCGCGGCGCTCAGCGGCTACGCCGAGCTGCGCGCGCGGCTCGCCGACGGACTCGGGGTGGAGCCGGGCCCCGAACTGGCGGCGCTCCACCAGGCGATCCTCACCCAGGACCCTTCACTGACCGCGGCCGTCTCCCCTACGGCCGTCTCCCCCGCCACGCTCTCCCCTGCCGCCGTATCGGCCGGTCCGCCGACGAACGTGCCGGCCGAGCTCACCGGACTCGTCGGCCGGGCCGACGCGCTGCGCGAACTGCGCTCGCTGCTGGCCGTCAACCGGCTGGTGACACTGACCGGCGCGGGCGGGGTCGGCAAGACCCGGCTCGCGCTCGCGACGGCCGCCCAGCTCGCGGACGGGTTCCCCGGCGGGGTCCGGCTCGCGGAGTTCGCCGCGCTCGAACCGTCCCGGTCCGGCGGTGAGCGGGTCATCGCGTCGGCGACCGGGGTGTACGACGTGGTCGCGGCGGCCCTGGGCATGCGTGACGACGCCCCGACGGGTCACGGCCGTACCGCCGCGCCGTTCTCGACCGTCGACCGGCTCGTCCGCGCGCTGGGCCGGGCACCGGCGTTGCTGGTGTTCGACAACTGCGAGCATGTGGTCCACGAGGTCGCCGAGCTGGCGGAACAACTGCTCGTCGCGGCGCCCGGACTGCGCATCCTGGCGACCACGCAGCGCCCTTTGGGTGTGGCCGGTGAGCATCTTCTGGAGGTGCCTCCGCTCCAGCTGCCCGGACCGGCGGCGGACCTCGACCCCGACGCCGTACGACGGTTCGGCGCGGTGGAGTTGTTCGTGGCGCGGGCCGGTGCCTCGGCGCCCCGTTTCGTCCTGGACGCGACCACGGTGGACGCGGTCGTCGCCGTCTGCCGTCGGCTGGACGGGATTCCGCTGGCCCTGGAGATGGCCGCGACCCGGGTCCGCGCGCTGGGGGTGCGGGAGCTCGCCGCCCGGCTGGACGACCGCTTCCGGCTGCTGGCCGCGGGTGCCCGTGGCGCTCCGGCCCGTCAGCGGACGTTGCGCGCGGTGATCGACTGGAGCTGGGAGCTGCTCGACGGGCCGGAGCGCGTGGTGCTGCGCAGGCTCGCCGCGCACGCGGACGGCTGCGCGCTGACCGCGGCCGAGGAACTCTGCGCCGGTGACGGGATCGCCCCCTCGGACGTCCTCGATCTCCTGGCCCGGCTGGTGGACTGTTCGCTGGTGGTGATGACCGACACCGCCGACGGGCCGCGCTACCGGCTCCTGGAGTCGGTGGCCGCGTACGGCTCCGAACGCCTCGGGGAGAGCGGTGAGGCCGAGGAGACGCGGGCCCGTCACCGCGCGTACTACACGGAGCTCGCCGAACACGCCGCGCCCCTGCTGCGGGGGCACGACCAGCGGCGGTGGCTGCGCAGGCTCGACGCGGAGCAGGCCAATCTGCGGGGCGCGCTGGAGAGCGCCGTGCACGCGGGGGACGCCGTCCGGGCGCTGCGGCTGGTGAACGCGCTGGCGTGGTACTGGCATCTGCGGGGCCGTAACCACGAGGCACGGCGGTCGCTCACGCTCGCGCTGTCCGTGGACCCGGCGGCGCCCGCCGCCCTGGTGGCGGCGGCGGGCGCCCTGCTGGGCGGTGTCCGCCTCCAGCTCGGCGGCGGCGACCCCGCCGGCGAGTACCGCGCCGCGCTGGAACCGTACGACGCGCTCGACGACCCGGGCGGGCGCGCCAGGATGGAATGGTTCCTCGCCTCCAAGCTCTACGGCGTCGCCGATCCGGTGGCCGCCGAGGAGCTGGTGGACCGGGCGCTGGAGACGTTCCGTTCGCTGGACGACCGCTGGGGTACGGCGGCGGCGCTCGGCAGCCGTACCTTCCACGCGAAGACACGCGGGGACTTCGCGGCACTGCGCCGTGACGGCGAGCGGAGCCTTGAGCTCTTCCGTGAGCTGGGCGACCAGTGGGGTCAGCTCCAGGCCATGGTGCCGCTGGCGAAGCTGGCCGAGGCGGTCGGTGACTACGGGCACGCCGAACGGCTCTACCAGGACGGGCTGCGGATGGCCGAGGAGCTGAAGCTGTGGCCCGAGTTCGTCTTCCAGCTCTCCGGGGTCGGGCGGCTCGCCCTGCTGACCGGGCGGCTGGCCCGGGCCCGGGAATGCCATGAGCGTGCCCGGCGGCTGGCCGTCGAGCAGTCGGACGTGTTCGGGGAGCAGTACGCGGAGATCGGTCTCGGTCTCGGGGCACGGCGGTCCGGCGAACTCGACACCGCGCAGGCGCATATGGAGCGGGTGATCGAACTGCACCGGCAGATGGGGTACGAGCCGGGCGCGCCCCCGCTGATCCTCGCCGAACTGGGCTTCACCGCCGAGCTGCGGGGCGACGCGCCGACCGCTCTGCGCCTTCAGCGGGAGGGGCTGGCGGCCGCCCGGGCCACCGGCGATCCGCGGGCGGTCGCCCTCGCGCTGGAGGGTCTGGCCGGTGCCCTGTCGCTGGCGGGCCGCTGGTCCCGGGCGGCCCGGCTGCTGGGCGCGGCCGACGCCGCCCGGCGCGCGGTCGGGATTCCGCTGCCGGAGGGCGAGCGGGGCGATGTGGACCGTATCGGCGCGCGCCTCGCGACGGTGCTGGACGAGCGCGTCCACGCGGCGGAGTTCACCGCGGGCACCCGGCTGGACCCGGACTCGGCCGTACGGGAGGCGGAGGCGGAGGCGAACTTGCAGGCGCGGGCGCGGGCGCAGGCGCCGGACGCGTGCCCGTGACCCGGGCCGTGGCCGGGCGCGGTGGGTCAGTTGCCGCGGCCCAGTGGGATGACCAGGGGGGTCAGGGACACGGGGTCCTCGATGATGCGGCAGGGCAGTCCGAAGACGTCCTCGACCAGTTCGGCGGTGACGATGTCGGCGGGCGCGCCGGTGGCGATCACCTCGCCGTCGCGCATGGCGATGATGTGGTCCGCGTACCGGCAGGCGTGGTTGAGGTCGTGGAGCACGGCGACGAGGGTGTGGCCGTCGCGCCGGTTGAGGTCCCGGCACAGTTCGAGCAGTTCGATCTGATGCGCGATGTCGAGGAACGTCGTGGGCTCGTCGAGGAGCAGCAGGGGTGTCTGCTGGGCGAGGACCATGGCCACCCATACGCGCTGGCGCTGGCCGCCGGAGAGTTCGTCGACCAGCCGGGCGGACAGATCGGTGACCCCGGTCGAGTCCATGGCGTCGAGTACGGCCTGCTCGTCCGCGTCGGACCACTGGCGGAGGAGCTTCTGGTGGGGGTGACGACCGCGGGCGACGAGGTCGGCCACGGTGATGCCGTCCGGTGCCAGTGAGGTCTGCGGGAGCAGGCCCATCCGCCGCGCCACCTCCTTGGCGGGGTAGGAGGAGATCGCCCGTCCGTCCAGGTGCACCAGGCCCGCCGTGGGTTTGAGCAGCCGGGACAGGGCGCGCAGCAGGGTCGACTTGCCGCAGGCGTTGGGGCCGATGATGACGGTGAAGGAGCCGTCGGGTATCCGGACGGTGAGGTTCTCGGAGATGGTCCGGGCGTCGTAGGCGAGGGTGAGTCCCTCGGCCCGCAGCCGTTGACCGGCGGGTGCGGTCGGGTCTGCTGCGGCCGGGTTCTTGTGGAGGGTGGTCATCGGTGCGGGTCCGTATCTGCGGGAGGCGGGTCCTGGCGGGGCGGGCGGGGGTTCACTGGCGGCGGGCCTCGCCGAGCAGCAGCCAGATCAGATAGGCGCCGCCGATGCTCACCGTCACGACCCCGACGGGCAGCTGGGTCGGTGCGAACGCCCGCTGGGCGACCCAGTCGGCGGCGACGAGCAGCGCGGCCCCCATCGCGGCGGAGGGCAGTACGGAGACGCCCGGGGAGCGCACCAGGCGCCGGGCGAGCTGGGGTGCGGCCAGTGCGATGAAGGAGATGGGGCCCGCGGCGGCGGTGACCAGGGCGGTCAGGGCGACGCCGGTGACGACCAGGGCGAGCCGGTTGGGTTCCGTGCGCAGTCCGAGGCTGCGGGCCGTGTCGTCGCCCAGCTCCAGCATGCGCATCCGGCCCGCCAGGAGGAGGACGACGGGCAGCAGGACGGCCAGGACCAGTGCGACCGGGCCGAGTTGTTCCCAGCTCCGTCCGTTGAGGGAACCGGCGCCCCAGACGGCCGCGGCCATCGCGGTCTCCAGGTCGGCCTTGATCGTCATCCAGGTGTTGAGGGACGCCAGCAGCGCGCTGATGCCGATACCGACGATGATCAGCCGGAATCCCTGGACGCCCTGCCGGTAGGCGAGTGCGTACACGAGGGCGGCGGTGGCGATGCCGCCCGCCAGCGCGCCCGCCGCGACCTGGTAGTAGCCGCCGTTCGCCAGCATGATGACGGCCAGCGCGCCGGTGTAGGCGCCCGTGTTGAAGCCGATGACGTCGGGGCTGCCGAGCGGATTGCGGGTGAGCGACTGGAAGATGGCGCCGCTGACGGCGAGCGCGGCCCCGCACAGGACGGCGAGCAGGACCCGGGGCAGCCGCCATTCGACGACGACCATATGGACCTTGGGCGTGGCGTCGCCGAGCAGTGCGCGGATCACGTCGCCCGGCGGCACGGTGTACTGGCCGCTGCCGAGCGTCAGGATGCCGAGGGCGGCGGTGGCGGCCAGCAGGAGCAGACAGATGGCGGTGGCGCGGGTGTCGAGGCGCAGCGAGAGCCGTCCGCCCCGGGTGTCCGGTACGCGCAGCACCCGGATGGGGCGTCCGAAGTCGACGGCGGGACGGCCGGACCGGGAGCGGGCGGGGTGGGGCGCGGCTCGTGGCGGATGCGGGCGGGGGTCCGGCCGTGGTCCGGTCGTACGGGGTTTCCTGGTCCTGGTGATCACAGTCCGCTCGCCTTCTGCCGTCGCACCAGCACGATGAGCACCGGGACGCCGACAAAGGCGGTGACGATGCCGACCTGGAGTTCGCCGGGCCGCAGCACCAGCCGTCCGACGATGTCGGAGACGAGCAGCAGGACCGGTGCCAGGACGAGGGTGAAGGGGAGTATCCACCGCTGATCGGGGCCGACGATCCAGCGTGCGACATGGGGGATCATCAGGCCGATGAACGCGATGGGTCCGGCGACGGCCGTCGCTCCGCCGCAGAGCAGGGTCAGCGCGACGAGAGCCAGGGTCCGGGTCAGGGTGATGTTCACACCGAGGGCGCGGGCCGTGTCGCTGCCGAGGGCGACGGCGTTGAGCGGCCGGGCCAGGGTCAGGGCGAGCAGCAGTCCGGCGATGAGGAACGGCGCGATCCGGGCCACGGTCCCCATGTCCTGTCCGGCGATGGAGCCCGCCGCCCAGAACCGCATCCGGTCGAAGGTCGCGGGGTCCAGCAGGGTGATGCCGGAGGTGATGCCGCTGAGGACGGCGCCGGTCGCGACCCCGGCCAGGGTGAGCCGTACGGGGGTGGCGCCGCCGCGTCCGCGGGAGCCGATGGCGTAGACGGCGACGGTGGCGAGGACGGCGCCGAGGAACGCGAACCAGATGTACTGGCGCAGATCGGTGAGTCCGAACAGGGCGATGGCGAGGACGGCCGCGAAGGACGCGCCCGCGTTGACGCCGAGGATGCCGGGGTCGGCGAGCGGGTTGCGGGTGAGCGCCTGGATCACCGCGCCCGCGAGGCCGAGCGCCATACCGACCAGCAGGCCGAGCAGGGTGCGGGGCAGCCGCAGATCGCGGATGATCATATGGTCGTTGGAGCCGGTGTAGTGGAACAGTCCGTCCCACACGGCGGCGGGCGGCAGGTGTTTGGAACCGACGCCGAGGCTGAGCAGGGTCACGGCGAGCAGGGCGCCCACCGCGATCAGCAGCCACAGGGAGCGGCGGGCGTTGGTGGACGCGGCGCCGGGCGGTGGGATGTCACGGGCCGCGCGGGCGCGGCCCTCGGTGGTCACTGCGGTCACGGTGGTCACAGCCCGGCTCGCTCCATGGTCTCCTCCACCGTGTCGAGGATGTCCTCGCTCCGTTCGATGCTCGCCTCGTCGCCGTCGGCGCCCTTGAGGGCGTGCTCCCGCATGGCGTCGTAGGCGTCGTCGAGTCTGCGCCGGACCTCGGGGTCGAGCGCGTTCCAGCGTTCCTCCCAGCGCTCGGACTCGTGCTGCCAGTAGCTGATGACCTTGTAGGCGCGGGCGGGCAGGCCGAGTTCGTGGCGCAGATAGCGGCGGATGCCCCGGACGGCGGCGCTCTCCCCGGCGACCCATACGTAGCCGGGGGCGGCGCCGGGTCTGGCGACCGCGCGGACGGCTTCCTCCAGTCGGCTGGGGCCGACGCCGTTGCCGGAGCCGGGCAGCCAGATGAACTCGGCGTCGGCGTCGGTGGCGATCGTCTGTTCGTGGGTGGCGTCGGCGATCTCGACGATCACGGTGGCGCGCAGGGTGGCGGGGAGCTGTTCCACGAGGCGTCCGACGGCGGGCAGTCCGGTCGCGTCGGCGGCCAGCAGGAGGTGCGTCGCGTCGGCGGGCGGGTCGTACAGTCCGCGTGGGCTGCCGATACCCAGTTCGTCGCCGGGCCGGGCGGCCTTGGCCCAGGAGCTGGCGACGCCGCCGTCGTGCACGACGAAGTCGAAGGTGACCTGGCCGCGTGCGGGGTCGTACCGCCGGACGGTGTACCGCTCGCACGGTGAGCGGGTGACGCCTTCGGGGTAGGTCCAGTCGAGCTCGGGCCGGGGCAGGACGAGTTCCCCGGTGCCGGGGACGGGGAAGTGCAGGCGCAGGTACTCGTCGCCGACACCGGAGGTCTCGAAGCTGCTGAGGCCGTCGCCACCGAGGACGATCCGGATCATGCCGGGGGTGACATGGGTGGTCGTGAGCACCGTTCCGCGGTGCAGCCGGTCCTTCATCGTCCGCTCACCCCAGGAGTTTCGCGGCGGAGACGAGTTCGTCGAGCAGCGCGGTGGCGGTGAACGCGAGTCCGGCGTTGCTGTAGTAGTTGAGGGGCGCGACGCGTCCGGCCCTGACGGCGGGCAGCTGCTGCCAGGTCTTGGCCTTGGTGGCGGGGTCGTCCGGGTTCTGGAGGATGATCAGGTCGGCCGGGGCGAACACGTCGAGGCGTTCCAGGCCGAAGAACCTGTTGGACTTGCCCCCCGGCTCACGCTCGGGGTCGTAGAACATGAGTTCCATGCCGAGGTCCCGTGCGACAGCCAGGTAGAAGCTGTTGGTCTGGGCCCAGAACTGGGGCTTCTGGGCGCCGGCGACGGCGATCTTCCGGCCCTTGAGCAGCCGTCCGACCTCCTGGCGGGCGGCGGCCAGCCGGGTGTCGTAGGCGTCGAGCTGCTTCTTGGCCCGGGGTGCGCGGCCGAGGCGGGTGAGCTGCTGCTCGGTGTGGCGGCGCCAGTGAGGGCTGAAGCCGCCGCCGACGACGAGGACGGGGGCGATGTCCTGGGTGAGGAGCTTGCGCTCCTTGTAGTACTGCCACCATTCCTCGCCGACGACCAGCAGATCCGGGTCCTGGGCCAGGATGGACTCGGCGCTGGGCTCGGTCTCGTTGCCCTCCAGGGTGCGGTAGCCCTTCGGAACCCTCTCGGCGAGATGGTTGCCCTTCTCCAGCCGGTATCCGGCGACGACGGGGTATCCGGCGAGCACGGCGAACTCCATGCCGGTACGCGGGTCGAGGGCGACGACGCGCTGGGGGTCGGCGGGGAGCTTCGCCCGGAAGTCCTGGTAGGCGAAGTCGACGGTGCCGGAGTTCTTCGCGCCGGAGCCGGTGGCGGTGGGCCGGTCGTCACCGCCGCAGGCGGCCAGCAGACCGCCGAGGGTGAGGGCGCCCGCGCCGACCGCGAAGCGGCGCCGGGTCGGGTGGCCCGTCGCGGTGCGGAGCGACGGTCTGGCGAGTGGTGGTGCGGCCGGCATCGACGCCTCCGGGGCGGTACGAAGAATCGGGGAATATTAGGTAAGCCTTACCTATGAATAGTCGAACGGATGAGTGGGGCGCAAGCGGCCATGTCGAGCACACGCCATTCACTGTCGCCAAGAGGCCATTCGGCCAACCCATGGCCCGTTCACGACAGGGAATGGCCCGCCCGAGGGGACGCCGCAGAGGGCGGCGGTACGGTCGGCTCCCATGCCCGCCTCCCTCGAAACGCCGTCCGCCACGGCGTCCCCCGCCCCGCCCACCCCACCTGCGACCGGCGCCCACGAGGTTGTGCCCGCCACCGCCCGCTCCGTACTGCGCCAGGCACTCACCGGTGAACGGCGGGGCCGCAGGCTGGCCGCCGCCTCGGTCGGACTGACCGGACATCAAGTAGCCGAAGCACTCATACCGGTCACCATCGGCGCCGTCATCGACCGCGCGGTCGCCACCGGCGACGCCGCCGCCCTCGGACGCTGGCTCCTCGTGCTCACCGTGCTGTTCGGCGGACTGCTGCTGTCATGGCGGTTCGCCGCGCGGGCGGCGGCCCATGTGGCCGAGCACGGCGGCCACCAGGTCCGGATGGCCGTGGCCCGGCGGGCCCTGGACCCCCTCGGCACGGCCACCCGTACGATGCCCGGCGAGCTGTTCTCGCTGGCCACCGCCGACGCCCGGAACGTGTCGCGCTTCACCCACACCCTCAGCAGCAAGCTCGCCGCGGCAGCCGCGATCGTCACGGCGGCGGTGGCCCTGCTGCTGATCTCGGTGCCGCTCGGGCTGCTGGTCCTGCTCGGCACACCACCGGTCCTGGTGGCCATGCAGTATCTGAGCCGCCCGCTGGAACGACGGACGGAACGCGACTACGCGTCCGCGGCGAAGGCCGGTGCCACCGCCGCGGATCTGCTCACCGGACTACGGGTGCTCGACGGCATCGGCGCCCAGCCGCACGCCGCCCGGCGCTACCGCGAGGTCAGCCGCGCCGCCCTCGCGGCGACCCTGCGCACGGAACGCGCCCAGGCCGGGTACACCGCCGCCAACACCCTGGTCACCGGGGGATTCCTGGCGCTGATCGCGCTGGTGGGCGCGCGGATGGCGGCGCGGGGCACCCTCACGGTCGGGGAGCTGGTGGCGGTCGTGGGACTCGCCCAGTTCCTGCGCGGACCGCTCGTCGACGTGGCGTACTTCGGATCGGGTCTGGCCCGCGCCCGCGCGTCGGCCCGCCGGGTGGCCGCGCTGCTCGGCACCCCGCCCGCCGTCGAGGTACGGGACGCCCCGGCCGGGCCCACCGGGACCCCGGACCCCGAGCCCGTCGCACCCGCCCGTACCGCCGTGCTCAGCTTCGAAGACCTGACCGTCCACGCCCCGGCGGGTGCCGCCGGACCACTGACCGGGGTGTCGTTGCGCGTCGCCCCCGGCGAACTCGTCGGCGTCGTCACCGAGGACGCCGCGCACGCCCGCGCGCTGCTGGACTGCTGCGCCCGGCGGATCGACCCCGACGCCGGAACCGTCCGCCTCGACGGCGCCGACCTGCGCGGCACGGACCCGGACCGGATACGCCGTACCGTCGTCGCTCCCCCGCGTGACACCGCCCTGTTCGCGGGCACCATCGCCGACAACATCGCCCCGGACGGCCCGGGGACCACCGCGCGGACGATCGCGACCGCGCTGACCGCCGCCTGCGCCGACGACGTGGTCGACGCCCTGCCCGACGGACCCGCCAGCACCGTCGGCGAACAGGGGCTGACCCTCTCCGGCGGCCAGCGCCAGCGCATCGCCCTGGCACGAGCCCTGGCGACCCGGGCACCCGTGCTCGTCCTGCACGACCCGACGACCTCGGTCGACTCCGTCACCGAGGCCCGGATCGCCGACGGGCTGCGCCGGGACCGGGCCGGACTCACCACACTGCTGCTCACCACCAGCCCGACGCTGCTCGCGGTCTGCGACCGCGTCGTCTGGCTCCCCGCCGGCCGCCCCCAGGCCGCCGGTACCCACACCGGGCTGCTCACGGCGTCCCCGTCCTACCGAGCGGCGGTACTGGCATGACCACCGGACACGACTCCCTCCTGCCGGTCGCCGACACCGCCACGACCCGCCGCGCCGCCTTGCGGCTGCTGCGCCCGCACCGCGCCCGGACCCTGTGGGCGGTACTGCTGCTGGCCGCCTCCACCGCCGTCGGGCTGGCCGGTCCGCTGATCCTCGGCCGTATGGTCGACGAGGTCGTCCGCCACGGCGGCGACGCCCTCGGCAGGCTCCATCTGCTGGGCGGGGCACTGGCCGCGATCGCCGTGCTCCAGGCGGTGCTGGGCGCGCTCAGCCACTATCTGGTGGTCCAGGCGGGCGAACACATGGTCGCCGACCTGCGTGAGGACGTCCTCGACCGCGCGCTGCGCCTTCCCCCGAAGGACGTCGAACGGTCGGGGCGCGGCGATCTCGTCGCCCGGATCACCGGTGACGTACGGGTCGTCACCGAGGCGGCCTCGCAGGCCGTACCCGTCTTCGTGACCGCGCTGCTGGGCATCGCGCTGACCCTCGTCGGTCTGGGCACCCTCGACTGGCGGTTCGCCCTCGCGGCACTGGTCGCGGCACCCGTCCAGATCCGCGCCCTGACCTGGTACCTCGGCCGTTCGGGGCCGGTCTACCGGGCCGAGCGGACCGCCGAGGGCGAACGCGCGCAGGCGCTCCTCGACGCACTCGGCGCGGCCGACACCGTCACCGCGATGCGCCGCGGCCCCCGCCATCTGGACGCCATCGCGGACCGCTCGCTCCTGGCCGTCTCGCACAGTCTGCGGGCGACCCGGCTGCGCACCCGCTTCTTCGGACGTCTCAACCTGGCCGAGCTGATCGGGCTGGCGGCCGTCCTCGCGGTCGGCTTCCGGCTGGTCGGCGAGGGAACGGTCACCGTGGGCGAGGCGACGGCCGCCGCGCTGTTCTTCCACCGGCTCTTCGACCCGGTGGGCCAGCTGCTCGGTGTGTTCGACGAGTTGCAGGAGGCGGGCGCGGGCCTCGCCCGGCTGGTCGGGGTGACCCAGGTGCCCCACGCCGCCGAACCGGCCGACCCGCCGCACCCGCGCGACGGCTCCCTCGCCCTCACCGGGGTCTCCTACTCCCACCGTCCGGGCCTCACCGTCCCCCGCGAGGTGTCCCTGACCGTCGCACCGGGCGAGCGGGTCGCCCTCGTCGGGACGACCGGCGCGGGCAAGTCGACCCTTGCCCGGCTGATCGCCGGCGGGTACGAGCCCTCCGCCGGGACCGTCCGGCTCGGCGGTGTCGAACCCCGGGAACTGGGCACCGCGGCCACCCGCCGCACGGTCGCCCTGGTCACCCAGGAGGTCCATGTCTTCGCCGGTACCATCGCCGACGATCTGCGGCTGGCCGTCCCCGGGGCGGACGACGCGGCACTGGAACGGGCCCTGCGGGCCGTGGGCGCCCATACCTGGATCGGCGCCCTGCCCGACGGCAGGGACACGGTGGTCGGCGCGGGCGGCCATCCCCTCACCGCGCCCCAGGCCCAGCAACTGGCGCTGGCCAGGGTCCTGCTCCTGGACCCGCCGATCGTGGTCCTGGACGAGGCGACCGCCGACGCGGGCAGCGCCGGGGCCCGGGCCTTGGACGCCGCGACGGACGCCGTGCTGGCGGGCCGTACGGCGATCACGGTCGCCCACCGGCTGAACCAGGCCGCGTCGGCCGACCGGGTCCTGGTGATGGCCCGGGGACGGATCGTCGAGGAGGGCACCCATGCCGGGCTGCTCGCCTCGGACGGCCCCTACGCCCGGCTGTGGCGGGCCTGGACGGCACAGCGGCCCCCGGCTATCCCGCCGCTGCCCGCCCCGCGAGCCCCGGGAGGTCCGTGAACCCCTCGGGGTCCTCGTGCCCCTGGTAGTCCGCGTACCCCGAGTCCTCCACGACGCCGAAGCACTCACCGGGCGTCCGCCCCGTGACCCGGCGGAACACCGCGACGAACGCGCTCGGGGTGCTGTACCCCACCCGCCGTCCGACCACCGACACCGGCAGCCCGCCCGCCAGATAGGTGAGCGCCGCCCGGACCCGCACCTGGATACGCCACTGCACGAAGCTCATCCCCGTGTCGGCGGTGAAGACCCGGGTGAGGGTACGCACACCGCATCCGGAGAGCCGGGCGAACTCGGCGAGACCCCGGGGGTCGGCGGGATCGGCGATCAGCGCGCGGGCGACGACGAGCGCCCGCGCGTCGGTGGGCATCGGCACCTCGACCGCCGCGATCTCCAGCGGCTGGAGCAGGTCGAACGCGACCTGCTCGGCCCGGTTCCGCGCGGCGAGCGTCATCCCGTAGCGCCGCATGTGCAGCAGGATCTCGCGCAGCGCGGCGCAGACGGCGACCAGCCCCGGCCCGGCCCAGACCCCGGACCGCTCCGTGGCCGGGGTGAAGACCTCGCCCCGGAAGTACGTGGTGTAGAAGTCGCCGCCCGGCCCTGTGGTGACCTCGTGCACCGCCCCGGCCGGGACCCAGAGCCCCACGGTCGGGGGCACCGTCCAGGACACCCCGTCCACCGTGGCCGTCACCGACCCGCTGACCCCCCAGAGCAGCTCATGGTCGAAGAGATGCGTGTGCGCCTCCCATGTCCGCCCGTGCGGATAGCGCTCACGGCGCATGCGTGAGGTGGATATCGCGTACGGCGCACGTACCTCGCGCCTCGCGCCCTCCCTCACCACCTCGGACCTCTGCACGCGCAGCACTATAGCTCCGCCCTGGTCAGGCACCCCTTCCGCGCCCACCCGCCGCACCGGTCACCCCGGCCCGTCGGCGCACCTCATATCCCGAGGCCCAGCATCGCCACGGAAAGGGGGAGCGCGGGCTCCTCGGGAAGCGGCGGGGGGTTCTCGTCGTGCTCGGTGTGCGTGGGCGGGACGGCCCGCAGGGCGCCGACCCCGCCCGCCGCCCACGGCGCGTCCGTCGGCGGGAGCGACAGCGTCACCCGCCGACCGGCGCCCAGGGTGGTCTCCAGCTTGTCCGTGTCGCTCGCCGTCACCGTGTCGCTCGTCCTGTCCGTGTCGCTCGTCCGCATGGCAATCCGCCTCTGTCGCAGGGACACGAGCCGGAAACCCGGCGTCACTTCCCTGACGGACAGCCGCACCGGAAGGTTCCCCGCCGCTTCCCGGGCCCGCCCGCGCGCAAGCGAACCCGGGGGCGGGTCCGGCAGATCCGCGTCCCGAGGCCGACGGCCGGCGTCCCCGGAGCGTCGCGGAATCGGTCGGTGCCCACGCGGGATCCGTGCCCACGCGGGAACGGCAGTCGGCGCTCACGCCGAAGCCGTTCACAAGCGCGCAAGCGTTCAACGCGTGAACGACCCCGCCCGCCCGCACCCCTTCCGAACCCGCCCCCTGGCACGGATGGTGGAGACAGGTGAGCGGGAGCTTCGGCCGGGGCCGGCACGTACAGGACCGTCCCGCCGGACGACGCCCGCCACGGGCCCCTCGGGGGCGGTGGCGAGGCCGGGCCCTGCCGGTGCCATGACACCGGAGCCTTCGCGGCACGTCGTCACGTCCCGCGGAGAGGACCGGCACGACGCCGGGAGCCTCACCCCACGAGCGATCCGAACACAGCGGCAACGCCCGGGCCCGGGAGGGCTTCGCCGGGCTGGATCCCGTCGCCCCGGACCCGGGCGTGCCGCACGGAATCCTGAAGCGAGGAGATGGCTGTGGAAAGCCAGTTCGACACAGCGGTGGCCGCATACGAGCACAGCGTCCAGGAGATGCCGTTCCGCGAACACATCGAGGCGTACAGCTTCCTGAACGCGGTCGGCGATGTCACCGGGCGCAGGGTGCTCGACCTGGGGTGCGGCAGCGGGCTGTACGTCCGACGGCTGCGCCGCGAGGGCGCCGCACGCGCGGTGGGGCTGGACGAGTCGACCGCGATGGTGGACTACGCGCGCCGCCGTGAAGGACGTGAGGGGCTGGGCGCGGAGTACCTCGTCGCGGACGCCGCCGCACCGTCCGCCGATGACCTGCCCGCCATCGAGGGGGCGTTCGACCTGGTCACCGCCGTCTACGTGCTGCCCTACGCCCCGACCCCGGCGGCGTTGGAAGGGCTCTGCGCCACGGCCCGGCGGGCCCTGCCCGAGAGCGGCGGACGGTTCGTGGCCGCGACCCTCAACCCCGACCACTCCACCGCCCCCGGCTGGTACCGGCCCTACGGCATGGAGCTCAGCGCGCGGGAGCCGGTGGGCGAGGGAACGAAGGGTCATCTGAAGGCGTGGGTGGGTGAGGAGGTCCTGGACGTGGACTACTTCCGGTGGTCGGCCGCCGCACATGAACGGGCGCTGCGGGCAGCGGGCTTCGACCGGATCTCCTGGATCCGCCCCAAGGTCTCCGAGCAGGGCCGCCAGGAGTACGGCGACGAGTTCTGGGCCGACTATCTGCACTGCCCGCACGCGTTGATCATCCAGGCGGAGGCCGGCCCGCGGACCGCGCCCACCACGTCGGACACCTCCCCCGCCCCCGCCCCCGACAGCTCCGACAGCGAGTGAAGTCCGGCAACAGACGTCACCCTCACCCTTCCTGGTCCAGCCCTGCTCGCCGGAGAGCGAGCGGCTGGCGGAGTGGGCCGGGCATGTGGGGCCCATCGAGGTGCTCATCCGGGCCGAGGCCGCCGGGGAGATCAGCGACGCCGAACTGCACGGCACGGTGTCGTACTTGTTCGTCACCGGCTCCGAACCCCTGGTCGCCCCGCTGGGCACGGGGTGGTCACCCCGCTGGTCCACCACCTCGAACTCGGGGACTGCGTCAAGGACCCCTCGCTGTTCCTCGCCGTCTCGGAGCAGGATGTCCCCTGGGAACGGGACCTGTTCTTCACCAAGCCCGCGCTGCTCCCGGCGGCCTGGGACCCCGCCGCCCACCGACCGCGACCGGCGCGCCGGGGCACAGCGCCGGGTACGGCCGCCCCGGCGTGCCGGCCGGAGCGACCGCTGGGGCAACGCCCCTGCTCACCAGGGGTGTCACCAGGCCCCTGGTAAGGTCCGGCGAGGGGTCCACGACGCGATGATGAGGGTTCATGAAGCTGCTCCCGCTGTTCCTCCGACGGCCGATCGAGGCAGTGTACGAGCGCCGACTGGCCGCCACTCTGGCCGGACTGCCGCGCCCCCAGCACGTCGGGATCATGCTCGACGGCAACCGGCGCTGGGCCCGGCAGGCGGGACACGCGGACGTCCGTGAGGGATACCGGGCGGGCGGCGCCAAGGTGACCGAGTTCCTGGGCTGGTGCACGGCCGCGGGGATCGAGCACGTGACCCTCTTCATGCTCTCCGACGACAACCTCGGCCGTCCCGCCGAGGAACTCGGCCCGCTGATCGAGATCATCGAGGAGACCGTCCGGGACATCACGGCCGAGGGCCGTCGCTGGGAGGTGCAGGTGATCGGCTCCCTCGACATGCTGCCCGGCGCCGGCGCCCAGGTGCTCAAGGACGCCGCCGCCGTGACGGCCGGGCGGGGCGGGCTCAAGGTGGACGTCGCGGTCGGCTACGGCGGCCGGCGCGAGATCGTCGACGCGGTGAAGAGCGCCTTCGAGGAACACATGGCGGCCGGGGGCGACGCGGCCGAACTGGTCGAGCGGTTCGACATCGGGGACATCTCCCGGCATCTGTACTCGCCGACCGCCGCCCACACCGACTTCATCATCCGCACCTCCGGCGAGCAGCGGCTGTCCGGCTTCCTGCTCTGGCAGTCCGCGTACGCCGAGATGCACTGGGTGGACTGCTACTGGCCCGCGTTCCGCCATGTGGACTTCCTGCGCGCGCTCCGCTCGTACGCGAACCGCCAGCGCCGCTTCGGCAAGTGACCGCCCGTCGGCCGGCACCGGGGCCCGGGCGGGTCAGTGCCCGGACAGCCTGCGGAGCACTGCCCGTGACTTGCTCCGGGACGGGGACCGCGAGCTCGCCGAGCGGCCGGTCCTTCGCCGGTCGGCCGGGGACGAAAAGCGGATACTGATCGCCGCCGATCCGGCTCGCCCGCCCGCTCCGGGACACCCTTCACCGGCACCACGACCGACAACCCGCCTGCGATGTCGGGCAGTTACCGCCATTTGCGGACGTTGAAGACAGCTTTCCTCGCGGCCGGGGCGGAAGTCCCGGGCCATGGACCAAGAGGGTGGCTCCGGTGACTGTCCGGCAGGCTCCGGGACCGGGATGATAGCGGCGAGGACCATGTCCTCGGCATACGCGGGCCGTTCCGGCAGCCTTCTCGTCATGACCGGCCCGCGCCCAGGCACGGGGGAGGTCACCCCGTCGGCCGTCCCGCGGACAGCGTTCAGCCAGGGAGGACGGGGCCATGGCACGCCATCAACCCAATCAGCGTCTCGGAGTTCTGCTCAACGAGGCCGACTGGAACCCGGCCGACCTGGCCAGAGCGGTCAACGGCATAGGCAGGGCGCAAGGGCTGACGCTGCGGTACGACCGCACGTCGGTCGCGCACTGGCTCACCGGCTCCCGTCCGCGGCCCCCTGTTCCCGACCTGGTCGCCTCCGCCTTCAGCCGCCGCACCGGACGCCTGGTCACCGTCGGGGAGACCGGCCTCGCCCGACCCGGGCGGCCCGCCGACGACCCGCTGCTGGCGTCCGGGGCCGGGACGGACGACGTCGTGGACCGACTGACCGTCCTCAGCCGCACCGACGCCGACCCCGCGGGCCGTCCACGGCTCACCGACTCCGCCTACAGCCTGGACCCCGACGCCTCCCCCGACTGGCGGCCCGGTCGGCCCCTGCCCGTCAGACCGCGGAGAACGGGTGCCCGGGTCACGGCCGCGGAGGTCAGGACGCTGCAAGAGATGTCCCAGGTCTTCGTGGACCTCATGGAGCGTTACGGCGGCGCGCACGCGCGCTCCGCGCTGGCCGCCTATCTCACCGACGACACCAGCCGGCTCCTGGTCGCCCCCGCGCAAGCCGCCCTGCGCAAGCAGTTGTTCTCCGGCGCGGCCCAACTCACGCATGTACTGGCCCGTATGACTATGGACGCCGGTCACCCCAGCCTCGCGCAGCGCTACTTCACCACGGCTCTGGGCCTCGCCCACGAGGCCGACGACCGCCGCCTGTACGCGATCACCCTGCGGGCCATGAGCCTTCAGGCCCTGCGTCTGGGGTTCCACGCCAGGGCGCGGCAACTCGCCGACACCGCCGTGGACACCGCCCGGTCCTCGGACGATCCGTCAGCACGGGCCTTCCTCCTGAGCCAGCGCGCCCTCACCCACGCGTACGCGCGCCACCGCAGGCAGGCGGTCGACGACCTGACGGCCGCCGAGGCGCAGCACGACCGGGCGACCGGTCCGCCCGGCCCCTTCAGCATGTATCCGCGCCCCGGCCTCGACTACCAGCGCGGCTTGGCCCTGCTCGCCCTCGGGGACGCGCCCCAGGCCGCACGGGCGCTCACCTCGTCGGCGGCGGCACGCGGCGCCGACCGGCACAGATCCGGTGCTCTCACCCATGCCCGGCTGGCCGCGACGCTGCTGCCCCTGGGGCGCCTGGAGGAGTCCTGCGTCCACTGGCATGTCTTCCTCGACCACTATCCGGGGTTGCGCGCCGCTCCGGCCGACCACGCGCTCAAGCATCTGCGCACATCGCTGCGCGGCTTCCGGGACCGGCCGGACGCGGCGGCCGTGCTCCACCACGCGCGCACCGTCACCCGTCCGAAGCCGGCCCCCTCGACGGACGGGAACACCGGGCCCGCCGGCTGACCGTCCCGTCCAGGGTGTCACCGGGCATTGCCTCCGCTCGGCCGCAGACGTGCATGGGCAACTGGCAGCCGTCGCACCGGGAACAGGGATCGTCCGGGCCCACCGCCCGCCGTTCCGGCCGCGGCATACCCCTGAAAGGCTCCTCGGGCAGCGCCGGAGGGCTCAACGCGAAAGGATCGTCCACGCCCGCTGTGTACCGCACCCGGGCCCGGTATCCCGGGGAATCGCTGCACGGGAAGCGGACATCAACCCGCAGAATCGATTTTGACCGTGCTCCATCCATCCGAACCACGCGACCTCGCACCGCGTCCCGTTCCGAGGTCAGCGCCTCTTGTTCCCGGGCGATCATCACCTTCTGATGGGCGGGCCTCGGCGGCGAACCGTTCCCGCACCACCCCGGACGACCGGTCGCATTTCACATCCTTTGCCCCGTTTCGCGGCACCGGCGGGGGTTTCCATCGGCACGAGGTGCCTCAGAGGCCACCGAGGCCGGGTGAGCCGTCGATGACGATCCGCGGTGGTTCCGGGCCGGGCTCCGGTGGCTGCCACGGTGGTGCGGGCGCGGGGCGGAGGATGTGCTGGACGGGCAGGGAGTCCGGACCGGACCGGGCCACTTCGCACACCTGCCGGCGGTCGGCCGTCAGCGGGCCGTCGGCGGCGTCCGTGGCCCGTACCGCCGCTCGGCCGGCGTCGGTGACCTCACCGTACGAGCCGGTGCCGGCGTCGTATCTGTCCCGGTGCCGTCGGCCGGCCCACAGCAGCGGCGGATACACCAGGAGGGGCGGATAGGCGCGCCACAGCAGCGCGATGACGACGCCCGCGACGGCGAGCGCGGACGCCAGGCGCAGCGTTCGGGCGAAGCGGGCGCAGGCTCGGTAGTAGGCGCGGGACACCGGATGGTGGTGCAGTACGCCGACAGGTGCGAACCGGTCGCGCAGCAGGCCCGCGAGGACCAGCCGCTCGCGCAGGTCCCGTACGGGCGGGTCGCTGTCGAAGAGCTCCACCGGCCACGGCGACCGGCCGTCGTCGTCACGCCGCGCCGCCAACGCGCCGAGCACTGCCGCCTCGACGCCGTCGCGCGGCTCCCCCGAGGGCTCGGCCGTGATCCAACGGGCCGCCCGTGCGCGCACCGGCAACCGGCCCTCGGCGTGCATCCGCACCACGGCCACCACGGCGACACGTCCTGCCCCGCCGCACAGATAGGCCACTTCGTACAGGTCGAGCGGGGTGTCCGCCGACCGGGGCGGCCGTATCCGGGCGTCCAGGGCCCGGCGGGCGGCCCGCAGGCGGCGCCCCTCCCGGGCGACGGCGCCGATCGCGGCGAGGGCGACCAAGGTCCCGACGATGTACCCCTGCAATGTCCCCATCGGCCCCGCCCTCGTCGCAGCTTTCGGCGGTCCTCCCCCGGATGGCCTCCGGCCCCATGTCCGCCGAGGACGGCATGCCCGGGCGACGCCCATGGAACTCCTCGTTCCGGCGGGTCCGCGAGGCCGTCGACAAGGTCCGGGGAGCAAGGCGGCGAGCCACGACCCACGCCGCCCGCCGGAAGAGCCGGTAAAGCAGGGAATGTCAGGCAAAATGCACCCACCATGACAGAGCTGACACATACCGCCTCCGACGGAACCCCCTTGCACGCCGTCACGCTGGGCACCGGTGACAGCACGGTCGTCCTGCTGCACGGCGGTGGGCCGGACCACCACAGCCTGCTGCCGCTCGCCGCGCTGCTGGCCGACCGGCACACGGTCGTCCTGCCGGACGTGCGCGGATACGGCCGGTCCCGGTGCGCCGACCCGCCGCGCCACACCTGGGCCCGCTACACCGCCGACCTCGTCTCCCTGCTCGACCGTCTGGGTACGGCCCAAGCGGTCGTCGGCGGTACCGGACTGGGCTCGACGATCACTCTGCGCGCCGCCCTCGCCCATCCTGACCGGATTCGCGCGGGCATCCTGATCGGCGTCGAGGACATCGAGGACGACAAGGCCGGGGAGGCGCAGGCCGCCTTCCTGGACGCCTTCGCCGAACGGGCCCTCACCAAGGGCTTGGAGGCCGCCTGGGCTCCTGTCCTGGACATGTTCCCGCCGGTCGTCGGCGCGTCGGTACGGGACGCGATCCCCCGCTCCGACGCGGCCAGCGTCGCCGCTGCCGCCGCCATCGGCCACGACCGCGCCTTCCGCGACGTGACCGAGCTGCGCACACTGCGCGCACCCGTTCTCGTCGTCCCCGGCACGGACGCGCGCCACCCCACCGCCCTGGCCGAGCAGGTCGCCCGCACCCTCCCGCGCGGGCGGCTGGCCCCGGTCGCCGTCTGCGAGGCCCTGCGCACGCCGGAGGACCTCGCCCGCGCGGTGGGACCGCCCATCCGGGACTTCCTCGCCGAAGCCGACACCTGGGCGCGGCCCGCGCGGTCCGGCCAGGCGGCCTCGCCCTGACCTGGCGTCGATTCCCCTGCCGCGCTGCTGGACGGCCGGCCCCGGATCATTCCGACCAGGCGGTCCGCTCCCGTGCCGTCAGCCGCCGACTCACGTCAGCGCGTACCGGGCGACTACCCCTGGTCGGCCGCGGCGATCCGCTGGGCGATCCGGGCACCCCGCTCCGTGGCGTCGTCGGCCGAGGAGAAGCAGACCGCGACGGCCAGGGGGCGACCGGCGGCGGTGCGGGTGTACGACAGGGCCCAGGTGACCGAGGCGGAAGGGACCCAGGTGTTCACGGACGCGCCGAGGGCGGAACGCAACTGGTCGGACGTACGCCGGGACACGGCCCGCCTGGCGGACTCCGGCTCCACGGGATCGACGAGCAGCTGAGGGTGGGGCCGGTTCCCGCCGTTGCCGATCGCCGCCATCAGCATCGCCATCTGGACCGCGGTGGCCTTGACCTCGAAGAGACCGTTGGCCGTGAGGGCGAGCTGTGTCGCGTTCTCGGGCCGGTCCGGCCATACGCTCTCGTCGACGCGCAGCGGGGTGTACAAGGTTTCCTGGCGGAATCCGAAGTCCGCGGCGGTCGACGCCAGCGCCTCGGCTCCCAGGTCGGACGCGATACGGGCGAAGACGTTCGCGCACGAGTAGCGCAGTGCGGTCCGCAGACTGGCGTCCGCGCAACGGCCGGGGTCGCCGGAGAACTCCGCCGTGCTCCCGGGGACGACATGGACGGCGGGACTGCGGGTCGGCGTGTCGACCGAAGCGAGCAGGCCCTTCTCCAGGGCGGCGGCAGCGACGACGGCATGGGCGGCCGACCCCGGGTTCTCGGTGTGGAGCAGGGGCCGGTTCAGCATGGGTTTGTCGTCGTCCTCGTTGAGCCGCTTCCACACCCTCTCTTCCGCGAACGTGTTCCCGCTGAAGGAACCGGGGTCGAACGACGGGGCGCTCACCAGGGCCACGATGTCGCCCGTCTCCGCGTCGAGGGCGATCGCGGCACCAAGCTGTCCGCGCAGTCCGTCGAAGGCGGCGCGCTGCACCGCGGGGTCGACGGTCGTCGCCAGATCCTTACCCGCTTCGATCTCCTCCTGCGCCAACCCCTCCAGCCCTGCGACGCCGAACATCATCGCGCGGTATCCGGTGACGGCCGAGTACAACTCGCCGTCGGTGTAAGTGCGTTCGAACGGGACCTTGGCGATGCCCGTGGGCTTCGAACCGGTGACGCGGCGGCCGTCCACCAGCACGTCACCCAAGCCTCCGTCAGGCTTCGAGGTGGGGGGCTTGGCGTCCGTGGCGCCCTTGGCCGTTCCGGAGCCGGTCGGTTTTCCGCCGTCGGCCCCGCCCGGGGAGTCCGTGGAGCATCCCGACAGGGAAGCGACGAGCAGCGTGGCCATCGCGGTGGACACGGCGACGGAGCGGCGAGAGGGAAGCGGCATCCGATCACCCTAACAACCCTGGCCGCAGGGGGTTTGGGGCCGTGGCGCACCGCGTTCGGCCGGTTCTCGGCGCGGGACATGGGGGTGGACGCGCCGAGTTGGAGGGCGTTCCGTTCCTGGGATATAGTCGGTCATGTGCTCGCGGCCGTGATCCACGGCAGTGGGACCGGCGTTGGTGGTCCAAGGAAAGACACCCCACTTCCCGTGGGGGGATGCAGGTGCAAGGCCTGCCCAGCGCTCGATCAAGGCCCCGGCCTCCCCTCAGGGGGACCCGGGGCCTTTGGCATTCCCGGAAGGTGCGTCAGGTCCCACCGTCGGAACGGGACTCGGGCTGAGGGCCGGAGGGTACGGACAGCGAGTTCCGGGGGCCGACGGTGAAGGTCGTGGCCGGGGCGGCGCTGGCCACCGTCACCACGGCCGCCCGCCGCCGGTCCGTCCACTCCAGCAGCCGGACGTCTTCCTGACCTGCTTTCAGCAAAGCCTCCCTGCGCACCCAGAGCCGCAGCAGCGCCGCGCCGGGATCCGGCCGGGCGGTCGCTTCCCGGATCTCGGCCTCGGGGAGCAGCCGGCTCAGCACCGACAGGGGGCCGGGCCGCCTGGCCGCGGGCTCCACGTCGACACCGACGGCGCCGGGGCCGACGGCCGCCGCGACCAACCCGTCGGTATGGCTCAGACTGACGCCGACCCCGGGGTGGGCGGGCAGATACGGGCGGCCGTGCCCGCTTCCCCCGCAGTCGGCGCAATACTGGGCCGGGGCCGCCTCCCGCAGCGGCCGTGCGGTGTACCGGGCGACGCACAGCCGCAGCAGCAGCCGCGCCGCCAGCACGTCGTCGCGGCGGCCCGGCAGTCTCGTCCGGGCAAGCCGCCGCAGCTCCCATGACGCGAGCAGACCCTCGTGCAGTTCCGGGTGGGCCAGGACCTCCGCGGTGGTCGCCACCACGGCCATGGCCGTCCGGCCCCGCGGCCTCGGACCGCCGGTCATGGGCGGGTGCTCATCCGGCCGGCGCGTGGGCGGCGGCGGCCGGTCCGGCGGGGCTCAGGAACCGCTCCCGTACCCGGCCGAGGGTACGGAAGTCGTCGATGGTGACCTGCTGAAGGTCGATGGTGGTGCCGGAGATGTCCTCCAGCAGATCGATGAACTCCAGGAAGTCCATGGAGTCGATCAGACGTGCCTCGATGAGGTCCTCGTCGGCGTCGATCCCGCCGTCGAGGCCGGGGTTCTTCTCGTGGAGCCACTCGGCGATACGTTCCATGGGGGTGGGCTCGCTCCTTGCTGTCCGAGGGATTGCCAGGGATTGCTGGGGGTGTTGGGGGGACCCCTGGAGGTCCGAAGGCCGGTGTCCGGGTTCGCCGGGGGGCGGTGGCCGGGCAACGGGGCGGGTCAGGTCCGGGCGGCGCCGAGTACGTCCAGTGCCTGCTCGGGGGTGCCATGGGCGAGGATCATCGCGTGGACCCAGCGTTCGACGCCGAAGGCGACGCAGGCGCTGTGGGCCGGCCCGTCGGCACCGGCACGGATGTCCAGCCGCTCACCGAAGAAGTTGCGGTGCCGGTTGACGGAGGCGATGGCCGTTCCGTCGGGGGCGCTGAACTCGTGCTTGACCGGGTCCAGCGCCATCAGCCGGGCGCGGGAGCCGCCCTTGTCGTAGAACGGGTCGTCGGCGGCGGCCCGGGTCAGTTCCAGACCCAGCCGTCCGGCCAGTTCCTGGACGAACACGGCTCCCTGTTCGAGGTGTTCGGTCGCGCCGGGCTTGGTGCCGAGGTACAGGACCTCCCGCATATGGAAGCCCCACAGCCGCCGCAGTCCTTCGTAGTGGGTCTCGTTGCGGAAACAGCGGCCGGTGGCGGAAAGGCGCAGTCCGGCCTCGCCGACGTCCTGGCCCTCCAGGGAGAGCAGCAGCCCGTAGCAGGTGGCGGAGGGGAGCAGATGGCCGGTCGGCCGGAGCGGCAGCTCCCCCGGCGGTTCACCGGCCGCCAGGCCGTCGACGGCCTCGGGGGCGAAACGTCCGGCGGACACCCCCAGATGGGGGAAGTTGCGGAAGTAGTCGAGCCGGGTCAGCCCTTCGACGGACAGCAGCGGCGGGCCCACCACCTCGGGGGCCTTCAGGCGTGCGGCCAGCCCGGTGAGCAGGTCGTCCAGACCGTGCAGCAGCGCGGTGCGGACCGGGTCCAGCGTGACCAGGCCGGGACCGGGGTTCTTCAGACAGCCGTCCGGCAGTGCCGTGACGCTGGGGGTACTCATGGGAAACCGCTCCCTGTGGACGTGGGCGAACGATCAGGGTGTCGGCCGGTTCGGCGGAACGGATTCGCCGCGTGGTGATGGCGGCGGCGCGAACGGCCTTGTATGTGGTCGCCGTTGACCTCAGCGCAGCGGGGAAGCCGACCGATGCCCCATCAGGGGCCGGAGCCGCGCATGGGGACACTAAGCCAGCCACTTGGGCATTGTCTAGACCAAAGCCGCCTGACCCGACGGTCAGCACCGACGTGGCCATTGTGGTCCGGAGCTGCCGTAACTCGGCTTACCAAACGGTGACTTGACAAGAGGGTTGGTCTAAACCAATCCTGCTGAAGGACGTGGTGACCGCACCTCCGCCACGGCGTCGCCATCCATCCATGCCGTCCGTCGCAAGCCCTCCGCCGAGGGCCGCCGCGTGCTGTCCGCCGGCCGAGGAGAAGCGCTTGTCATCGCTGTCCCTGTCCCCTGCCCCGCGCTTGACGTCCGGGAGCTCGGAACGCTTCCGGGGGTCCGCCCACCGGGCGGAACCGGCATTCCGGTCGCCCGCGGCGGACGGCCGCGTCCGGGCCCCCGGCCACCACGGGAGCGCTCCCCCCGACCCCCACTTTGGAGGGGCCTTATGACGACATCCGTACCCCAGCGCCGCCCGCGGCGCCCCTATCTGCACCGGGCGGCCTCGGACCTCCCGTACTTCAGCACGGACGGCGAGTCCTATCTGGCGCAGACCACCTTGCGGGAGATGACCAAGTCCCGGCCCCTGCGGGTGCTGTCCGAGGAGGACTTCGCGCACTGGCAGACCTATGGGTACGTCATCGTCCGGGAAGCGATCCCGGCGGCGTCGGCCCGGCGGCTGCTGGACTTCACCTGGGAGTTCCAGGGGCTCGACCCGGACCGCCCGGACAGCTGGTACGACGACCGGCCCTTCCGCTCCGAACTGGACCAGCAGTTGCACGTGTACGGCTTCGTGGAGGCGTACCACCACCAGCTGCTCTGGGACAGCCGCCAGGCCCAGCGGGTGTACGACGCCTTCGTCGACGTGTGGGACTGCGAGGAACTGTGGGTCACCCAGGACCGGCTCAACCTCAACCCGCCCAACGTCAAGAACCGTGACCGTGCCCTGATCGAGCCCACCGACCGGGGTTTCGACATCGAGCTGCACTGGGACATCGACACCACGCTCGGGGTGCCGCCGCAGCGGGTGCAGGGGATCATCGCGCTCAACGACACCCGGCCGGAGACCGGCGGATTCCAGTGCTGCCCGGAGCTGTTCCGGCGGTTCGAGGAATGGCGGATCGCCCAGCCCGCGGGCCGGGACCCCATCCGCCCCGCCGTGGACCGGACGGAGTTCCCCGTCGTACGGCCCGAGCTGCGCCCCGGCGACCTGCTGATCTGGAACGGTCTGCTCGCCCACGGAGTGGCACGCAATGTCTCGGCGGACTCCGTACGGGCGGTCCAGTACCTGTCGATGATGCCGGCGCTGGAGGAGCACGAGCGGCTCAGGCGGTCCCGTGTCGACGCCTGGCGGCATCTGCGCACCCCGCGCTGGAACCGCACCCTGGTCGGCGATCCGGTGCTGCACGAGTCCGAGCGGTACCCCACGGCGACCCTCGACGGACTCGGCAGCCGGCTGCTGGGCCTCACCTCCTGGAAGGACACGGACCAGGAAACGGCGGCCGACGGGCGGAGCGGGGACCAGTCGTGCGCCGTGTCTGTCTGACCCTCCCCACCGACCGGGCCTGCGCGGCGACCATCAGGGCGGTCGCCGAGGAGGCCGCGTACGGCGCCCGCCGTTTCGGTGTCGAGGTGTGTCTGCTGATCCTCGACTCCTCCGGCGACCAGGTGCTCGCGGAGCACCGGGAGGTGGTGGACGCGCTGGCCCCGGCACCCGGGGTGGTCGTCCACCATCTCGACGAGGCCGGGCAGCGGCGCTTCCTGCGGGAGGTGATCGCCCGCTCCGGCGTCGCCGCGCCGGAGCGGGTGCTCGACCTGATGCTGCCGGCCCGGGCGTCCTACGGCGCCTGCACCAACCGTGCCTTCCTGATCGCGGAGGCGCTGGGCTGCGCGTCGGTGCACCGCCGGGACTCCGACAGCCGCTACCAGTACCTGGACGGCGAGCCCGTCTTCCCCCTCCAGCACGAGCTTGCACACCTCGGGCGGCGGGCCGACGAGGTGGCGGGACTCGTGTCCCGGAGCAGGCTCGACCCCGCGTACGCGCAGCGGCCGGTGGCCCTGGTCGGCGGTTCCTTCGTCGGTGAGATGTCCGTGGACGTGGCGGAGATCCGCCGGCTCGACCCCGGGATCTACCGTGATGTCGTCGGTCTGTCGGTCCCCGCCGGATATCCGGAGATCTGGCGCGGGAACCTGATCGAGGAGTCGTTCCGCGGCGCCGGGACCACGCCGTTCACCGGTGACCTCACCACGCTCACCAGGGTCGCCCCCACCCGGGTGGACATGTGCAACATCGGCTTCGACCGTGAGGTCTACGCCCGGGTGCCGCTGCCGCCCGCCACCGACACCATCGGCAGCGACTACTTCCTGATCCATCTGGTCCACGACGCCCGGCTGCCCGGTGTCCTGCACAACCGCCATATCGTCAACTTCCATACCGGTGAGCGGCGTTCGGACAGCGGGTTCCTCGCCTACCAGCTGCGGCTCGCGAAGTTCCTGCTGTCCACCCCGTACTTCGACGCCGTGTACGCGCGGATGAGGGAGGCCGGTGACGCGCTGCTCGACGCGGCGGGGCATGTACGCGCCGACGCCGTCGCGGAGTCGGTCAGGGACAGCGCGCTGCTGGAGCGGACGGACAACGCCGAACGGCTCGATGTCCTCGACCGCTCCTACCGGAAGCTGGGCGGCCGCTACGCCATGGCCGCGGACCTCTTCGCCGCCCGCCGCGACCAGTTGCTCGCCGAGGCCCGGACGGACATGGCGGAGTTCGCCTTCCTGATCGACGTCTGGGAACCCCTGACCCGCACCGGTGCCGTCGCGGGGGCGGCGCACGCCCGGTGAACCCGGCCGCACCGGTCGGCCTTCGCCCGCACCGGACCCACATCCCCCGCACCGCCACCCCGACCTGCCGGAAGCAGTCCGCGAAAGGCATCACATGAGCCGTCGTCCACGATCGACACCAGCGTTCCGGGCCGCACCGGCCCCAGGCCGGTGAGCGAGCGGGACTCCTCGCGGCCGAGGAGCACCCGGACCCGCACCGTCCCGTACACCGGCGGTACGGAACGCAGGGGCCCCGCCACGATGGGGCAGGCCAACATGATCCGCTGCGTCCTGCGGGACGATCCGGTGCACATCAACATCTACGATGTGTGGCCCGTCCCCGCCGGGACCCGGCTGGAAGCGGTGATCGACGCCCTGCGCGCGCTGGTCGTACGCCACGAAGCGCTGCGCACGACCTTCCCGCACGCGTCGGGCACCGCACCGTGCGAGCAGGTCGTCGCGGGCGAGGGGGAGTTCACGGTCACCGTCCTCGACCACGCCGAACTCCCCCCGGACGGCGCCCGGTACGCCACCACGGTGGCCCGCCGGGCCCGGGCCGGTCGTTTCCGGCTGGACCGGGAGTTCCCGCTGCGTGTCTCCGTCGTCGCCCAGGACGGCGCTCCGGCCTTCGCCGCCGTGACGGCCAGCCACGCGGCGACGGACGGCAGCGCCCTCGCGGTGCTGCGGGAGGAATGGCTGACCCTGCTCGCCGGCGGCACGCTCCCGCCGGTGACGGCCCTCACCCCGCTCGGCCTCGCCGCCGAGGAGGCGGCCCCGGCCGGGCTCCGCAAGTCCGAGGCGTCCCTGCGGTACTGGGAACAGATCATCCGCACCGGGCCCCAGGCCATGTTCGCCGAACCCCGTGCCACCGGCACCGACGTCCGGGTACCGCAGCTCACCCTCCGTTCGCCCCGGGGCGCCGAGGCGCTGGCCCGGGTGGCGGAGCGCACCGGCGGGCTGCCGTCCACCGTGCTGCTGACGGCCTGGTGCGCGCTGATCGCCCACCGCACCGGCCAGACCACCTGTGTCGCCGCCGTGCCGACCTCCAACCGGTTCCTGCCCCGGCTGGCCCGCACGGTGAACACCGTGTCCCAGGACGCCCTGCTCTCCCTGGATGTCCAGGTCCCGTCCTTCGACGCGCTCCTGCGCAAGGCGTGGGGCGCGGCGCTCAACGCCTACCGGCACAGCCAGTTCGACGCGCTGCGCCTGTGGGAGATGATCGGGGACACGACGTACGAGCGGGGCAGTCACTTCGCGCGCGACATCGTCTTCAACGACGTGAGCACCCTGCCCGCCACCCTCGCCGCCGCGACCCCGGCCCCGGACGGACCGGAACCGGAGCTGAGCTGGGGACCGGACCAGGTGCTGCCGACCCGCGTCCTGACCTTCGTCCATCGGACGGCGCCGGTGCTCCACCTCGGTATGTGGGTCGACCCGGGGCTGTTCACCCGGGACGAGGCGGAAGCCTTCGTCACCGGACTGGTGCGGCTGCTGGAGGCGGCCGGGACACAGGACGTGCCGTTCACGGACCTCACCGAGGTGACGGGGGTCCGGCCGGTCGGGCGTGACACCGGCTGGACCCGGGTCGACGGCTGCTGGGTCTCACCGCCCGCCGTGGCGGAGGCCCTGAGTCAGGCACTCGGCGGACTGCCCGTGCACGTCGCCGTGGGCAGCCCGGACACGGACGCCCCGCCGGACACCGCGCCCTCGGACACCGCGTCCGAGGACCGGGCGGGTCGGCACCTCACGGCGTTCATCGCCTCCGACGGCTCCCCGCCGACACCGGAGAAGGCCCATGCCGCACTGATGGCCGCCCTCCCCGGCCGACCCGGACTGCTGGCCCCCCGCCGGTATGTGATCGTCCAGGGTCCGCCCGCGGAGGCCGACCGGAGCGATGGCTGGCTCCGGCAGCGGATTCTCATGGAAGGAACCGGCCGGGGCCGGGGAGATGTGACATGACGATCGACGACACAACCGTCCAGCGGGAGCCGGACTCCCTCCCCAGCCCATGGCGCTCCAGCCGCTTCCGGCTGTTCTTCACCGCCCGCAGCACCTCGCTGCTGGCCGACGGCATGCTGATGGTCTCGCTCACCACCGCCGTACTGGGAGCCGGATACGGCGCCGCCGGAGTGGGATACGCGCTGGCCGCGTGGATGGCGCCGATCGTGCTGCTGGTGCTCTTCGGCGGCGTGATGGCCGACCGGTTCACCCCGCAGGTGATGATGGTCGGCGCCGATGTGGTGCGGATGGTGGCCATGCTCGCGCTCGCCGCGCTGCTGGTCGCGACCGACGTACGGCTGTGGCAGATCATGGCGCTGATGGCCCTCAGCGGTGCCGCGACCGCCATGTTCCAGCCGGGACTCGCGAGCATGGTCCCCCAGGTCGCGCAGGACATCCAGCGCGCCAACGCGCTGCTGCGGATCGCCGAGGCGATCTGCACCCTGCTCGGTCCCGGGGTGGCCGGTCTGCTCGTGGCCTACTGGGATGTCGCCGGGTCCTTCGTCGTCATCGCGGCGGCCTACGCGCTGAGCGCGCTGGGCCTCGCGCCGCTGCGCAAGCTGAGCACCGCCCGGGACGACAGCGACGCCCCCATGTGGCAGCGGCTGGCCACGGGCTGGCACGAGTTCCGGGCCCGCTCCTGGCTGTGGGGGGTCATCGCCGTCTGGGCCGTCTACGGTCTGTTCGTCTTCGGCCCGGCCCTGCCGCTCGGCGCGGCGCTGCTCACCGAGCAGCACGGGGCCAGCGGATACGGCTGGATCGCGTCCGCCGACGGCGCCGGGACCATCATCGGCGGGCTGCTCGGGATGCGGGTCCGGCCGCGCCGACCGCTTGTCGCGGGGGCCTGCGCCATGTTCTTCTTCGCGCTCAACCCGCTGGCGCCCGCGCTCGGCTGGTCCTTCACCGTGACGGCGCTCACCGGTGTCGTGGCGGGCTGCGGGTTCGCCTTCTGGGGTGTCATGTGGGCGACCAGCGTGCAGTCCCATATCCCGCTGGCCGTCCTCAGCCGGGTCTCCGCCTACGACGTCGCCGGATCGATCATGGTCATTCCGCTGGGCCGGGCGCTGGCGGGTCCGGCGGCCGAGTCGTTCGGGGCGGACCGCGTACTGCTCTTCTCCTCGGTCATGTCCTTCGTCCTCATCGCCGTCATGCTCTGTGTGCCCGCGATCCGCGGACTCGGCCGGGCACCGGAACGCTCCACCGGGAAGGAGGACGGCGGCGGCTGACCGGGGACCGGAGCGGACCGGCCCGAACAGGCCACCGAACCGTCAGTTCCGGACTTCGTCGGCTCCGCACTCAACGCCCCTGCCCACCGGACCCGCCTCTCCTGAGTGAGCGGGCCCGCGCGGGCCCGCGAACCTCGCTCAGGGGGGCATGTGTTCAACGGACAGCACAGACAACAGGGTTCCGGGGTGGCGGCGTTCGCCGTCGCGGTCTCCATGGCGCTGGTCGCCGGGACGGCCGTCGCCGCGAACGCCGCCGCGTCCCCGCCGCCCGACGGGGACGCGGCGGCACCACGGCAGAGGTCCGACGACCCGGTGTGGGTCACGCTGATCACCGGTGACCGGGTCGGGGTCGACGCCCGGGGCGAGGTCGCCGGATTCGAGCCCGCCGAAGGGCGGGCCGGTGTCCCCGTGCACACCCACACCGACCGCGGTCGCACCTATGTGGTGCCGCGGGACGCGCGCCGGCTGATCGCGGACGGCAGGCTGGACCGACGGCTGTTCGACGTCACCGGGCTGAGCGGTGCGCAGAGCCGGAAGGCGCACCGGGACGGGCTGCGGCTGATCGTGGAGTACGGGGGCGCCGCCGGTCCGGATGCCCGGAGGTCCGTGCGGGCCGCCGACGGTACGGAACGCGACCGGCCGCTGCGTTCCCTGAACGCGGACGCGGTGACCGGCACGCCGCGGCTGTGGGACACCCTCACCGAGGCCGGTCGCGGTGGGGCGCGGACCACGGCGTCCGGGATCAGCCGGATCTGGCTGGACGGCGTGGTCAAGGCCGCCCTGGAACGGAGCACCGGGCAGATCGGAGCGCCCCAGGCATGGCGGTCCGGATGGGAGGGCCAGGGCGTACGGATCGCCGTCCTCGACACCGGTGTCGACGCGGACCACCCCGATCTGTCGGGCCGGGTGATCGCGGCGCGGAACTTCAGCACATCCCCGCACACCACCGACCGCAACGGTCACGGCACCCATGTGGCGTCCACGGCCGCGGGCAGCGGGGCCCGGTCGAACGGCACCCATCGGGGGGTCGCGCCGCGGGCCGGGATCCTGAGCGGCAAGGTGCTGGAGGACAACGGGGGCGGCAGCGAGTCGGCCGTCCTGGCGGGGATGGAGTGGGCGGTGGCGCAGGGCGCGGACATCGTCAATCTCAGCATCACGGGCGACGCCGATCCCGCGATCGACCCGATGGAGGCCTATATCGACAGGGCGACGGCCGAGACGGGTGTGCTCTTCGTGGTGGCGGCGGGCAACGCGGGGCGGAACGTCATCGGCTCGCCGGGCAGCGCGGACGCCGCCTTCACCGTCGGAGCGGTCGACCGCGCGGACCGGCTCGCCCCGTTCTCCAGCAGGGGCCCCCGGTACGCGGGGGGTGTGGTCAAACCCGATGTGACCGCGCCGGGTGTGGGCATCGTCGCCGCCGCGGCCGCCGGCACCGGGGCCCCCGGCAGCATCCCGGGCTACACCGCGATCTCGGGTACGTCGATGGCGACCCCGCATGTGGCGGGGGCCGCCGCGCTGCTCAAGCAGAAGCATCCCGACCGGCGCGCGGCGGAACTGCGCGGCGCGCTCGCCTCGTCCGCCGCGGACACCGGACACACCGCCTATGAGCAGGGCACCGGCCGGATCGCCGTCGACCGGGCACTCGGCCAGACCGTGACCCCGACCCAGGTATCGATCGGCCTGGGCGAGCAGCGCTGGCCGCACGGCGACGACACACCGGTCACCGGGAAGCTGACCTATCGCAACAGCGGCCCGGCGGACGCGGTCCTCGATCTGGCGGTGGCCGGTCACGGTCCCGGGAACAGACCCGCACCGGCCGGGTTCTTCACCCTGGGCGCGGACCGGGTCACCGTCCCGGCCGGGGGGACCGCCTCCGTCGAGGTCACCGCGGACACCCGGGTGGGCGGCGAGGACGGCCACTTCGCGGCCACGGTCACGGCGTCCGGGGCCGGTTTGACCGTCCGGTCGACCGTGTCGGTCGAGCGCGAGGTGGAGTCGTACGACATCACCTTCAGGACCATCGGCCGGGACGGGAGGCCGAGCAGGGACTTCGGGGCGCTCGTGTCCTCCGTGGACTCGCTCGAACCGGGGTACCACTTCCTGTCGTCCGCCGACGGTGATCCCGTGGTCCGGCTGACCCGGGGCGAGTACGTGCTCGACGCCTGGGGTCCGGTCGACCCCGCAGATCCCACCAAGGGGTTCGACGCGCTGGTGCAGCCCAAGCTGGTGATCGACAGGGCGCGCACGGTCACGCTCGACGCCCGCCGGGCCAGGCCGGTGCGGATCACCGGGCCCGATCCCGGGGCCCCGCAGGCCGCGGGAGGGATGGAGTACGCCCGGACCGGGTCGGCCGGCGAGGACATCGGCGGGTTCTACCCCGGGGAGTCGTTCGCCACGCTGAACGTCGCGCATCTCGGGCCGCCGGTCACGGACGGGTCGCTGCGCCAGGGCTGGTACGGGCTCTGGCGCGCAGCCGACCGCACCGAGTACCACGCGGCTTCCGGCGGGCGGGTGAAGCGGCTCGCCACCGGATACAGCCGCATCTTCAGGCCCGCGGAGTTCGCCACGGTGAAGGTGGCTCTCGGGGCTCCGGCCGACGGCAAACGGGCCACTCTGGAGCCGAGCCCGCACTTGTCGGGCGGTCTCTGGGGAATGCGTGGCTTCGGTGTCGCGCGGCCACTGCCCGACACCCGCACGGTGCGGCTCTCCACGGGCGACGGGGTGCGATGGAGCTTCCGCTTCGGCCAGCTCACCGGGGACGACCCGGGCGGCGGTGACCGGACGGAGGCGGTGCTGGAGTCCGGGCCCAGGACCTACCGGGCGGGCAGGATCCACCGGGAGACGTTCAACACCGCCGTCTTCGGTCCGCTGCTCGACCAAGGGTCGGGCTTCTCGCGTCGTGGCGATCAGCTGGTCCCCCGGGTTCCGCTGTTCTCGGACGGCCGGGGCCACTCCGGAACGTCCGGCATCGGGTCCGCCAGGACGACGCTGTACCGGAACGGGACGAGGATCGGCGAGATCCCCGACGCGCTGACCGGCGGGAGGTCGGTACCGATCGGCCGGGAGGCCGGGCGGTTCACGCTCACCACCTCGGTGCTGCGCGACGCGGCGACGGCCCGGGTGAGCAGCCGGATCGACGCCGCGTGGACGTTCCGGGCGGCCGCGGCGCCGACGGACGACGAGGTGATGATGCCGATCTCGACCGTGCGCTTCTCCGGTGCGCGGGTCGGCCCGGACAGCACCGCCCCGGCGGGCGCCGTCCAGCGGATTCCGCTCCAGGTGCACGGCGCCGCGGCGAACGGCAACGTCAGGTCGCTGACCGCGCACGCCTCGTACGACGGCGGCCGGACATGGCGGGAACTCACGGTGACCGGGGCCAGGGCGACGGTGCGGAACCCGGCGAGGGGCGAGTCGGTCACCCTGCGTGCCCGGGTGACCGACAAGCAGGGCGGCACCGCGAGCGTGACCGTGCACGACGCCTTCTTCGGCGGGTAGGCGTCACGGCGCAGGGTGCCGCGGGTGCGGCGGGTACGCCGGTGCACCGGGTACGCCGGGTGCGCGCTGACGGCGGTGGGCCCGCCGGGACCCCTTGTACCGGGTCCCGGCGGGCCCGCGTCGTACCGGGTCCCGGCGGACCCGCGCCGCTCGCTCACGTCCGGCCCGCGCCGGGTCCGTCGGGGCTCAGAGGCAGCTGACGGCCTCCTCGTACTCCAGGCGGGGCAGCCGTTCGAACCAGGGGTTGTCGCCGGGCTTGCCGATGTTGACGACGAGGAACGACCTCAGCCGGCCGTCGGGGAAGAACTCGCCGTCCACGCCGTCCGCGTCGAAGCCGCCGAGCGGGCCCGCGGCCAGACCGGCGGCACGGACCGAGAGCAGGAAGTAGCCGGCCTGGAGAGCGGAGTTGAAGCGCGCGTGCTCCTGGTGCCCCACCGGGTCCGATTCGAGGGCTTCCTTCAGCTCGGGCATGAAGGGCAGCAGCCGCGGGATGTGCTCGCTGTACCGGGTGTCGTAGGCGAGGACGGCGATCACGGGGGCCGAGACGCTCTTGGCCCGGTTGCCCTCCGCCAGATGCGGGATCAGCCGCCGCTGGGCGTCGCCGGAGCGCAGGAAGAGGACCCGCAGCGGGTTGGTGTTGGCCGAGGTCGGTGGCCACTTCGCGAGCTCCCAGATGGCCCGGAGGGTCTCGTCGGGGACGGGCTCGTCGGTGAAGGAGTTCGCGGTGCGGGCGCCGGTGAACAGCAGACGGCGCGCTTCGGCCGCGAGCACGAGGTGTTCCTCGTACAGGTCGGGCGTCGGGGGTGTGTTCATCGTGAGGGTTTCCTTTGCCGGTCTCTGTGGGGGCGATTCCCGGGAACGGGCGGGGCCGGGTGTCCGTCCCGGGGGCGGTCACCCGGAGCTCGATGGGGTGACCAGCCAGCAATCTAGTTCGTTCTGCAACGAACCATAACACCACCCGCACCGCCTTCGGACAGGCAATCCCCTGGACGCCGACCCCGGAGAGCACCCCCCACCTGCGACGCTTGACCCCTGGCCGGAGTCCCGCTTATCTTCGTTGCAGAACGAACTACATAGGCGGCCTGACGCGATCGGACCACCGGTCCGGCGACTGCCCCACCGGACCCGCACCCACCGGAAGGACTCCGGATATAATTCGTTGTGGAACCAACCTTTCGGAGGAGCCATGAGCCTGCGGAACACCCACGAGGAGCGGGAGACCACGGCCCGCGAGGTCGACGGCCCGCGCCGGGACACCCCGTCGGACACCCCGGCGGGCAGCTCGCCCGCCCGCCCGCTGAACCGCGCCGAGCGGGCGGCCTGGCTCGGACTCCTCTCCACCCATCTGCGACTCCTGCGCACCCTCGACCGTGAGCTGATGACGGCCGAGCGCCTTCCCATGTCCTCCTTCGAGGTGCTGCTCACCCTCGCCGAGGCCCCCGGGCGCCATCTGCGGATGAAGGAGCTCGCCGCGTCCCTGCTGATCAGCCGCAGCGGGCTCACCCGCATCGTGGACGACCTCGAACGCCAGGGCTTCGTCGAGCGGCGCAAGTGCTCCACCGACGCCCGGGGCTTCGACGCGGTCCTCACCGAGGCCGGGACCAGGGCGTACCGCCGGGCCCGCAAGGTGCACCTCAGCAGCCTCCGGGCCGAGTTCCTCGACAAGCTCACGCCGGAGGACCTCACGGCCCTCGGCGGCATCTGGCGCACGGTCGGCTTCGACGACTCCGCCACCACCTGCTGAACGGCCGCGCCGGACCGGCGGGCCTCCCCTCCCGGCCGCCCGAAGGGGCCGTCCGCTCAACGGAAAGCACCACATCCTCATGACCGACCACGGACACGACCTGCGGTTCGGCGCGTTCCTGACGCCGACGGCCGAAGGCCACGACGACCTCGTACGGCTGGCCACGCTCGCGGACCGGAGCGGACTGGAACTGCTCGGTGTCCAGGACCACCCCTACCAGCCCGCGTTCCTCGACACCTGGACCCTGCTGACCCATCTCGCGGCCCGGACCGAACGCGTGACGCTCTTCCCGCATGTCGCGAATCTGCCGCTGCGCCCGCCGGCCGTGCTGGCCCGCTCGGCCGCCACCCTGGACATCCTCAGCGGCGGCCGGGCCGAACTCGGCATCGGGGCGGGCGCCTTCTGGGACGCCATCGCCTCGCTGGGCGGCCCCCGCCGCACACCGGGTGAGGCGGTGGACGCGCTGGAGGAGGCGATCACCGTCATCCGCGCGATGTGGACGCCCGGTCCCGGCGTGGACTTCGAGGGCCGTCACCACTCCCTGGCGGGTGCGCGCCCCGGCCCGTTCCCGGTGCATCCCCTCGGTATCTGGGTCGGCTCGTACAAGAGGCGCATGCTCGAACTCACCGGGCGGCTCGCGGACGGCTGGCTGCCCTCGTCGATGTACGCGCCGCCGGGCGAACTGACGGCCATGGGCCGCGCCATCGACGACGCCGCACTCGCCGCGGGCCGTGACCCGGCGGCCGTCCGGCGTATCTACACCGTCGCCGGACGCTTCTCCCGTCTCGCCTCGGACGGCTTCCTCGACGGGCCGCCCGAGCAGTGGGCGCGGCAGCTGACCGAGCTGGCGCTCACCGAGGGGATGAGCGGATTCGTCCTCGCCCCTTCCGGGGCGGACCCCGAGCGCGAGCTGCGCACCTTCGCCGAAGAGGTGGCGCCCCTGGTCCGGGAGGCCGTGGGCGCCGCCCGGGGCGGCTCCTCCCCCACCCCGGACGACGACGCGGCGGTGGAGCTGACGCGGGCGCCCGAGCACATCGACCTGTGGTCCGCCGACCCGCTCGGCGAGGCGACCCGGCCGCGCGCGCCCAAGCGGCCCGCGACAGCGGGCCACCCCGGTGGCACGGGCACCCGGCTGGTGCGTATCCATGACAATCTGCGCCAGGAGATGCGGCAGATCCGTGACGCGGTGGCCCAGGTGGCGGCGGGCCGGCAGGACGCCGCGTCGGCCCGCTCGATGATCAACAGTCTCACCCTGCGGCAGAACTACTGGACCCTCGGTTCGTTCTGCACCGCCTACAGCCGTACCCTCACCACGCACCACACCATCGAGGACCAGTTCATGTTCCCCGAGCTGCGCGAGAAGCAGGACTCGCTCGGGCCTGTCGTCGAGCGGCTGGAGCAGGAGCACGAGGTCATCGCCGAGGCGTTGTCCCGGCTCGACGCCGCGCTGGTCACCCTTGTCCAGGACGACAGCCGGATGGGTGAGGTCCAGGACCTGACCCAGGTACTGGACCGCATCCTGACCTCCCACCTCGACTACGAGGAGGAGGAGTTGGTGGAGCCGCTGGACCGGTTGCGCATCAACGTCTGAGCCTCCTCGCGGGAGTCCCGGTCGGGCCGGGCGCGGTGGTCGAGCAGCAGGAAGATCTCGCGGACCCGGTCCGGCTCCCCGGGGAACTCGAAGGTGCCGATACGGGTCGGCCCGCCCGGGCCGAGGGCCCCGAGCGGCGCCGGGCCGGGCAGCTCCACCTCGCCGTGGAACAGGCCCGGGTAGGTGCCGCCCGCGACACAGCGCACCGTGATCCGTGCACAGGCGCAGGGACCCGCGCAGGAGTGCGGCGCGGGCCGGAAGACCAGCTCGATCCAGGCGCCCGGCCGGGCACCCGCCGCCTCGACAAGCACACCGATCCGGTCCACATGGGTGACACGGCGGGCCGGTACGAGCGGGAACATCGCCGGGGTGAGGGCGAGTTCCAGCTCGCGGCGTTCCCCGCCGCGCCGGGTCAGCGCCGCCCAGGCGTCGGGCAGATCGCGCCGGACGTCGAGCAACCGGCGTCCGTCGCCGGGCAGTCGGCCGCGGGCGGCGTCGGCGGCCGCCCCGCGCAGCGGTTCCCCTCCCTCGCGTGCCGTGTAGTTGAGGTGCAGAACACATCGGAGAGCGAGTCGGGGTCGACGGTGTTCGTCCCACGGCGGTCCGGGGCCGGTAGCGGGTGATGTCGTAGGTGACCCCGGCGACCGTCCGGGGCCGCCGCGGCGGACGGCTGTCGGCGTCGAGACACGGCACCAGGTCCTCGGCGCCCGACAGGAGGAACACGTCCGTGTCACCGGAGTCGTCGTCGTAGGCCGGTACGCCCTTGTCGGTCCGGCGGGTCACGGCGGGCAGATCGAGACTCCAGCCGATACCGAAGGGGCCGTTCCCGGCCCCGGTGTCGTAGGTGAGGCGCAGTCGCGGGGTGGAGTCCCCGCGTCCCGGGCTCAGCGGCAGCGGGACGGTGAGGGTGGCGGTGCCCGTCGCGGGGCTCACCGAGAGCTTCTCCCCCATCCCCCGGACCGCGCCACCGCCCTTGGGCAGACTGATCACGGGCGCCTTGAAGGGGGCCGTGAGATCGCCGCGCTCCGCACCGCCGGGCGCCGGGGGCGTCCCGGCCGGTGAAGGGCCCGGGTCTTCCCTCGTGTCGCGCGCGCCGGGAAGCGCACCGGCCGGCAGATCGGGAGAGTCCATGGACACCGCCTCCCAGAACACATCGCGTTCTGTGCCCCTTACGGGACAGGGCCATTACCGCGCACGCGTGCCCCGGCGGGCAAGCACGGGAACAGGAATGCGCACTGACGAGTGAATAAGGGGAGAGCGGGCGCGATCCGGGGAACGGGGTCCGGTGCCGGTGCGGGCCCAAGTGCCTTGCCCGCACGGCGGGTTCGGGGTGTCAGTGGCGCCCGCTACGTTGCGGATCATGACCGATGGACTCTCATGGATACAGGACGCCCTCCGCGAACAAAGCTTCGAGCTGATCGCGGTGAGGGACGCCGGGGTCGAGGAACTGGCGGTGATGCTGGGCGGCAGGCCGGGCACCGTGATGGACCCGCCTGCCTTCAACGCCCTGGTGGCGGCCGCCGGAACGGCATGGCGGCTGCCCGACCTCGCCCGGCTGGGCGCCCGGGCGGGGTGGGCGTTCGCCTTCGAGACCGGGGACGGCCCGCACCGGGCCGACCGGGACCATCTGCGCCCGCTGTGGGAGGGCCGTACCTGGATACAGGTCTCCGACACCAAGATGGACCCGCCGACGGTCAGGGCCTTCGTGGACGGGGTGTGGGACTGGTCGTACTGCGAAGGCTCGGTTCACGAGCAGGTCAGGCCCGATCACCCGCTCACCGTACGGATGACGGCCGAGATCGGGCTCGACCGCGCCGTACCCGACCCCGACTACCCGGACGACCCCGACGAATGCAGCCTGTACATCCCACCCATGGCCGAGGTGTACCGGCTGTTCGGGCTTCATTACGGACTGACCCTGCCCCGTGAGGTCATCGGCGACCCGGCGTTCACGAGGAACGACCTGTACGGGGTGTTCACCGCACCGGCGGCCGGATACGAGAAAGGGCTCTCACCCGGAGGGAGTTGACCCGCGATCGTAGCCACCCCGCCCGGCTCGGCCTGTCCCCCGACGTTCAGGTCCGGGTGCGGTCCAGGGTCGGCGGTCCGGGACAGGGTCGGTGGCCTGGACCGCCGAGGTGAGTGAGTGCGGTTCAGAGGGGGCGGAGGTTCAGCGGGACCGGCCCGCATGTCCCCGTGCCGGTACGACCGTGACCTGCGGTTCAGGGCAGCCGCCCGCGCGTCCCCCTGCTGGGCCGTCGCCCCCGGCGGAACCCGGGACCCTCGCCGCGCACTGCCTCCAGCAGCCACCCGGGATCGGTTGACGGCTGCCCGATACACGCCTAAATTTGCTGCACTTTGGATCGTTCGATGAACCAATGTTCATTTTTCGGTTGTGGGAGGTTCATCAGTGACTCGGCAGGCAGTGGTCGGCATCGACGCCGGCACCACCGCGGTCAAGGCCGTTGTCCTGGCCCGGGACGGCGAACAGCTCGGCTGGTCCCGGGCGCCGCTGCGGGTCACGCACCACGGTGACCGGGTGGAGCAGGACATGGACGAGATCTGGTCCGCGGTCGGTGACACCGTGCGGGCCGCGGTCCGGGACGCCGGTGACGGTGTCGAGATCGTCGCGGTCGGTGTGACCGGTCAGGGCGACGGAGCCTGGCTGGTGGACGAGACGGGGCGCCCGTGCGGTCCCGCGACGATCTGGATGGACGGCACGGCCGCCGCCCGGGTCACCGCGTGGGAGCGGGACGGCCGCGGCGACCTCGTACGCGACATCACCGGCTCGTCCCTGTTCCCCGGCGCGCTACCGGTGCTGCTGGAGCAGCTGGAGGCCGACCACCCCGAGCGGCTGGACCGGGCCGCGCACCAGCTGAACTGCAAGGACTGGATTCGCTTCCGGCTGACCGGGGAGATCGCCACCGACGCGTCCGACGCCTCCCGCACCTATCTCGACGTCACCACCGGCACCTACTCCGACGCCCTGCTGGAGGGGCTGGGACACCAGCGCTTCCGTCATCTGCTCGCCCCCGTTCGGCCGCCGCACGAGGCGGCGGGCACGGTCGGCGCACCGGCCGCGCGTGCCACCGGGCTGCCCGAGGGCGTTCCCGTGGTCGTCGGCCTGGTCGACGCCGTCGCGGGCGGGGTCGGACTCGGCGCGGTCCGGCCGGGCGACGCCTATCTGATCGTCGGCACCACGGCCTTCGCGGCGCGGGTACGGCAGGACGGCCGGGGCCCCGGCCCCGAAGGGCGCATCACCCTGGCGACCGGGCTGGGCAGCGTCCTCGAATGCCTGGCCCCGATGGCGGGCGCGCCCAACCTCGACTGGGTCCGTACGGTGACCGGCCCGGAGGGCAGCGGCTGGCCGGACCTGGAGCGGCTGGCCCGAGCGGCCGGACCGGGGGCGGGCGGTGTCCTCTATCTCCCCTACGGTTCGCCCCAGGGGGAACGCGCCCCGTTCGTCGACCCGGCGGCCTCCGCCGCCTGGGTGGGGATGAGCGTCCTGACGACCCCGGGGCAACTGCTGCGCGCCGTCTACGAGGGGATCGCCCTCACCTTGCGCGAGTGCCTCGGGGAACCGGTGACGGGCCGGACGCTGCGGATCGCGGGCGGATCGGCCTCGTCGGACCTGCTGTGCCAGGTACTGGCCGATGTCACAGGACGGCCAGTGGAACGCTCCACCGCACCCGAGCTGGGAGCCCGCGGGGTGGCCGCGCTGGCCCTGGTCGCGGGCGGGGCGGCCGCCGATCTCGACAGCGCGCTCGCCGCCCTGGGCCGGCCCGCCGCCACCCTCACCTTCCGTCCCGACCCCGCCGTACGGGATCTGCACGACCGGCAGGCGCGCGCCTTCGCCGCCGCCAGGGACGCGCTGCGTCCCGTCTGGCCCTCCCTGCGTGATCTGCGGAGCCTCACCGGGGCTCCGTCCTCCCCGTCCCCCACCACGGAGTCGGCGCCCGCCGCCGATGGATTGGAATCCCTGTGACCCACGCGTCGCCGCGTCCGCGGCTGCTCATCACCGCGCCGTTCGACCCGGCCGCCGCCGCACGGCTGGCGGAACTGTTCGAAGTCGAGACGGTGGAACCCTCCATGGAGGGCGCTTCCCTCGCCCGGCCGCAGCTCGCCGACCGACTGGCGGTGGCCGACGCGGTGGTCTGCGAGGTCGACCAGGTCGACCAGGCGGCGCTCGACGCGGCGCCCGCGCTGAAGTTCGTCGTCACCTGCCGGGCCAGCCCCGTCAACGTCGATCTGCCCGCCTGTACCCGCCGGGGCATACCGGTGGCCACCACCCCGGCGCGCAACGCCGAGATCACCGCCGATCTCGCCTTCACGCTCATCCTGTCCGCCGTCCGCCGCACGGGGGCCGCGGAGCGGTGGATGCGGGACGGGAACTGGCGCGCGGACGATGTCTTCGAGCCGTACGCCCGCTTCCGGGGGATCGGTCTCGGCGGGCGCACACTGGGCATCCTCGGCGGGGGTGCCATCGGGCGCCGGGTGATGCGCCGCGCCCTGGGGTTCGGTATGAACGTCCTCGTCCACGACCCGTTCCTCGCGCCGGGCGCCCTCGGTGACGACGCGGAGATCGTCGGCCTCGACGACCTCATGGGCCGGTCCGACGTCATCACCGTGCATGTGCCGCTCAACGACTCGACGGTGGGGCTCGTCGGGGCGCGGGAGATCGCCCTGATGCGTCCCGACGCCTATCTCGTCAACGCGGGACGGGCGGCCGTGGTGGACGAGGAGGCCCTGATGGCCGCGTTGCGCGAGAAGCGGATCGGGGGGGCCGGTCTGGATGTCTTCTGGACCGAGCCGCCGCCGGCCGACTCCGAGCTGTTCCGGCTCGACAATGTCACGCTCACTCCGCATATCGGTGGCGCGTCCGACGATGTGGTCACGGAGCACTCGCGGATCGCGGAGCGTGCGTTGCGTGCCTGGGCCGTCGGGGAGGAGCCTGCGGCGGTGGCCAACGCAGGGCCGCTCGCCGCGGTTTGACGGGTCGGCCGTCTTTGGTTGCGCCCCCGGGTTTTCGCTCGGGGGCGTCCCCTTTTGCCTGGGCGCGCCCTTGGGGTCCCTGTGCTGGGCGCGCTTCGTTCCTGTGCCGTCGTTCGGGGGGTTCGCGCGGTTCCCCGCGGGTCGCCTTCGCTTGCGCTTCCGAGGTCTGTCCGGCGGGACGCACTTCGGTTCTGTGCCGTCGCTCGTCGGGTGCGCAGTTCCCCGCGGGTCGCCTTCGCTTGCGCTTCCCAGGTCTGTCCGGGTGGGCGCGCTTGTTCCCTGTGCCGTCGCTCGTCGTTTTCGCGCAGTTCCCCGCGCCCCTTTGGGGCGCATCCGGTCGGTTCTTCGGGTCGGTGCCGGTCGGGATTCTCCGTCCTCGCTCCAACGCGCTCGGTACGACGTCCAGCGGAGCTACTGAAGAGCATCGGAGTCTGCGGGCAGAGATTCCCGCCCACCCCCTCCCGCAGCAGCGCGACCGCGGGAGGAGAGGGGTTCCGCGAGCGAAGGCCCGCACCTGACGGACAGCCCCAGGTGGGCGCCCCTTCAGGGGCGCGGGGAACTGCGCGAGCAACCAAGGACCACCCGCACCCCAACGGGAACCGCAAGGGGCGCGACCTCAGGGGCGCGGGGAACTGCGCAAAACGAGGACGGCCCGCACCCAAGTAGCGACCGCAAGGGGGCAGCATCCAGGGGCGCGGGGAACTGCGCACCCACGAGCAACCCGCACAGGGACAAGTGGGCCCAGCACAGGCAACCTAGGGGGCGCGAGCGAAGGCGACCTGCGGGGAACTGCGCACCCCACGGGCGGCCCGCACGGGGACAAGTGGGCCCAGCACAGGCGACCCGTGGGGCACCGTTGGGGTGGGGGGTGGGTCAGGCGTGGTGGAGGGACGCCAGGGCCTCGGACGGGAACGCCGCCGTGGTATCGCCCAGGGCGAGAGCACGATACGTGGCCACCGCGGCCTCCTCCAGATTCATCGCCCGCCGGAAGGCCATCCCGATGTCCGCACCGAGCGAGGAACACCCGTGGTGGGAGAGCACCATGCAGTCGTGGCGCAGCGCCTGCTCGGCCGCGGCCTCGGCGAGTTCGTCGGAGCCGTTGGGGTGGTACGGCACCGTACCGACGGAGCGGACGTAGTAGGCGTGGTCGAGGCTGATCAGCCGGATCGGCGCGCCGACCGCGTCGAGGAGGACCGCGTGCTGGGGGTGCAGATGCACCACGCAGTTGACGTCCGGGCGCACCTGGTACGTGCGCTGGTGCAGCTTCCACTCGCTGGACGGCTTCGCCGCGCCACCCGTCCGTTCCCCGGCGAGCGTCATCACGGTGAAGTCCGCCTCCTCCAGGCGGTCGAGCCAGGTGCCCGCGCCGGTGACGACGAACTCGTCGCCGCCGGGCAGCCGCGCCGACAGGTTTCCCCCGCTGGCGAGCACCAGTCCGCGTTCCACGGCGATCCGGCCGACCTCGGCCAGCCGCTCGCACAGGTCCTCGCGGGTATGAACCGGCTTCACATCATGTCCTTTCGTACGGCGGCGGGCCGTCGGACGGTCCGGCCGCTCGGGGTGTTCATGACGGCGCGTTCGGCGCCACGCCGGCGGCTGCCAGCAGTTCCTCCGCGGTGGCGGCGTCGGTCACCAGGACATTGATGAGGCCCTGGCGCAGCGCCACCTCCAGGGCCTGGCGTTTGGCCGCCCCCCGGGCGACCCCGATCCGGACGGGTACCGCCCGCAGCTGCTCCAGGCTCAGTCCGATGAGCCGTTCGTCCACCTCGCCCGGCACGGCGGCGCCGTCCGCGTCGAAGAAGCGGCCGGAGATATCCCCCACCGCGCCGCGCGCGCGGATGCCCGCGAGCTCGGTGGCGGTCAGGCCCTGGACGAGCAGACCGGCGTCGGCGGTCGTCCCGCCGATCCCGGCGATCAGCGCGTCCGCCGAGACCGCGCGTTCCAGGGTTTCCTGGACGGCCGGGTCCTCGCGCCACACCCGGGCGGCCTCGGCGGAGCGGGCCAGCAGCGGGGCGGGGAGGTGGTAGGCGTGCCCGCCCGCGGCGGCGGCGAAGGCGAGGGCGAGTTCATGGGAGCTGGCGGCCCGGGAGATACCGCCCTTGCTCCCGGTGAGCGGGACGAAGTTGACGTCCGGGGCGGACGAGGGCCGCAGATGTTCGGGGATCGTGGCGACCGATCCCGACAGGCCGACCGCGATGGTGGTGCCCTCGTCGAGGAAGGCGCTGACGCAGTCCGCGGCCAGTGCCCCCAGGGAGTGGGCGGCCCGGCTCTCGTCATCGAAGGCCGGGCCCACCCATGCCTGCCGCAGGGCGTAGGCGCTGCCCAGGGCCGATTCCAGGCCCACGAACAGATGGTCGTCGCTGTGCACCGTGATCTCCACGATGCCGACCCGGCGGGCCTCCGCCAGCAGCCGGGTGACCTTGATCCGGGAGAGCCCGCACAGGTCGGCGATCTCCTGGTGGGTCAGTCCGTGCTCGTAGTACAGCCGCGCGATCTTGCCCAGCGGTGGTCTCTTCTGACCGGTCGCTCTCTCCATCGATCCTCCGTTCGGAGCCTGCTCTGCCGCTTCCGCCGGTCAGGGGGCCGCTGACCAGCACAGCGGCTGCCGCGTCACCCCGTACGGGGAACCCGCCCGAGGCTTGACAGCCGCAGGGGTGCCACTCATATTACATGCACTTTGGTTCGATTATTGATCAGATGTTCACGCGTCTGTTGTGTACGCCGGAGGACACATGCCCACCTCGCCCCATCCCACGGCCGGCCCGGCCGTGCCCCGCCCCGGATTCCTCGAACGGCAGGGGATCGTCCGGCCGCTCGCCTTCGGCTTCCTCGCCGTGATGCTGTTCATGGTCGGCGACGGCATCGAAGTCGGGTTCCTCTCGCCCTACCTGGAGTCGCGCGGGCTCTCCGGCAGCGAGGTCGCCCTGCTCTGGACGGTGTACGGCTTCGTCGTCGCCGTCGCGGCCTGGCTCTCCGGCGCGCTCGCCGAGGCGTGGGGGCCGCGCCGGGTGATGCTGCTGGGCCTCGGTATCTGGGCCGTCTTCGAGGTCCTCTTCCTGACCGTCGGTGTCGCGGCCGGGAACTACCCGCTGATGCTCCTCACCTTCGGTATCCGCGGACTGGGTTACCCCTTCTTCGCGTACGGCTTCCTCGTCTGGATCGCGATGGAGACCCCGGGCGACAAGCTCAACCGCGCGGTCGGCTGGTACTGGTTCGCCTCCACCATGGGCCTCGGCGTGATCAGCTCCTACTTCGCGGGGGCGGTCATCCCCGTGATCGGCGAGATGGCGACCCTGTGGCTCTCCCTCGCCTTCGTCGCCGCCGGTGGTCTGCTGGTGATCTTCCTGGTCCGGGCCCGTGTCACGACCGCTCCCCCGGACTCCACCAAGGAGTCCGTCGCCAAGATGTTCGGCGCGCTCACCATCGTCAGGACACATCCCCGGGTGGGCGTCGGAGGTGTGGTCCGAATGATCAACACCCTCTCGTTCTACGCCTTCGTGGTGTTCCTGACCTCCCATATGGTCAACGACGTCGGTTTCTCCACGGCGCAGTGGCAGACCATCTGGGGCACCATGCTGCTGGCCAATGTGGCGGCCAATCTGCTGTCCGGGTACGTCGCCGGGTGGATCGGCAGCGTCAACACCGTCGCCTGGGCCGGCGGACTCGGCTGTTTCGTGACCGTGCTCGCGCTGTACTACGTGCCCGAGGCGGTCGGGCCGAGCTTCGGCATCACCCTGGCCGTGGCCATCGTCTACGGACTGGCGCTCGGCGCGTTCGTCCCGCTGTCGGCGATCATGCCGATGCTCGCCCCGCGTCATATCGCCGCCTCGGTCGCCATCCTGAACCTGGGCGCCGGACTGAGCCAGTTCGCCGGATCGGCCATCGCCGGGCTGGTCGGGCCGATCGGTATCGAGGGCACGGTGTGGGTGATCGCCTCCATCTATCTGGTCGGCCTCGGGCTGACCTTCTTCCTCAAGGAACCGGGGACCGTCGAGGACCCGTCCCCGGGAAGCGCGCCGGAGCCGTCCGCGACGGACACCGCCGCTCCGCCGCCCACCAAGGTGGCGGTGGGAGCGCGGCGGGCCGACTGAGTCCCGCGCCGCCGGACGCACGAACCGGCGCGGATGACATCCCCGGGAGCCGGGGACCGGTCGTACCGGTCCCCGGCTCCCACTGTGTGACCGCCCGTACCCGTCCGGTCTCGCCCCTACCCGACCGCCCGGCGGCGGACCTTCGGCGCTCGGACGCCGGTCATTCATCTGCCGGCCGCCCCTCGGTCCATGAACGCGCGTTCAGTGTGGATGAACGCGCGTTCATCCATCTGCCGAAGGGGCCCGGCGCGCAGCGCGACCAGGGCCGGAACGGAACGAACCGATGCGCAGGACCCTCACGGCCGCCGTGGCCACGCTCCTCACCGCGACCCTCGCCGCCGGATGCGGCTCGCCGTCCGGGGGGAGCGGCTCGGATGACCCGGAGACCCTCGTCGTCTACAGCAACTCCGTGTCCGACGGGCGCGGCGACTGGCTCAAGAAGGAGGCGGGCAAGGCGGGCCACTCGCTCCAGGTGGTCGACCTCGGTGGCGGTGACGTCCAGAACCGGCTGCTCGCCGAGAAGGCGAACCCGGTGGCCGACGTCACCTTCGGACTGAACAACGTCTACTTCGAGAAGCTCAAGGAGGCGGAGGTCCTCGGCGCCTACACCCCCGCCTGGGCCGATCAGGTCGATGCCGCGCTGGGCGACGCGACCGGCAAGCGGTTCTGGCCCATCGTCCGTGAGCCGGTCATGCTCGTCCACGACAAGGCCGCCTATCCGGAGAAGGGTCAGGCGCCCGCCGACTGGCCCGATCTGTGGACCAAGGAGGAGTTCCGGAAGAAGTACGAGGTCCCCACCGAACTCGGCGGCGCCACCACCCAGATGGTGCTGTCCGGCATCCTCAGCAGACACCGCGACGACCAGGGCGACCTCGGGGTCGGCCAGGCCGGTTGGGACGCCGTCGAGTCGTACTTCGAGCACGGTGTGCCCTCGGTGACGAACACCGACCTGTACGCGCGGATGGCCGACGGCAAGGTCACCGCGGGCCAGATGTGGCTCTCCGGGAAGGCCACCCGTGAGGAGCAGTACAAGATCCGGACCGAGGCGGTCCGGCCGGAGACCGGCGTTCCGATGGTCGTCCAGCAGATCGGGCTGGTGAACGGTACGAAGAAGGCCGGGGCGGCGAAGAAGTTCATCGACTGGTTCGGCGGCGCGGAGGTACAGGCCGCCTGGTCCCGGGAGTTCCACACCGCCCCGGCCAACAAGGGCGCGCTCGCGAAGGCGGACGCCGGAGCCGTCGAGGAGACCGACTCCTTCACCGAGCAGGACATCGACTGGACGTTCGTGGCCGCCCGGCTCGACCGGTGGACCGAGAAGATCGAGCTGGAGTACCTGCCCAACTGACCCGGCCCCGCACCTGGAGCGGTCGCCCGGCCCACCGAGGCACGACGGCCGCCCCGCACTCCTCACGGGCACGCAACAACCCCACTCAGGCCCGGTCAGCCCCACTCGGCCCCACTCGGCCCCACTCGGCCCCACTCGGCCCAAGGATCGACATGATCAGCTTTGACGATGTCTCGGTGCGGTTCGGCACCTTCGAGGCGTTGCCCTCCTTCTCCCTCGATATCGGGGAAGGGGAGTTCTTCACCCTGCTCGGACCCTCCGGCTGTGGCAAGAGCACGGCGTTGCGCGCGCTCGCCGGGTTCGTAGAACCCAGTGCCGGTGACATCCGTGTCGCGGGCCGGAGGATCACCCATCTCCCGAGCGGCAAGCGCGAGGTCGGGATGGTCTTCCAGAACTACGCGCTGTTCCCCGGTATGAGCGTCCGCGAGAACATCGCGTTCGGACTGCGCGCCCGCGGACGGCCCAGGGACGAGACCGACCGGCGCGTGGACGAGATCGCCGAACAGGTCGATCTCTCACAGGAACAGCTCGCCAAGGGGGTCGCCGAACTCTCCGGCGGCCAGCAGCAGCGCGTGGCGATCGCCCGCGCCCTGGTCATGCGGCCGAAGGTGCTGCTGCTCGACGAACCGCTGTCCAACCTCGACGCGAAACTCCGCCGCCAGCTGCGCGTCCAGCTCAAGGAGCTCCAGAGCCGGTTCGGGATCACGACCGTCTACGTCACCCATGACCAGGACGAGGCCCTGTCCATGAGCGACCGGATCGCGGTGATCGACAAGGGCCGGATCGAGCAGGTCGGTACGCCCGAGGACATCTACGAACGGTCCGCGAGCGAGTTCGTGTGCACCTTCATCGGTGAGGTGAACCGGCTCGGTCCCCAACTGGTGGGCACCCTCGCCGCCCGGGGCGCCTCACGGCTCGACCCCGCCGATCCCACCTATGTCCGGATCGAGAAGGTCGGTCTCGCGAGGGACGGGGAGCCGTACGACGGTATCGCCGTGCGTGGGACCGTCACCTCGCGTACGTACCACGGCACGCACAGCGTGTATCTGCTGCGGACCGAGCACGACAGTCTGCGGGCCGTGGTGCAGGACGGTGCCGGGCCGCTGATACGGACCGGGCAGGAGGTCGATGTGGTCTTCGACCCGGCGACCCTGATGCGCTACCCCGTCCCCGTCGCGGCCCCCGCCCCCGTCGCGGACTCCGCCCCGGTCGCGGACTCCGGGGCCTGGGCATGAGCCGCTCGCTGCGGGCCATGCTCCGCTCACCGCTGGTCGTCGTCACCGGCGTGGCGCTGCTGTGGTTCGTGTTCACGTTCATGATCTACCCGAACGCCGTCATGCTGAAGGAGGTCTTCGCACCGCAGGGCGCGTTCAGCACCCGCGCGTTCGAGAAGCTGACGGCGTCGGAGCGCGCGATGGACTCGCTGCGCAACAGCTTCGTCCTGGCGGCCGTCCTGACCGTCACGGTGAACGTCCTCGGCGTCTTCATCGTCCTCGTCACGCGCTACTTCACCGTCCGTGGTGCCCGGCTGCTGCGGCTCGGGTACGCGACGACCCTGGTCTACGGCGGTGTCGTCGCCGTCTCGGGCTACACCTTCGTCTACGGGGAGAACGGGTTCGTCACACGTCTGCTCCTCCAGGTGTTCCCCGGTCTGGACCCGGCGTGGTTCTCGGGGATGCTCGCGGTCGTGGTCGTGATGACCCTGACCGGTACCGGCTATCACATGCTGTTCCTGTCGTCCGCCCTCGCCCGGATCGACCACCAGACCATCGAGGCCGCGCAGCAACTGGGCGCTTCCCCATGGCGCGTCCTGCGCACGATCGTGCTGCCCGTCCTCAAGCCGACGCTGTTCGCGGTGACCGTGCTGACCTTCCTCGGCGGGCTGGCGGCGTTCGCGGCGCCGCAGGTGCTCGGCGGCCGGGAGTTCCAGACGATCACCCCGATGATCCTGACGTTCTCCGGCAACCCCGGCTCCCGTGACCTCGCCGCCACCCTCGCCCTGGTCCTCGGGCTGGCCACCCTGCTGCTGCTCGCCGTGCTGAACCGGCTCCAGGCCGGGGGCACCTACTTCTCGGTGTCGAAGGTGCCGACGGCGCTGAAGAAGCAGCGCATCGGCCACCCCGTGGCGAACGGCGCCGTTCATCTGGCCGCGTACGCCCTCTTCCTCGTCTATCTGATCCCGCCGCTGCTGATCGTGGTCTTCTCGTTCACGGACGCCGCGACGATCGCGTCCGGTGACCTCGGCGCCGGCGGTTTCACCCTCGACAACTACCGGCGGGTGCTGACGGACGCCGCCGCGTACCGGCCGTTCGTGGTGAGCGTCGGCTACGCGGCGGTGACCGCGGCCGTCGTCATCGCCATGATGCTGTTCGTCGCCCGGGTCCTCCAGAAGTTCGTCAACGCCGTCACGATCACCGTCGAGTACCTGCTGCACATCCCCTGGGTGCTGCCCAGCACGCTGACGGCCCTCGGGCTGATCATCACGTACTCCGTGCCCAGGCTCCCGGTGGGCGAGACCGTACTGACCGGGACGGTCGGGCTGCTGGCGGTCGCGTACATCACGGCCAAGATCCCGTTCACGCTGCGCATGCTCAAGGCCGCGTACGCGAGCATCCCCGCCTCGCTGGAGGAAGCGGCCACCCTGCTCGGCGCCGGTACGCTGCACACCTACCGCCGGGTCCTGCTGCCACTGGTCCTCCCCGCGGCGGCGGCCGTCAGCGCGCTGAACTTCACCGGTCTGCTCGACGACTACGACACCGCGGTGTTCCTCGCCCATCCGCTCCACCAGCCCCTCGGTATCGCGATCCAGAACGCCACCCGGGGCGAGGGCGCGAGCGACGCCACGGCCCTGACCTTCGTCTACACCGTGCTGCTGATGGCGATCTCGACCCTCGCGATGTGGTTCGTGTACGGCCGCAACAGCGGTACGGGTGAGCGGCGTTCACGGTTGCGTACCCGGGGCAGGACGAGGACCGGGCCGCCGGTTGCGGTGCTCCCCGACACCGTCACCGCGGGAACCGCCCCCACCGCCCGGACCACACAGACCGCCCCGACCGGCTGACGGAAGGAACCACGTGTTCGGACAAGCTCAGTACCAGGACGTCAACGCGCTGCTGAACGCGCACCTCGCGCGGCGCACCCCCTTGATCGCGGCGCATCGCGGCACCGGTCTGGGGAACATCCAGGAGAACACCGCCGAGGCCGTCGAAGCGGCGTTCCGGCAGGGTGCCGACATGGTCGAGTTCGATGTCGTCCGCTCGGCCGACGGGGAGTTCTTCCTCTTCCACGACGGCTACGAGCGACACGCCTTCGACCGCGACATCGATCTGCGCACCCTGCCCGCCGGGGAGATCCGCGAGCTGCGCTACCGCTGGACCCGCCATGACGCCGGCGTCACCGGGCTGGGCACCCTGCTCGAACGCTTCCGGGGCGACGCGCTGTTCAACGTGGACCGTTCCTGGTGGTACTGGGACGACCTGCTGCCGTTCCTGGACCGCTACGACATGGCAGGGCAGCTCGTGCTGAAGAGTCCCGTCGAGGAGGTGTGGCTGGAGAAGCTGCGACGGCATCCGGTGAAGTACCCGTTCCTCCCGATGGTGCGTTCCCTCGCCGACGTCCACGCCGTCCTCGGTGATCCCGGTGTCAACCTGGTCGGCGTGGAACTCCTCCCCACGTCGGCGGACGACCAACTGGCCGGCCCCGCCCTCGTCGCCGAACTCCGGGCGGCCAAACTGGCCTGCCTGCTCAACGCCATCAACCTCCCCAACGGCGTCCCCCTCTTCGCCGGCCTGGACGACCACACCTCCGTCCTCGGTGATCCGGCCGACGGATGGGGCAGGCTGATGGAGCACGGCGCGGACATCGTCCAGACCGACTGGCCGGACCTGCTGGCCCGGTACCGCCAGCAGGTCCACGGGACGGCACCGAGGCGGCACGGCCATCGGGGCGACGCGCCGCGGACCCCGCGACGGACGGGGTGAGCGGGTGCCACGGCCGCAGCCGGAGTCCGGCGACGCGTCACCCCTGAAGGTCACGATGGAGACCGTCGCCGCGGCGGCCGGTGTCTCCCGCGCCACCGCGTCACGGGTCTTCCACGGCTCGACCCCCGTGGCCCCGGGTACGAGGGACGCGGTGCACGCGGCGGCGGAGACACTCGGGTACGTCCCCAACACGATGGCCAGATCACTGGCCGCGCGTGGCTCCGACATCCTGGGTCTGCTGGTGCGCGACCCGACCAACCCCGCCTACGGGCTCCTCTTCAGCGAGTTGCAGACCCAGGTGAGCCGCGCCGGACTGGAGATGGTGACCGTGGCGCCCTCACGCGACGAGGGCGCCCGGTACGAACGGCAGGCACTCAACCGGCTGCTCGGACTGCGGGTAGGCGGGATGTTCGTGGCCACCGGGGTGATCCGCGCGGAGATGCTGGAACCGTTCCTCGACATCGTGCCGGTCGTCGTGGTGGGACGCCCCGAGTCGCACCCCCGTATCCACAGCGTGTCCTACGACGAGGACGGCAACGCGGCCCAGCTCGCCGACGCGGTCGCGGCGCACGGGCACCGGTCCGTGGCGGTCGTGACGCCCAGCGCCGCGAACTCCGTGCCCGAGCACCGGCGCGGCGTCGCGATGGCCCGTCGGCTGCGTGAACACGGCGTCCGGGTGCATCCCGTCGCCTCCCCCACGTTCGGGCGGGCCGAGGAAGGCGGGCTGGACATCCTCGGCCTCCACCGGTCGGGGCGGATCACCGCCGCCATGTTCCCGTCCGACTGGCGGCTCCTCGCCTTCCTGCCCCTCGCCCAGGCGGCGGGCCTCCAGGCACCGGACGATCTGTCGCTCACCGGGTGCGACGGCGTCCTGCCGGGCATCGATCTGCTGGGATTCACCACCGTACGCATCCCGGTGGAGCGGGCGGCCCGGCGCGCGGTGGAGGTCATGCGGGCCCTGCGGGACGACCGGACCCGGACACCGACCGAGCACGAACTGCTGCCCGGCACCCTGGTACCCGGCCGCACCCTCGGCCCGGCCCCGCACCCCGTGTGACGAGATGCCGGAACGACGCCGTCCCTCACCCGCGGTGTACCGGCCGCGCCGCGGGAAATCGGGTCGCGGCCCGGCTGGGCACCTTGCTAGACATGGCGCATGACCATCGAGCTGCGGGTCCTGCGCGCGTCCGAGTGGGACGGCTGGTACGACGGGCTGAACCTGGCCTTCGGCGGTGTCCCCCAGTCCCCGGAGAGGCGGGAGCTGATCCGCGACATCACGGTGGTCGAGCGCTCACTGGCCGCCTGGGACGGGGATCTGTGCGTCGGCACCGCCGGTTCGTTCCGCTTCGGGGTGGCGGTACCCGGCGGAGGGCTCGCCGTGATGGCGGGGGTCTCCCTGGTGACCGTCGCCGCCACCCATCGTCGCCGGGGCGTGCTGACCTCGATGATGCGCCGCCAGCTGGACGACTTCCACGCCTGGGGCGAACCGCTCGCCATCCTGGGCGCGTCCGAGCCCGCCATCTACGGCCGTTTCGGCTACGGCCCGTCGACTCATCTGGTGAAGGCGGACATCGACACGTCCCGGGTACGGCTCACGGTCCCCGAGGGCACGGACGAGGTCGGGCTGCGCGAGGTCCCGCCGGGCGACTCGCTGGCCGACTGCGAGGCGGTCTACGCCGAACTGGTACCCGCCCGCCCCGGGATGATCGCCCGGCTGCCCGGCTGGGAACGCCTCGGGGTCCTCGACGTCCCCGAGTTCCGGGAGGGCACCTCCCACCTCCGGTGCGTCGTGGCCGAGCGGGACGGCCGGACGACCGGCTACGTCCGCTTCCGGGTCCGCCCCACCTGGGACGACGCGGGCCCCAAGGGCTCCGTCGAGGTCCAGGACCTGTTCGCGCTCGACCCGGCCTCCCGGGCCGCGCTCATGCGTCATCTCTTCGGCATCGACCTCACCTCGACCGTCAGCCTGGGCAACTGCCCCGTGGACGACGCCTGGCAGCACCTCGTCTCGGACATCCGGCGCTGCGCCGTCCGGATCAACGACGGGGGCCATGTCCGGCTGGTGGAGGTCGGTGCGGCACTGGAGGCGCGGACCTACCGGGTGCCGGTGGATGTCGTGTTCGACGTCAAGGACGCCTTCTGCCCGTGGAACGAGGGCACATGGCGCCTGTCCGGCGACCCGAAGGGCGCGACCTGCGAACGGACCGGCGACCCGGCGGACCTCGCCCTGGACATCAGGGACCTGGGCACGGTGTACCTGGGCGGCACCCGACTGACCGAACTGGCCGCGGCCGGACGCGTACGGGAGCTGCGCCCGGGCGCACTGGCGGAGGCGACGACCGCCTTCACGAGCGAAACGGCCCCCTGGGTCCCGCACGACATCTGAGCGGGGGGTACGGGCCGACGGGCGCCGACCGGGTGGCGGACGGCGGACGCGTTCCCGCTGTTCAGCGCGCCGTGCCCGCGCCGACGCCCGGCGTCAGCGTGAGGTCCACCGGCGTGGTCATCGGCCGGTCCGCGCGCGGCGACGCATCGGTGAGCTCGAACAGCATGGCTCCGCGCGCAGGCAGGCAGCCGAACAAGTCGTCCCGGAAGTGTGGCCCGACAGCGAACGCCCCCGCCGGGCATCGTGACGCGGCAGACGTACTCTGAGCCGCATGCACGACGACCCCGCCGAGTGCCGTTGCGTCATATGCCACGACCACGGAGACCGGCACGAAGCAGATGCCCTGGACCTCCGAACCCTGGAACATGTCCTGGGCCATGGTTGGAGCGTGGTGACGGTTCCCCCGGACGAGGAAGGCCCTGGGTTCGCGTACACGGTCGGGCTCTGGCACTCGTTCCGCACTCCTGAAGTGGCCATGTTCGGCCTCGACATCCACGTGATGCGTACGTGCCTCAACACCCTGGGACAGCGGGCCGCCCAAGGTAGGACGCTGTCTGACGGCCAGCGGTGCACGGACGTCATAGCGCACCATTCCCTTGCCCTGAAGGCTGTCGATCCCCGCTGGCACCGCACCTTCTTCGGCAGCGCGATCTCGTTCTACCGGCGCCCGCCGTTCCCCGTCCTCGAAGCGGTGTGGCCGGACCGTGAAGGCCACTACCTCTGGCAGGACGAGAGCGGCCACAGCTATCGGAAGTCCCAGCCGTGGCTCTGGCTGGAGCCCGCCGAGCATCCCGTCGGCGTCTGGACCACCCCACTCTGAACCGCGCGCGACGGGAGCCGGCGACTGTCCGGGCCACACGCCGGAAGACGCGACGGCCGTCGTCGCCAGGGTGCCCTACCTCATCCATCGGTGGCATCGTCCGGCGCGACGCTTCCGCGATTGCTTCCGTCCCGAGGGCATCGAGCAGCGTACTCACCTCACAGCCTTCGTCGCGGTGACGTGCTTCCTTGGTCGGAGCACCCGATCGGACGAGGGGCGTCCGTACGTCCGGTAAATGCCCAGGCGGGTAAACCCGTTCGAGATGCCGTTCGAGCTCGTGGCACTATGTGCGCCATGACGACCAACCGAAAGGCCCATGCCGCGTAGACGGCCAAGGCGGGTCCGGGCCGGGATCCCGGACCGGCACCAGTCACGGAATACGAGACTGGTCATCGACCGCCTCTCCCAGCGAACAGTTTCCGAGATCGTTCGTCTCGAACGCACGCGGAACTATCTCCAACCAGGGTACGTAGGCGCGGCATTGCGTCTGTGGAAGGACTACGTCCACCGCACCGAGCGCGAGCTCTGGCGCGACGACGAGCTCGGCCACGTGGACTGGTACTGCTGCGGCAACCCATTCAGGGCCCGCATCCTCCTCGACGGCGCGATGCAGGCGATGTCGCAGCGCGGGGCTCGCGAGCTCCGGAAGATCGTCGAAAGGCTGGACGAAGCCCTGGGCCCATCCGTCCCAGCCACAGACCGCCATGGACATCGAACAAGCTGAGAACCCGTCCGTGAGCCCTCAACGGCACCCCGGTGGGCTGATTCACCCACCGGCGCTGGTGGGTGAATCAGCCCTCTACGCCCGCCCGGACGGATGGACCTGACGCTGTTGTCCGGAGCACCGTCGTGGGCACGGAGCGATGTGCGGCGTATGTCATCGGCAAGCCCGGAAGGTCTTGGCAGATGGAGTGCGAGCTCAACTCTTTTGCCACACAAGGGTGTAGCGCCAGAAGAGCCTTCGGCGCAGCCGGGCGGCGGGCAGGACCCGGTGGGCTTCACGGGCGATGTCCGGGAAGCTCATGTCCGCGGGCCGGACCTTGGCGGTCATCGCGACCGGTCGGGCTGCCCCGCGTCCCCTGTTCTTCAGCAACGCCATGGCCACGTTCAGCACGGCGGACACCGTGCCGAGCAGCTGGTCACCGAGCGTCTCCGGCTTCGCGACGCCGACGATCACCAGGGTTCCGCCGGGCGCCAGGCGGTCGCGGAAGCGGGTCAGGGTTTCGGTGAACGGCAGATGGTGGAGGGTGGCGACGCAGGTGATGACGTCGTACGGGCCCGGTGGAATTCCCTTCGGCGCTTCACCGACCTGGTAGGTCACCGGAGTTGCCGGGTCGGTGAGTTCCCTTGCCCGGGCGACGATCGCCGGGTCGGCGTCGAGTCCGTGCACCGACCCGGCACGCTCGGCCAGAAGTCTGACCAGATCACCACTGCCGCAACCCACGTCCAGGGCCTTGCCGAAGCGCTTGGGCAACTGCCGGAGCATCCAGCGGTGGTAGTGGGCGTTGTGGTCCCACGGACGGGCCGCATGGAACCGGTCGAGTGCGCTGAGCACGCGGGGCATCAATGTGGTCATGGCGTCAGTCCATCATCCGCCCTTCTCGTCCGCCGACGATGCCCCAACCGGGAGCGGTGATGGTGCGGGCGGCTCCGGAGTACGCCCGGCAGGCGGGGCCTGCCGGGCGCTGAACCGCGACCCGCGACTCGGACGGCGATGTCGACGGTGTCCCGAAATCCGGTTTACTCCATGGTGGACTGGCACCTCCGACAGCGGAGTTGGCGTCCGGCGCGGCGGCTTCGCCGCGGCACCGTGCGAAACGCTCCGCGTATCCGGCGTCGAAGGAGTCACCTTGCGTTCAAGGAACCGGCGGATTCGTCTCTCCGCCCTGGGCATCGCGGCCGTGGTCGCCGCGACAGCGGCCGCGCCCGCTCCGGCCGCCGGGAGTCACAGCGCCACCGCGCGGGAGAGTGGCTGGACCAGGGCGTGGGGCGCGGCCCTCCACCGTCCGGTGGCGCCCCTGCCGGGGTCCTGGCCCAACTGGGCCTGGGACGGCTTCGCCGATCAGAGCGTCCGTCAGGTGGTCCGGGTCGGGGCCGCCGGGTCGGAGGTGCGGGTCGAGGTCTCCAACCGGTACGGGCACAAGCCGCTGCGACTGACCCGGGCGAGTGTCGCCAGGGCGGCCGAAGGAGCGTCGGTCCGGGCCGGGTCGGTCCGGGAGCTGCGGTTCGGGGGCCGGTCCTCGGCCATCGTGCCGGTCGGGGAGCAGTGGTCGTCCGATCCGGTGCGGCTCCCCGTACGGCCTCTGGAGAAACTGACCGTCACCCTGCACTTCGCCGGGGGCACCGGTCCGGTCACCTATCTGGAGGACGGGCTGACCAACGCCTACCGGGCCGCCGGTGACCGTACGCACCACACCTCGGGCGACGCTTTCGACGAGACGAGCCAGGCCCGCTACCTCGTACGGGGCGTCGAGGTGCGAGGGCGGCGGACCGAGGGCGCGGTCGTCGCCTTCGGTGACTCGATCACCGCCGGCTGGGGTTCCACCCCGGGCGCGGACCGCCGGTACCCGGACCGGCTCGGTGAGCGGCTGCTCGCCGACGGGCGACGGCTCAGCGTGGTCAACTCCGGTATCAGCGGCAACATGCTGCTCACCGACTCGCTGTGCTACGGCGACAAGGGCACCGCGCGCTTCCGGGACGACGCGCTCGGTCTGGCGGGTGTCCGGACGGCCGTCGTGATGCTGGGCGTCAACGACATCGGGGGCGGCGGGCTGCCCGACCGGGGCTGCGGGGTGCGTCCCGTGGTGAGCGCGAAGCAGCTCATCGAGGGACACCGGAAGCTGATCCGGGCCGCGGACCGGCGGGGAATCACCCTCATCGGGGCCACCCTCACCCCGTTCAAGGGGTACGGCCCCTACTACACCCCGGAGAAGGAGCGGGTGCGTGACGCCGTGAACCACTGGCTCCGGACCAGCGGGGCGTACGACTCGGTGGTGGACCTCGACCGGGTGCTGGCCGATCGCCGCCCGGGGCACGGTGACGAGATGGCTCCGGTGTTCGACTCGGGGGACGGGCTCCACCCGGGGGACGCGGGGATGGACGCCATCGCGGAAGCCGTCGCGGATCACCTCCGGTAGCCCGATGCGGGGCTGAACTGTGGGCCGGCCGCTTCGTCGTGGGCTCGCCTCGTAGGTCTGTCCGGGCCGGTTCAGGCCGGTCCCGGGCGGTCCTTCGTTCACGGTGCGCGGAATCCGCCCGCAGCACAATGTGACCGGTTCTTCCCTCGTCTCCCGTTAGCGTCGGTGGATGGAGCTCACACGGATCACCTCCGGCGTCTGGCAGTTGCCCTTCCCGGTCGGCAACGTCCACATCGTGCGTCTGCCGGACGGGTACGCCCTGATCGACACGGGTGTGCCGGGCTCCGCCCCCGCGGTCCTGGAAGCGCTCGGGGAGCTCGGCGCCCGGCCCCAGGACGTACGGCGGATCGTGCTGACGCATTGCCATGTCGACCACATGGGCTCGGCCGCGGATCTCGTCGAGGCGACGGGCGCCCAAGTGCTGGCCGGTGCCCTGGACGCCCCCTTCGTCCAGGGCACGGCCCCCGAGCCCGAGGCGGTGCTCACCGCCTCGGAACGTGCCCTCCATGAGCAGGTTCTGGCCGGGTTCGACAAGGCGGACCAGCCCGCCCTGAGGCATGTGCCGGTGGACGTCGAGCTGCGCGACGGTGACCTTCTCGAAGGGTGGGGCGAGCCGGTCCGCGTGCTGCACGTCCCCGGCCACACCCCGGGGAGCGTCGCCCTCCATCTGACGTCCAGCGGTGTGCTGTTCCCCGGTGATCTGGTCGCCACCGCGGAAGGCCGGGCGATCCTCGGTCCGTTCAATGTGGACAGGACCGAGGCCATCGCCTCGTTCCACCGGCTCGCCGCGCTGGACGTGGACATCGTGTGCGTACCCCATGGCCTGCCGCTCACGGAGAACGGGAGCGCGGCACTCCGCGCGGCCGCTCCGGAGAACGACTGGCTCTGAGCCGGTCGCCGGTCGTCCCCGCTCTCCGGTCAGGCGCGGGGCGACGGGCTCATGAGCGGTGGAGCTGGTGTGCGCACAGCGGTGCGTGGTTCCCCGTACCCGCGAAGCCCCCAAGGGACGCGGGGTACCGCGCGATCCACGAACGACCCGTTCTGGGCCGACCCGTACCGGAACGGGTCGGCCCAGGGACGGAATCCCGGCGGCGCGAGCGGAGGTGACCGGCGTTCGAGTTGTTCAGCGCCCGCGGTGGTGGGACACCCCCGTCCGGTGATGGATTCATGTATCTTGCTTTGCTTGGGTCGCTCCATGTCCACGTACACAAGGCCGCGCGCCCGCATCGCGGCCGCCGTCGTCATCGCCCTCGCCTCGCTGACCGCTGTGAGCGGCCCGGTGTCCGCCGCTCCCGACCCGGGTGCGCCGGTGAGCGCGAGTCCCACCCGGGCCGAGCCCGCCCCCCTGCGGCGCGTGCCCTCGCCGATCCCCGGGCAGTACATCGTCACCGTACGGAAGGGTGCGAGCCCCCAGACCGCGCTTCAGCAGGCCGTGCCCGGGGTGAAGCCGCTGTTCACGTACTCCGCCGCTCTCAACGGCTTCGCCGCGAAGCTCAGCCCCGCTCAGCTCACGGCCGTCCGCGCGCTGCCGGCCGTCGAGGCGGTGGAGGAGGACGGCACCGCGTCGGCGACCCCGGTGCCCGCCGCCGGCACCCGTCTGCCCGCCTACAGTTGGGGGCTGGACCGGATCGACCAGCCGTATCTGCCGCTGAACCAGCAGTACAACGTCAACGGCACCGGGTCGGGCGCGACCGTCTACGTGGTCGACTCCGGTATCGACTTCCAGCACTCCGAGTTCGGCGGCCGGGCGGCGCCCGGCTTCGACTCGATCGGTGACGGCCGCAACGCCGCCGACTGCAACGGACACGGCACGCATGTGGCCGGGACGGTCGGCGGGGTCACGTTCGGTGTCGCCCGCCATGTGAAGCTGGTCAGTGTGCGGGTCCTGGGCTGCGACGGCCGGGGCTCCTGGTCCGGGATCATCGCGGGCTTCGACTGGGTCGCGCAGAACGCGCGGCAGCCCGCCGTCCTCAACGCCTCCCTCGGCGGGGACCGGACGGACGCCGTGAACAACGCCGCCGACAATGTCGCCGGGCGCGGTGTCCTGCCGGTGATCGCGGCGGGCAACGACCACAAGGACGCCTGCTCGGTCTCCCCCGCGAGCGCCACCTGGGCGCTGACGGTCGGCGCGACCGATCACCAGGACAAGGAGACGGACTTCAGCAACTTCGGCTCCTGTCTGGATGTGTACGCCCCCGGCCAGGCCATCGTCTCGGCGAAGCTCGGCGGCGGCAGCACCGCGCTGAACGGCACCTCGATGGCCAGCCCGCATGTGGCGGGGGTCGCCGCCCTGTACAAGTCCCTGAACCCCGGCGCCGGGACCCAGCAGGTGGGCAACTGGATCATCGAGCAGTCGGTCAAGGACATCCTCACCGTGTCCAAGAACTCGCCCAACAGGCTGCTGTACACCGGAACTCTCTGACCGTTCCGCTCCGCTCGGCCATCCGGCCGGGACACCGCGACGACCACGGTGTCCCGGCCGGACGCCGTCCCGGCCGGACGCCGTCCCGGTCCCGCCGTTTCGGTCCCGCCGTTTCGGGTCGGCGGTCGGCGGTCGGCGGTCGGCGGAGTGTCGGTGCCCCCCGTCATCGAGCACCTCGTGACGCGTGGCTCAGTCCTCGCCGGACGTGGGGCCCGTCGCACGGACCGGGCTGTGGGGCGCGGCCGACGGTCCGGTGCCGCCCGGGGCGGAGGCGGGCGTGGGGCGGCCGGGCGGACGCAGCAGGAACGCCCCGGCGGTCGTCGCCGCGGCGCCCGCGAACGCGGCGGTGGCGGCGGCCAGCGACGCGCCGGCGAACCCGACCGCCCCGGTCAGTGCCGCGAAGGCGAACGGCGCGACGGTGGCGCCCGTGTAGATGCCGACCTGGACGGTGTGCCCGGCGTGCTCCGCCTTGTCGGGTACCAACCGCAGTGCGGCGGCGAGGAGCAGTCCGGTCCAGCCCCAGCCCGCGGAGAAGGCGAGCACCGCTCCGGCCAGGAAGGCTGTCGGTGAGCCCGTCGAGATCAGGGCGAGCCCGATGCCACCGGTGGCCATCATGGCGGTGATCACCGCTGGGTTGTGATGGGGTGCCCGGTCGGTCAGCGCACCCGCGGCGAGTCGGACGGCGATGGCGCAGAGCGCGCTGAGCGACAGCAGGTTCCCGGTGAGGGTGCCCGACAGCCCGGCTTCCGCGCCCAGTTGGACGAAGTACGTGGCCACCGCGTTGTTCCCGGCGGCCGACAGCGCGGCGGCCAAGGCCCACAGTGCCAGTACGGGCCCGACGCTCCGGGGAGCGGTGGGACGTACGGTCGGCGTGGCCGGGGTACCGGTGCGGGGGACGGTCAGCGGGGCGAGTGCCGCCGGGATCATGGCGACGAGTCCGGCGACGGTCATGGCCGTGCGCCAGCCATGTCCCGGGACGACGAAGGCGACGAGCAGGCCGGGGACGAGGGTCGCCGCCGCCAAGGCCGCACCGACCGCGCCCGCCGCCAGGGAGCGCCGGTGCCCCGGGACTCCGGCGACGATCAGCCGGCCCGCGGCGGGCTGGACAAGTGCGTTGCCGAGGCCGCCCACGACCAGGAGGGCGGTGAGGGTGGCCGCGTCGCCCGCCCGTGACACCCCGAGCATGACCGCGGCGGCGATCAGGGAGGCCGTCGCGAGGGTGGTGTGCGTCGGAAGCCGGGCGGCCGTCCGCTTGGCGAGGGGCGAGCCGAGCGCGGTGGCGGCGTAGAAGGCGGTCATGGACAGTCCGAGTCCGGTGCGGGACATGCGCAGTTCGGACCCGATGCCGGGGACGAGGGCTCCGACGGCGAACCCCGGCATGACGGTGACCGTCGCGGTCAGCGCGGCGGTGAGGACGCCCGGCCAGACCCGGGCGCGGTACTTGGCAGGGGAGCGGCGCGGCGAGGGCACGGTCATGTCCGGCTCCGGCGGGTCACGCGTCGACGGGGTGCCAGACGGGGCCGTCGGCTCCCGGACGGACGTGTCCGAAGACCACGTCGGCGAAGTGGTTGCCGAAGCCGATGGTGCCGGGCTCCTGGAGTTCGGCGACCAGCCGGTGGCGGAACCGGGCGGACAGCGCGGGGTCGTGGTCGGGGGCGGCGGACCACTGCGGACGGGCTGTCTGGACCGGTGAGTGCAGGGCGTCGCCGAAGGCGATGAGGCGTCTGCCGCCCGACTCGATCACATAGCCGGTGTGGCCGGGGGTGTGTCCGGGCATGTAGCGGACCCGTACGCCGGGGAAGACCTCCTGACCGTCGGTCACGGTCCGGACCCTGGGTTCCAGCGCGGCGAGCGCTTCGGCGGAGGTGCCGTGGGCCGCGAGGAGATGGCGCCCGGACCACTCGGGTTCGGTCACGAGGAGTTCGGCGCCGCTGAAGGCGGGCCGGTCGCCGCCGGGGGCGGGGTGCCCGGCCCAGCCGAGATGGTCGATGTGCAGATGGGTGAACGCCACCGCCTCGATCGTCCCGGGTGGGCGGCCGAGGCGGGCCAGATTGTCCAGGA